>JAHHRU010000004.1 GCA_020025635.1 Allofournierella sp.
TCAAAGCCGGACCCATCCGGCAAGGACACATCCAGCACAACCAAATCGTAATTTTCGCTGGGCCAAAGTTTCCCAGCTTCTGCACTTGTGCGGGCAACCTCCACGCTGTAACCCTGTTTTTTCAGTGCAAAGGAAAGTCCGTTGATCAGGCTGAGGTCATCCTCAACCAAAAATATTTGTTTCATTCTTTTTCAACATCCTCTACTCGATTTGCTTTGTATCTCTTGTCTGCTGTTTTTTTGCATCCTTAGGAATCAACCGGATCGCAGCCATCTTCACCGCACCTGCCGCTCATAAAGTCAAATTGGAATTTTCAAGGTAACTTTTGCACCGCCTGTTTCCTCAGAATTCTCCAAACGCAGCTGCCCATTGTGCTTTTGTGCTGCCGCATCAGCCATGTACAGCCCAATTCCATAATGGGATCTGGAACTACGGCTTTCATCTTCCATAAAAAACTGTTCTGTTCCGTGTTTTAGTGCCTCAGCGGAAAATCCTCGTCCTGTATCTGTTATGATAAAATCCAGCATGCTTTCGCATTCTGCTACTGTCAGAGTAACTTCGCCGCCCAGGGGAGCGTGTTCTACTGCATTGGAAAGTACATTCATCAACGCACGTATCAACGAATCACGATCCACTAAAATTGTGGCAGGATACTGCTTGCAATCCCAGCAGAGGGTAATGCCGTTGACAGTACATAAGCCACTGATCTGCTTCCTGACTTCCTGTAAAAAAGAAGCAGTGTCTACTCTTTGCAAATTCAGCTGGGTGCTTTCCCAGGATTTGGTGACTTCGATCAGAGTCTGAACATAGCCCTGCATCTGCATCGTACCTGTTTCAATATAATCGGCACATTCTTTCTGTTCTTGGGAAAGAGGCAGATCCAAAAGCAGTTCGGTATTTCCTCGAATAATCGTCAGCGGTGTTTTCAAATCATGCGCCAGCGCAGAAAGCTGATCTTGCCGCATTTTATCATCATGCCACTGCTTTGCAAGGGACTGTTGCAGCGCAGCCCTCATGTGCTCCAGCGCATCCAATACCCGGTCGATTTCAACGATTCTGCTCTTTTCTACTGTAAAATTTAAGTCCTTCTGTTCAATTTTTTGTGCAGCCGCCAATAATTTATCCATCCGCTTGCTAAGGTACTTTCCAAACAGATAAGAAATCACCATCAGGAAGCACAGGATCTCCAAAACAATGACCGCGATCAGTACAATATCTGCAGAGGGAAAGATGCGGCGCAGTGTGGGATCGGAAAATTGGGCAGCCGTTCTGTATTGCAAAACCAATACATCCTGTGGCCGCTCGATCACCGTGTAGAGATGGGTATCGTCACTTGATCGTCCATTCTTCACACAGTCTTCCCAGATCAAAACACTTTTCTCCTCAGAAATGGAACCACCAGTGTATTCTCCATCATTTGTGAACACCGCATAGTCGCAAAAAAATGGAATGCTCTCTTTTTTAACAGCTTCAGCTTCCTGAAGCATCTGTTCAGCCGCCTCGATGGCTGTGTTTTTCTGACTCAGCGGAACAATCAGACCAGTGTTCACGCAAAGAATATACCCTCCAAAATTAACTCCGATCACCGCAACAATGGCTAGAGCCAGAATGGCTACATACTGAAGAAATATCGTATGTAGTTTTTTTACACCCATTTATACCCTACCCCCCAAACGGTCTCAATTGGAGACAGGCTGAAAACTGCCAGTTTTGCACGGATATTTTTGATATGACTGGAAATCACCGAGCTGTCGCCTTCGCCGTCATATCCAAACACCGCTTCATAGATCTGCTCCCTTGTAAACGTCTGTCCGTGATGAAGCGCCATGTATTCACAGATCTCATATTCCCCTTTTGTCAAAGGCAGCTTTTGTCCGTCGATCTCAATCTCTTTTGCATTCAGCTGAAATAGCACACCGGAAACTGAAACTGAATTTTTCTTTTCCCGCATATCCCGCCGGAGGTGCGCATTGACTCTGGCCCGAAGCTCCGCCATTCCAAAAGGCTTGGCAATATAATCATCCGCTCCAAAGCCCAATCCCTGTACGATATCATTTTCCTGTGTTTTTGCGGTCAGAAAGATGATGGGGCAGTCCACGCGGTATCGGATCTGACGGCATATTTCAAACCCGTCCAGCCCCGGCATCATAACATCCAGCAAAATCAAGTCGAATTTTGAAAAGTTCATGGCTGGAACATTGGGTGCGTCCGATACCATTGTGCAGATATGTCCATCTTTTTCCAACACCCGGCGAATCAGCTGGAGCATCGCCGGCTCATCGTCAACTACCAAAACTCTCGCCATACTGCCTCTCCCGCCTTTTGTGTATCAAATGATGACCGCACCAAAGGGACACAACGCCAGTTTTGCAATCTTAAAGCATTGCAGACCAAATGGAATGCCGATAATCGTGCAGCATAACAATAACCCGTTCAGAAATGCAGCGACCGCCAATGGGATTCCACTGAAGATCATCCAAAAAATGTTGGCCATCACCGAAAGAGTGCTGCCGCCGTACTGCACTTCTTTTCCAAAAGGGAAAAAAGCAAGGAACGCAAACTTGAAGCACTGCTGCCCAATGGGAATACCAATAATGGTAATGCTCCACAAAATCCCAGTAAGGGTCCACGAAAGGCCCTGCCATAATCCGCCGCAAATAAACCATAAAACATTTCCAAAACAGCCCATAGCTGATCCCTCCTGTACTATTCGACATGTGTACCGCTATATTTTGAAAACCATACTATTAGAGTTACCATTATAACACAAAAAGCAACGATGTAAGAACCAATTCCAAATTGAATTTCTGTTGCTCCAGCTACCGGAATATGGTAAAGCCAAGCAATTACGCTTTCCGAAAAACGAACACCAAATCCGTAAGGAATGATATACCAAATTCCAGTACCCAACCCGGTTTGAAGAAGAGCTGACAATAAACTTCCAATGACACCCAGGCTGATTCCAACATTCCAACCAAAGCGAATTGCAAAAAGCAGATGCAGCCCATACAGAAAGAGATTGCTGGTCCACAGAATGAGAGGGACAAAAAGGAAAAACCCCATGGGAACTTTCGTTCCAGTTACCAGCGGAAAACAAACTCCAAAGAGCATCGTGCCTATTAGGGCAGCAGCAAAACCCGAACATAACAGCCAGGTCAACTTGGAAAGAATTCCTTTGATTCGACTGGGGTATGTCAATATATTTTGAAAATTCCCTGCCCGCATTTCTTGATCTGCAACAATTTGGCAGACAATAGAGACCACAAAGGAATATGCAATAGCGATGACCTGTGCAAAGGCTGCCGCTTTGTTTCGGTTGCTGCTGCTGGAAACAGCGGCAAAAAGCAGCATCAGAGCGGCACCACAAATGGGAAAAATCAGGTGCACCCAAAAGAAGCAGGACCGCCGCAATTTGTAGAAGTCACTTTTTAGATAACATCGATATTCAGTCATGTTTCTGTGTGCCCTTTCAAAAAACTCAGGAAACCAAGAAAACCAATCAAGAGTGCCGACACAAAACTGGTCAGCAGTCCGGGCAGGACAGCACCATCGTCCAGCAGAAAAGAGCCTGGTTCGAGCGGCAGTCCATTGGGGTGCATTCCGAAAAATGGGCAGACCACCCGTGCCGGTATGGAAAAGGGATTCAGAAAAAACCAGTTTTTCTCCACGCCTGCAGCAGAAAGAACTATATTGGCACTTACAGACAAAATAATCACCGGAATATAGGTCATGAAATTGGCGAGCAGCATTACGAAGGGAATTTGCCACAGATAGCTCAGAAACAGCAGCATACAGCCAATCAAACCATTGAGCGGAGAAACTTCCATGCTTGTCACATATCCGATTGTAGTTGTAATCAGCCATAAAAATAGATGCGCTGCAAAAAGCAGCAGTGTGAGCGCCAGAACCTTTCCAAACCATATTTTTGCGAAAGGAATCGGAAGGCAGAGGATGTTCTGCATTCCGGTGTCCTTTTCACGAACAATGATGCCTGCAGCCAGCACAGAAACCAGAACAGGCAGTATTATGGTGTACCACCAGTTATAGGTCGAAAGTTGTGCATAGTTCCCGCTTAAAATATATCCAAGAAGCAGCGTTGTCAAAGGTGCAATGAGTATCAACTTTATGGAAAAGGTGTGGCGCATTTTGAGAAGCTCCGATCTTACCACTTCCAGCATTGTTTATTCCTCCTTTCGGTTTGCGCCAGCAACCTGCATAAAGATCTCTTCCAGATCGATATTCTTATGGATGTCCGATTCATAGCCCAGTTTTCCATCTGCCAAAATCCCAATGCGGTCTGCTGTTTGCTCCACCTCAGACAAAATATGACTGGACAAAATCACGGTAATTCCCTGTTTCGGGAATGACCGAATCAATTTGCGCAAATCTTGTATCCCAATAGGGTCTAATCCATTTGTAGGCTCATCCAGTATCAAAAGTTTTGGAGCTGGAAGCAGCGCAAGAGCAATCCCAAGGCGCTGTTTCATTCCTAAAGAAAAATTTTTTGCCTTTTTTCTTCCTGCGTTCTGGAGTTTTACCACTTCCAGAACTTCGCAGATACGGCTTTCCGGCAGCCCCAATGCCAATGCTTTTACAGTCAGATTTTCATATGCAGTCAGGTTTTCGTACAGGGGCGGTGTTTCAATCAGCGCACCAATTTGGTTCAGGTCTTTTCGATTCCATCGATGGCCATCGAACATGATCTCCCCAGAGGTTGGAGAAAGAATCCCTGTAATCATTTTTAAAAGGGTAGATTTTCCAGCACCGTTTGGCCCTAATAAGCCATAGATAGAGCCATATTGAATGTTCAGTGATACATGATCGACTGCTGTCTGTTCTTTGAAGCTTTTGCAGAGATTTGTTGTTCTCAAAATACAGTCCATATTCTAAAATCCTTTCCTGGTGTGATAAGAACAACATAAATCATAATTTTGGAGATTCCATAGAGAAACCCAATTATTCATATTATGAGGCGACAAGCAATGCATGTGTTGATACTTACCGCAGTTTTGCCAGTCTGTTAATAGAGATCGGCTTCTCTCCCTTGCTGATTGCAAAGCGGCTGGGACATGAGCGGATACAAACTACCATGGAGACTTACAGTCACCTGTACTCCAACAAACAGGCAGAGGCTGCCCGTCAGCTAAACGGCATCTTGTAACGATGGCAACACCCTGGCAACATCCAAATTTCCAGCTGGCTACAAAAATCCGCTCAGATGCAGCCATTTTGCAGCCACTAAAAACAAAGAATCCCGGAAAGCCCTGTATTTCGGGGGGCTTTCCGGGACTCTAAAACACTTATTCGATTATTCCCACTCGATGGTGCCAGTGGGCTTCGGGGTCAGGTCGTAGCATACGCGGTTGATGCCGGGGACCTCATTGACGATGCGGGAAGTGATCTTATGCAGGATGGGCCAATCGATCTCTTCAATAGAAGCAGTCATCGCATCAATGGTATTCACTGCACGGATGATAGCAGGCCACTCATCGCAGCGGGCGTTATCACGCACGCCAACACTCTTCATATCGGGAACGATGGTGAAGTACTGCCACACGGTCTTATTCAGGCCGGCGTTTGCAAACTCCTCACGCAGGATGGCATCGCTCTCACGCAGGGCCTCCAGACGGTCACGGGTGATGGCGCCCAGGCAGCGCACACCCAGGCCGGGGCCGGGGAACGGCTGACGGTAAACCATATCGGCAGGCAGGCCAAGCTCCAGGCCGCAGGCACGGACCTCGTCCTTGAACAGCTGACGAACCGGCTCAACCAGCTCGAACTGCAGATCATCAGGCAGACCGCCCACATTGTGGTGGCTCTTGACGACCTTATTGGTCTTGGTGCCGCTTTCCACGATATCAGGATAGATGGTACCCTGACCCAGGAACTTAACGCCTTCCAGCTTGCGGGCCTCTTCCTCGAACACACGGATAAACTCAGCGCCGATGATCTTACGCTTCTTCTCAGGATCTGCAACGCCTTCCAGCTTGCCCAGGAAGCGGTCGGTAGCATCCACATAGATCAGGTTGGCATGCAGATTGTGACGGAACACCTCAACCACCTGCTCCGGCTCACCCTTGCGCAGCAGACCGTGGTTTACATGCACGCAGACCAGCTGATCGCCAATGGCCTTCAGCAGCAGAGCTGCGACCACGGAGCTGTCAACACCACCGGACAGTGCCAGCAGGACCTTCTTATCCCCTACCTGACGGCGGATCAGTTCGATCTGGTCGGCGATGAAGTTCTTCATATTCCAGTTGGTTTCTGCCTTGCACTCATCCAGGACAAAAGCGCGCAGCATTGCTTCACGCTCTGCATCGTCCTCGGGCCAGCACTTGGCACCCTCATAATCCACATACAGGATGGGAAGGCCGCTTTCCAAAACAGCAGCGCTGACCTTCAGCTCTTCGCCATCCACCACATTGTTGGGTCCGCCATTGACAACAAAGCCCTTCACGCCAGGCAGAGCTGCAATCTGTTCAGCGGTCAGATCATTGGGGTGGATCTCGCTGTAAACACCCAGTGCACGGATCTCACGAGCGATCTTCGGGCTGTCTTCACTGCCCAGATCAAGGATCACAATCATATCCTGCTTCATATTATTTCCCCATCCTTTTTCATTTGATTAACAGGGGCCTTGCGGCCCACTATGAAGGTATTATACCACAAGCGCAGTTTTGCCCGCAACCAAAACTTATGCTGAAAATAGGCCGTGGATTGCACACATTTTTGTATTTCCGATGCAGTTTTTACACTTCAAGGACAAAAAACGCCCCCCGCCTTACAGCGGGGAGCGCAAAATGCGAATTACCGCGATCTCAGATTACTCGTAGATCTTGGAAACAACGCCGGAACCAACGGTGCGGCCACCCTCACGGATAGCGAAACGCAGGCCCTCGTCCATAGCGATCGGGGTGATCAGCTCAACGTCCATGGTGACGTTATCGCCAGGCATGCACATCTCGGTGCCCTCGGGCAGAGTGATGACGCCGGTAACGTCGGTGGTACGGAAGTAGAACTGAGGACGATAGTTGTTGAAGAACGGAGTGTGACGGCCGCCTTCTTCCTTCTTCAGGACGTAAACCTGACCCTGGAACTTGGTGTGGGGGTGAATGGTACCGGGCTTGGACAGAACCTGGCCACGCTCGATATCGGTACGCTGAATACCACGCAGCAGAGCGCCGATGTTATCGCCAGCCTCAGCCATATCCAGCAGCTTGCGGAACATCTCCAGACCGGTAACGGTGGTCTTGGTCTTCTCGTCCTTCAGGCCAACGATCTCAACTTCTTCGCCAACCTTGATGGTGCCGCGCTCAACACGACCGGTAGCAACAGTACCACGGCCAGTGATGGTGAACACGTCCTCAACGGGCATCAGGAAGGGCAGGTCAGCCTTACGGTCAGGAGTGGGAATGTAGCTGTCAACTGCATCCATGAGCTCCAGGATGGGAGCGTAAACGGGATCGTTGATATCAGTAGAGGTGCTCTCCAGAACCTGCAGAGCGGAACCCTTGATGATGGGGGTGTCGTCGCCGGGGAAGTCGTACTCGCTCAGCAGATCACGGATCTCCATCTCAACCAGATCCAGCAGCTCGGGGTCGTCAACCTGGTCAACCTTGTTCATGAAAACAACGATGTAGGGAACGCCAACCTGACGAGACAGCAGGATGTGCTCGCGGGTCTGGGGCATCGGGCCGTCAGCAGAAGAAACAACCAGGATAGCGCCGTCCATCTGAGCAGCACCGGTGATCATGTTCTTAACGTAGTCAGCATGGCCCGGGCAGTCAACGTGAGCATAGTGACGAGTAGCGGTCTGATACTCAACGTGAGAGGTGTTGATGGTGATGCCGCGCTCGCGCTCCTCGGGAGCCTTATCGATGTTGGCATAGTCGGTAAAGTCTGCGCCGCCGTTCATGGACAGAACCTTGGTGATAGCAGCGGTCAGAGTGGTCTTGCCGTGGTCAACGTGGCCGATGGTGCCGATGTTGATATGCGGCTTGCTACGCTCAAATTTAGCTTTTGCCATTTTAATAGTCCTCCTTTTGTTAAAACCATTGTTTCTTTATGGTTATAATACTAGAAGATGCGTTAAAAATCAAGAGATTTTTAACATTTGGATATATTGGCGGTCACAAGAAGGAATTAGTCCTTCTTGCGGCCGGCCATGATACCTTCAGCAATGCTCTTGGGAACCTCTTCGTAGTGGCTGGGCTCCATCGAATACTGGCCGCGACCCTGGGTCTTGGAACGCAGGTCGGTGGAGTAACCAAACATGTTGGACAGAGGAACGAAAGCATTGATCTGCTGAGAACCAGACAGAGCTTCCATGCCCTGGATCTGGCCGCGACGAGAGTTCAGGTCGCCGATAACGTCGCCCATGTACTCGTCGGGAACGATGACGGCAACCTTCATCATGGGCTCCATGATAGCGGGGTCTGCCTTAGCCATAGCATCCTTGAAAGCCATAGAACCGGCGATCTTAAATGCCATTTCAGAGGAGTCGACCTCGTGGTAGGAACCGCCCTTCAGGGTGACCTTCACGTCCTCAACAGGATAGCCTGCCAGGATACCGGACTTCATAGCGCCCTGGATACCCTGATCGATAGGAGCGATGAACTCCTTCGGAACATCACCGCCGACAACAGCGTTGATGAACTCGTAGCCCTTGCCGGGCTCGTTGGGCTCGATGTCGATGATGCAGTGACCGTACTGGCCCTTACCACCAGACTGACGAGCATACTTGGTGTTGGAAGAAGCAGCGCGGCGGATGCACTCACGGTAAGCAACCTGAGGTGCGCCAACGTTTGCCTCCACCTTGAACTCACGCAGCAGACGGTCAACGATGATTTCCAGGTGCAGCTCGCCCATGCCGGCGATGATGGTCTGACCGGTTTCCTCGTCGGTCCAGGTGCGGAAGGTGGGATCTTCTTCAGCCAGCTTGTTCAGCGCAATACCCATCTTCTCCTGACCAGCCTTGGTCTTGGGCTCGATGGCAACGCGGATAACAGGCTCGGGGAACTCCATGCTCTCCAGAACAACAGGGTTCTTGGGATCGCACAGGGTATCACCGGTGGTGGTGTTCTTCAGGCCAACAGCGGCAGCGATATCGCCGGCGTAAACAACGTCGATATCCTGACGATGGTTTGCGTGCATCTGCAGGATGCGGCCCAAACGCTCGTTGTTGTCCTTAACAGAGTTGTAAACGGTGCTGCCAGCCTCAACAGTGCCGGAATAGACACGGAAGAAGCACAGCTTACCAACAAACGGGTCAGTAGCGATCTTGAAAGCCAGGGCAGCGAAGGGAGCGCTGTCGTCAGAAGGACGGCTGGTCTCTTCACCGGTCCGGGGATCAACACCCTTGATGTCCTCGATGTCGGTAGGAGCGGGCATGTAGTCTACGATGGCATCCAGCAGCTTCTGAACGCCCTTGTTGCGGTAAGAAGTG
Organism: Allofournierella sp.; assembly: GCA_020025635.1. Classification (GTDB taxonomy): domain Bacteria; phylum Bacillota; class Clostridia; order Oscillospirales; family Ruminococcaceae; genus JAHHRU01. The sequence continues at coordinate 9,446 of JAHHRU010000004.1, forward strand.
CCGCAGACAACGGGAACAACGGTGTTGGCCAGGGTCTCGCGGCGCAGAGCAGCCTTGATCTCGTCCTTGGTCAGCTCTTCGCCGTCCAGGTACTTCATCATCAGCTCTTCATCGCCCTCGGCCACAGCCTCCAGCAGCTCAGCATGATACTGCTCTGCCAGCTCAACCATATCCTCAGGAATGGGCTCAACGCGAACGTCAACACCCATATCATCGTAGTATACATCGGCCTGCATCTCGATCAGGTCGATGATGCCCTTGAAATCGGCCTCTTTGCCGATGGGCAGCTGGATGGGCACTGCATTGCACTTCAGACGCTCACGCATCATCTTCACAACGCGGTAGAAATCGGCACCCATGATGTCCATCTTGTTGACATAGGCCATACGGGGGACCTTGTACTTATCAGCCTGACGCCAAACGGTTTCAGACTGAGGCTCAACGCCGCCCTTTGCGCACAGAACAGTAACGGAACCATCGAGAACACGCAGGCTGCGTTCAACTTCAACAGTGAAGTCCACGTGACCCGGGGTGTCGATGATGTTGATCCGATGACGGTTCTTCTTTGCAGCAACAGGATCGTTCAGCAGATCCGTGTGGCTCCAATAGCAGGTAGTAGCAGCAGAAGTGATGGTGATACCACGCTCCTGCTCCTGCTTCATCCAGTCCATGGTAGCTGCACCGTCGTGGGTCTCACCGATCTTGTGGTTAACACCAGTGTAGTACAGAATACGCTCGGTAGTGGTGGTCTTACCTGCATCGATATGAGCCATGATGCCGATGTTTCGGGTCATTTGCAGAGATACGTCTCTAGCCATGTTAACCTCCTAAAACTTGGAACTGGATCAATAACGATAGTGGGCGAAAGCCTTGTTGGCCTCGGCCATCTTGTGGGTATCCTCACGCTTCTTAACAGCGTTACCGGTACCATTCACAGCGTCCATGATCTCGTTGGCCAGGCGCTCGCACATGGTGCGCTCGTTACGAGTGCGTGCGTAAGCGGTGAGCCAGCGCAGGCCCAGGGTCTCGCGGCGCTCGGGGCGAACCTCCAGGGGAACCTGGTAGGTGGAACCACCAACACGACGAGCCTTAACCTCCAGGCTGGGCATGATGTTCTCCATAGCCTTTTCGAACATCTCCAGGGGATCGTTACCGGACTTCTCCTTTACGATTTCGAATGCATCGTAAACGATTTTCTGAGCGACGCCCTTTTTGCCGTCCAGCATAATGCTGTTGATCAGACGAGTGACCATCTTGGAATTGTAAAGCGGATCGACCAAAACGTCACGCTTTGCGATATTACCTCTTCTAGGCATCTTTCTTCCCTCCTTCACAGAATGATATCATCGGTACTCGAAAGCATTAAAACTCCCGTCATGCCAACCAGAGGCATCTCTTATATATAAAAGGAAGCCTATGATGGGCAGAACACATTGTTCTAATTACTTCTTGGCACCGGCCTTGGGACGCTTCGCACCGTACTTGGAGCGAGCCTGGTTGCGGTTGGCCACACCCTGAGTATCCAGAGTACCACGGATAATGTGGTAACGGACACCGGGAAGGTCCTTAACACGGCCGCCACGGATCATTACGACGCTATGCTCCTGCAGGTTGTGGCCGATACCCGGAATGTAAGAGGTGACCTCGATACCATTCGTGAGCTTGACACGGGCTACCTTACGCAGAGCAGAGTTAGGCTTTTTGGGGGTCATGGTACGAACAGCAGTGCACACACCGCGCTTTTGCGGGCTGCGAGCGTTGCTGTAGGACTTGTCCAGAGAGTTGTAAGACTTCTGCAGAGCAGGAGCGGTAGACTTCCGAACGGACACCTCACGACCTTTGCGTACGAGCTGGTTAAAAGTAGGCATTGTGTTCTCCTTTCTTCAAATTATTTATGTTAAAACGGCAAGCCGCTTAACATCAGAATAAGGCATAGCTGCACCCTGGTGGCGCAACAATTTTATTTTACACACTCAACTTGTGTATGTCAACAGTATTTTCCAAAAAAACTTGGCTAATTCACTGAATTTCTTATTTTGTCCCACTTTGACAGCAGAATAGGCAAAAGCAGAGGGGCAAATACGCCTTTCGGCCCAGTCTCCCCTGCCCTGCCCTTTCAAAAACGATGCCCCCGCAGAACTGCGGGGGCATCGAATGAAACGTTTTGGCAGTGAGGATGGGGCTTTCTATTTAAGCCTCTTCCTCATCCATTTCTTCTGCTTCGTCCTCTTCAGGATCTTCGGGCAAAAGGCCCAGCTCTTCCTGTTCGTGGCGAACCAGCTCTGCCTCTACCTCGGGCAGACCGGTACCGGCCGGGATCAGCTTACCGATGATGACGTTCTCCTTCAGGCCCTTCAGCGGATCGACCTTGCCCTTGATGGCGGCTTCGGTCAGAACGCGGGTGGTCTCCTGGAAGGATGCGGCAGACATGAAGCTATCGGTAGCCAGAGAAGCCTTGGTGATACCCAGCAGGACCTGGGTCCACTCAGCCTCACGCAGGCCGGTCTCGCCGGCTGCAATGCGCTGACGGATCTCGTCGTTTGCCTCTTCCACCTTCATCTTGTCAGCCAGTGCGCCGCCGATCAGCTCGGTGGAGCCTGCATCGTCCACACGGACCTTGCGCAGCATCTGGCGGACGATGACTTCGATGTGCTTATCGTTGATTTCAACACCCTGCAGGCGGTAAACCTTCTGAACTTCCTCGATCAGGTAGTTCTCAACAGCGGTGCGGCCCTTGATGGCCAGAATATCGTGGGGATATGCATGACCTTCGGTGATCATATCGCCCTTCTCAAGCTGCTGACCCTCGGTGATGCGCACGCGCTGGCCGAAGGGGATCAGATAGCTCTTCTCGGTGGGAGCGCCGTTCTCGTCGATACCGTTGACCACCACATGGCGGCTCTTCTTGGTGTCGTCGATATGAGCAGTACCCTCGATCTCGGTCATGATGGCCAGAGCCTTGGGACGGCGGCTCTCGAACAGCTCTTCAACACGGGGAAGACCCTGAGTAATATCCTCAGCAGATGCGATACCGCCGGTATGGAAGGTACGCATGGTCAGCTGAGTACCGGGCTCACCGATGGACTGAGCGGCGATAACACCGACCGACTCACCCACACGCACGGGGTTGCCGTTTGCCAGGTTGGAGCCGTAGCAGTGTGCGCAGACACCCAGCTTGGAGCGGCAGCTCAGCACGCTGCGGATCTGCAGCTCATGGATGCCGGCATCCTCGATCTTTTCCGCATCGAACAGGTTCATCATCTTGCCTTCGGGCACGATGACTTCGCCGGTCTCGGGGTTCACTACATCACCTACGGCGTAGCGGCCGATCAGGCGCTCACGGAAGCTCTCGATCTCACGCTTGCCTTCGTAGATGTCGGACACCCAGATACCCTCGGCAGCGCCGCAGTCTTCCTCACGGATGATAACATCCTGAGAAACGTCAACCAGACGGCGGGTCAGGTAACCAGAGTCAGCGGTACGCAGAGCGGTATCGGCCAGACCCTTACGGGCGCCACGGCTGGAAACGAAATATTCCAGGATGTTCAGGCCTTCACGGTAGTTGGAACGAATGGGCATCTCGATGGTCTTACCTGCGGTGTTGGCAAGCAGACCACGCATGCCGGCCAGCTGCTTGATCTGGTTCATAGAACCACGGGCGCCGGAGTCCGCCATCATGAAGATGGGGTTGCGCTCTTCCAGGTTCTCGGCCAGGGCCTCGGAAACCTTGTTGGTGGTCTCCTGCCAGATCTCGATAACGCTCTTATAACGTTCCTCGTCGGAAATCAGACCGCGGTTGAACTGCTTGATGACCTTGGAAACCTGAGCATCGGCCTCTTCCAGCAGCTGCGGCTTGGAGGGCGGGATCACCGCATCGCACACAGCAACGGTGATGCCGCTGATGGTGGAGTACTTGTAGCCCTGAGCCTTGATGCGGTCCAGCATTTCGCTGGTTGCCTTGGTGCCATGAACGGCCAGGCAGCGGCTGATGATGTCAGGCAGGTTCTTCTTGGTGACCTGGAAGCTGACTTCCAGATCGAACATGGTCTCGGGATTTTCACGATCCACATAGCCCAGATCCTGAGGAATGGGCTGGTTGAAGATGATGCGGCCCACGGTGGTGTCCACGATCTTGGACATCTCAACACCGTTCACCTCACGGGTGCGGCGGACCTTGATCTTGGCCTGCAGGGTGATGAGCTTATTGGCGTAAGCCATGATCGCTTCATCTTCGTTGCGGAAAATCTTGCCTTCGCCCATGTCACCATCGTTGACCATGGTCAGGTAGTAGCTGCCCAGGATCATATCCTGAGTAGGCACGGTAACAGGAGCGCCGTCACTGGGCTTGAGCAGGTTGCCGCTGGCCAGCATCAGCTGCTTTGCCTCACGCTGAGCCTCTACGGACAGCGGGAGATGCACAGCCATCTGGTCGCCGTCGAAGTCGGCGTTGAAAGCAGTACATGCCAGGGGGTGCAGCTTGATTGCACGGCCCTCGACCAGCACAGGCTCAAAGGCCTGAATGCCCAGACGGTGCAGCGTAGGCGCACGGTTCAGCATGACCGGGTGACCCTTGATCACGGTCTCCAGGCTGTCCCAAACCTCGGTCTGGGCACGCTCGACCATCTTGCGGGCAGACTTGATGTTGTTTGCCAGGCCCTTTTCCACCAGGTCCTTCATAACGAAGGGCTTGAACAGCTCCAGAGCCATTTCCTTGGGCAGACCGCACTGATACATCTTCAGTTCGGGGCCGACAACGATAACAGAACGGCCGGAATAGTCAACACGCTTACCCAGCAGGTTCTGACGGAAGCGGCCCTGCTTGCCCTTGAGCATGTCAGACAGGCTCTTGAGGGCACGGTTGTTGGGGCCGGTGACCGGACGGCCGCGGCGGCCGTTGTCGATCAGGGCATCCACAGCCTCCTGCAGCATGCGCTTCTCGTTGCGAACGATGATGTCGGGAGCGCCCAGCTCCAGCAGGCGCTGCAGACGGTTGTTGCGGTTGATCACACGGCGGTACAGATCGTTCAGATCGCTGGTGGCGAAACGGCCGCCGTCCAGCTGGACCATGGGACGGATATCGGGAGGAATGACCGGGATCACGTCCAGGATCATCCATTCGGGGCGGTTGCCGGAGTGGCGGAAGGCCTCAACGACCTCCAGCCGCTTCTGCAGGCGGATCTTCTTCTGACCGCTGGCAGTTTCCAGCTCGTCATGCAGTTCCTTTGCCAGAACTTCCAGGTCGATCTCAGCCAGCAGCTCCTTGATGGCCTCAGCGCCCATGCTTGCGCTGAACTCATCCTCATAACGCTCCCGCATCTCCCGGTATTCCTTCTCGCTGAGGATCTGCTTTTTCTCCAGCGGGGTGTAGCCGGGATCGGTGACGATGTAGCTTGCAAAGTACAGGACCTTCTCCAGCTGACGGGGGGTGATGTCCAGCATCAGGCCGATGCGGCTGGGGATGCCCTTGAAATACCAGATGTGAGAAACCGGGGCGGCCAGCTCGATGTGGCCCATGCGCTCACGGCGGACCTTGGCCTTGGTGACCTCAACGCCGCAGCGCTCACAGATCTTGCCCTTATAGCGGATACGCTTATATTTACCGCAGTGGCACTCCCAGTCCTTGGTTGGTCCAAAGATGCGCTCACAGAACAGACCGTCTTTTTCCGGCTTCAGCGTGCGGTAGTTGATGGTTTCGGGCTTCTTGACCTCGCCGTAGCTCCATGCGCGGATCTGATCGGGAGAAGCAAGGCCAATTTTAATCGAATCAAAATCGTTATATTCCATTAAACGAACCCTTCCTTTTTTATTGTTTCGATGGGTGTGGAAATTCGGTTCTGCTCGTTATCAGAACTCGTCTCCCAGATCAAGGCTGCTTCCAAAGTCGCCTTCGTCCGGAGCGAATACGTCATCGGGGATCTCGAAGTCAGGATCCTGCTCGGCATCCACGTCGCCTTCCTCGATGCTGTAATCGTTGTTGAGCTCGCTGTCAACCAGCACGTCCTCGCCCATGGGCAGGTCGCGCACGTCGAAGCCGGCTTCTTCATCGTCGAAGTTCTGCTTCAGGTCTACCTCGTCGCCGTTGGAATCCTGCACACGCACATCCAGGCCCAGGCTCTGCAGCTCTTTGATCAGAACGCGGAAGCTCTCGGGGATGCCGGGCTTCGGAACATCCTCGCCCTTCACGATGGCCTCGTAGGTCTTGACACGGCCTACCACGTCATCCGACTTGACGGTCAGGATTTCCTGCAGGGTATAAGCTGCGCCGTAAGCTTCCAGTGCCCAAACTTCCATTTCGCCGAAGCGCTGGCCGCCGAACTGAGCTTTACCGCCCAGAGGCTGCTGGGTAACCAGGCTGTAAGGACCGGTGGAACGGGCGTGGATCTTATCATCGACCAGGTGATGCAGCTTCAGGTAGTACATATAACCCACGGTAACACGGTTATCGAACTTCTCACCGGTGCGGCCGTCGAACACGATGCTCTTGCCGTCCTCATTCAGAGAGATCTTGGAGAAGTCGATCACATGGCCGTTGGTGGGGCTCATGATCTTGTCCAGTTTAGTGGGATAAGGCTTGATGTTATCGCCGCTGTTCTCCTCACGGGCCTGGTTGAAGGCATCGCGGATGTCCTCTTCGTGGGCACCGTCGAATACGGGGGTCATGACCTTCCAGCCAAGGGCCTTTGCTGCGTAGCCCAGATGGACTTCCAGCACCTGACCGATGTTCATACGGGAAGGAACGCCCAGGGGGTTCAGCACGATATCCAGCGGGGTGCCGTCTTCCAGGAAGGGCATATCCTCCTGAGGCAGGATGCGGGAAACAACACCCTTGTTGCCGTGACGGCCGGCCATCTTATCGCCCACGCTGATCTTGCGCTTCTGGGCGATGTAGCAGCGAACGACCTCACGCACGCCGGGCTGCAGCTCGTCGGAGTTTTCGGGGGTGAACACCTTCACGTCCACGATGATGCCGTACTCGCCGTGCGGCACACGCAGGCTGGTATCACGGACTTCACGGGCCTTTTCACCGAAGATGGCCTGCAGCAGGCGCTCTTCAGCGGTCAGCTCGGTCTCGCCCTTGGGAGTGACCTTACCGACCAGGATGTTGCCGGCAGAAACCTCAGCACCCACACGGATGATGCCGCGCTCGTCCAGATCTTTCAGCGCATCGTCGCCCACGTTGGGGATATCACGGGTGATCTCCTCAGGTCCGAGCTTGGTTTCACGGGCCTCGATCTCATACTCCTCGATATGGATGGAGGTGTAAACGTCCTCACGGACGATCTTTTCGTTGATGAGGACCGCGTCCTCGTAGTTGTAGCCTTCCCAGGTCATGAAACCGATCAGGGCGTTCTTGCCCAGGCTGATCTCGCCGTTGCGGGTGGAAGGACCGTCTGCCAGGACCTGGCCGGCCTTCACGCGCTCACCGCGCTCAACAATGGGGCGCTGGTTGATGCAGGTGCCCTGGTTGGAGCGCATGAACTTGATCAGCTCATAGTGCTCTTCGTCACCGGCATCGTTGCGGATCCAGATGTTCTCCGCATCCACATTCTCAACAACACCGTTGCTCTTGGCCAGGATGCAGACACCGGAGTCGCAGGCTGCCTTGTATTCCATACCGGTAGCCACGATGGGCTGCTGGGTGATCATAAGAGGCACGGCCTGACGCTGCATGTTGGAGCCCATCAGTGCACGGTTGGCGTCATCGTTTTCCAGGAAGGGGATCATGGCGGTAGCCACAGAAACAACCATCTTGGGGCTTACGTCCATGAAATCGACCTTTTCACGCTCGATTTCCAGGATCTCATCACGACGGCGGGCATTGACACGGGTCTTGATGAAGTGGCCGTTCTCGTCCAGAGGCTCGTTGGCCTGGGCAACCACATACTCATCTTCCACGTCAGCGGTCATATAAACCACTTCGCTGGTCACGGCGCCGGTCTCCTTGTCCACCTTGCGGTAGGGAGCCTCAACAAAGCCGTACTCGTTGATGCGGGCGAAGGTAGCCAGGTAAGAGATCAGACCGATGTTGGGACCTTCGGGAGTTTCAATGGGGCACATACGGCCGTAGTGGCTGTAATGTACGTCACGCACTTCGAAACCGGCACGGTCACGGGACAGACCGCCGGGGCCCAGAGCGGACAGACGGCGCTTGTGGGTCAGCTCGGCCAGAGGGTTGTTCTGGTCCATGAACTGGCTCAGAGGGCTGGAACCAAAGAATTCCTTGATGGCAGCCACCACAGGGCGGATATTGATCAGGCTCTGGGGAGTGGCTTCGCTCACGTCCTGGGCCTGCAGGGTCATGCGCTCACGCACAACACGCTCCATACGGGAGAAGCCGATGCGGAACTGGTTCTGCAGCAGTTCGCCCACACTGCGGATGCGGCGGTTGCCCAGATGGTCGATGTCATCGGTGACACCCACGCCGTAGTCAAAGTCGCACAGGTAGTTGATGGAAGAGAAGATGTCATCCACCGTCACGGTGCGGCTGATCAGGCTGTCATGGTTCTTGATGAGCAGCTCTTTCTGCTCTTCCACGTCAGAGGTGGTTTCCAGGATGGCCTGCATCTGGCTGAAGTTGACCTTCTCATTAATGCCGCACTCGGTGACATCGAAGCTGAAGAAGGGGGCTGCATCGACCGTGCCGTTGGTGATGACCTTGATCTCCTTGTTCTCGATGGACAGGTAAACCACATTTACACCGGCAGCCTCAGCAGCTTCGGCAGCTTCACGGCCGATCTTTTCGCCGGCAGTGATGAGCAGCTCGCCGGTGAGGGGGGCAACCACGTTGCGGGCGGCCACAAAGCCGGTGATGCGGCGGGCCAGAGCCAGCTTCTTGTTCATCTTATAGCGGCCGAAACGAGACAGGTCGTAGCGGCGGGGGTCGAAGAACAGGTTGTTCAGGTGGGTCCGTGCGCCTTCCACCGTCGGGGGCTCACCGGGACGCAGCTTTTTGTAGGTCTCGATCAGGCCTTCCTCCACAGTGGTGGTGGTGTCCTTTTCCAGGCTGGCCAGGATCTTTTCGTTCTCGCCGAAGAATTCCTTGATCTGAGCATCGCTGCCCATACCCAGTGCACGGATCAGAACAGTGACCGGCAGCTTGCGGTTTTTATCGATGCGCACATAGAACACATCGTTCGAGTCGGTCTCATACTCCAGCCATGCGCCGCGGTTGGGGTTCATGGTTGCAGTGTACAGTTTCTTACCGGTCTTGTCGTAGCTCTGGCCGTAATACACGCCGGGGCTGCGGACCAGCTGGCTGACGATGACACGCTCCGCGCCGTTGTTCACAAAGGTACCGGCATCGGTCATCAGGGGGAAGTCACCCATGAAGATCTCCTGGACCTTGATCTCGTTGGTTGCCTTTTTCAAAAGGCGCGCGGTAACGCGAAGCGGTGCGGCATAGGTCGCATCCCTCTCTTTGCACTCCTTGATGGTGTACTTGGGCTCACCCAGGTGATAATCGGTGAATTCCAGCGACAGATTGCCGGCGAAGTCCTCGATGGCTCCCACATCGTGGAAAACCTCTTTCAGGCCCTGCTCCAGGAACCATTTGTACGAGTTCTTCTGCACCTCGATCAGATTGGGCATGTCGATGACTTCATCGATGCGGGAAAAGCTCATTCGCTGCGTTTTGCCGAGAGTTGCGGGCTTTACCTTCATCATAAACAGCGTCCACTCCTATCCTGTTACTTGAACTTTGGGTTGTTTTTTGGATATAACGCACATTGCCAAGCCCTTTGCACTTCTTTGCTTTGTGCAGTTTTCACAAACTTTCACAAAATATTTGTGCAAAAAGCTCGGTTTTGGGCGTTTTAAGCCATTATGCTATACTACAACAGTATACCCCCCGCAAACCCTTGTGTCAAGCCAAATTTCAAGGTTTTTCAAAAAAGAATTGCCGGGCATGAAACGCCCGGCAACGTGTTTTCTTTTAACTGTTTCCGTGCTCCCTTTTCAGCAGATCGGCAAAGCTGACTGCCGCCAGCTCCCGGTTCACGATGCCGCTGATCCGGTCAAACTCCCGCTGGAACACACAGCAGCCGGAAGCCCCCCGGTTGCACCGGCCCGGATCGTCTTCCGTGCAAAGGCAGCGGGACATCACATACGGGCCCTCCACTGCGCTGATCGCATCCAGCAGGCTGATCTTGTCTGCCGGGCGGCCCAGCTCATAGCCGCCTTTGTTTCCTTTAAAGCTGTTCACCAGCCCTGCCGATGCCAGCTTCCCCATCAGTTTCAGAGCAAACCGCAGCGGAATGATCATTTCCTCGCTGATCTCCTTTGCTCCCATCCTTCGCTCATTTTTGGCAAGGCAGTAAAGAACACGCACTGCGTATCCGGATTCCTGTGTGATGTACAAGGCGCACACGCTCCTTTCAAATGCTCGGGTGTATGGTTATATATAACACAGCGGCCCCCTGTTTGTAAAGAGCACACAGCAAAAGAGCCGCCCCAAAGGGCGGCTCTTTACACGGGCAATCAGCCCAGGAAATCCTTCAGCTTCTTGGAGCGGCTGGGGTGGCGCAGCTTGCGCAGGGCCTTGGCCTCGATCTGACGGATGCGCTCACGGGTGACCTCGAACTCATGGCCCACCTCTTCCAGGGTGCGGGGGCGGCCGTCCTCCAGGCCGAAGCGCAGGCGCAGCACCTTTTCCTCACGGGGGGTCAGGGTGGACAAAACGCTGGACAGCTGCTCCTTGAGCAGGGTGTGGCTGGCTGCCTCTGCGGGCACCGGTGCATCCTCATCGGGGATGAAATCGCCCAGGTGGCTGTCTTCCTCCTCACCGATGGGGGTTTCCAGGCTCACGGGCTCCTGCGCCACACGCATGATCTCGCGCACCTTTTCCACCGGCATATCCAGCGCGGCGCTGATCTCATCGGCGGTGGGCTCATGGCCGTTCTGGTGCAGCAGCTGGCTGGACACCTTCTTCACCTTATTGATGGTTTCCACCATGTGCACCGGGATGCGGATGGTGCGGGCCTGGTCCGCAATGGCACGGGTGATGGCCTGGCGGATCCACCAGGTGGCGTAGGTGGAGAACTTAAAGCCCTTGGTATGGTCGAACTTCTCCACAGCCTTGATCAGGCCCAGGTTGCCTTCCTGAATAAGATCCAGGAACTGCATGCCGCGGCCCACATAGCGCTTGGCAATGGAAACCACCAGACGCAGGTTTGCCTCCGACAGGCGCTGCTTTGCCCGCTCACCCTTGCGGATGGCACGGTCCAGCTCCACCACCTCGACCACGTCCTCATCGGGCATGGCGGCTTTGGTTTCCTCCAGCAGGCGGCGGCGCTCGGTGCTGGAAATGTTCCTGCGCACCGCGATCTCGCACAGCTCAGGATACTTTTCCTTTTTCTTTTCCTCTGCCTCATTGCCGGCCAGGATATCCACCGCCAGGCGGATCTCTTCGTCACCTTTCAAAAGCGGTACGCGGCCGATCTCCTTCAGATAGACCTTGACTGGGTCATCAATGGCCACGCCCTCGGTGGACAGTGCGCTTTCAAAGGCATCCACGCTGTCCTCGGTCAGAGTGAAGCTGTCCGGATCGGGCTCATCCACGACCTCGATGCCGTAGCTTTCCATTTTCTCATACAGCTTGTCGATCTTTTCAATATCAAAGCCGCTTTCCTCAATGGCATCGTTGATTTCCTTGGTAGTCAGCTTGCCGGTACGCTTGCCGTTTTCAACCAATTCACGAATCGCATTTTTCTTTTCGGTCATGTGCTTTACTTCCTCCTGAGGGCATATCGCCCGCTTTGTATTATACTGCCCCTCTTTGGGGGACTCATTGCTTCTTCTGTTTCAGACTTTCCAAATAAGCTTCCAGCTCCTGATCGGACATGGTGCCTGCACTGCTGCTTTTGGGGGCGCTCTCTTCCATCCGGTCCAGATACATCTGCACATCCTTTTTGCCAAGGCCCACATCGTAGTTTCGGGCCAGGATGCGTGAGATGGTGCTCACCGTTTCGCCGGGCAGGCGGCTGGCCATCAGGGCCACATCCGGCACGATGCCGTTTTCGCAGCAATCCAGCAGCACCGAATAGGCATCGGCCATATCCGGCATCAGGAACTGCGCCGGACCCACCCGGGCCTTTGCCAGCGGGATCAATGAAGGATCCCGCAGCAGGGCCGCGATCAGCTGCTGCTCGGCATTGGCGACCCCCAATGCGTTTTTGTTGCCGTATGCGGCAGGCGGCAGATGGATCTCGGAGCCGTTGCCCTCTTCCAGCAGCTGTTTTTCCCGCTGGCGCCGGTCCTTGCGCTGGCGGTATTTCACTGCGCTTTCCAGCTGGGAAAGGACCGCCGATTTTGCCACGTTGGTTTCCTCTGCCAAACGGCCGGCATAAACGTCCCTCTCGGTGGGGGTGATCCTTCCGGCCAGCAGATTGATGGCATCCTTGATGTATTCCACCCGGTCCGCCGGACGGCCCAGATCATATTTCTCCCGCACACGGGCCAATTTGTACTCGATGGCGTTGGCCGTTCCGTTCAAAAGCCGCTCAAAGGCATCCCGCCCGTGGCTTTTGATGAACTCGTCCGGGTCCTTTGCGCCGGGAATGTTCAGCACCGACACCCGCACCAGGCTTTCCGCAAAAAGCCCCAGGCTGCGGGCCGTGGCCTTGCGGCCGGCTTCGTCCGAGTCGTAGCAGAGCACCACTTCATCGGCATACTCGCCCAGCATCCGCACCTGATCCGGCGTGAGCGCCGTTCCGCAGGCGGCCACTGCCGTGGAAAAGCCCGCCTGATGCAGGCTGATCACGTCCATATACCCTTCACAGAGGATATACCGCCGGTCGGTGCTCTTTTTCGCTATGTTCATGGCAAACATGGCCTTGCTTTTTTTATAGACCAGTGTTTCCGGACTGTTGATGTATTTGGGCTTTTCATCGCCCAGAACGCGGCCGCCGAAGGCGATCACATTGCCCCGCAGGTCAAAGATCGGGGTCATCACCCGCCCGCGGAACGCATCGTACAGGTTTCCCTTTTCGCTGCGCTTCACAACGCCGGCCGCCAGCATCTCTTCGTCATTGAAGCCCTTCGAGCGCAGGTACCGGCGCAGAGCACCGAAATCATCCGGCGCATAGCCCAGGCCGAACCTGCGGATGGTGGCATCGGAAAGCCCTCTTCCCCGCCAGTAACTTCGGGCCCGGGCGGCTTCCTCGTTTTCCGCATTCAGCTGCGCGTGGAAAAAGCGGGCCGTTTCCTTATTGGCTGCCAGCACCCGGCTGCGCAGGCGGCCCACCTTATCATCTTCCTCCGGCATGGGCATTCCCGCCCGGGCAGCCAGCAGCTTCACCGCCTCCACATAATCAATGTTGTTGATCTTTTTGATGAAGGTGATCACATCGCCGCCGGCACCACAGCCAAAGCAGTAAAAGCTCTGGGTTTCCGGGTAGACCACAAACGAAGGGGTCTTTTCGCTGTGAAAAGGGCACAGACCTGTGTGGGTGCGGCCCCGATGGCGCAGCTGCACATAGCTGCCCACCACATCGGTGATGTCATTGCGGCGCACCACCTCTTCCACATATTCGTGCGGGATCACAGTCCTGTCCCCCTTTCATCCGGCTTCTTATTATAAAACGTGCCATTTCTGCGGCACAAAGAATTCTTCAAAGCAGCGAACGGCAAATTCATCGCTCATTCCGCTGATATAATCGGTCACGGCCCGGTCGGCACCCTGCTGATAAGCGATCTGCAAAAAGCCGGCAGGCAGAAGGTTCGGGTCGCTGACAAGGCGCTCATACAGGCGGCTGATCACATCCTCGACCTTGGCTTCTTCCTTTTTGGCCGTTTTGTTCACATAAACCGTGGAATACATGAAATCGTGCAGGGCTTCATAGGCTTCCCCCACCAGGGGGCTGAAGCTCAGCTCCCGCTCGGTGCTGTTTTCCACAAGATCCGAGATCAGAGTGGTGATCCTTTGGCTTTTGGTATCCCCCAAAACCTGGATCACATCCCGGGGCAGCTCTTCCACACGCAGTACGCCGGCTGTGACCGCATCCTCGATATCATGGTTCATATAGGCGATCCGGTCCGCATAGCGCACCACCCGCCCTTCCAGTGTGGCGGCCCATTTGCCCTTTGTGTGGCAGATGATGCCGTTTCGCACCTCCCAGGTCAGGTTGAGGCCCTGAAACTCTTTTTCCAGCTTGTCCACCACCCGCAGGCTCTGCTGATAGTGGTGAAACCCGTTGGGGCTCAGCCGGTTCAGCGCCCGCTCGCCCGCATGGCCAAAGGGGGTGTGCCCCAGATCATGGCCCAGTGCAATGGCCTCGGTGAGATCCTCATTCAGCCGCAGGGCCCGGGCAAGGGTTCGGGCGATCTGGTTGACCTCCAGCGTATGGGTCAGGCGGGTGCGGTAGTGATCCCCTTCCGGAGAAAGGAACACCTGGGTTTTCTGCTTGAGCCGTCGGAAGGATTTGCAGTGCACAATCCGGTCCCGGTCCCGCTGATAGCAGGTGCGCAGGGGGCAGGGCTCCTCAGGCTGGACACGCCCTCTGCTTTCACAGCTGCGCGCCGCACCGGGTGACAGGATCATCTGCTCGACCTCTTCGGTCCGGACACGGATATTTTCCATCACAAAGCCCCCTTTTCGCCCTTTTTAGAAAGCTCTCTATATATTATATACGTTGCAGCCGCCAAAAACCCTTTATAAAAATTGTAAAAAATTTATAAAAATCCAGAATATGCAGGCAGCCGGGCAAAAAAAGGGGGGCGCACTTTAAAACGGTGTGTAATAGGGCTTGCTGATTTGGGGCACCGCCGCACCACGGCTCAGCTCCGCAAAAGCCGGGATGAGGGGGGCTTCTTCCCCTTCCGGCAGAGTGGCCGTGAGGGTGACATCCTGTGCAAACTCAGGGTCCTGCATCCGGGCACCCGCATTCTGTAAGATCAGGGCTGCCCGCTCATAAAGCGGATACTCCACTGTTACCCGGATATCCACACAGCTGCGGACCGTGACCACCCGGGATGCCTCCAGCACACCGGATGCACTTTCGGTGTAGGCCCGCACAAGGCCGCCGGTTCCCAGCAGAGTGCCGCCGAAATAGCGGGTAACCACCACAATGCAGTCCACAAGGCCGGCATGCTGAATGGCTTCCAGTACCGGCAGGCCCGCTGTTTTGGCCGGTTCGCCATCATCGGAATAGCGCAGGCGGTTGCCCTCCCGCAGCACATAGGCGTACACATTGTGATTGGCCGTTCGGTTGGCCGCACGGATCTGTGCCAGAAAATCCAGGGCCTGCTCTTCGGTTTCCACAAAGGCCGCACTGGCAATGAACCGGCTGTGCTTCACTTCGATCTCGACCGCTGAGCGGCCCTGTATGGTGCGATAATCTTCCATAAGACGGCTCCTTTTTCTGAAACAGCTGGTGTATAAAGAAAAGGCCCTGAAAGAACAGTATTCCTTCAAGGCCTTTTTTGTGTTTTGAAAAACCCAGACGGGATTTCTTACTTCTTCATGCCAAAACGGCGGTTGAAGCGATCAACACGTCCGCCAGTATCAACCAGCTTCTGCTTGCCGGTGTAGAAGGGATGGCACTTGGAGCAAACTTCCACGTGGATCTCGGGCTTGGTGGAGCGGGTGTGAATAACCTCGCCGCAAGCGCAGGTGATGGTGCAGTCCACATAGTTGGGATGGATACCCTGTTTCATTACGGTTCACCTCTTTCTGGTTTATGACTTTTTGGGGCCATGCTTGATACATGAGCCCATCACAACCTTCAATAGGAGGCCACCAGCATACGCCATCCTGTGCGTATGGAGCAGCCATCGGAACGATTGCCAAAATAGTATAACACAAAGTTTTGCGCTTTGTCAACGGCTTTCCGCTTTTTTACGCAAAAATAAGCTCCGGGGCTTTTATCTCTGCCCCGGAGCTGAATTTTAATTTTGATCAGGCCAGAAGCGGCTTTACAGCTGCAGCCAGCTCTTCTTTCTGTGCTTCGGCTGCTGCCAGGTCCTTGCCCAGGGTGGTGAAATAGGTCTTGATCTTGGGCTCGGTGCCGCTGGGACGGACCACCACAGCAGCGCCGCCTTCCAGGGCGTAGATCAGAACATTTGCGGCAGGCAGGTCGATGGCTTCCTGCTTGCCGGTGGCAAGCTCGGTCCGGGTCTTTTTGAGATAGTCGGAAACGGTCAGCACCTTATAGCCTGCAAAGTCCTTGGGCGGATTTTCGCGCAGCTTTGCCATGATGCCGGTCATCTTGTCCATGCCGGACAGGCCGGGGAATTCATAGGAGTCCACCTTGTTCAGGTAGCGGCCGTACTCAGCATAAATGCGCTCCAGCTCTTCCTTGATGGAAGAACCGATGCTGCGGTAGTATGCGGCCATCTCGCAGATCAGCATGCTGCCCACCACGGCATCCTTATCCCGCACATAGCTGCCGGACAGGTAGCCATAGCTCTCTTCAAAGCCGAAGATGAAGCGCTCCACCTCACCGTCTGCCTCCAGGCGGGCGATCTGATCGCCGATCCACTTGAAGCCGGTCAGCACATTGCGGCACTCAACGCCGTAGTGTGCAGCCACAACGTCGGCCAGCTGGGTGGAAACGATGCTCTTTACCATAACCGGCTTTTCGGGCATGGTGCCGTTTTCGATGCGGGCCTTGCAGATGTAGTCCAGCAGCAGAACGCCCACTTCGTTGCCGCTCAGCAGCTCATAGCTGCCGTCCTTGCAGCGAACAGCGATGCCCACACGGTCCGCATCCGGGTCGGTGGCCAGCATCAGGTCGGCGCCGGATTTTTCCGCCAGCTCCAGGCCCAGGCGCAGTGCCTCAAAGATTTCCGGGTTGGGATAGGGGCAGGTGGGGAAGTTGCCGTCCGGGTCCTTCTGCTCGGGGACCACGGTGATATCATCAATGCCGATATCACCCAGCACACGGGTGACCGGAACCAGGCCGCTGCCGTTCAGCGGGCTGTAAACCAGCTTGAGGCCTGCGGTCTTGCACAGGCCCGGGCGCACCTGACGGCTCTCGATGGCGGCATACAGGGCCTCATAGCAGTCCTCACCCACATACTCGATCATGCCCTTTGCAACGCCCTCTTCAAACGGCATCACCTTGGCGCCGCTCAAAACATCGGTGTTCTGGATCTCGGCATACACGATGTCGGCAGCCTCATCGGTCATCTGGCAGCCATCGGGGCCATAGGCCTTGTAGCCGTTGTATTTTGCAGGGTTGTGGCTTGCAGTGACCATGATGCCTGCATTGCAGTTGTAATAACGGGTGGCAAAGCTCAGGGCCGGCACCGGCATCAGGGCCTTATAAATGCGGACCTTGATATCGTTTGCAGCCAGCACCTCAGCAGCAGCCTTTGCGAACACATCGCTCTTGATGCGGCTGTCGTAGCTGATCGCAACGGTCTGTGTGCCGCCCTGGGTGCGCACCCAGTTTGCCAGGCCCTGTGTGGCCTGACGGATCACATAAACATTCATCCGGTTGGTGCCGGCGCCGATAACGCCGCGCAGGCCGGCAGTGCCGAACTTCAGCGATACAGCAAAGCGGTCCTTTACTGCCTCATCGTCCCCTGCAATGCTTTTCAGCTCCGGGGTGAGATCGGGATCGTCCAGCTGGTAAGCCAGCCAGCGCTCATACTCTTTTTTATACATTGACACACACCTGCTCCTTGTTAAAGTTCGATTGCTTTTCAATGAATTTTCTCATCCATATCATTGTAATATCCCCATGAATAAAAGTCAATCTTCCTGCCTTTGTTTCATCGGTTTTTGCCAAAAAACAATGGCTTCTGCTTGCAGGCACCGGGCCGCTTATGGTATGCTAGGCCTAGAAATTCATACTGGAAAGAAGCGTGTTTTCTTCATGCGGGAATATCTCGATTTGTTTTGGGTTTTCGCAAAGATCGGCAGTGTCACCTTCGGCGGCGGTTATGCCATGCTGCCCATTCTGGAACGGGAATGTGTCGATAAGCGTGACTGGGCCACCGAGGAAGAGCTTGCCGACTATTTTGCCATCGGCCAGTGCACCCCCGGCATCATTGCGGTGAATGTTTCCACCTTCATCGGAAACAAGCAAAAGGGTGTGCTGGGGGGCATCGTTGCCACGCTGGGCTTCGCCAGCGGCCCGTTCATCCTGCTTTCGCTTTTGGCCGCCGGGCTTGGCTATCTGCTCACCTATCCGGTGGTCCGCTCCGCCTTTGCAGGGGTTCGGGTGTGTGTCTGTGTCCTGATTTTGAACGCAGTGCTCCGGCTTTGGAAAAAATCCATCCCGGATACGGCCACACTGGTTCTGTTCGCCGTGATCTTCCTGCTTTCGGTATTCGGGGGGCTTCTGCCTGTGCAGGTTTCCCCCGCCGTTTATGTGGTGGCTGCCGCGCTTTTGGGCATTCTTTTAAAGCGCAGTGAAGAAAGCAAGGGAGGAGAGCCGAAATGATCCTGCTTCAGCTTTTCTTCGAATTTGCAAAAACCGGCCTGTTTTCGGTGGGCGGCGGCATGGCTACCCTGCCTTTTCTTTACAGCATGGCCGCTTCCACCGGCTGGTTCACCGAAATGGATGTTGCCAACATGATCGCGGTGAGTGAATCCACCCCCGGAGCGCTGGGCATCAACATGGCCACCTATGCCGGATACATCACCGCCGGAATTCCCGGTGCGCTTGCCGCCACCATCGGCCTGATCAGCCCCAGCATCCTGATCATTCTGATCATTGCCCGGCTTTTGAACCGCTTTCGCAGCAGCCCCCTGGTGCAGAAGATGTTTTACGGCCTGCGGCCTGCCTCGGTGGCTCTGGTGGCCGCTGCCGGCATCAAGGTTGCGCAGATCTCCATGTTCTCCCCTGCCGCATTTGCAGACAGCGGCAGGGCCGGGGATCTGTTCGTCTGGCCGGCGATCATCCTGGGGGCTGTCATCTTTTTCGGCCAGAGGAAATTCAAAAAGATCCATCCGATCTTTTTCATTTTGTTTGCCGCTATCGTGGGCGCTGTTTTCAATTTCAGCGCCTGAACAGGAGGGATCGAATTGTTCGCAAAAGTACGAAGCTTTGGTGTGCACGGGCTTTCCGGCTTTGCGGTAACCGCCGAGGCTGACATCAGCGGCGGCCTGCCCCAGTTTTCCATCGTGGGCCTACCCGACAGCGCAGTGAAGGAATCCGCCGACCGGGTGCGCAGTGCCGCAAAAAACCTGGGCTTTGCCTGGCCGCCAAGTCGGATCACGGTGAACCTTGCCCCTGCCGATGTGCGCAAGACCGGCCCGGTTTACGATCTGCCGGTGCTGCTGGCCCTGCTGTGCGCACAGGGGCAGCTTCCTTCTTTGGATGAATCCCGTGCCTTTGCCGGGGAGCTTTCTCTGGATGGTGCGCTGCGCCCGGTGTCGGGCATCCTGCCCATGGCCATGGCCGCAGCGGAATGTGGCATCAAAGAGCTGTTTGTCCCCTTTGAAAATGCCGCCGAAGCCGCCAGCGTCACCGAAGTGGCGGTTTTCGGCGCCCACACTGCTCAGGAGGTGATGGAGCATCTCACCGGCACCCACCTTCTTTCGCCTGCCCTGCCCGCTTCTCTTGAAGCCTTGGACGATGAAGAGCTGCCGGACTTTGCCGATGTGCGAGGCCAGCTTCTGGCCCGCCGGGCCATGGAAATTGCCGCAGCAGGCGGCCACAATGTGCTGCTGATCGGCCCGCCGGGAACCGGCAAAAGCATGCTGGCCAAGCGCCTGCCCGGCATTCTGCCCCCCTTGAGCCGGGCAGAGGCGCTGGAATGCACCGGCGTTTATTCAGTGGCCGGCATGCTGCCGCCCGGCTCCGGGCTTATGACCAGCCGCCCCTTCCGCAGCCCTCACCACAGTGTCAGTGCAGTGGCGCTTTCCGGCGGCGGAACCGCGCTCCGGCCGGGCGAAGTGAGCCTTGCCCACAACGGCGTTTTGTTTTTGGACGAGCTGCCGGAGTTTTCACGGGATGCGCTGGAGATCCTGCGCCAGCCGGTGGAGGATGGCCAGGTAACGGTGAGCCGGGCTTCCGGCACGGTCACCTATCCCAGCCGCTTCACCCTTGTGGCCGCCATGAACCCCTGTCCCTGCGGCTATTACGGCCACCCCACCCATCCCTGTACCTGCACCCCCAGCACCATTGAGCGCTACCGGCGCAAAATCAGCGGCCCGCTGCTGGACCGCATCGACCTGCATGTGGATGTTGCGCCGGTGGCTTATGAAGAGCTGAGCAGTCAGACCCCCGGAGAAAGCAGTGAGGCCATCCGTCAGCGTGTACTAGCGGCCCGCAGCATCCAGCAAAAGCGCTACGAGGGCACCGGCATCTACTGCAACAGCCAGCTGCCCAGCCGGCTGTTGCGCCGTTACTGCGCACTGGAGCCTGCCGCACTGAACGCCCTCAAGGCAGCCTTCAATGAGCTGGGTCTTTCGGCCCGTGCCCATGACCGCATCCTGCGGGTAAGCCGCACCATTGCAGATCTGGATGCCAGCCGAACCATCTGCCTTGCCCATGTGGCCGAAGCTCTTCAATACCGTGAGCTGGACCGGAAATACTGGTATGACCGTTAAACAAGGAGGCCCCCATGAAAAACACCACACTCTGCTACATTGAAAACAACGGCCAGTATCTGATGCTGTACCGCAACAAAAAGAAAAACGACCCCAACGGCGGCAAATGGATCGGGGTCGGCGGCAAATTCGAAGCGGGCGAAAGCCCCGATGAGTGTCTTTGCCGGGAAGTAAAGGAAGAAACCGGCCTTACCCTCACCCGCTGGCAGTGCCGGGGCGTTGTGACCTTTTGCTCCGACCTTTGGCCCACGGAGTATATGCACCTTTTCACGGCTGACGGCTTCAGGGGCAGCCTGCAGGAATGTGATGAGGGTGAGTTTGCCTGGAAGGAACAAAAAGAGATCCCCGATCTTCCCCTTTGGGAGGGCGACCGCATTTTTCTGCGGCTGCTGCGCCAAAACGAGCCCTTCTTTCTGCTCAAGCTGGAATATCGGGGCGACACTTTGATGCGGGCCATTCTGAACGGCAGCGAAATTCCCCTTTGATTTTAAGACAATCGAAAAAGGCAGCACCGGGATCATCCTCGGTGCTGCCTTTTTATTATTTCTTTTTCTCTCCGAACTTATATTCGGTGCCGTTCAAAAGGCGCTTGATGTTGGAGCGGTGCATCCAGATCACCAGCCCGCCCATAATGCCGGCGCAGATGGTCACAAACCAAATCGGCTGACCTTTGTACCAGCTGTAAAGCGCGGTGAACACCGGGTAGCAGGCGGCCACCACAATGGAAGACAGGCTCACAATGCGGGTGGTGAACGCAAAGCCAAAGAACACCGCAGCCAATGCGAGGAACACCAGCGGATTGCTGGCCAGGATAGCGCCGGCCGCAACCGCAACGCCCTTGCCGCCTTTAAAGCCGAACCAAACCGGCCACAGGTGGCCCAGAACGGCGAAGATCGCCGCCACATAGCCGCCATACAGCCCAAAGGCTGCATCGCCGAAAGCCCAGCCCAGCAGAGCACGGCCCAAAATCACCGCCAGCACACCCTTGCCCATATCCCCCAAAAGGGTGAGTGCTGCGGCCTTTTTGCCGTAGGTGCGCAGGATATTGGTGCTGCCTGCGTTTCCGCTGCCGTGCTTGCGCACATCATCCCGGTAAAAGCAGCGGCTGATGAGGATGCCGAAATTCAGGCTTCCCAGCAGGTAAGCCGCCACGGCCACTGCGGCCAGCCAGGGCAGACAGGCCAGAAGCGGGCTGCCGCTTACAAACACGGCTGTGGGGCCGTCTGCGCCGCCGATCACGCCGATCGTGTTGGAAGCCAATACCAGACCATTCATCACGGTGCCTCCTTATTTCGTCTTTCCGTCGCCCCGTTCCCGGATGACAAGCCGTACCGGGGTGCCTTCCAGACCAAAGGTTTCACGGATCTGATTTTCGATATAGCGCTGATAAGAGAAGTGGAACAGATCTTTCCGGTTCACAAAGCATACAAACGTGGGGGGCCGGGTGGAGATCTGGGTCATATAATAGATTTTCAGGCGGCGGCCCTTGTCGCTGGGGGGCTGCACACGGGCGGTGGCCCGGGCCAGCAGCTCGTTCAGCATACCGGTGGTAACTCGCAGGGCGTTCTGCTCATCCACATATTTGATCAGCTGGAACAAACGGTCCACACGCTGGCCGGTCTTTGCGCTGATAAAGATGATGGGCGCATAGCTCATGAAGCCGAAATCGTTCATAAGCTTCTGGCGCATGGTATCCATGGTCTTGTCGTCCTTTTCAACGGCATCCCACTTGTTCACCGCAATGATGCAGGCCTTGCCCTGTTCGTGGGCATAGCCGGCAACCTTGCTGTCCTGCTCGGTAAAGCCCAGGGTCGCATCGATCATGATCACACACACACGGCTGCGCTCCACAGCGGCCAGGCTGCGCAGCACGCTGTAACGCTCTACGCCGCTTTCCACCTTGCCGCGCTTGCGCAGGCCGGCGGTATCGGTGAACACGAATTTGCCGTACTGATTTTCCACCAGGCTGTCAATGGCGTCCCGGGTGGTGCCGGCTTCGTTTGCAACGATCATCCGGTTTTCGCCCAGCACATAGTTCACAAGGCTGGATTTGCCCACATTGGGCCGGCCGATGACCGCCACGGTGATCTGGTCGTCCTCATCGGCATTTTCATTCACCGCGGGCAGGTTTGCGCACACGGCATCCAGCAGATCGCCGGTGCCGTGGCCATGCACACTGGAAACCGGGTAGATATCGCCCAGACCCAGGCTGTAAAAGTCATACAGCTCCATAGGAGGCTCGCCGATTTTGTCCACCTTATTCACAGCCAGGATCACAGGCTTTCCGCTGCGCATCAGCATAGCGGCCACGTCCTGATCCTGTGCGGTAACACCGGCATGGATATCGGCAACCATCACGATGCAGTCAGCCGAATCGATGGCGATCTGGGCCTGCTCACGGATATGGCTCATGATGCCGTCATCCACATCCGTTTCAATGCCGCCGGTATCCACCAGCAGGAACTGATGGCCCTGCCATTCGCAGTCGCCAAAGATGCGGTCCCGTGTTACGCCGGGGGTGTCCTCCACGATCGCCAGACGCTGACCGATCAGCTTATTGAACAGGGTGGACTTGCCCACATTGGGCCGGCCCACAACTGCAACGATGGGTTTTCCCATTTGCGTCCCCTCCTTTTATTCCTCTTCTTTGTGTTTTTTGTATTTGTTTTCCAAAAGCAAGCGGGCAAGATCACCGCCGCCGCTGGGAAGGATCTTCACCTTCACTCCCAAAGCCTTTTCCAGGTCCTGGATGGACCAGTCATCCAGAAAAAGATCCTTTTCGGACCGGAGCATCACCTCAGGAACGCCCAGCACCCGGCTTTCCATCTTGCCCTTGCACTGGGCGGCGATGTCGGTTGCCGTTACAAGGCCCGCCACCGACACATTGCCGCCGAAGAAATCGTTTTTGATCGCATGCACCTTCAGATGGACCCACGGATGCTTTTTGCAGAAGGCCCTTGCCATCTCATCAATGAGCGGGGCAGCCAGCGTACCGGTCACAATGTCCATCCGCCGGATGGCAAAGGGGCTGCGCCGGCCTTCAGCCAGTTCCCGCAGGAATTCATCCCGGAACAGCCGCCACATTCCCACGCCGTTTTCCAGCTGTGCATAGTCCTCATAGAATTCGCCCTGGGGCACCGGACGCTTTGCGCACAGATACCATTCGTCACCGGGATAGATCACCCGACTGCCGAATTTCTGCTTGCATTTGTCGCCCCACTCCTCCAGGATGTCCAGTGTTTCTGCGCTGGAAGCCTCATCATAGGCAGTGAGCTTGTACAGGCCCTTGCGGTAGCGGGTAAGGCCGCTTGGAACCGCCGCAATGCTCTGCACGGCTGGGTACAGGGCAGTGAGGTCCTCAAGGCTCCTGCGAAGCTCGTCCCCATCGTTGACGCCCCTGCAAAGCACCAGCTGACAGTTCATCTGAATGCCCGCATCGGCAAACTCCTTCAGATAGCGCAGCACATTGCCTGCGTTCTTGTTCGCCATCATCCGCACCCGAAGCTGGGGGTTTGTGGTGTGCACCGAAATATTGATGGGCGAAATGTGCATCTGCTTGATGCGTTCAAGCTCATGATCCGAGAGGTTGGTCAAAGTGACATAGTTGCCGAACAAAAACGACAGCCGTTCATCGTCATCCTTGAAATAAAGGGTCTCACGCAGACCCGGCGGAAGCTGATCGATGAAGCAAAACATGCAGTGGTTGGAGCAGGAATGCTTCTGGTCAATGAGGTAAGTTTCAAACTCGCAGCCCAAAGGCTCATAATCACCCTTGTTCACCTGCAGATAATCCAGCTTTCCGTCCCGCAGCACCGTGAGCTCAAATTTTGAGCCCGAGGTGTAAAACTGGTAGTCCAGCATATCATTGATTTCGTGCCCGTCTGCGGAACAGATGGTGGCGCCGGCCGTGATGCCCAGTGCCTGTGCTGCCGAGCCTTCTTCTACACTTTTGACCTTAACTGACATGTTTTCACCTGCCTTATGTTTTATTCGTCGTTACAGAAAAGAAAAAGGGGAAGGCGGTGCCCTCCCCTTGCTTGTGCGGGAAGCGGATTACGCTTCCTTTTTCACGATTTCCTTACCCTTGTAGTAGCCGCAGTTGCCGCATACCTGATGGGGGAGTTTGTACTCGCCACACTGGCTGCACTTTACCAGCGCAGGGGCCTCCAGCTTCCACACAGAGGAGCGACGCTTGTCGCGCCGTGCCTGGGAAACCTTTCTCTTGGGTACTGCCATTTTAGCACCTCCTCGATGTGATCATTCGTTCAGCAGTTGTTTTAATATAGCAAGCCTTTCGTCTGCGGGGGCATCTACTGAGTCTGCCGTACAGCAGGTACAGCCTGCCGCTTTTGGTTTTCCGCATACGGGGCATAGCCCTTGACAATCCACACTGCAAAGCAGCATGGACGGTACTTCCAGGATCAGCTCTTCATACACCAGCTCGTCCAGATCCAGCTGGCCGTTTTCGCTGATCGGAAGCTCCAGCTCTTCACTTTCAAGCTCTTCCATTCGCAGCATCCATTCCCGTTTGAAGGAAAACTCCTGTTCCATCGGTTCCAGGCATCGTGCACACTGTGTGTTCACGACTGCACTGACCGAAAGTTCAAGCTCTACACCCTGCAAAGTGGGTACGGCCACAAAGACCGCTCTTATCGGCTGCTGCGGCTGATAGCCCGGCCAATCGTACCCGCCAAGCTCACATTTGAGCTCTGCTTTGTATGGTTTTTGACCGTTCTGGAAAAAGCGTTTCAAGTCGAACTGCATACTTCCTCCTCAAAAAGACCGCCTAACTAGTATATCCAATGCGGCATGATTTGTCAATAGCAAAATGCGGGGCGAAGACCAAATTTTTTGACCTTCGCCCCGATTTACAGCTTTTTTTGTAAATTACAGGTACTTTTTCACATCTTCAGGCAGAACGGCTTCGTCTGCGGAGATGGTAACGGTCACATTCACGTTCTTGGCCAGCTTGCTGACCTTATCCAGGAATACGCCCAGGCCGGACAGGTCATGGTCGCAGGTCTTCAGGATACCGTCAACGAACATCTCGGTGATGTCATAGTTGCCGGCCAGCATGCCTGCCACAAAGCCGTACAGCATATCATAACCAGCGACATCATATTCTTCAAGATCTACCAGACGGGCGGCGTGGTCGATATCATAGGTCAGCTGCATGGACTTCTCCACAACAACAACGTTGCCGGAAGTGGTCTTGGTCACGGAGTTGATCATTTCGATCATTTTCTTGGTTTTGCCGGTGCCTTTGGTGCCAACGATCAGTTTAATCATATTCGGAGTACCTCCTTAATTTTGAGGGCTGCCGCAGCCACTGGCTGCACTGCCCTTTTACGGCTTTTTATTGCAGCTTGGCTTCCAGCTCGGCCTTGCGGTCCTCATAGCCGGGTTTGCCAAGCAGGGCAAACATATTCTTTTTGTAGCTCTCAACGCCGGGCTGATCGAAGGGGTTCACACCCAGCATGTAGCCGCTGATGGCGCAAGCACGCTCGAAGAAGTAGATCAGCCAGCCCAAATCATACTCGCCCAGGCTGGGAACCTCCAGCAGGATGTTGGGCACGCCGCCGTCGGTGTGGGCCAGCACAGTGCCCTGCATGGCCTTGTGGTTCACAACGCTCATGTTCTGGTCAGCCAGGAAGTTCAGGCCGTCCAGGTTCTCGGGCATAGACTCGATGAACAGGTCCTTTTCGGGCTTTGCAATGTTCACCACGGTTTCAAACATGATCCGGCTGCCTTCCTGAACGAACTGGCCCATGGAGTGCAGATCGGTGGAGAACACCACGCTGGTGGGCATAAGGCCCTTGTTGTCCTTGCCTTCGCTTTCGCCGAACAGCTGCTTATACCACTCGTTCATCATGGTGAAGTTGGGCTCGTAAGCAGCCAGCAGCTCCACGCTCTTGCCCTTGCGGTACAGGATGTTGCGGGCAGCGGCATATTTGTAGCAGTCATTTTCGGGAGTGCACTTGGAATACTCCGCACGGGCATCTGCAGCGCCCTTCATCAGCTGGTCGATGTCGCAGCCGGCGCAGGCAATGGGCAGCAGGCCCACAGCGGTGAGCACCGAATAGCGGCCGCCCACGTCATCGGGCACCACAAAGGATTCCCAGCCTTCCTTGTCGGCCTGCTCCTTCAGAGTGCCGCGGGCCTTATCGGTGGTGGCGTAGATGCGCTTTTTGGCCTCTTCCTTGCCAAAGTGGTCTTCCAGGTATTTTTTGAATACACGGAAAGCCAGAGCAGGCTCGGTGGTGGTGCCGGATTTGGAGATCACGTTCACGCTCACCCGCTTGCCTTCACAGCAGGCCAGGATGTCGTTGAGATATGCGGGAGAGATGGAGTTGCCCGCGAAGAAGATCTGAAGATCCTTCGTGGTGCAGTTGTACATCTGACCCTTCACTGCCTCGATGGCAGCGCGTGCGCCCAGATAAGAGCCGCCGATACCGATGACTACCAGAACGTCAGAGTCCTCGCGGATGCGGGCCGCCGCAGCCTTGATGCGGGCAAATTCTTCCTTATCATAATCCACCGGAAGGTCTACCCAGCCCAGGAAATCATTGCCAAGGCCTGTGTGCTCTTCCAGCATGCGGTGTGCGGTTTCGACCTGCGGCCAAACAGCACCCCATTCGGCCTCTCTTACAAAGCCTTCCAGATGTTTGCCATTAAACTTAATGCTCATTTTAAAAGTCCCCCTGTCCATTTACTCCCTTATTATTATTCCCGGGAGCCAAGGTTTTTCTTTGTAATAACTATACCTTTTTGGCGGGGTAAAGTCAAGGTATCTTGTCAGGCTTTGCCAAAAAAATCACGCAGTAAGCAGAGCCTGCCAGAGTCTTTCCAGCGCAAATGGCAGGCTGAGCACCGGAACCCCCTGCCGCGCCCGCACCGGCCAGCTGCCCAGCTCCTGGCCGCCTGCCGTCACGATTATCCGGCCCAGCTGCGCCCCTTCTTCCACCGGAGCCGCAAGCTGCTTGGGGCCTTCGAAACGGCTTTCCAGCGTTTCTCCTTCGCCTTTTTTCACCAAAATATTTTCCGGCAGCTCATAGCTGAGCTCCACCTCCTGCGCACAGCCGCCGGTTACCGGAATGGCGGCAGGCGCATCCTGCGGGCGGGGGGCCGGCACACATTCAAAATTGGCAAACCCGTAATCCAGCATACCGGATGCGGCAGTGAAGCGCTCGGCGCTGGAAGGGCTGCCCAGCGCCACCGCAATGAGCGAAAGCCCGTCCCGGGTGGCGCTGGCCGACAGGCACACCCCTGCCCGGCTGGTGGTCCCGGTTTTGAGGCCTGTCATGCCCGGATACCGCTTGAGCAGCTTGTTGGTGTTTACCAGCTGGGTCTTGCCGCCCCGCAGGCTGTCGGTCCAGATGGTGGTATATTTCGTGATCTCGGGGTATTTTGTAAGGATCTCCCGGCTCATGATGGCCACATCCCGGGCACTGGAGATGTGCCCTTCCGTATCCAGGCCGCAGGCATTTTTGAAGGTGGTTGCAGTCATGCCCAGCTCCGAAGCCTTTTGGTTCATCATCTCCACAAAAGCCGGCTCCGTGCCACCAATGAATTCCGCAACCGCTACGGCGGCATCGTTTGCGCTGGACACGCAGATGGCCCGCAGCATCTCGTCCAGGGTGAACTCCTCCCCCGGTTCCAGCCAGATCTGACTGCCGCCGGTGCCATAGGCGTGCTCCGATACCGGAACATGGTCTTCCATCGTCACACGGCCTTCCCGCACTGCCTGCAGGGTGAGCAGCAGGGTCATCACCTTGGTGATGGATGCAATGGGCACCTGCCGGTCCATTTCTTTTTCATACAGCACCGTCCCGCTTCCCTGTTCAATGAGCACTGCGCTCCGGCAGGGCAGATCCAGGCCCGGCAGTTCGAACCGGCCCGGCTCCACCCCATCCGCAAAGACAGGCATCCCCATCAACAGGGCCAGGACCCCACACAGGCACAGCGCCGTCAGCTTTTTTGCGAACACAAGGCATCATCCTTCCGTTTTTTTGCTCAAAATCAGCATCGTTCAGGGTATCTATATGCGCCTGGGCACTGAAAATGGCCTGTCCGCTTGCGATTTTCTTTTCAGCGCCTTATAATAGTGTTTGACCATTCTGAGAACGCTAAGGAGAACAGATATGCGCGTTAGTTTTTACACATTGGGCTGCAAGGTAAACCAGAACGAAACCGGTGCGCTGGAGCAGCTTTTCTGCCAGAACGGCTATACCCTCGCCGGCCCCGGTGAGCAGGCGGATGTTTACATCGTGAACAGCTGCACGGTAACTGCCGGCGGCGATAAAAAGAGCCGCCAGTGGCTGCGGCGGGCCAAACGGGAGAACCCGGATGCCGTGACCGTGCTCACCGGCTGCTATCCCCAGGCCTTTCCGGAAGAGGCATCGGCCCTTACTGAGGCTGACGTTGTAATGGGCAACACCGACCGCCGCGCCCTTCTGGGTGCAGTGCACACCGCCCTCACCGAAGGGGAACGGGTGGTAAAGATCCAGCCCCACACCCGCACCGAACGCTTTGAAGAGCTGCCGGTGGAGCAGTTCGAAGGCCATACCCGTGCCTTCATCAAGGTGCAGGACGGCTGCAACCGCCGGTGTGCTTACTGTGTCATTCCCCGCGCCCGGGGCCAAAGCCGCAGCCGCAGTGAGCAGAGCATCCTGGAAGAGCTTGCCGCCCTTGCCGGTGCCGGTTATTCCGAAGTGGTGCTCAGCGGCATCAACCTGCCCAGCTACGGCCGGGACACAAACACCAGCCTGATCGACCTGATCGAAGCCTGTGCCGGTGTGGAGGGCATCGAGCGCATCCGCCTGGGCAGCCTGGAGCCGGACCTTTTGGACGATGATACCATCGCCCGCATGGCCCGTGTGGAAAAGCTCTGCCCGCAGTTCCATCTTTCTTTGCAGAGCGGCTGCACCGAGACCCTGCGCCGGATGCGCCGGGTCTACACCGCCGAGGAGTATGCCGCTGTTGTGCACAAAATGCGCCGGGCCTTTGGCGGCTTCTGCAGCTTCACCACTGATGTGATCGTGGGCTTTCCCGGCGAGACCGAGGAAGAATTCAAGGAAAGCATCCGCTTTGTGCAGGACCTTGGCTTTTTGAAAGTCCACGTTTTCCCCTATTCCCGCCGGGCCGGCACCCCTGCCGCCGATTTCCCGGACCAGATCCCCGAGCAGGAAAAAGCAAGCCGGGTCCACCGGCTCCAGTCTGCGGCTGATGAGGTCCGTGCACGGCTGGTGAAGGAAATGCTGGGCAAAACCGACACGGTGCTTTTGGAAAAGCCGTTGAGCGGCAGCCTCTTCACCGGTTATACCCGCCTGTATGTTCCGGTCGTGATCGAGGCAATGGGCCATGCCAGCGGCGAGATCGTGACCGCCCGGCTGGACAGCTGGGACGGTGAGCACTGCCGGGCCGCCGCACTTTAAGCAAAAAGCAGCAAAACGGCTTGGCTTCGTCTTGGCGGCCGAGCCGTTTTGTGCTATTCTAAAAAGAGAACAAAAAACGCAGAGCCGTCTGCGAAAGGAGCACTATCATGAGCACTACACGTGGCATCTACACCGCTGTTACCGATATCCGCCGGCGTGTTTTTACGGAAGTTGCCCGCCTTTCCTACGAAGGGCAGAATTATGCGGAAGAAATGACCAAGCTTCCCTACCGGATCATCCCCGGCGAGGTGAGCACCCACCGCAACAGCATCTTTTTGGAGCGAGCCATTGTATCGGAGCGCATTCGTCTGGCAATGGGCCTGCCCCTGCGCCCCATCGACGAACAGGCGCCCATCAATGCCGGCATCGAAAACAGTGTGATCGCCCAGAAATATTACGACCCCCCTCTGATCAACATCATCAAATTCGCCTGTTCCGCCTGCCCGCCCAAGCGGGTGGAGGTCACCGATGTCTGCCGCGGCTGCCTTGCGCACCCCTGCAATGAGGTCTGCCCCAAGGACGCCATTCATTTCACTCCCGGCGGTCATTCCGTGATCGATCAGGACAAGTGCATCAAATGCGGCAAATGTGTTGAGGTCTGCCCTTATCACGCCATTGTCAAATCCGAGCGTCCCTGTGCAGCCGCCTGCGGCATGAACGCCATTGGCTCCGATGAGCTGGGCCGGGCCAACATTGATTATGACAAATGCGTTTCCTGCGGCATGTGCCTGGTAAGCTGCCCCTTTGGTGCCATTGTGGACAAGGGCCAGATCTTCCAGCTGGTTCAGAGCATCCGCCAGGGTGACCGGAACATCGCCATCATGGCCCCGGCCTTTATCAGCCAGTTCCCCGGCCTTACCCCCGGCAAGCTGAAATCCGCCATGCGGATGCTGGGCTTTGAAAATGTGGTGGAGGTCGCCATCGGCGCGGACCTGTGCACCATTGAGGAAGCCAAGGACTTTATGCGTGAAGTGCCGGAGCATCAGCCCTTTATGGCCACCAGCTGCTGCCCCAGCTGGAGCATGATGGCAAAAAAGCTCTTCCCGGAGCTTGCCCAGAACATCAGCATGGCGCTCACCCCCATGGTGCTCACCGCCCGGCTGATCAAGAAAAAGTTCGGCCAGGACGTTCGGGTCACGTTTGTGGGCCCCTGCGCCGCCAAAAAGCTGGAAGCCAGCCGCCGCAGCATCCGCAGCGATGTGGACTTTGTGCTCACCTTTGAGGAGCTGATGGGCATGTTTGAAGCCCGTGAGGTGGATTTTGACCAGCTGGAAGAGCCGGAGGGCGACAGCTTCGACAAGGCCAGTGCTGACGGCTGGGGCTTTGCGGTTTCCGGCGGTGTTGCCCAGGCGGTGGTCAATGCGGTGCATGAAATGGACCCGGACCGGGAAGTGAAGATCGCCAGCGCCCAGGGCCTTGCCGACTGCAAACGCCTTTTGATGATGGCACGCGCCGGCAAATACAACGGCTATCTACTGGAAGGCATGGGCTGCCCCGGCGGCTGCATGGGCGGTGCCGGTACCCTGGCCGATCCGGCCAAGGCCGCAGCCGCACTGAGCAAATATAAGACACAGACCACCTTCAAAAAGGCGGTCGAAAGCCCCTACGAAATCGATCTTGGTTTCCTGAACTGATTTTATCCGCACACAAGGCAGCGGTCTTCCAAAAGAAAGTTCCCCTGCTGCCTTCTCAAAACACATTCAAGCAAAAAAACGGAGCAGTGCCGTTCCCCTTTTGGGGGAAGGTGCACTGCTCCGTTTTCAATTATCTCTGGGCCGGCCAGTCTTCCAGCCGAATAACACCCCAGCCTTTTTCGGTTTTCACCCACGCTTTGCCATCCTGTGCGGTGGCCGCATTCAAAAAGCCGGTATATGCCCGGGCGCCGCCGCCGGTTCCCACATAGGTCCAGCCGTTTTCGGTTTCCACCGCTGCCAGGTCCTGATGGAAGGGCCGCACCTGGCTGTAAACGAACGGCAGCAGCTGTTCGCCGGTGGCCGCATTCACAAAGCCCCATTTGCCGTCCTTCTTTGCCGCAACGATGCCCTCGCTCTCCTTCTGGGTCTCTTCGTAAACCACACCGTCCAGCTTGCTTCCGTCGCCCTTGAACAGCATTTTGCCGCGGCTTTCACTTACGGCCATCAGCTCACCGTTCAGATCATACAGGCCGGTTTCCGGGTCCGGAGTGATGCTCACCACATCGGCGGTCAGGATGCTTGTGGAATCCTGTTCTTCGGCCACTTCCTCCCAGGGGATCAGCAATCCGGTGGAATCCTGATACAGAACATCCCGGTCCGGGTCATAGAAAACAGCACTGTCCAGGGTGCCATGGCCGCCTGTGCCAACGACCTCGCCGTTTTCGTCAAAGATCTTGCTTTCATCCTCGTTGGTAAGGCCGCAGTTCCAGCACCAGTGCACCTTTTCGGATGCAGGCACCCGGATTTTTCCCTCCTGGTCGATCACGCCAACGCCGCCGTCAAGCTGAAACAGCGAAAGGGAGTTGTGCCATTCTCCCGGCTGCAGCACCGCCGGATCCTGCTCTGCAAGGCTTGCCACGATTTCGATATCCTTGCGGGGTTCCGTCTGCCAGATCTCCTCCGGCGCATCCACAGGCGCAGGCGTTGCCGCAGGCTGCTGGGCGGGGGCACTGGTATGCTCGGGCCGAACGATCTCCACCTCATATTCCGGCGGCTGCTCGGTTTTACTGCCGCAGGCAGTCATTAACATCAGGGTGCCGGCCAAAGCCAGCGTGATCCACTTTTTCATGGAACTTTCCTCCTTTAGGGGGCACCGCCAAACTGGCAGTGCACTTATTTGTGGTACTTGATATGATTGTTGATGGCAAACGCCCGGTAAAGCTGCTCAGTGAGCACCAGGCGCGCCAGCTGATGGGGCAGCGTGATGCGCCCCAGGCTGATTTTATACCGGGCCGCCTGCTTTACCATAGGGGCCAGCCCATGGGAAGAACCGATCACAAACGCCATATCGCCCTGGCCCGCAAGCGCACTGTCGCTGACAAGCTGGGCCAAGTCCTCACTGGAAACCAGCTTGCCCTCCACACAGAGCGCCGCGATCACAGCGCCCTTGCGCACATTGGCCAGGATGGCCTGTCCTTCCTTTTCCAGCGCTTTTTCGATCACCGCAGAGCTCGCGTTCTTTTCGCTGATGGTGCATTCCGGAAGCTCGATGATGCGGAACTCACACAAGCCGCCCAGGCGCTTTTGGTACTCTGCCACGCCGGCAGCACAGTAGGCGGCATTCAGCTTGCCCACACAGATCAGGTCAATTCTCTGCATATCAAAACTCCATCCAATCGCTGGGTTCATCCCGTTTCTGAGCCTGCACTCGCACCGAAGGGTCCGGCTGATAGCCTTCCTCCAAAACACGGCGGCGCACAGCGGCAAGGGCCATATCCGGGGTGTTGTTTTCCTTGCTCAGGTGGCACAGGGCAAAATTCTTGCAGCCGCCTTTCATCAGCTCCAGAATTTTCTCTGCGCAGTCGGTATTGTCCAGATGGCCCCGGGTCGATTCGATCCGGCGCTTTAAGTAAACCGGGTAAGGCCCATAACGCAGGCTGTGCAGATCGTAATTGGCTTCCAGCGCAACCAGATCTGCCCCGGTCAGATTTTCATTCACCACATCGCTCAGATACCCAAGGTCGGTGGCCATGGTCATCACCGCCCCGTCCGGCGCTTTGATGCGGTAGCCGCAGCAGGGCACGTCGTGGCTTGTGGGGAAGGCCGTCACCTCAAACCCGCCCACCGGCTCGGTGCGGCCTTCAATGGCGATCAGCTCGGCGCTGGGCGGCACCAGACCCATTTCGTAAAGGTTGTCCAGCGTGGCGGCACCGCCATACACCGGCACATCATGGTTTTTCAAAAACACACGCAGCCCGCTCACATGATCAGAATGCTCATGGGTCAGCAGCAGGCCCCGCAGCCCGCTCAGTGGAAGGCCCAGCGCTTTCAGTGCCGTCAGGGTCGCTCTGCAGCTTTTCCCAATATCGATCATCAAAAACTCATCCCCGCATCGCACCACCGAGCAGTTGCCGGAGGAGCCGGAATAAAGAGATGTAAAAAACGCCATTTATCTGTCCTCGTTCTTTTGGATTTGAAAACAAAACGGGACCGTTTTCAACAAACGGCCCCGAAGCAAAACCTGTTTATAAAGCTTCCGGCATTGCAGAAGCCGGCTTTTTTACCCGTTTGATATCTGCACCCAGGCCCTGCAGCTTTTCCACCATACGCTCATAGCCGCGCTCGATGTGGCTGATCTCCTCGATTTCGCTGGTGCCTTTTGCGGAAAGCGCAGCCGCCACCAGAGCAGCACCGGCGCGCAGGTCAGAAGCACGCAGCGGAGCGGGCTGCAGTTCGGGAACACCCTCGATCACCGCCACACGGCCATCCACCTGAATGTTTGCGCCCATACGGATCAGCTCGTCCACATAACGGAAACGGTTTTCCCAGATGCCCTCTGTTACAATGGAGGTGCCCTTTGCCACACTCAGCAGCACTGTCATAAGCGGCTGCATATCGGTGGGGAAACCCGGATGCGGCATGGTTTTGATCTTGGTGGCCAGCAAATCGCCCGCACGGTACACCCGCACTGCATCGTCGTATTCTTCCACAACAACACCTGCCAGCTCCAGCTTTGCGGTGATGGGCTCCAGATGCTTGGGGATGACGTTTTTCACCAGTACATTGCCGCCGGTGATGGCCGCTGCCACCATATAGCTTCCGGCCTCGATCTGATCGGGAATGATGGAATAGGTGCAGCCATGCAGCGCCTTTCGGCCCCGGATCTTGATCACATCCGTACCGGCTCCGCGCACATCCGCGCCCATCATATTCAAAAAGTTTGCAAGGTCCACGATGTGCGGTTCCTTTGCCACGTTTTCCAGAACGGTCTGGCCCTCTGCCAAAACCGCACTGAGCATGGCGTTCATGGTTGCGCCCACCGACACAGTATCAAAGAACACATGGGTTCCCTTGAGGCCGCAGCCGTGTACACGGACCTGGCCGCATTCCACCACATCCTCGGCGCCCAGGGCGGTAAATGCCTTCAGGTGCTGGTCAATGGGGCGGGGGCCCAGATTGCATCCGCCGGGCATTGCCACCTGGCCTTCGCCAAAGCGGCCCAGCAGCGCGCCCAGAAAATAGTAGCTGGCCCGCATCTGCCGGGACAGATCGTCCGGCACTGCGGTGCAGTTCACATGGGTGGTGTCGATTTCGTAGGTATTGTGTCCCAGCATCCGTACCTTGGCACCCAGGTCACCGAGGATCTCCAAAGAAACGTCCACATCACTGATTTCGGGCAGGTTCTCGATGATGCATTTATCGGCAGCCAAAATCGTTGCAGGCAAAATCGCAACGGCCGCATTTTTCGCACCGCTGACCGTTACTTCGCCTACCAGGGGCTTGCCCCCATTTATAACAAACTTTTCCAATTTGAAAACTCTCCTTTGCGCGCTCGTCCTGATCTTGATCGGGGTGGCATCACAACGGCTATAATTATACACTGAAAGCCGGGAAAATGGAACCCTCAACGCTAGTATTTGCACAAATTGTAACTTCTATCCCGCTTTTGCCACCAACAGCTGTAAGATTTCGTCTTGTTTGTGCAAAAAAATAAAGCGAATGGGCGAAAGATACCGTCAAAAGAAGGTCCCGACCGACAGGGCCGGGACCTCTTTTGCTTTTTATTTGTAGGGGAAATAACGATGCGGGTCTACACGCTGACCATTGATCCTGATTTCAAAGTGGCAGTGGTTGCCGGTGGAGTTGCCCGTAGAGCCCACATACGCGATCACATCGCCGCGCTGCACACTCTGGCCGGGGCGCACCGCCAGCCGGCTTGCGTGGGCATACAGCGTGGTAGTGCCGTTGCCGTGGTTGATCACCACATGGTTGCCGTAGCTGTAATGCCAGCCTGCGGTGGTGACCACGCCGGAATCCGATGCGTAAATGGGTGTACCGAAGTTTGCACGGATATCAGCGCCCTTGTGGCCGTTGGTCATCCAGCGGCTCACGCCCTTGTAGTTGGGCACCGGCCATGCCAGCCTACCATTGCCCACCTGCGCAAGGTCGCCGTTTGCAAGCTTCTGACCGATCTCCTTGATCTCATCCACCGGCTCTTTCAGAACGGTGCGCTGGATCTCGGTGGTTTCGCTGGGTGTTTCACTGTCGCCGTAATAAACATACTCACGCACCACCTCATGCAGGCCTTCTTCGCCCTTCTGCTTGATGCGGGTCTGGCCGAAGCCCAGGTCGCTGGAGTTCTGGGTCACATTCTTATAGGGAATGGTCTCCTGCTCGGTGCGGGTCTCGATGCGGCGGATCTCCAAAAACGGCATCGACTTCTGAATGATCAGGGTATCGCCGATGTGCAGCATTTTCAGGATGTCCTGCTGGGGGTTCATATCCACCAGCTGCTGGGTGGAAAGGCCATGGCTGGAAGCAATTCCGCTGGGGGTATCGAACTGCTGTACGGTGTAGTTCAGCTGGCCCTGCTCCTCGCCTTCCAGAATGGCTTCGATATCACCGGCACTGACCAAACTGCGGGCAGCATAGATGCCGTCTTCCACCGCAAGCTCCTTGGTGAATTCCACACGAAGGTTGGGGTTGTCCGGGTCCTCATACGGGGCCTTCATCTCATCGATATAGTTTTTCAGCTCTTCGCCTTCGGTGGTAACGCCCACGATCTCGCCGTTTACATAAAGCGCCGATGCGTCCACGATCTCACTGCTGGAAGCCTTCAAAATCGAGTCGGCCATCTGGTTGACCGGCAGGGTCTTGTCTGAAATGGCAATGCTGTAAGAGGGGGCGACCTTCCAGTCTGTTACCTCTCCGTTGATGGGCTTGATGCGCTGCTGGATCTCTGCGGCAGCATCGTCAAACACCTGTTCGTTTTCCACATAGCCTACGACCTGTCCGTCCACTTCCACAGCCAGCGCATAGTTGTAGCCCAGCACGGTGCGCACAGTATAAACGAACACGCCCAGCGCCAAAACCGGCATCACATAGGCCAGCGCATTTTTCAAAAGGGGGTAATAAAGCTTTACGCCCCGGCCGAAATAAGCCGCACCCTCTTTTACCGCATGAGCCTTGGACTGCTCCCGCTCTCTGCGCATCACATCGGCAATGTTTTTGATGCCGTTGTGGAAACGGTGGAATGGCTCGGTCATTTCCTGCCAGCAGGTAGTAAGCGCACGGCTCACATAACCGCCCAATATTTTAACAGCACCGGCCAGGCGCTTGCCCAGGCCGTGCACAAGTTCCTGTGTGCCGCGCGCTGCCCTGCGCGCAGTATATTCACCCCAGAAGCCTACTTCGTAAAAGAACTCGCCCAAAACCGCAGTCTGCGGCTTGGACTTTGCCCATTGCCAAAGCTGATGGAGCTTTCCATCGGGCCGGTTTGTTTCAGGGCCCTGCTGCAAGGGTTTGTTTTCTTGTGTAACAGGCAGCTTGTCCGCCTCCTTTTCAAAATCATCTTTCTCATTATACCGCTCTCCTGCCGTATGACAAGCAACTGGCAGGTTTTTCACAGGTTTTTCAAATCTTTTTCACAGTTTGAAAGCAGCGCCTGCATATCCTTCGGCAGCTCGCTTTCCACCCGGACCGGCTTGTGCGAAACCGGATCTTCAAAGGTGATCGCCGCGCAATGCAGTGCCTGCCGGCCGATCAGCTCCCGGCTGCCGCCATAAAGATCATCCCCTGCAAGCGGATGCCCGATGTAAGAAAAATGGACCCTGATCTGGTGCGTACGCCCTGTTATAGGCACAGCACGCACAAGGGTATGAAGTTTGCCGGCCTGCTCGGCCGCATATTCGGTGCGGCTGGGTTTCCCTTCCGGGGTCACCCGGCGCAGGATGATGCTGTCCGGCGCGCGGCCGATGGGCTGGTCGATCACGCCGCTGCCGGAAACTCTGCCCTCCACTACGGCAAGATACTCTTTCCGGACACTTTTTGCCAAAAGAGAGGCCGCCCACACGTTTTTTGCGCAGAGCACAAGGCCCGAGGTATCTTTATCGATCCGGTTCACCGGCCGGAACACTCCGCTTTCGCCTCTTTGCTGCAAAAGGCCCATGTAAGCATTGGCCAGCGTCCCTTCCTTGTAATTCAGGGTGGGATGCACCGCCATTCCTGCCGGTTTTTCCAGCACCATCACATGGGGGCTTTCGTAGGCAATGCTGAGCGGGATCGGTTCCGCCTTCACGGATGTGGGCGGTTCCGGCGGAAGGACAAAGGTGACCATCTGCCCCGCATGCACCGGGTCACATGTGCGGGCCGGGCCATCGCCCACCCAGAACCCGCCGGTTTCGTTTTTCACTGCTTTGATGAGGGTAGCCGAAACGCCGCTTTCCCGCAGAAAATCCCGCAGGCAGCGCCCTTCAAAGCGGGGCTGCACGATGAAACTCAGCTCAATTTGACGTGCCATCCCCTGTTCCCCCTTTACAGCATACATGCTGAGTATACCAGATTTCTTTGATTTGCGCAAGTAAAAGCCCCCGCAGCAGACACTGCGGGGGCTTATCTGGTTTTGATCTCAGCTTAGTATGCAACACCCTGGGCGACCATTGCATCGGCCACTTTCAGGAAGCCTGCCACGTTGGCACCCACCATCAGGTTGCCGGGAACGCCGCACTCCACAGAAGCATCATAGGCATTTTTGTAGATTTCCTTCATAATGTTCTTGAGCCGCTCATCCACTTCCTCAAAGCTCCAGGAAAGGCGCAGGCTGTTCTGGCTCATTTCCAGGCCGCTGGTGGCTACGCCGCCGGCGTTGCTTGCCTTGGCGGGGCCATACAGCACACCGGCCTCCTGAAGAACGTGAATGGCTTCGGGGGTGGAAGGCATGTTGGCACCCTCAAACAGGGCGGTGCAGCCGTTTGCCACCAGTGCGCGGGCACTGTCGCCATCCAGCTCGTTCTGGGTCGCGCAGGGCAGGGCGATGTCGCAGGGCAGGGTCCACAGGCCCTTCACATCGGTGTCGAATTTTGCACCGGGACGCAGCTGTGCATAATCCCGGATCTTTTTGCGCTCGGTGAGCTTGATCTTTTTGACCAGATCCAGATCGATGCCGCCGGGCTCAGATACATAGCCGGAGCCATCGCTGATGCCCACAACGGTCGCACCCAGCTCCATGGCCTTTTCGCAGGCGAAGATGGCCACATTGCCGGCGCCGCTCACGATCACCCGCTTGCCTTCGAAGCTGTCGTTCCGCAGGTGCTTGAGGGCCTCCTGGGTGAAGTAGCACAGACCGTAGCCGGTGGCTTCGGTGCGTACCAGGCTTCCGCCCCAGCCAATGCCCTTGCCGGTCAGAACGCCGGTGAATTCGTTGCGCAGGCGCTTGTACTGGCCGAACATGTAGCCGATCTCACGGCCGCCCACGCCCAAGTCGCCGGCGGGAACGTCGGTGAACTGGCCGATGTGCTTGGAAAGCTCGGTCATGAAGCTCTGGCAGAAGCGCATGATCTCACCGTCGGAACGGCCGGCGGGGTTGAAGTCTGCGCCGCCCTTGCCGCCCCCCATGGGCAGGCCGGTCAGGCTGTTTTTAAAGGTCTGCTCAAAGCCCAGGAACTTGATGATGGACTCGTTCACAGTGGGATGGAAACGGATGCCGCCCTTGTAGGGGCCGATGGCGCTGTTGAACTGCACACGGTAGCCGCGGTTCACCTGAACATGGCCCGCATCATCCACCCAGGACACCCGGAACTTGATCAGCCGCTCAGGCTCGACCATACGCTCCAGAACCCCGTTTTTTTCATATTCGGGATGCGCAGCCATCACCGGCTCGATGCTTTCGAAAACTTCGGAAACAGCCTGCAGGAACTCGGGCTGATCGCCGTCCCGCTGCTTTACCTGTTCCAGTACGCGTGCAAGATACTCATTTTTGATCATTTATTCTTTCCCCTTTCAAAATGAACCAAAAAAGGCCGCCCTCTTTTCGGCCTCATTCGGTTACTAGTTGCTATTATAGAGCCTATTTTATTCCATTGCAAGCACAAATTCGCTTCAGAAACACCCAAAATTCAATTTTTCCTTGCGCGGGCAGTATGGGTGTGATACAATATTCAGAAGAAAACGAGTGGCCCATACGACAGCGGGGCGGCATTGTGACCGCTTTGAGGAAAGTCCGGGCTTCACAGGGGAATGGTAACTGCTAACGGCAGCCGGGGGCAACCCTAGGGATAGTGCAACAGAAATAGACCGCCGCTTTTTGCGGTAAGGATGGAAAGGCGAGGTAAGAGCTCACCAGCGCACTGGCGACTTTGCGGCTATGTAAACCCTACCAGAAGCAACACCCGTATGGGACATAAAGCGCGCCCCGCGCGTCCCGGAGGTGGCGTGAGACCTTTGGTGACGAAGGTACAAGATAGATTGTCGTTTAATACAGAACCCGGCTTACGGACCGGTCGTTTTCTTTCAAAAAGAGCGTTTCCCTTCACCGGGAAACGCTCTTTTTGATTTCAGCCGAACAGCACACGGAGCAAAAGAAGGGTGATGACCCCCGGAATGCCCAAAAGCACCGAAAACACCCAGGATAACCCATTGAGGGCAAGGCTCACCCCGGTGAAGGGCGCCAGCAGATTGACCGCCCCCAGCGCCCCAATGCCGGACAAAACCGAGGCAAGCCCCGCCCGGATGGGGTGCTTATGCCGGGCAGCAGCAAGGGCCGTGAGCACGATCAGCACAGCCAGGGCCGCTGCCAGCGGATGCAGCCCCATCATGGCACCAGCCGGAGCCCCTCGGCACGAGCACGGCGCTGCAGGTAGCCATAGCGGCACTGCAACGCCTGATATTCGTACACCCGCTGTTCGATCAGCTCCGGCTCGGTTTCCAGGTCAAACAGCATCTGATTATGATTCATCTCCTGCAAGCACTCTTTCAGTTCCTGTTTCAGATCTTCCCTGCAATAATGTTCTACGGCCAGCCGCTCTTCCTTCTGGCGGCTGCGGGCAAGAGTCATGGTCATCGGTGTTCCTCCCTTTTTTTCCAAAATATCCTATATCATCTTATGAGGGAGTTTTGCCAGCCATTCCCAGCTTTATACTTTGTTTCCATAAAAAGAGCCGAGGCGGCCTGCACCGCTTCGGCTTTTTATCATTCCACCGGGCTGAAATCCACCCGGCCCTGTGCCACATCGGCACCGTCCACCCGGATGCGGATGGGCTGGCCCAGCTGCCAGCGTTTTCCGGTAAGCGGGTCCCGCAGGCTCAGGCCTTCCACAAGCTCCGGCTCCCCTTTGCAAAGGGCTTCGGTGCGCACAAGGCCCTCCACAAGGCAGGGCAGCGCCACATAAACGCCCTGCTTTGCCACCCCGGATATCACACCGTCAAACTCTTCGCCCAGGTGCCTGCGGATGTATTCCGCCTTATAGCAGCCCTCTGCGGCCCGCTCCAGCTGAAGGATGGCCACCTCCCGGCTGCTGGACTGGGCCGAAGCCTCCTGCACAAAGTCGTCATATCTGCGGTGCAGCTCCTCGGCGGGCATTTCGGCGCACCAATCGTTCAGGATGCGATGCACCACCAGGTCCGGATAACGCCGGATGGGGCTGGTAAAGTGGGCGTAATCTTCCAGGGCCAGGCCGAAATGGCCCAGCGGCTTTTCTTCATAGCGTGCCTTGCTCATGCTGCGCAGCACACCCTGATTGACCACACCGCAGCAGGGCAGCTCCTGTACCTTTTCCAGCAGGGCCGAAAGCTCTTTCTGGGTGGGGATGGTGTTTTCAAACCCGGCCGGCACCCCGCAGCTGTTCAAAAGCAGCTGCAGCCGCTCGATCCGTTCGGCTTCCGGCGGCTCATGCACCCGGTATACCAAAGGAAGCTGCCGGGTCCGGGCGAGCTTTGCGGCGCACTCGTTTGCCAGCAGCATGAACTCTTCGATCACACGCTCTGCAACGCCTCGCTCACGCTTTACGATATCCACACACCGGCCGCGCTCATCCATTACAAACCCGGCTTCATCGCTTTCCAGCTCGATGTATCCCCGCCCGCGGCGGCGGGCCAAAAGCTTTTCGTAAAGCTGCCGGGCAATGGGCAGCTGAGAAGCCACCTCACGGTATTTTTCTTCCAGCTCCAGGTCTTTTTCACCGGCAAGCAGCCGGTTCACCTCGCTGTAAACGCCCTTCACCCGGCTGCAGATGACCGATTTGCAGAATCGGAAATCCGTCACTGCTCCGTTTTCATCCAGCTCCATCAGGCAGCTGAAGGCCAAACGGTCCACCTCCGGGTTCAGGCTGCACAGATCATTGGCAAGATATTTGGGCAGCATGGGGATCACGCTGTCAGCATAATAAACCGAAGCGCCCCGGGTAAAGGCTTCCTTGTCCAGCTCACCGCCCGCTGCCACATAAAAGCTCACATCAGCAATGTGAACGCCCAGCTTGTAGCCCTTTTCGGTTCGCTCAACGCTGATCGCATCATCCATATCCTTGGTGTCGGCCCCATCCAAGGTGAAGATCGGGCTTTGCCGCAGATCCAGCCGGTTTTCAAACTCGGCCGGGCCGGGCTCACCAAAACGGCGGGCTTCCTCCTTTACCTTATCCGAGAAAAGGCGGCCCATCCCGGATGCATAGACCAGGGCCTGTACGCTGTGGCGGGCCTCATCGGCCGAACCGAAGCGCATGGTAACGCCGGCCCGGTGATCGCCGTAGTCAAAGCCCCGCTCCAGCAGCTCAATTGCCGCCTTATCGCCCGGGCGGGCACCCCCGGCGGCACTTTTGTTGATGGCAATCAGCAAAAAACTGCATTCATCCGGCGCCAGGAAAAGGCGGCCGGCATGTTCCTCCACCGTGCCCACAAAACGCTGGCGGGGCTTTAATACCGACCGGATCTCTCCTTCCAGCGTGCCCGGCACCCGGGGCTTGTCAAAAAGCTTTACCAGCACCTCATCACCGGGCATTGCACCGGCAAGGCCCCGGCCGGGGATGAACACATCCCGGCTTTCCCCTTTCAG
Organism: Allofournierella sp.; assembly: GCA_020025635.1. Taxonomy (GTDB): domain Bacteria; phylum Bacillota; class Clostridia; order Oscillospirales; family Ruminococcaceae; genus JAHHRU01. The sequence goes on from JAHHRU010000004.1 coordinate 52,333, forward strand.
CGGCTGGGCAAAGCCAAAGCTGGGGCCCAGCTTTACCAGCCGGCAGGCAATGCCGCCCTCGTCCCGTTCCTTATCTGCCAGATAATAGATGCCGTCCCGCTTGCGGATCCGCCCGCGGGCCACCATTTCTTCCACGATCTTCTGCACTTTTCTGTCGTTTCCAAGCTTTGCTTTCAGCTCTTTCATTCTTTGCGGGCGCTTGCTCAGCTCCCGCCAAACCTTTGAACGAATGGACATATTTTCTTTTCCTCTATCTTTATACAAAACAAGAGGGGCACGCACACAAGCGCGGCCCCTCTCTGACTTTTCTGCTATCAGCCCTTGATCACACTGAGAACGCTGACCAAAACGATGACAACCACAAAAACCACACCCAGGATCTTGGTGGCTTTGGCCATCTTGGCATCCTTCGCACGGCTGCGGCCGCTTTCCATCATGCCGCCTTCGCCCATGATCGCACCGGACAAGCCCTTGCCCTTGGACTCCTGTGCAGCAGTGAGGAACACGATGCCTACGGCAGCCAGAATCAGCACGATACCGCTGATAATTTCCATAACACTCATATTGTGAACGCTCCTTAGCTTATTATGCGTAAAACATGATACCACATTGACCAGAAAAAAGCAAGAAATTTCTGACATTTCCCTCTTTCCTGCCCAAAGCGGCCCTTACATGCCCAGCTGCAGCTGTTCTGCAAGGTCTTCTTCCCGGATCAGGGCACCTGCCGCCGGCAGGGTGCGCACCCGATACCGGTGCGGATTGGTGATTTCCAGCTCGCCTGCCGGCTTGATGCTGGTGATGTGCTGGTTCTTTTTCAGGGTGATCACCGCAACACCCAGCGAATCGCGGGTGCGCTTTTCGCTGATCTGGGTGGAATGCACCAGCAAAAGCCGCCCGCCGCTGGTTCGGATGGAAAGCTCGGTTTCCTCTGGCAGCTGCAGCATTCCGGCAAGCTTTTCCTTGTCGCTGTAAGCCTTCAGCAGCTTTTTGCGGTTCTGCTTGGTTGCATAGCTTTCCATGGGGATCTTTGCGGCCTTGCCGTTTTCATAAAGGAACAGCATGTATCCGCTGTAATCATCGGTCACAGCCAGGAACATGGGCATCTCGCCTTCGTCCATTCCCAGTGTGGCCGCCACAAAATCGCCCAAAACGCTTGCCTTGCCGTCGGCAAAATCGCCCACACGGCACTTGTACACCTGCTGGCGGTCGGTAAAGAACAGCATCCAGGCGGTATTATGGGTCTCGCTCTCCCAAACGATCTCGTCCCCTTCCTTGAGCTTATGCTCGCCGCTCATGCGCAGAGACTGGGGCGTGATCTTTTTGAAGTAGCCTTCCTTTGTGTAGAACACATGCACAGGATAATCCGGCATCTGATCTTCCGGCGCTGCCTGTTCCTCGTCGGGCAGATCGTAAAGGATGGTGGTGCGGCGGGGTTCGCCGTACTTTTTACTCACAGCGGCCAGCTCGTCCATAATGATCCGGCGCAGCTTCGCCTTGGAGCGCAGAATGTCTTCCAGCCGTTCGATCTCCTTTTCCAAATCCTCGATCTCCTGTGTGCGCTTGAGGATGTATTCCCGGTTCAGGTGGCGCAGCTTGATTTCAGCCACATATTCCGCCTGCACCTGATCGATGCCGAAGCCGATCATCAGGTTGGGAACGACCTCGGTTTCCTCTTCGGTTTCCCGCACGATGCGGATGGCCTTGTCAATATCCAGCAGGATGGCCTTGAGGCCCTTGAGCAGGTGCAGGCGTTTCTCTTTGCCCTTCAGCTCAAAATAGGTGCGCCGGCGCACGCACTCGGTGCGGAAAGCAACCCACTCGTTCAAGATCTGGCCCACGCCCATTACCCGGGGCTCGCCGCCCACCAGGATGTTGAAGTTGCAGCCGAAGCTGTCCTCCAGCGGGGTCAGGCGGAACAGCTTCTGCATCACCTTTTCCGGCTCCTGCCCGCGTTTCAGATCCAGCGTGAGGCGCAGGCCGTTCAGGTCGGTCTCGTCACGCATATCGCTGATTTCCTTCACCTTGCCGGCCTTCACCAGCTCGGCGATCTTGTCCATGATGGCTTCCACGGTGGTGGTGGGCGGGATGCGGGTGATCTCCAGCATGTTGCCATCCTTCACATAATCATACACCGCGCGCACACGCACGCTTCCGCGGCCGGTTTCATAGATGCGGCGCATTTCGGCCTCATCGTATAAGATCTCACCGCCGCCGGAAAAATCCGGAGCCGGCATGGTGCTGAGGAGATCATGCTCCGGGTCCTTCATCAAAGCGATGGTGGCATTGCACAGCTCGGCCAGATTGAAGGAGCAGATGTTGGAAGCCATGCCAACGGCGATGCCCAGCGTATTGTTTGCCAGAATGGTGGGGAAGGTCACCGGCAGCAGGGTGGGCTCGGTGGTGGTGCCGTCATAGTTGGGCACAAAGTCCACGGTATCCTTGTCGATATCCCGGAACAGCTCCTCACAGATGGGTTCCAGCTTTGCCTCGGTGTATCGGCTGGCGGCGTAGGCCATATCCCGGCTGTACGCCTTACCGAAGTTGCCCTTGGAATCCACAAAAGGCACCAGCAGGCTTTCGTTGCCCCGGCCCATGCGGACCATGGTATCGTAGATCGCCTGATCGCCGTGGGGGTTCAGGTGCATGGTGCTGCCCACGATGTTGGCGCTCTTGGTGCGCCCGCCCTTCAAAAGGCCCATGCCGTACATGGTGTACAGCAGCTTGCGGTGCGCCGGCTTGAAGCCGTCGATCTCCGGCAGGGCACGGCTGATGATCACGCTCATGGCGTAGGGCATATAGTTTTTTTCCAGTGTTTGGGTGATGGGGCTGTCCAGCACAAGGCCGGCATCCAGGATCTCCACATTGTCGCCCAACTGCGGGCGCTGGGGAGTTTTTTTCTTTGTTTGTTTTTTTGCCATTCTTCTCTCCCCTTCCTGTTAAGATACATCCAGATCATCCAGATATTCCGCACCGTGGCGGGCAATGTGCTCTTTGCGGCCGGCCAGGTTGTCACCCAGCAGCAGCTCGAACATTTCGGCGGTGCGCTCCACCCCTTCCGGCTCCACCCGGATCAAACGGCGGCTTTCCGGGCTCATGGTGGTGAGCCACATCATTTCGGGATCGTTTTCACCAAGGCCCTTGGAGCGTTGAATGGTGTATTTTTCCTTGTTCCCGATGCGGGCCAGGATATCGGCCTTTTCCGGCTCGGTGTAAGCAAAATAAGTTTTCGACTTGGTGTTGATCTCATACAGGGGCGATTCCGCAATGTAAACGTAGCCTTCCTGAATGAGGGTGGGCACCAGCCGGTAGATCATGGTCAAAATCAGGGTGCGGATCTGGTATCCGTCCACGTCCGCATCGGTACAGATCACCACCTTGTTGAACCGGAGATTTTCCAGATTGAAGGTGGCCAGATCTTTTTTGGCCTTGCCGCCCAGCTCCACACCGCAGCCCATGACCTTGATGAGGTCGGTGATGATCTCGGATTTGAAGATGCGGGAGTAATCGGCCTTCAGGCAGTTCAGGATCTTGCCGCGCACCGGCATGATGGCCTGGAATTCCGCATCCCGGCTCTGCTTAACAGCGCCCATAGCGGAATCACCCTCCACGATGTAAAGCTCCCGGCGGGAGGGGTCCTTGGTGCGGCAGTCCACAAACTTGGCCACACGGTTTGCAATGTCGATCTGGCTGGACATGGTCTTTTTGATGCTCTGGCGGGTCTTTTCCGCATGCTCACGGCTTTGCTTGTTGATGAGCGCCTGCTGGCAGAGCTTTTGGGCCTCGTCCGGCTTTTCCATGAAATAAACTTCCAGATTGTGCTTCAAAAACTCGGTCATGGCCTGGGCCACGCCCTTGTTGGTGATTGCCTTTTTGGTCTGGTTCTCGTAGCTGGTCCGGGTGGAAAAGCTGCTGGAAACATACACCAGGCAGTCCTGCACATCTGCAAAGGTGATTTTGGACTCGTTCTTTTTGTACAGGTTTTTGTTTTTCAAAAAGCTGTCGATCTGGTTCACAAAGGCAGTGCGCACCGCACGGTCCGGGCTGCCGCCATGCTCCAGCCAGCTGGAGTTGTGGTAATATTCCAGCATCTGCACCTTGTTGGAAAAGCAGAATGCGGCGCTCATCTTTACCTTGTATTCAGGCAGATCCGCCCGATCCCGGCAGGACGCCTCTGACTCGATGCTCACCACCGGGGTGAGGGTATCTTCGCCGGCCAGCTCGTTCACATAATCCTCAATGCCTTTTTCGTAATAGAATTCCTGTGTGGTCTTCTGGCTGCCGGTCTCGTCCACCAAAATCAGGGTCAGGCCCGCATTGACCACCGCCTGCCGCTTCATGGTGTCGGCAAAATATTCGGTGGGAACATTGATATCGGTGAACACCGACCGGTCCGGCTTCCAGCGGATGATGGTGCCGGTTTTGCGCTTTGGGGCCGGCTCCTGGGTCATTTCGCCAAAGGGCTCGCCTTCCCGGAATTCCAGGTGATAATGGGTGCTGTCCCGGTAAACGTCGGCAGTCATCCACTCGCTGGCATACTGTGTGGCGCACAGGCCAAGACCGTTTAAGCCCAGGGCGTATTCGTAGTTGTCTTCACCGGCGGTGTATTTGCCGCCGGCGTACATCTCACAAAACACCAGCTCCCAGTTGTAGCGCTGCTCCACCGGGTTGTAGTCAACGGGAAGGCCCCGTCCGCCGTCCTCCACCTGAACGCTGCCATCCTTGAAACGGGTCAGGGTGATTCGGGTGCCGTAGCCCTCACGGGCTTCGTCGATGGAGTTGGAAAGGATCTCAAAAATAGAATGGGCGCAGCCATCCACACCGTCCGAGCCGAAAATAACGGCCGGGCGTTTGCGAACTCGATCGGCTCCCTTCAGCGCGGTGATGCTGTCGTTTCCGTATTGCTGTTTCTTTGCCAAATCATTCTCCTCCAAATAAGCCGGGGGTCTCGCGCTTTTGTACCCTCAGCCATAATCATAACACGCACATCTATTATTTAACCATGCCGGGCCGGCAAATGTCAAGGCTGGCCCAGGGCCGAAAAAGCCACGGGACCGCCGGTTTCACCGGGGCCCCGTGGCCATTTATGGTTTGTTTGAGCCTTAGCGCAGGAAGATACCGATCACTACGGTGACTGCGCAGAGCACCGCTGTAATGGGCGGGGCCCAGCGGATGATCATCTCTGCGATTTCATCCTTTCGGGCATCTTCCGCTTCACGGCGGGTGCTGCGGCGCGGCTGCTCATACTCATATTCGTCCTCGTACTCTGCCTCTTCCACAACAGGCTGGCGGTACTCTCTGCGGGCGCCGGCACGGGGCGGGGCAAACTGCATATCGCTGTCATCCTCGTCATCCATCACGCTCGGCTGCGGGCGGGAAACGGCCGGCTGCGGGCAGCCTGACTGGACCGGAGGCACCATGCGGGTGGGCTCTTCCGGGCGGGCAGTGGGCGCCATGCGGGTGGGCTCCTGGTCGGTTGCCGGGGCAGGTGCTGCGCCCTGCTGCAGCAGGCTGGACAGGGTGTTCTGCAGCAGGATGCGGTCTGCACCGCACTCGCTGCACCACACGCCCTCTTCTTCACGGGGATGGAACGCACCGCAGGCGCAGTACCAGCCATCCTCGGTCACCTGAGGAACCACGGTCAAACCGTCCTTATGGGTGCGGTCACACAGCTTTTTCGCAATATCGGCGGGCAGCTTTTTTGCAGGCTGCAGCCGAACCCGGGAATACCCGGCAAGTTCTTCGGTGGAGCCGTCTGCGAAATAGGCCATTTCCAGGTCCACTTCCACACTGCCGATGGGAGACTGGCTGATATACACTGCATCATCGGCACCGAACACCTGGCCGTTGGCAGTGTCCAGATCCTGATAATAGAACTGATCCGCACAGACCACTGCACCGGTACGGTCCTTGCAGCGGAAACGGATCGCAAGGCCGGTCAGCGGGCGGGCCGTGATATTTTTGAACGACAGGCAGACCGCCACATCGCCGCTCACATCGCCTTTGAGCAGCTCCACCCGAACAAACTGGACCGGGCTGCCTTTGGTGTAATAGTTCGCACGGGACTGAGCCAAAAGGTCAAAATTCTCTTCCATGAAAGATCTGCTCCTTCCTTATTCCACAGGCCGGGAAGGCTCTTCCTGCTGCTGAGGAACCTGCTGGGCCTGGGGCTCTTCCGGCTGCTGCAAAGTTTCTTCTGCCTGAGGGGCTTCCGGCTGCTGGGGAGCCTGCTGTTCCTGCGGGGCTTCCGGCTGCTGTGCCGGCTTTTTCTCGCCTTTGTCAAAGGGCGGCAGGCTGCCGCCTTCCATGAGGATGCGGAATTCCTCACCGCTGAGCTTTTCACGCTGCATCAGGGCCTGGGCAACCACCTCAAGCTGATCCCGATGCTCGGAAAGGATGCGGCGGGCAGTCTCAAAGGCTTCATCCACAATGTCACGGATCTCGCTGTCGATCTCGGCGGCAATGGTCTCGGAATAGCCCTTGCCCTGAGAGAAGTCACGGCCCAGGAAGGTTTCACCCGGGTCCGAACCGTAAACAACAGGGCCCATGCGCTCCGAGAAGCCGTAGCGGGTCACCATGGAGCGTGCAGTCTCGGTGGCACGTTCCAGGTCGTTGGATGCGCCGGTGGAGATATCATCCAGCACCAGGTGCTCGGCCACACGGCCGCCCAGCAGGCTCACGATACGCTCCTGCATGGCGGTTTTGGTAACATAGCTTGCATCCTTATCCGGCAGATACATGGTGAAACCGCCGGCAGAACCGCGGGGAATGATGCTGATCTGGTGCACCGGATCATTGGTGGGGCAGTACCAGCTGGTAATGGCATGGCCCGCCTCATGATAAGCGGTCAGGCGCTTTTCTGCTTCGGTAACGACCCGGCTCTTTTTCTCGGGGCCGGCCACGACCTTGATGGAGGCCTCTTCGATCTCCTGCTCGGTAATGGCTTTTTTGCCGCGGCGGGCAGCCAGCAGGGCCGCCTCGTTCACCAGGTTTTCCAGGTCTGCGCCGGCAAAGCCAACGGTAGACTGGGCAATGGTTTTCAGGTTCACATCGGGAGCCAGGGGCTTTTTGCGGGTGTGCACCTTCAAAATGGCTTCACGGCCCTTCACATCCGGCAGGCCCACATAGACCTGACGGTCGAACCGGCCGGGACGAAGCAGAGCATGATCCAGGATATCGGCACGGTTGGTGGCGGCAATGACGATCACGCCTTCGTTTGCGCCAAAGCCGTCCATCTCAACCAGCATCTGGTTCAGGGTCTGCTCCCGCTCATCATGGCCGCCGCCAAGGCCTGCGCCGCGCTGACGGCCCACCGCATCGATCTCATCGATGAAGATGATGCTGGGAGCCGACTTTTTGGCCTTATCGAACAGGTCACGCACACGGGATGCGCCAACGCCCACATACATCTCCACAAAGTCAGAACCGGAGATGGAGTAGAAGGGCACGCCGGCTTCACCGGCGCAGGCACGGGCCAGCAGGGTCTTACCGGTGCCCGGAGGGCCCACCAGCAGAACGCCGTGGGGAATGCGGGCACCCAGCGAGTTGAACTGGCCGGGGTTTTTCAAGAACTGAACGATCTCTTCCAGCTCGGCCTTTTCCTCATCGGCACCGGCCACATCTGCAAAGGTGGTCTTGCGCTTATCGTCCGCCTGTTCTTTGACCTTGGCCTTGCCAACGTTCATCATGCCGCCGGCCTGACCGCCCCGGTACATGGTATAGAAGACGAACATCATGCCGCCCACCATCATGACCAAAAGCAGGATATCCAGCCAGGGAATCGCATTTTTCTGCGGAACAAAGTTGCGGTACATCGGGGCATCAGGGTTTGCCTCATTGTACTGCTCCACATACTTTTCCATGTCATTGTTCACGAACAATCCCGGGAAAGGCAGGCGGTAACTCACATGATAGATGCCCTCGCCCGCAGGCAGGCTTTCCGATGCGGGGGGCCCGCCCAGCATGGCGCTCAGCATCCCGCCGGCTGCCGGCTGGTTGGCCGCAGCCGAGGATTTTTCTGCGTTCTTGGGCAGATCGACCGTGCCGCTTTTCAGGGCCATTCGGATGATGCCGGTGTTCAGGTCCAGCTCAAAGCCGACCACCTGGTTTGCTTCAAAATAGCTCATGGCTTTGGAGTATGCCATAGAAGTGGTGTTCACGCCGCTGAAGCTGGACCAGAGGTTAAAAGCAAGCAGCAGCAATGCAAGCAGCACTGCCAGATAGACTCCGTTGAATTTGGGTTTGCGATGCAAATGCTTCATCTCCTATTTTCAGTGGTAATCGAGGTGTGCTCCTTTTCCGGCCGCTTACTTTTCGTAAACTTCCGGCTTCAGAATGCCCACATAGGGCAGGTTGCGGTATTTTTCATCATAATCAAGGCCGTAGCCAACCACAAACTCATCAGGGACCTCGAAGCCAGCATAATCTGCTTTCAGGTCCACCATACGGCGGGAAGGCTTATCCATCAGGGTGGCAATGCGGATGCTGGCCGGGTTGCGGCTCTGCAGAAGGCTCTTCAGATAAGAAAGGGTCATGCCGGAATCCAGGATATCCTCCACGATCAAAATGTCCTTGCCGGTCAGGTCCTGATCCAGGTCCTTCACGATCTTGACCACGCCGCTGGTTTTGGTCTTGCCGCCATAGCTGGACACGACCATGAAATCGATCGCACAGGGCAGGTCGATATAACGCATCAGATCAGCCAGATAAACCACAGCGCCCTTCAGCACCGTTACCAGCAGAAGGTTCTTTCCTTCGTAGTCTTTTGTGATTTGAGCACCCATTTCGGAGCATTTTGCCTTCAGCTGCTCCTCACTGTAAAGAACTTTCAAAATATCGTTGCGCTGACTCATTTCAGTACCCCCAAAATCTTATTCAATCCTCTGTTTCCGGTTCGATCACCAGCAGCCTGACAGTTGTGCTGTCCGGGCGCAGGCCATGGGCAAACCCTTGGCCCCAGATCCACCGGATCTGGTTTTCCTCTGCCGCAAGCGGCAGGAAAAGCCGCTGCGAACCGGGAATTTCCAATTCATTGTAAAGCTTTTTCAGGCTTTTTTGCACATTGCGCCCTGCCGGCCTGAAAACATCTCCCGGCTGACGGGTGCGCAAACACATGCCATTTGATAGTTTATCATAATCTGCGCAATTCTTTAAGGCTTTTTTATGAATTTGCGCAAATTTTATACTTTCTTCACAATCTTTTCCCGTTAAAACACTTACAGTAAAGCAATATCCCCCCGGGAATCTGTATTTCCCGGGCTTCAGCGGCTGACACAGCGGCGATTCATATTCTTTTCGTTCGCCTTCCTGAATTTGCAGCAAACCGTCTGCGGCTGAAAGAAAGGTGTTTTTTCCAAGGAACAGCCGTCCCCTGCCCGCCTTGAGGATCTTCTCCAGCTGGTCAAGATCGCTGCCCCGCAAAGCACGATGCTTTTCAACCAGCTGCGTGAGTGCCGCCTGCCGGATCACCGGCTCTTCCGAAAGGAGGGCCGAAATCTCCCAGCCATCCCCTTTTTGCGCCCGGGCCAAAAGCCCGGATGCCTGCCGGCCAAGATAATCCTCCAGCCGGCTCATTTTGCGGCAGAACTGCCCCATTGCGGCCTGTGCCTTGGGGTTTACAGTGTCCAGTGCGGGAAGCGCATAGTGGCGGATGCGGTTTCGGGCATAATCATCGGTCAGGTTGTCCGGGTCGGTGATATACGCAATGCCCCGCAAAGCACAGAATTGCTCCGCATCCTTTTTGGTCACGGTGAGCATCGGCCGGATAAACGGCCCCCGCTTTGCAGGGATGCCGCAGGCCCCCCGCACGCCGGTGCCCCGGGCCAGCCGAAACAGAAGGGTTTCCGCCTGGTCCGACAGGGTGTGGGCGGTGGCAATGCGCACCTTTGGCCCCGCCAGCGTTTCAAAGCAGCTGTACCGAAAATCTCGGCTCCATTCTTCGCTGCGGTGGCCGATTTCCGCATCCGACACAAAGCGGTGCAGCCGGACCCCGTTCTGCCGGCAGAATTCCTCCACAAAATCGGCCACCTTCACCGAGCCGGGCCGCAGCCGGTGGTCCACATGGACCGCCTCCAGGCTGCCGATTTCAAGCGCTTCCTTTTCATCCATCAAAAGCTGCAACAGGGCCATGGAGTCGGCCCCGCCCGAGGCCGCCGCTATGACCCTGTCACCGGGGCGGATCAGCTCTTCCTGACGGATGAAGGAGAGCACCGCCTGTTTAAACTGTTTATCCATGATTCAGATCCAAATTTGTGAACCGGGTGTGGGCACCATCCCATCCCAGATCTACCTTTCCGCATTCACCGTGGCGGTTCTTTGCAATGATGCACTCAGCCGTGCTGGTATTGGTCTCTTCCGGGTCGGCACCGCTCATGGAGGCATAATATGCCTCACGGTAAAGGAACAGCACCACGTCGGCATCCTGCTCGATGGAGCCGGAGTCACGCAGGTCCGAAAGCTGCGGGCGATGGTCGGAACGGCCGCTGGATTTTTCGGCCGCACGGGACAGCTGGCTGAGCGCAATGACCGGCACATTCAGCTCTTTTGCCATGATTTTCAGGTTCCGGGTGATATCACTGATTTCCTGCACCCGGTTTTCGGTGCGCCTGCCGCTGGTCATCAGCTGCAGGTAGTCGATGACCACAAGGCCGATGTGCGGGCGGGAGGGGTCCTGGTTGATGCGCCGGATCTTGGCCTTTACTTCCGGAATGGTGATGCCGGAGGTATCGTCCATAAAAATGGGCACATCATGCAGCACGTCGGTGGCGTGGGCAAGGTCTTCCCAGTCGGCATCGCTCAGCGCGCCGGAACGGAACGAGTGGCTGTCCACGCCGGCCTCTGCAGAGAGGATGCGGTTTGCCAGCTGTTCCTTGCTCATTTCCAGGCTGAAAATGGCCACCGGGATGTTCTGCTTTTTTGCCACATTGGTTGCAATGTTCAAAGCGAAGCTGGTTTTGCCCATGCCGGGGCGGGCCGCCAGGATGACCAGGTCCGAGCGGCCCAAGCCGGTCAGGATGGTGTCCAGATAGGTAAAGCCGGTGGGGATGCCGCCGTATTTGTCCTTATCCGGGCCGCTGATCTTCTGAAGGGTGAACAGGGTGTCCACAATGGCGCTGGACAGGCTGGTGAGGGCGCTCTGCTCCTGCCCGGCACGGATCTCGTACAGCTGGCGCTCTGCGCTTTCCAGCAAAAGGTTGGCATCGCCCTCTTCGCCGCTCTGCTTCAGGATGGTGCGGGCGGCATCGATCACCCGGCGTGCCGTATACTTCTGCTGAACGATGCGGGCATACGCACTCACGTTGCTGATGCTGGGCACCGTTTCGCCCAGGCGGGTCAGATACACCTTGGCCGCATCCGGGCTTTCAAAAATGCCGTCGGCCACCACTGCATCCAGAAGGGTCACCAGGTCCACCCGCTCACCGGCCGTGAACAGGCTGATCATCTGGTTGAAAATGCCGCCGTTTTCCTTGGCATAGAACATTTCCGGGCGCAGGGTCTCCAGCAGCTCGGGCAGAACCGTGTCGCTGTCCAGAAGGGCAGCGCCCAGAACCGACTGTTCCGCCTCCATGCTGTACTGTTCGCCCACGTTCAGATCGTTCAGTTCAAAATTCAAATCCTGCATTGAAACACCACTTCCCCGCCCCATTTCAGGCGGAAGGCGCCCCGCCATAAGTGGGGCGCCACAGCTCATGAAAAATTATGATACACGATGTCCGCACCCACAGATCTCGGGCCGCGGGTGCGGACCTTTTTTCAGATTACAGCTCTTCTACCTTGACCTTGAAGGCTGCCGTTACGCCGGCGTGCAGCTTCACGGTTGCATTGTAGGTGCCAAAGTCCTTAATGTCCCGGTCCAGCTCCACCTTGCGCTTATCGATCTCGGTGCCGACCGTTTTGGACAGGGCCTCTGCCACGTCCTTTGCGGTGACCTTGCCGAACAGACGGCCGGATGCGCCGCCCTTGGCCTTCAGGCTCACGGTTATATCCTTGATTTTAGCAGCCTGCTCTTCGGCAGCCGCCAGGGCCTCTGCCGCGTGATGCTCCTTTGCCTCGTTCTTGGTGCGGGCAATGTTCAAAGCCGTTGCATCGGCCTCAGCAGCAAGCCCCCGGGGGAACAGGAAATTGCGGGCGTAACCGTCCGACACGTTGTGGATCTCATCTTTTTTGCCAATATTTTTGACATCTGCTTTCAGAATGACTTTCATATCTTTTTCTCCTTACTGTGATTTATTTGCTGTTTTGTTTGGCTTCATCGGCCTTGTTTTGCTGCCGCCGATAGGCTGCCACCGCCTCACGGATCCGGGCTTCGGCCTCAGCGGGGCTTGTATCCCGGAGCTGCGCGCCGGCCATGGTCAGATGACCGCCGCCGCCCAGCATCTCCATAATGACCTGCACATTCACCTCGCCCATGCTTCGGGCCGAGACGTTCACGCTGCTGCCGCTTTGCACAGCCACAAAGCTTGCGCCCACGCCGCAGATGGTGAGCAGATCGTTTGCCGCCTGAGGAACCGCCACGGCTGTTCCCTCCGGCAGCTCTTCCGCCACCGAGATGGCACAGCCCATATAGACATCGGCATTTTCCACCAGATTTGCCTTCACGGTGTATTCCTGCATGGAGGAATTGAACAGCCGCTTGACGTTTTCTGTCTGTGCGCCCATCCGCCGCAGGTAAGCTGCGGCCTCAAAGGTACGCACGCCGGTGTGCAGGCCAAAATTCCGGGTATCCAGCATGATGCCGGCAAGCAGGGCTTCGGCTTCTATGGGGGTGGGCTTTGCGTTCGGGCCTTCCACATACTGCAAAAGCTCACTGACCAGCTCACTGGCCGAGGACGCATAGGGCTCATGGCAGAACAGCACCGGGTCCTCGATATGGCCCAGCGCCTTGCGGTGATGGTCGATCACCACCACGCTGCGGCAGGCCTCGAACAGCTCCCGGCTTTCCAGCAGATGCACCAAATGGGTATCCACCACCACCAGAAGCGTGCGGGCGGTGACACAGTTCAGCGCCTTTTCGGGGGAAATGAAATCATCACCGAAGCCTTCCTGTTCAAAATGATCCAAAAGGCTGCCTGCCAAAGTAGCTTCCCTGCGCACCGCGATCACCGCCGGGGCATCCAGGGCTTTGCAGATGCGCAGTACGCCCACAGCCGCGCCCATTGCATCCAGATCGCTCATCCGATGGCCCATGATAACCACCGAATCACTCTGGCGGATGAGATCGCACAGGGCCGATGCGATAATGCGGCTTTTTACCTTGCTGCGCTTTTCCACGCTGCGGGAAACACCGCCATAAAATTCAAATCCGTCCGGGGTTTTCACCGCCGCCTGATCGCCGCCGCGGCCAAGGGCCATATCCAGCGACTGGCCGGCCATTTCCTTGCACTGGCGCAGTGTTTCGCCGCCGCGGCCCACGCCGATGGACAGGGTGACCCCGGCAGCTTCATCCAGATTTCGGACCTTATCCAAAATGTCAAAGCGTGCCGCCACGATCTCCTTCATGTGGCGTTCTTCCACCACTGCTATGTAGCGGGTCGCTGAGACCCGGGTCAAAAAGCCGGTGGTTTTGCCAAAATAGTTTTCAAGTGTCCGGTTCACGACCTCCATCAGCCGTGCCTTTTCGGAATCCCGCAGGCCCGCCACCAGTTCCTGATAGCCGTCCAGCTCGATGATCATATAGGCCGGACGGCTTGCGGTATACTCTGCGGCCTTGGTTTTCAGCACGGTATCCTCCACAAGGTAAAGGGTCGTGATCTGCTCTTTGCCCAAGGGGCCGCCGGCAAACACCGTGTAAAGGCTGCCATCCTTTTCCAGGCACTGGCCTTCGGGCCGGACGCACTGACGCAGATCAAGGCCCAAAAGCGCCCGGTTCACCGGCTGCAGGATCAGATCTTCCCCCCGCAGCAGCTTTTCCCGGAACGCCGCATTGTACCACATCACATTTTTGCCGCTCAGCAGCACCACCGGCAGCTGAATGCCGGCAAGGCCCGAAATCAGGCTGCCGCTCTCAGTGGAGGTGCTGGTGATATAATCCGCAAGGGTGCTGCGCAGGGCCCTTGCCCCCAGAAAGAGGCCCAAAACCACCAGGCCGATCACCGGAAGGAGAATCCACAGGGTCCGTGGTTCCCAAACCGCCAGCATGGCTGTCAAAACGATGCAGAGCACCAGCAGCCCCACGGTTACGATCTCAAGGGTCAGCTTTTGTTTGTTTTTCACGGGTGCACTCCTCCTTTCCGGCCTTTCTTTCGCAAAAAGTTTCCGCTTACACTTCCATCAAAATGGGCAGGATCATGGGGCTGCGCTTGGTTCGGCGGAAGATGTAAGAGGAAAGGGTCTCTCTTACACGGGTCTTTACGCTGTTCCAGTCCCGCACGTTCTCTTCACGGCACTTTTCAAAGCACTGTACCACCAGGCGGCGTGCTTCGTCCATCAGTTCTTCGCTTTCACGCACATACACAAAGCCGCGGCTCACAAGGTCGGGGCCGGCCAGCACCTCACCGGTGTGGCAGTCCACCGTTGCCACCACGATGACCAGGCCGTCCTGCGACAGATGCCGCCGGTCACGCAGGACCACGTTGCCCACATCGCCCACGCCCAGGCCGTCCACCATCAGGGCTCCGGCAGGCACCGGCTCGCCCAGCTCAAGGCTGTCCTCCGAAAGGATGATGTTCTGGCCAACTTCGGCAATGTGGATGTTTTTGGGCGCAATGCCAAGGCTTGCGGCGGTCATCGCATGCTTTTTCAGCTGCTTATACTCACCGTGCACCGGCAGGAAATACCGGGGTGCGGTCAGGGTCAGGATCAGCTTCTGCTCTTCCTGGCAGGCGTGGCCGGAAACGTGCACGTCGTACATGGATTCATAAATGACCTCAGCGCCCAGGGTCAGCAGGCCGTTGACCACCTTGGTGACCATTTTTTCGTTGCCGGGGATGGGTGTTGCCGAGATGATGATAAAATCGCCGGGGCCCACCTTCACGTTCCGGTGGCTGGCACTGGCCATACGGGACAGTGCGCTCAAAGGCTCACCCTGGCTGCCGGTGGTGATCAGCACCACCTTTTCCGGTGGGAATTTGTTGAGCTGTTCAATTTCGATCAGCACACCCTCAGGTGCGTGCAGATAGCCCAGCTCCAGCGCCATTTTGGTGTTGTTCGCCATGCTGCGCCCGCTCACGGCCACCTTGCGGCCATTCTCCACCGCCAGATCAATGATCTGCTGGATGCGGTAAAGGTTGGATGCAAAGGTCGCAATGATGATGCGCTGCTTGTCGGCACGTCGGAACAGGGAGGCAAAGCTCTGGGCCACCTTTTTTTCGGTGGCGGTAAAGCCCGGGCGCTCGGCGTTGGTGGAGTCGCTCAGCAAAGCCAGCACGCCTTTGCGGCCGTACTCGGCAAACGCCTCAAGATCCGTAGGCCCTCCGGACAGCGGCGTGTAGTCGATTTTAAAGTCGCCCGTCTGCAGAACGATGCCTGCCGGGCATTCAATGGCCAGGGCCACCGCATCCGGGATGGAGTGATTCACATGGATGGGCTCCACCGTGAAGCAGCCAAGCCGGAATTTGCGGCGGGGGCTGATCTCCACAAGCTTTGTGGAATTCAAAAGCCCGTGCTCTTCCAGTTTATTCTTGATAAGGCCAATGGTGAGCCGTGTTGCGTAAATGGGCAGATTTACCTGTTTGAGCAGATACGGCAGAGCACCGATATGGTCCTCGTGGCCGTGGGTGATCACCACACCCTTGATGTGTTCTTTGTTCTGCACCACATAGGTGAAATCAGGGATGACCAGATCCACGCCGAACATATCACTGTCCGGGAAGACAAGGCCGCAGTCCACGATCATCATATCGCCCTGGCATTCATACAGGGTGATGTTTTTGCCGACCTCGCCCAGGCCGCCCAGGGGAACGATGCGCATTTTCGGTGCTTCGGCGCCTTCTTCGGTGCGGCGGTTCTGGGGCCGGCGCCCTTTCTGATGGTACGGACGGCGATATCCCTGCGGCTTGTTTGCGCCGGCATTACGCGGGCGGCCTGCGCTGGTTTTAACTTTCTTTTCCTGTTCCTGACTCAATGCAAAAGCACCTCCATTAAAAATTATCCGTGCTTTCCTCGTATTTTTGAAAAAGGGGAAAAAGCCGTCCTTTTCAAAATACAAAGCGGGCAGCACACAGCATGTTTTAGTTTGACATTAAGTAGCATTTTATGCTTCCAAAGTACTTGCCGCTTTGGGCGCAGGGGTCCATTTGTTCAATGCGACCGGGCCCTTCTTTGTTCGACCGTACACAGTTTAGGCCGACAAACTATCCAGCCTAAAAGTTGTAATTATTATACCCCCTGGCCGCTGGCCTTGTCAATAAAATCGCCGCTCTGTTTCCACAGTATGACCAAAAGTGCAACTGCTTATCCCCTTGTTAGATCGATAAAAAGCAGATATAATAATATGGTATCAAGTTTTTCCCATGGAGGAAGCAAATGAAACAGATCGAAATTTTTACCGACGGTGCCTGCAGCGGGAACCCCGGTCCCGGCGGCTGGGGTGCCGTTCTGCGCTATAAGCAGCACGAAAAGGAGCTTTCCGGCGGCGAAGCGGAAACCACCAACAACCGGATGGAGCTTACCGCCTTTATCCGGGCGCTGGAATGCCTGCGTGAGCCCTGCGAGATCACCCTTTGCAGCGACTCCCGCTATGTGATCGACGGCCTGGAAAAAGGCTGGGCCAAGGGCTGGCGTGCCCGCGGCTGGAAAAAATCCGACAAATCCCCCGCCCTCAACGCCGATCTCTGGGCCCGCCTTCTGGAGCTTACCGAGCAGCACCAGATCCGCTATGTGTGGATCAAAGGCCATGCCGGCCACCCGGAAAACGAGCGCTGCGACCGTTTGGCCGTTGAGCAGAGCAAAAAATACGGCGGCCGTCAGGCCTGACCTTTATGCTAAGGAGCGATCAGATCTATGAGTGATATTTTATTCCCCGGCAGTCAGTTCTCCACCTATGAGACCCAGGACAAGATCCTGGTTGGTCTTTCCGGCGGTGTGGACAGTGCCGTCTGCGTTCACATCCTGCGGGATCAGGGCTTTGCCGTGACCGGTGCGGTCATCCGTTTTTCCGATGCCCATGAAGGCGCCGTGGCGGCTGCCCGCCGGGCCGCCGATTCGCTTGGCATCCCGCTGGAAGTGATCGATGCGTCCGAAGAATTCAACAAACTGGTGGTCGAACCCTTCTGCCGGGAATACTGCACCGGCCGCACCCCGAACCCCTGTGTCCTGTGCAACCCCGGTGTCAAAATGAAGCTGCTTTCACAGCGGGCCGATGAACTGGGCATCCCTTTCATTGCCACCGGCCACTACACCCGAGTGGAAGAAACCGAGCCGGGTGTTTACAAGCTGTGCCGTGCCGCCAGCACCGCACGGGACCAAAGCTACATGCTTTACCGGCTGGACCAGTCGATCCTTTCCCGGCTGTGCCTGCCGCTGGGTGATTTTGAAAAGGAGGACATCCGGGAGATTGCCCGTGGCCTGGGCCTGCCCTGCGCCGATACGCCGGACAGCATGGAGATCTGCTTCATCCCTGACGGCGATTATGCATCCTTCATCACCAAGCGCGGCTTTGAAGGCAAGGCCGGCCGTTTCATCGGGCCGGACGGCCAGGACCTGGGGCCCCATCAGGGTGTCCTGCACTACACCTTGGGCCAGCGCAAAGGGCTGGGCCTTGCCCTGGGCAAGCCCGCTTTCATCAAGGCCATTTGCGAAAACGGAGATGTGGTCCTGGGCTGGGCCGGCGAGGAGTTTTTCAGCGGCATGAAGCTGCGGGACATTGCCACCCCGGACGGCAAGCCCCTGCCCGCCGGCAGTTACACCGTAAAGGTACGCAGTGCAGCCCAGCCTGCCGCCTGCCATTTTGACGGCGTGGACACTGTGGCCTTCTCTGAGCCTGCCCGCGCCCCGGCCCCCGGCCAGAGTGCCGTTTTCTATGACGGCGACATCGTAATGGGCGGCGGCTTTATCACCGAAAGCATTTTTTAACTCAAAGCTGCCATTTAAAAAGAGTGCACTGAAAGCATCTGACTCCATGATTTTCAAAAGCAAGCTTAACAGCGTGTTTTCTTTCACTCTGCAAAACCAAAAACAGAAGCGGAAGGCTTGGCCTTCCGCTTCTGTTTTTTTATAAACGATGATGCACAAAGCATCCTCACCATTTGCGGATGCTGGAAAGCCCTGTGCTCTTTTCCACCTGTTCGCCTTTTTCCGCATCCGTTGTTTGAAAACCTCCTGCTTCAATGCGGCCAAGCCCAAGCAGCGGTGTCGGGTCCGCAACGCCGGCAAAATTATATTCCGGGTACAGCTTCAGTGAACGAAGCCTTGTCAGTGTTCCCAGTGCGCTCACATCCGAAATCTGGTTCCAGCCAAGATCCAGGCAGCAAAGCCCGGTCATGCCCTCGAAACCGCTGATATTGTTTACATAGGCATTGTTCGGATTTCCTTCTCCCACTCCGCTTTGTGCCGAGAGCACCCTCAAGCCGGACATGGGCGCCAGTGACGAGAGATTGGTAATGGAATTGCCGTCCACACACAAAAGCCGCAGTTTGCCAAGGTTTTTCAGCGGCGAAAGATCGCTGATCTGGTTATAAGCCAGATCCAGCTCCGCAAGTTCACTGAGCCCGGACAGCGGCGAAAGATCACGGATCTTCGGATAAGGGACCCCATTTTCATCCTGAGGCATATCCGCAGGCTTCCTCCGTTCAAATGCATTCGCCTTGAGCACCTTCAAGGAGGTAAGGCCGGAAAAGGCCGAAAGGTCCCCCACTGCGGTATCCGATACATCCAGCTCTTCCACCTTTGGCAGGCCGCTCAGGAAATTCAGATCCTGGATCGTTCCATTGACCTTCACCTTTTTGATGCTTTCGGAGTTCAGCGTTCCTTCCATGCTGGACATGAAAACATTCAGCTCCAGCTCTGTAAGATTGGGCAGGGCGTTGATCGGTTCACAGCTGGTGCATTCGGCAGGAGTGATCGTGATCGAGGCACTGCGCAGTCCGGTGAGGGCTGCCATATCCTGCGGCGGTGCGCTGAGGCCCGAAAGCCGGCGCAGACTTGCCGGCCCGGTAAACACCTTCTGCTCCGGGAGCTCACATTCATAGGCCTCGATCTCCCTCAAGCGGCCGAGAGAGGCCAGCGGAGCATAGTCGGCAACGCGCACATAATCAAAGCTGAGTTTTTTCAGCTTCGGCAGCGTGGAAACAGCGGGAAGATCGAGCGTTGTGGTCAAATTCCCCGCTTCATCATAGGCCTCTTCCTTGTATAAGCCGCCTCCTGTCATCATCACCAGTTCTTCAAGCGCAGGCAGCCCGGAAATTCCGGAAAGATTGGAAAAAGCATTTCCGTTCATGAAGATCAATTCCAATGTCCGCAAATTTTCCAGTCTTGAAAGATCCGGCAGCGGGGAATCCGTTTCGCAGTGATACAAAGCCAGCGTTTCCAGTTTCGTCAGATCGGCAAGCGGCGCAAGGCTGGGTTTTGATGTGCCGCAGTCCAGCATCAGTTCTCTCAGATCGGTCAGACCGGAAAGGAAGCTGAGATCCTGGCAGGGCGAAATTTCCAGCTTTTGCAGCTTTGTCAGCCCGGCAAGCGGCATCAAATCGAAAAATTCGATATTTTCCACAACCGCCGCGCTGCTAGGGATAAGTTGCAGCTCCTCCAGCTGGGTGAGCCCCGCAAGCCCTGTGATATCAGAAACGTCCGTTTCCTGCAAAGAAAGCTTGCGCAGCTGCGGGAAAGCGGAAAGATCCGGCAGCTTTCCAATGGGATTTTCGTCCAGGAGCAGTTCCTCCAGCGGCGAATTTTCTTTGGGAAATTCGGGCAGTGCCTCCAAATCGCATTGGGTAAGCGCAAGCTTTTTCAACGCAGGCAGGCTGGAAAGCACAGAAATGTCTGTGCCCTCAAGGCCGGTGTTTTTAAAATTCAGTTCTTTTAAGCCAGTAAGCTGTGCAAGGGGTGCGATATTTTCGATCCTGCTCGAATCTTCGATGGAAAGCATCTCCAGCGGCGATCCGGCAAGAAGGGAAAAATCAAGAGACAGATTTCCCCCTTCAAGCCCCAGAACACGCAACTGCGGCAGCTTTGCGAGCTCTGCCAAAAGCATCGCATCGGCTTCTTTGTACCCGTCTTCCACAAAATATCCGCGGGGAGATGTGTGGACCTCTTCCAGTTTTTGCAGATCGGGCACTGCCTGCAAATAGCTCCACGGGGTGTGCAGCACCCGAAGCTCCTTCATCCCGGAAAGAACCGCGCAGACCTCTGCCAAATCGCAGCTGCTCTCATCAAAGCAGTTTGCATCAAAAGCGGTAAGATTGGTCAGGCCGGCAAACTGTGAAGGGATTTTGGCCGCATTCTTGGCTGGATACAGTTCGGTCAGCCCGGTAAGGTTCTGCAAAAACGCAAAATCGTCCGCACGTCCCATTGCCAGCTTTTTCAGCTTTGTCAGCTTTCCAAGATTTTCAGTCACGGAAAGTTTTGTGCCGGTAAGATCCAGTTCTTCCAGATTTTTCGGAAACACGCCGCTGCCTTTGTCCAGCACCGGCATATCCCGTGCCTTCAGCACGGTAAGCGAAGCCAGCTCTTCAATTTCAGAAAGATCTGTGAGTGCCAGGCCATCCAGGCACAATGTGTTCAGTTTTCCCAGGCCGGAAAGCGGCGCAAGACTTACCGGATCATTGCACAGGTACTCATACGCCAGTCGGTCGTCCGAATATTCCCATGGCACCGAAAGATCCAGCTCCTGCAGCGCATCAAGCCCGGCAAGCGGTGAAAGATCGGTAATGCGGTTTTCCGAAAGGTCCAGTTTTTGAAGCGTATGCAGCCCGGACAGTGGGGAAAGATCCTCTATCATGTTTTTTTCAGCTGTCAGCTCTTCCAGCCCGCAAAGCCCTTCCAGGCCCGAAAGATCACGCAGCTGATTGCCGGAAATGTTCAGGACCCTCAGCTTTGAAAGGCCTTCAATGCCGGAAAGGTCGCGCAGGTGATTGCCGGAAACATCCAGTTCTTCCAGCCCCACAAGATATTTGAAATCACGCAGATCCCAGATGTCTCTTTCCGGCAGAAGGATCGACTTCACCGCAGCGGCTTCCTCTCCCAGGATCTCTCCCTCGGGCTTATTCAAAGCCGCCCGCACCGCATCTTCCACCTCCGGGTCGTCCCAAACAAGGGCATGCCCTTCAAAGGGTGTTTCGATCACCGGCTCTTCTTTGCCGGTTTCTGCCTGGCCATTGGGCGCACCGCTGCCGGAACATCCAACCACCGAAAACGCCAGTAACACCGCAAGTATGAAGCCAACTCCTCTTTTCACGATTTTCCTCCCAACCGCAAGCCCTTTTCCATGTTTCCATCTCTATCCTTCAAAAGGCTGTGCTTGCATTTTTCATCAAAGCCCTGATTTTATGCTCCCGCTTCTATTTCACGGCCGGACTTTGTGATGATATTATCATTATGTTGGAAGCGAAAAGTTTTGTCAAGGAAAGAGCCCCTTGCTTTTGGGGAGATTTGCCGGATGCAAAAATCTCTTTTCCCGCAGCTCTCCTTTTATTCGTATCTGCCTGTTTTCTCGTTCCAGGAAAGGCTGTCATATTCCATTTCATCTGTTGCATTGTTCCAGACCGGAAGGACCAGACTTCCATCCGGCTGCTGCTCAATGGGAGAAGAGAACCGGTTGTCCTGCCAGGTTATCGCTGCCCCGCCCTCCGGTGTCAAGCTTCGGAAGGAACCGTTTTCATCACAGGTAAAGATGTTTACGCTCTGCAAGGATGAACCCAGCCACTGAGCCAGCGTGACATCCGGCATCCCATCCTGATTGTAATCTCTTACCGAGAGTTCAAACGGCACCTGCTGAAAATACAGAAGCTCCGGGAAGAAGCACTGTCCAGCTAAAGTTTCCCCTTTCAGCGCCCGCAGTTCGCAGTAACCGATATAATTGTCTCCCATCTGAACAGGCCCTCCCGGCGCCAGGTCCTCGCCCTTTACCCGGAACCCTTCATTCATTATCAGTTCATAGCGAAGCCCGCCTTCTTCCTGCTCCTGCGATCTTGCCAAAACAAAATTCTTTTCCAGCTTTTGGCCCGCCTGCTGAAACTCGGTCATCTGGGTTTTCATCCCCTCTGTAACTGTGCGCTCCAGCGGCTGGGACGGATCGTATTTCACATAGCTCAGAAGGTCCTCGCTTCTTTCCGTATCCGGCGGCAGATAAACATCCAGCATCAGCTCTTCGTACCCCATGCCCACCGTGTCGATCTGGTAGGTTTTGCCCGGTTCCCAGCCCTGCTGGGCTTCCTCCTGCAAAAGGTGTACGCTCATGCTCATCCCATCCGTGAAAACACTTCGGCCGCTCACAAGAATGTTCCAGTCTTCCGGGTGCTCATAGCCTTTGGGGACCGTAAACGAGATCACACCCTTTTCGTATTGGATGCTTTCCACCAGCTTTTCAGCCGCCTGCTCTTCTGTAAGGGTGCCGCCGGTCAAAAACAGCACCGCAAGCATCCCGGCCAGCACCAGGCATCCTGCGCCCAAAGCCATTTTGTGCTTTTGGAAAAAGGTCTTTGTTTTTATCATGCTAATTCTCCTTTCCACATTCTTTGCGCCGTCGGTCATGGTCACAAGGCGGGGGGCAAGCGGCAGCTCCTGCGCCCGGCCCAGCACCTCCACCAGAGACTTTGCGTAAGGCTTTTCCTCTTCGGGACCTATCTGCCGCAGCACATAGCTGTCGTTCAAAACCTCCATATCCTCCCGCATGGCCCGAAGCAGCACCCACAGCAGGGGGTTGAACCAGTAAACGCACCGCAAAACCAAAAGCAGCTCGTTCACCCACAGATCTTTTCGTTTGTAGTGCCCCATTTCATGAAGCAGCACATACCGAAGCGTATCCGGCTGCATCCGGCCGGCATAGCGGGGCAGCAGGATGCGGGGCCGGAAAATGCCTGCCAGTGCCGGACTGCCAAGCTCCGGCTGGATCTGCACGGAAAGCTTTCGCCGAATGCCCAAAGCTCGGCAGCATTCCCTTGTCAGCTCCGGGTTTGGGTCCGGCTCTCCCTTTTTCAGCTGCCTTGCAAAGCTGAGATGACTGGCCGCAAGCCACACCAGAGCAGCGGCAGCACCGATCCCCCAGCACAGCGGCAGCGCCACATCAAAAAAGGCCGATTTCAGATACAGCTTCTCCTCTTTTTCGGCAAGATCCTCTGCCTGGGCCATTTCCGGCTCTGCCGCCTGTTCAAGGGCTGAATGCGCCTGCCGGTGCACCCGGTCATATTCTTCCCGGTAGGAGATCTCGGCCACAGGGGTCAGCTTGCCGGCCAGTGAAAAGGGGCTGCTCACCCGATAAGGCACCAGCAGGCAAAGCAGCACCAGCCCCCACAGAATGCTTTTCCAAACGGGCGGGATCTTTTTATCCCAGACCCTGCGCACAGCCAGCAGCACACCACCCAGCAAAACCGCTGTAAGCGACATCCAAACCAGTTTATAAAACACCGGGGCCAGCACATAGGCCAGCCTGTTCAGTTCACCCAGGAAAGTGCGCATCTTCACTCCTCCTCAATGAGTTCCATCAAATCTTCCAGCTCCTGGCGGGTGACGTGCTCTTCCTTTACAAAATTGAGCAGCAGCTTTTCCCGGGAGCCGCCAAACACCGTGCGCAAAAAGTTTTTTCGTGCCGAGCTTACATATTCCTTTTCTGTGACCAAAGCCCGGTATCGGTAGTTCCGGGAATTGATCTCTTCTGCCTGCACCGCCCCCTTATCCACCAGGCGTTTCAGCAGAGTTTTCAGGGTGCTGGTGTTTTTGTCCATCCCTTCAAAGATCTCCGGCGATGTGGAAGGCCCCTTTTCCCACAGAGCCTGCATAATGGGCAGCTCACTGTCACTGATCTGGATTTTCTTTTGCATGATGACCCCTCCTTTTGAGTTTACATTTGTAATCTTGTTTTGAGTTTACCACCGTAATCTCAAATTGTCAATACGGAAACAGCCCTTTTGCGTTTGAACTTTAAAGACCGATGGAAAATCCGCTTCGCTTTTGTCTTTGCAAAAAAGCATTCGCCGAATGAACAAGGCCAGATGCAGCACCTCCAGCGACCATCCCCAAGACCAATATTTTTTGGGGAAATAAATTCCAGCGGCGGCTGCAATAAAAGCATCCGCCAAAACCCATGCAAGCAAAAAAGCGGAGTGTATCACTTTGGATACACTCCGTTTTGCATTTGGGGTCAGCGGCAAAGCTGCCGTTTTTTACGCAAGCGGCTGGGCCTGTTCAGTTTTCGGGGCCAGACGCGCCTGGATCTCCTCCAGGATCTCCGAGCAGACAAACTCCGAAATATCCCCATTGAAGCTGGCAACCTGCCGCACAATGGAGCTGGAAAGGTAGGCGTACCGGATATCGGTTGTTAAAAACAGGGTTTCCAGCTTGGGGTTGAGCTTTTTGTTGGTAAGTGCCATCTGGAACTCATACTCAAAGTCCGTGACCGCCCGCAGACCCTTCACCAGGGTGCAGGCACCCTTTTCCCGCGCGTAATCTGCCAGCAGGCCGCCGGAAAAATCCACCGTCACATTGGGGATATGGGCAGTGACCCTGCGGGCCATTTCCACCCGTTCTGAAGGGGTAAAGGCGGTATTCGTTTTGGTACTGTTTACCATTACCAGCACGATCACCTCATCAAACAGGCCCGCCGCCCGCTCAATGATATCCAAATGCCCGCGCGTGATGGGGTCAAAGCTTCCGGGACAGATCGCAATGCGTTTTTCCATTGAAAACAGCTCCTTTCGGCCGGGACTCCCGTTCCCATGCCGGTGGTAAAAGGGTCAGTCGATTTCAGAAAGCGGCTTCCAGAAGGGGGTGCAGTCCAAAGTCGCAAAATAATCAGCCGGTGTTTCCGCACGGCGGATCAGCTGGTGGCTGCCATCCTCTTTCAGAAGCACCTCTGCACTGCGCAGCTTGCCGTTGTAGTTATAGCCCATCGAGAAGCCGTGAGCGCCGGTATCGTGCAGCACCAGGATGTCACCAACCTCGATCTTGGGCAGCGGACGGTCCACCGCAAATTTGTCGTTGTTTTCGCACAAGCCGCCGGTCACATCGTAAATCCGGTCACAGGGCTCTTCTTCCTTGCCCAGCACGGTGATGTGATGATATGCGCCGTACATGGCGGGGCGCATCAGGTTTGCGGCGCAGGCATCCAGACCGATATAGTCCTTCTGGATGTGCTTTTCGTGCAGAACAGTGGATACCAGATGGCCGTAAGGAGCCAGCATGAAACGGCCCAGCTCGGTAAAGATGGCCACATCCCCCAGACCCGCAGGAACCAGGATCTCTTCAAACTTTTTGCGCACGCCCTCACCGATCGCCTCAATGTCGCTCTTGGGCTGATAGGGTGCATAATCTACGCCCACGCCGCCGGACAGGTTGATGAACGCGATCTCGGCGCCGGTCTGCTCGTGCAGGCGCACCGCCAGCTCGAACAAAATTCCGGCCAGGGTGGGGTAATATTCATTATAAGTAGTGTTGCTGGCAAGGAAGGCATGGATGCCCAGCTTCTTTGCGCCCTTCGCCATCAGCTTTTTGAAAGCGCTCACCATCTGGACCTCGCTCATGCCGTATTTGGCTTCGCCGGGGTTGTCCATAATGCCGTTGCCCAGGCTGAACATGCCGCCCGGATTGTACCGGCAGCAGACTGTTTCCGGAATGCCGGCAACCCGCTCCAGGAACTCCACATGGGTGTAATCATCCAGATTGATGTAAGCCCCCAGCTCATACGCCTTCTGCATATCCTGCACAGGGGTCACATTGGAAGAAAACATGATATTGTGCCCTTTGAAGCCGCAGGCCTCGCTGAGCAGCAGCTCGGTATAGGTGGAGCAGTCCACGCCGCAGCCCTCTTCCTGCAGGGTCTTCATGATATACGGGTTCGGAGTGGCTTTAACCGCAAAATACTCTTTAAAGCCTTTGTTCCAGCTGAATGCCTTGTACAGCCGACGGGCATTTTCCCGGATGCCCTTTTCATCGTAAATGTGAAACGGAGTGGGTACGTCCGCAATGATCTCCTGTGCTTTTTCCAAGTCCAGGAAAGGAACCTTCTTCATACTTTTCCCTCTTCCCGCCGGGCAATGTGGGCCGCCCGGCCTTTTAGTACTTTATTATACACGGCAAACGCTGCTTTGACAATGGCCAGGGCTCGAATCAGCTGTTTTTACAAAAAAACACCGCTCAAGCCGTTGGACTTGAGCGGTGTTTGCTATGGAGCTGCTATCCAGATTTGAACTGGAGACCTCATCCTTACCAAGGATGCGCTCTACCAACTGAGCTATAGCAGCATATGGCGACCCGGATGAGGCTCGAACTCACGACCTCTAGCGTGACAGGCTAGCGTTCTAACCAACTGAACTACCGGGCCACATCGCATTGGCGACGTGTATTATTATATCCAATCATTCAGGGTTTGTCAACCCTATTTTTAAATTTTCCCCATAAATTTTCCAGTCTGCCTTTTGCTTCTTCCTATTATAAAGAAGTCAGCTCTCTGATTTTACCCGAAGCCTCTTAATTTATATATCGGAAACCGATATTTTAACAAAACGCTCCAGAAACATCCGCACATGGCCTGGGCCGCTTCTGCTTCTGCTGTTTTTCTTTCTTCATTGCTGCCGGAATGTTTCTTTCAAATCACTCGTCCAGCGGGCGATTTTCTTTATGCAATAAAGCAGGAGCTCAAAAGAATTTCGAGCTCCTGCTTTATTATATTCACGCATCAATCTTTCATTTTGATTATCTTCCTTCCCCTGCGCACATGCAGCCAACCGTTTTCAAGATCAGCTGCATATCCAGAAGGAAATTCCGATGTTCAATATACTCTATATCCAGTGCGACCCACTCATCGAAGGTGAGGTCGTTGCGCTTGGGCTGCACCTGCCAGATGCAGGTAAGCCCCGGACGAACCGAGAGCCGCAGCATCTGGTACTCGTTATATTCAGCCACCTCTTTGGGGATCGGCGGACGGGGGCCGACTATACTCATATCGCCTTTCAAAACGTTCCAAAGCTGCGGCAGCTCGTCCAAACTTGTTTTGCGGATGAACTTACCAATTCGGGTGATTCTGGGATCATCCTTCATTTTAAAGGCAGGACCATCCATTTCATTTTGTTCCTTCAATGACTCCAACAGCTCTTCTGCGTTTGTCACCATGCTTCGAAATTTGTAAAACTTAAATTCCTCTCCGTTTTTCCCTACTCTGTCCTGACTAAAAATAGGGCTTCCTTTGGGATCATCCATAAAAATAAGTATTGCCAAAATTACGAACAAAGGGCTGAGCACGATCAACGCTGCAAGACTGGCCAAAATATCAAAAAGCCGCTTACAGAACAAATATCCTTTTCCTTCGCTGATTTTGAGCACAGGCACATCAAGCTCACTACCGCAAGGATTTACCGTTTGATTCGCCACCAGTATCCCTCTTTCTTTCTTAATATAGCATATTTTTACGCCGTTTGTTTGGCTTTGCCGCATTTGTTATATCTGCAATACCCCAAAGTTGAGCCCATATGGAGCCCCTTGTGCTGGGAAGCGATCTGCTGATCATGAAACAGCACAAGCATAAAAACTCCTGCACTCCGTCTTTACAGATCCGATTTTCACTTTGTTCAAAAGTACAAATCCATGCATTTTTAATATCCGAATGCATTTCTCTCCTGCACATGTTAATGATTATAGTTTATAGCACTGCAAAGGTCAACTTTTGCAGTGCTGTAAATCCGCACAGCAGACGCATTTTGGATGGTCTGTTTTTCTGAGTTTGTATGCAATTTGTTCATTTTTCTAACACATCTTCCCTATTTATACTGCATTTGGTGCAGTATTCTTTCCACTCTCCACAAAGCTGACAGCATTCTAAGATTTTTTTGCACTTTTTTCTCCAAATTTGTAACTCTCCGTTTTGATGTCAAACAGTGTCCGGAATCATGCCATTGCGCGCGCTGAAAGTAACACTTATTTCTTCACTTCGCCCAAGCCTCAGCACCTGTTTTCGGGGGCAAATTCAAGTTTTCTGTATGGTACACGAAAAGTACAATTATACAAACCAGCATTTTTCTTCGGTATGAATTCATATGAAAATTTAATCCGGCAAATCTTCTGTCCGGCGTATGAATTTTCATCCGGCATTCTCTGTTTCTTTCTTGTATGGGGCAGGGTGCGGGTCAAAGTGACAATGATCGTTTTTCCTCGCTTGGGGTGCAGCCTCCTGCATAAAATCGGCTTTGCCTGTAAACAAAGAAAAATCCGCTTTTTTCAATGCTCCAGCTTGGCAAAAAACTTCACCATCCACAGACAGGGGCTTTCTTGACACATCCGCTTTGCGATGGTATGATAAATCCAATTTAGCCAAAAGCGGTAAAGATTCATGTATATGTATTACGTTTTTGAGAAAAAACAGAAGCTTTGGTCAGCATGGCCATTGTTAAAATACGATTAACATGAGTCCGCAGATAAGGCGCAGGCCGAAGCCTGCGCCTTATCTGTATCATATACTAAAGTGGGGGTGTGATCATGGATAACAAATGCTGGACTGAAAACATACAGTGGCTGTTCTTCGACATTGGCTCTACGCTGATCGATGAAGAAGCTGCCTATGATCACCGTATCAAAGATATGATTGCAGGAACTGCATTGGTATTCGAGGAAGTCTATAATAAGCGTTTAGAGTTTGCGCAGGATGGTCTTGACGGCAATTCTGAAATTATTTCCTATTATGGGCTGATGAAGACACCCTGGCACACGGAAGACGAGCGGTTATACCCTACTGTAACCAGTGTGCTGGAATACTTGAGGAATCGCGGGTACAAACTGGGAATTATTGCAAATCAAGCTCCTGGCTTAGCCGATCGGTTAAGCCATTGGGGCATCGCCGATTATTTCAGCATCATTGCATCATCCTCCGAAATGGGAGCTTCAAAACCCGATCCAATAATATTTGAAAAAGCACTCTCCATGGCACAATGTGAACCATGTAATGCCGCGATGATCGGGGATCGCTTGGATAACGACATTGTTCCGGCAAAGCAATTGGCGATGCAAACGGTTTGGGTCCGCACAGGCCTGGCTTCTTGTCAGCCCAAAGAATATGGAGCAGAATTTGCAGATCTGACAATTGAGTCGATCAATGAGTTAACAGATGTATTTACAGGGTAAGTTCTTGCAAATTTTCAAAAGGAAAATTTGATGTCGCTCTTTGCGTGGCATGGACAAAAAGCAGAAAGAGGATCGCTGAGGGTTTGCAAGGACGGAAGCTGACGATCCTGATCTTCATTGGAAACATCCATGTTTTTCGACAACAAATTTCCTAGGCTAAAAAATAAATCCAATATATTCAAAAGTGATTTGGAGATGACGTAATGCAAACCGAAGAAATACAGAAAATCCTAGCAGTATTTGGTCTGACATTTCAGAAAGTAACTGCTTTTTATGATACCTCCCATAGTGAAAACGACAAACGCCTGAATTATATACTGGATGACCGTTATGTGTTGAAGCTTCATTCTGCAGGCTCAATTTGGGAAGAGCGGTTACAGGAAATCAACAGACTGATTGAGCGATACCGTTCAATCGGTGTCTACTGTCCTCGCATGATTCCAACGGTATCCGGTGCACTGTCTTGCCAATACGAATTGAATGGTCAGCAGTGCAGCTGCTTTTTAGAGGAGTTCGCTATCTATCCTGTCTGTGAACGGGATGATCAGATAGAGCGCAAAGAGGTCATTGCCCATTTGGGATCGTTGGCCGAAAGATACTCCGGAGTTGATCTTTCACAAACCTACGATATGTGGAGTCTGTTTGAATTATCCCCTTTGGATGCACAGGAGGGAATCGACGAAAAGCAGGCAAATGCCAATCTGCTGATCGATCACCTGACCCAGGCAGGCCTTCCTTCTTTGGCAGCCAATGTGGCAGCATTCAATGAACGGCTTCGCAAAGAGATCCAAAAGAATTTTCGAAAGCTGCCCCGGTGTGTCTATCAAGGGGACCTTAATTGTACGAATTACCTGCAAAAGGATAATCATTTCGCAGGACTGATCGATTTCAATCTGTCCGGTACTGATGTCAATGTCAACGAATTTGTCAACGAAACAAACTGGTTTGCTTCAACAGAAGAGTTTGATAAAATGAGTGTCTCTGAAATTCTGTCCCACATGGATGCCAAGCAGTCTGAGTATCTGAATGTGATTTTGGCAAATTATTCTCTGAATCCTTTGGAGAAGGAAATGCTTCCTTATTTCAAGGGAATCTGTGACCTGTTTCAGTATCCCAATGTCTGCCGGATCATCAAATGGCTGCAGGACGATGCGCGTAAAGAAAAAGCGGTTAAACTGATTGAAGGGATCCTGCAAAAGATTTAAAAACGCAACATAAAAAGAGTGTGAGTCAGAAATCACGCTCTTATTTACACCACGGTTTTTTAGTCGCTTTTGTATCTGCACACATAGCAAAACACCCTGAAAGCAGAGCTTTCAGGGTGTTTTATGGAGCTGCTATCCAGATTTGAACTGGAGACCTCATCCTTACCAAGGATGCGCTCTACCAACTGAGCTATAGCAGCATATGGCGACCCGGATGAGGCTCGAACTCACGACCTCTAGCGTGACAGGCTAGCGTTCTAACCAACTGAACTACCGGGCCACATCGCATTGGCGACGCTGTTTATTATATCGCGTAAAAGAGCACTTGTCAACACTTTTCTTTCATTTTTTCAAAAACTTTTTCTTGTCGAATTTTTTCAAATTCCCTATTGACTTTTCCCTCATTTTTCCGTATACTAATAAGGCACTCGAAAATAAAGGGGTATAGCTCAGCTGGTAGAGCAGCGGTCTCCAAAACCGCGTGCCGAGGGTTCGAATCCTTCTGCCCCTGCCAAAATCACAGTCTCCGCAAAAGCGGAGGCTGTTTTTTTATATTCCTCCGTTTCTTTCTGTGCTATACTCATATTGAAAAAAGCTTCCCGGGCGCTTCCGGGTGAAAAGAGGTTTTGCATTATGGAGATCCATTCGCTGACCGAACGCCAGCGTTCTTATTTTTCAAGCGGCAAAACATTGCCGGTCAAAACCCGGCTGGATGCACTCAAGGCCCTCAAGGCCTACATTCAAAAGGAAGAAGACTCGCTCAAAAGTGCCTTGCAGGAGGACCTGAACAAATCCGGGTTTGAAAGCTATTTGTGCGAGATCGGCCTTATACTGGATGAACTGAATTACACCATCCGCAGTTTAACAAAATGGGCAAAGCCCAGGCGGGTGCCCACTCCCCTTGCCCAATTCCCCGCCCGCAGCTTTCTTTTGCACGAGCCTTACGGCCTCACCCTCATTCTGGCACCCTGGAACTATCCGCTGCTGCTGTGCCTTGATCCGCTCATCGGGGCGGTGGCCGCCGGGAACTGTGCGATCATAAAGCCCAGTGAGGATGCGCCTGCCGTGAGCCGGGCCCTTGCCAAAATGATCGCAGCGGTGTTCCCGCCGGAATGGGTCACCGTGGCGGAGGGCGGCCGCGAAACCAGCAGCGCCCTTCTGGACGAACGCTTTGACTTTATCTTTTTTACCGGCGGCACTTCGGTTGGCCGCATCGTGATGGAAAAAGCCAGCGCTCACCTGACCCCGGTACTGCTGGAGCTGGGCGGCAAAAGCCCGGTGATCGTGGACAAAACCGCCGACCTCCCGCTCACTGCCCGGCGCATTGCCTTTGGCAAGCTGCTGAACGCCGGCCAGACCTGTGTTGCCCCAGACTACGTTCTGGTGGATGCTTCGGTAAAAGAGCCGCTCACCGCTCTTTTGCAAAAGGAATTTGCGGCCATGCTTGGGCCGGACCCGCTTCACAACCCGGATTTTGTGCGCATTGTGAACCGCCACCACTTTGATCGACTGTGCGGCCTTTTGGAAGGCGAAACCATCCTGTACGGCGGCCGCAGCCGGGCGGACGAGCGTTCCGGCTGGGTGGAGCCCACCCTGGTGGAAGGCTCGGCTCACTGCAAGCTCATGCAGGAAGAAATCTTTGGGCCCATCCTGCCGATTTTGCCGGTGCAAGACCTGGAAGAAGCCATCCATTTTGTAAATAGCCGCGAAAAGCCGCTGGCACTTTACCTCTTCACCCGGGATCGCTCCGCCGAAAACGCAGTCCTGAGCCGGTGCAGCTTTGGCGGCGGCTGTGTAAATGATACCATCATCCATCTTGCCAGCCACCACATGGGCTTTGGCGGTGTGGGTTCCAGCGGCATGGGCAGCTATCACGGCGAGCGCAGCTTTCTTGCGTTCAGCCATGAAAAAAGCATGGTGAAAAAGGCGCTTTGGCTGGATCTTCCCATGCGGTATTTCCCCTTTACAACGCAAAAAGAAAAACTGGTCCGCTTCTTTTTAAAGTAAGCCCCTTTGCCCGGAGAGTTCAGTTCTCCGGGCTTTTTTTGAAAAAACAGTTGACAGTGTGTATATCTGTGTATATACTGTGTATATCGGATATGTACAGTCCGATATACACTCAATCACTTGAAAGGATGTTCCTGATGGAGATCTACATCAGCAATTCCAGCCCAAAACCTCTGTATGAACAGATCGCCGAACAAATCACCGGCGCTGTTCTGGACGGCCGCCTGAAGGAAAACGAGGCCCTGCCCAGCATCCGGCTTTTGGCAAAAGAGCTTCGCATCAGCGTTATCACCACCAAACGTGCCTATGAAGATCTGGAAAAGGCAGGTTTCCTTTACACAGTGCCGGGCAAAGGCTGTTTTGTGGCCGCCCAGAATCCCCAGCTGCACCGGGAGGAAACCCTGAAAAAGGTGGAGGAGAAGCTGAATGAAGCGCTCGCTCTGGCAGCCGCAGGCGGCATCCCCAAACAGGAGGTTTTGGAAACACTGACCTTTTTACTGGAAGGAGACTGATTCCATGCAAAATGCCATTGAAGTAACCGGGCTGTGCAAGCATTACCCGGATTTCTCCCTTGAAAACGTGAGCTTTACCGTGCCAAGCGGCAGCATCGTGGGGTTGATCGGCGAAAACGGTGCCGGCAAAACCACCATCCTGCGGGCAATTTTAGGGGCATTCCAGCCGGATGGCGGTTCAGTCCGCCTGCTGGGCCATGCCCCCTTTGATGCCGCCGTAAAGCAGCAGATCGGCGTGGTTTTCTCGGATTCGTTTTTCCCTGAGATCCTCACCGCCCGCCATCTGGGCCGCATCCTTGCCAGCATCCAGCCGGGCTTTGATGCAGAATGCTGGCAGGAGCTTTTATCCCGGTTTTCTCTGCCGGAGAAAAAGCAGATCAAGGACCTGAGCCTTGGCATGCGCTCCAAGCTGCGGCTGGCGGCGGCGCTCTGCCATCACCCCAGCCTGCTGATTTTGGATGAAGCCACCAGCGGTCTTGACCCCATCATGCGGGGCGAGGTGCTGGATATGCTTTGGGAGTTCATTCAGGACGAAGGTCACAGTGTGCTTTTGAGCACCCACATCACCAGCGATTTGGAAAAGATCGCCGATTCCATCGTATTTCTTCACAAGGGGCAGCTTTTGTTCCAGAAGGATGCGCCGGAGCTTTGGGAAAGTTACGGGGTGCTGCGCACCGGGCAGGACAAGCTGGACAGCCTTCCCGCTGAGCTGATCGCCGCCCGGCGCACCTCCGCCATGGGTGCCGAGGCCCTGGTGAACGATCGGCAGAAGGCCGCGGCGCTGCTTTCGGATGCGGTGCTGGACAAAGCCTCTCTTGAAGACATCATGTGCTTTTTAGCCGGGAGGGATGCAGAATGAAAGGACTCATTTCAAAGGATTTCTTGCTTTACGGAAAAATTTATGGAAAAGTGTTTCCCTTTTTGATCCTGCTTTTCGCGGCTCTTTCCCTTGCTACCCCGGGCCTTTCGATTGCCCTGTGCTGGATGCTCACCTTTTACGGTCTTTTGCTTTCCCATTCAGAGCTTGGCTGCAAATGGGATCTTTACACCTGCGCACTGCCGGTTTCCCGCCGGCAGGTGGTGAGCGCCCGTTTTCTGTTCATCCTTTTGCTTGCCGTTTTGGGTTTTGTTCTTGGATTTGCGGTTGGGATCATTCCTGTTCTTTTCAAAGGCGCCCTTACATCGGAGCTTCTGATCGGCTGTTCGGCCACTTTTCTTGTCTGCCTTGCCTTTTGCGGCATTTCCCTTCTGTTCAACTATAAGTTCGGCCCTGCACAGGCCCGGATCGCCATTACCATTCTCTGCGTTTCGCCTGTTGCCGTTCTGGTGCTTTTGCAGTTCCTAAGCTCTTCTTTGCCGCTTGAGAGTCTTCTTTTCTGGATCGAAAGCCACGCCTCTCTGCTCCTTGTATGCGGCGCTCTTGCCTGCCCGGTGATTTTCGGGGCATGCTGGCTTTTCAGCATCCGTGTTCGAGAAAAGCAGGAGCTTTAAAAAAACAAAAAACCGCCCCGGCGGACCTTTGCGGGTCTTTCGGGGCAGTTTATTTTTATAATTATTTCATCAGCTCGCAAACAGACTGTGCGTATGCCACAGGGTCTTCGATGGGCAGGCCCTCAATGAGCAGTGCCTGATTGTACAGGATGTCTGCATAGGTTGCCAGCTTTTCCTTGTCGCCGGCTTCCTGCAGGCCCTTGAGGGTTGCAAAGATCGGGTGGTCGGCATTCAGCTCCAGCACCTTCTGGCTCTTGGGTGCGTTGCCCTCAGAGCCGGGCATCTGGCTCAGGATGCGCTCCATCTCCAAGGTGACGGGGCCTTCGCTGGTGATGCACACCGGGTGGCTCTTGAGCCGGGTGGACAGCCGAACTGCGGTGACCTTTTCGCCCAGAGCTTCCTTCATGGCTGCAAACAGCTCCTTGCTGGCTTCGCTCTTTTCTTCGGCAGCCTTCTTTTCTTCCTCGGTTTCCAGGCCCAGATCGCCGGAGGAGATGTTCTTGAACTCCTTCTCCTTGTCCTTCTCGCCATACTGGCGCAGCACCTGCAGGCAGAATTCATCCACATCCTCAGTGAGCAGCAGCAGGTCATAGCCCTTATCCAGAACCAATTCGGCAGCGGGCAGCTTTGCCAGGCGCTCGGCAGAGTCACCGGCGGCGTAATAGATGAACTTCTGCTCTTCGGGCATCTTCTCCACATACTCGGCCAGGGTGATGAGCTTCTTTTCCTTGGCGGAATAGAACAGCAGCAGATCCTTGAGCAGGTCGGCATGCATACCGTACTCGGCATAGCAGCCGAACTTGAGCTGGCGGCCGAAGTTCTTAAAGAACTCCTCATACTTTTCCCGGTCGTTCATCTTCATGGAGCTCAGCTCGTTTTTGATCTTCTTTTCCAGGCTGCTGCGGATCAGCTTGAGCTGGCCGTCCTGCTGGAGCATTTCACGGCTGATGTTCAGGCTCAGGTCCTGGCTGTCCACAACGCCCTTCACAAAGCTGAAGTAATCGGGCAGAAGGTCTGCGCATTTTTCCATGATGAGCACGCCGGAAGCGTACAGCTGCAGGCCCTTTTCGTACTCACGGGTGTAATAGTCATAGGGCGCACGGCCGGGGATGAACAGCAGAGAATTGTAGGTCGCAGTGCCTTCGGTGCGGCTCACGATCACCCGGGCGGGGTCGGTGAAGTCCATGAATTTGGATTTGTAGAACTCGTTGTACTCTTCATCGCTCACGTCCGACTTGGAGCGTTTCCACAGCGGGACCATGCTGTTGAGGGTTTCCAGCTCGGTGTAGGTTTCATACTCGGGCTTATAATCCTCACCGGCATCGGCGGGCTTTTCCTTTGCACGGCTCTTTTCCCGGTACATGGTGATGGGATAGCGCACATAGTCGCTGTACTTCTTCACGATGTCCACCAGGGTGTACTCTTCCAGGAAGCGGTCGTAATTTTCGCTCTCGGTGTTCTCCTTGATCACCATAATGATCTTGGTGCCGACTTCATCCTTTTCGGCCTCGGTGAGGGTGTAGCCCTCAGCGCCGGAGCTTTCCCATTTCCAGGCCTCGTCGCTGCCAAAGGCACGGCTGATAACGGTCACACGGCTGGCAACCATAAAGGCGGAGTAGAAGCCCACGCCGAACTGACCAATGATGTCGATATCGTCGGCCTTGTTCTCGGCCTTGAAATCGCCGCTGCCGCTGCGGGCAATGGTGCCAAGGTTCTTTTCCAGCTCTTCCTTGGTCATGCCGATGCCGTTATCGGTAACGGTGATGGTGCGGTCTTCCTTGTTGACTGCCAGATGGATCTTATAATCCTCTTTCTGGGTGGTAACGGAATGATCGGTCAGGCTCTTGAAATAGAGCTTGTCGATGGCGTCGCTTGCGTTGCTGATGATTTCCCGCAGGAAGATCTCTTTGTTGGAATAAATGCTGTTGATCATCAGATCCAGCAGCTTTTTGCTTTCTGCCTTGAACTGTTTCATGCTCAAAACGCTTCCTTTTCTATGTCAATTTGTTTTAGCCGTTTTAGCACTCTATTCTTATGAGTGCTAATTCAATATAACTCTTTTTGCACAAAAAAGCAAGAGCTTTCATAAATTGTTTACGAATTTAAAAAAGCGGTGCCCGAATGGACACCGCTTCAGCTTGTAGATAAACCCCTATTCGGAAATAGGGATGCAATAAAATACGTTCTCATTCACGGGCATGTACCGGGAATGAGAACACCCTGACAGAAAAAAGGCCCTGTTTTGTGTGCGCAGTGCGCAAAACAGGGCCTTTTTTCGCCGGAAAGGAGTACTGAGGGAAACCGGGAAGCAGCTTTTGCGCTGTGCGCAAAATGTGCGCCCGGTGTCCTTCAGAGGCTGTCGAACTTTTTCGACAGCCTGAAGCGGTGCCCGAATGGACACCGCTTTTTGTTAAAGTCAAGATGTTTACCGGCTGCCCTTGTCGTAGGGGATACCCTCCGCCTTGGGTGCACGGCTCTTTTTGCTGGTGAAGATCAAAACGATCATTGTGACCACATACGGCAGCATCTGGTAGATGTTGCTGGCCTGCTTGATGCCCTCGAACTGGGGCAGGAACGGAATGCTGGAGCTGTAAGAAGCCAGCACCTTGAACAGCGCAAAGAAGAAGGAGCCGCCCAGGATGGTCCAGGGATTCCAGTTGCCGAAGATCATAACAGCCAAAGCCAGGAAGCCGTAGCCTGCCACGCTGGAGCCGAAGCTGCTGCCCGCTGCCAAAGTGTAGGCAAGGCCGCCGATGCCGCCCAAAAAGCCGCCGATCATAACGCCGGCATAGCGCATTTTGTACACGTTGATGCCCACCGAGTCAGCTGCCTGAGGATGCTCGCCGCAGGCCCGCAGGCGCAGGCCGAACTTGGTTTTGAACATCACGAACCAGGCCAGAAGCAGCAGCACAACAGCGATCGGAGTGGTGAGGTAAAAATACTTGAAAACCAGGTTGTTCCAGAAGCTGGGCTCCGCCTTTGCAAGGCCCATGCTCTCACGGGTGATGCGCACCCAGGTGGGGATGCGGATCTGGCTCTGGCCCTGGCCCTGAATGGCCCAGGTCAGAACGATGGCAAAGGCCGGCGCAAACTGGTTCAGAGCCGTGCCGCCGATGGTCTGGTCCGCTTTCAGGTTGATGGCCGCAAACGCCAGGAACACCGAATAGATCATGCCGGACACGCCCGCGATCAGAACGGCGATGAGAACAGCCGTCTGCGGATGCAGCTTGCCAAAGCCGGAAAGGTCAAAGGCCCGCAGTGTGAAGCAGGAGATCAGCGCACCGATCACCATGATGCCTTCCAGCGCAATGTTCACAACACCGCTGCGCTCGCTGAACATGCCGCCCAGGGCAACCAGCAGAAGGGGCACCGCAAAAATGATAGTACCGCTCAGTACGTTTGCAAGTGTGATCATTTGCCCGCCTCCTTTTGTTTTTCTTTTTTACGCCGTGCAACACCTGCCAGCATATTCTTCATCAGCAGGCTGAACGCAGCCAGATAGATGATAACAGCAATGATGATGTTGATGGTCTCGGTGGAGAAGTTGGGCTGCATCGCATTGCCGCCCACACTCAGATAGCTGATAAAGAAGGAGCTGAGGATGGTGCCCAGGGGATGGGAGTTTGCCAGCAGGGCCACCGGGATGCCGTCAAAGCCGCGGGTCAGCAGGGCCTTGACCAGCACATACTGGCCGGCACCGGCCAGGAAGTAAAGGCCGCCGCCGATGCCTGCCAGCGCGCCGGAGATCACCATGGAAAGAACGATGTTCCGCTTGGCGTTGATGCCGGCATACTGGCTTGCGCTGCGGTTCATGCCGCAGGCCTTCAGCTCATAGCCGAAGGTGGTCTTTTGCAGGACCACATACATCAACACCGCAATGCCGATGGCAATGAAGATGCTGATGCTCATGTAGTTGGAATGGAACAGCTTGTCCAGACCTGCTTTGGGGATGACCGCAGAGGGGTTCGCCTCGGTCAGGTTTGCGGTGCGGTCGTTGTGGCTGGCCAGGGTCTTGGGCAGGTTTGCAAAGCACAGGTTCACCAGATACATACCGATCCAGTTGAACATGATGCTGGTGATGACCTCATTCACATTGAACAGTGCCTTGAACAGGCCCGGGAACAGGCCCCAGAATGCGCCGCCGATCATGGAAGCGATCAGGCAGACCCACCAGGGCAGCTGCAGCTGCAAGGCACAGAACAGGGCAAAAAACGCGCCCATGGTGTACTGGCCGGAAGCGCCGATGTTGAACAGGCCGGTTTTGAAGGCAAAGCCCACCGAAAGGCCGCACAGCATCAGGGGCGCTGCCTGATACAGCACCTCTGCAAAGTTGTCCAGCTTGGAGAAGCCTGCGCCCAGCATGGCCTTCACGCCGCCCATGGCAGCTTCCGGCTTCAGGATGAGCAGCAGCACCACGCCGAACACCAGACCTGCCGCAATGGAGATCAGGCTTGCAAGAAAGCTGTTGACCGCCTGGTTTTCCAGGATGCTTTTCTTTTTATTCATTTGCGGCGGCCTCCTTTGCCTTGCGTTTTGCGCCGGCCATGTAAAGGCCCAGCTCCTGAATGGTCGTCTTTTTGGGGTCCAGCTCGCCCACGATCTCGCCCTCATACATTACCAGGATGCGGTCAGAAAGGTTCATGACCTCATCCAGCTCCAGGCTGATGAGCAGAACCGCCTTGCCCTTGTCCCGCTCGGCCACGATCTGCTTGTGGATGTTTTCAATGGCGCCCACGTCCATGCCGCGGGTGGGCTGAACCGCCACCAGCAGGTTGGGGTCCATATCGATCTCACGGGCAACAATGGCCTTCTGCTGGTTGCCGCCGGACATGCTGCGGGCAATGGTAACAGGCCCCTGACCGCTGCGCACGTCATATTCCGCAATGAGTTTTTCGGCATATTTCTGCACGGCATCCTTTTTGATAAAGCCGTGCTTTTGGAATTCCGGCTGCCAATAGCGCTGAAGCACCATGTTTTCAGCCAGCGTGTAATCCAGCACCAGGCCGTGCTTGTGACGGTCTTCGGGGATGTGGCTCATGCCCAGCTTTGAGCGCTCACGGATCGCCGCATGGGTAATGTCTCGGCCGCAAAGCTCCACACTGCCGCCGGTGATCTTTTCCAGGCCGGTCAGGCCGTAAACGAACTCGGTCTGGCCATTGCCCTCAATGCCGGCAACACAGACGATCTCGCCGGCGTGCACGTCCAGGCTGACACCCTTTACCGCATTGTTGGCGTGCACCTTGCTGGGCACCACCATATCCCGCACCTTGAGCACGGTATCGCCGGGCTGGGCAGACTTCTTTTCCACCGCAAATTCCACATCACGGCCAACCATCATGCGGGAAAGCTCTTCCTTGGTGGTGTCGGCAATGTTCACGGTGCCGATGCACTTGCCCTTGCGCAGCACGGTGCAGCGGTCGGCAACCGCCATGATCTCGTTGAGCTTATGGGTGATGAAGAGGATGCTCTTTCCCTCTTTGGTGAAATTGCGCATGATCTCCATCAGTTCATCGATTTCCTGCGGGGTCAGGACCGCTGTGGGTTCGTCAAAGATCAGGATCTCATTGTCCCGATACAGCATCTTGAGGATCTCCACACGCTGCTGCATGCCAACGCTGATGTTTTCCACCTTTGCGTCCGGGTCTACCTGGAGGCCGTATTTTTCCGAAAGCTCCAGCACCTTTTTACGGGCGGCGGCCTTCTGAACAATGCCGGCCTTGCCGGGTTCCACACCCAGGATGATATTTTCCAGAACACTGAAAACCTCCACCAGCTTAAAGTGCTGATGGACCATGCCGATATGCAGTGCATTGGCATCGTTGGGGTTTTTGATCTTGACCTCGACCCCGTCTTTTTTAATAACGCCCTGCTCTGCCTGATAAAGGCCGAACAAAACGCTCATCAGCGTGGATTTGCCCGCACCGTTTTCGCCCAGCAGTGCGTGCACCTCGCCTTTTTTCAGCTGCAAAGTGACATTATCATTGGCCTTGATGCCCGGGAACTCTTTTGTGATATTCAGCATCTCAATGACATACTCACCCATTGGCCATTCCTCCTTTACGAAGCTGCATTGCGCAGCCCTCCATAGTTATACTTATTATATCGTTTTTGAGGGTGCAAAAGCAAGTTTTGTGGAAAAAAACAGCCAAATTTCCACAAAAAAATGGTGCCCGCAAAGCGGACACCATTTTACAAGCGAACGATCGCAATTAAGCTTCGTAGCTGACCTTAACCTTCTCGGTGGCAAACTGAGCATCAGCAGCAGAGTTGTTGTCAACTGCGATGGTGCCGTCAGCCAGGCCCTTGTACAGCTCGTTGTACTTGGCCTCGTCGAAGGTGGTGAACTGGCTGGTAGCCATGGGCAGAGAAACAGAGTTCTCAGCAGCGCCCAGAGTGGTCTCCTTAGCCTTGTAGGTATCGCTCCACTTCCAGCCGTTGTTCATGCAGTCGGTCAGAGCCAGCTGAACAGACTCAGCCAGACCCTTGGTAGCGCTGGTGATGACCTGCTCGCTGAAGCTGGACTGGTCAACGTCAACACCGATGATCTTGCCGTCGTTTGCAGTTGCAGCGTCAACAGCAGAAATGTAGATGCCGCCGCCGCAGACAAAGACTGCCTCGGTGCCGCCTGCATACCAGCCGTCCATCTTAGCCTTGATCTCATCGGTGGGACCAAAGCTGCCGGAGTACCAGTACTTGATGTTCACATCGTCGATGCCCAGATCCTTGGCAGCGGCATCAGCGCCCTGCACAAAGCCCTGGCCGAAACGAACAACAGCGGGAACAGCCATGCCGCCCAGGAAGCCCAGATCCTTGTAGCCGTCAGCAACAGCTGCGTAGCCGGCCAGATAACCGGACTGCTCTTCCTTGTAGGTGATCAGAGCGGTGTTGTCCTTGATGATGGGATCGCTGGTGGGCTTGCCGTCAGCGTCTTTGTCCATCATGTCAAAGCTTGCAACGTCCAGAGCCAGGAACTGCACGTCGGGCCACTTTTCCTGAGCCTGACGCAGGGTGGGGGCAAACAGGAAGCCGGCCATAACAACAGTCTTGGCGCCGTCTTCGATTGCCTGGCTCATTGCCTTCAGGCGAGCCTCGTCGGTATCCTCAGCGGGACGGAAGTAGTTTGCGTTCAGGTTGTTATCCTTGCAGAACTTGGTCACGCCTTCATAGGTGAACTGGTTGAAAGAGTTGTCGTCGATGTTGCCCACGTCGGTAACAAAGGCAATATCGGTGCCGCCGGCAGCAGGCTGGCCAGCAGGCTCAGAAGCCTCGGAAGCCTCGGAAGCATCGGCGGGGGCGCTGGCAGGCTCGGAAGCGGGTTTGCCGCCGCAAGCTACCAGAGAAAGGCCCATGGTCAGGGCCAGAACAAGAGCCATCAGTTTTTTCATGGTTTGTCCATCTCCTATTTCTTTGTTGTTTTGCCCAAAAGAGCCATCCTTTCGGGCTCGGTCATATCCAGTATAACTTATCCGGGCCTTTTTTTCAACACTCTGGCCTTATTCCGCATATTACAAAAGATTACAGAGGCCTGTTGTTTTCGCCGGAAAGATTGGAAGGGCCAAAGCCCAGCGGGAGCAGCTGCCCCAGCTTCATCTGCACATAATCGTCCTCGCTTTTGGCCATAAGCACCAAAAGCTCAGGGCCGCCGAACTCGTAAAGTGCCTGCCGGCAGACCCCGCAGGGCGCTGTGATC
Source organism: Allofournierella sp. (assembly GCA_020025635.1). Taxonomy (GTDB): domain Bacteria; phylum Bacillota; class Clostridia; order Oscillospirales; family Ruminococcaceae; genus JAHHRU01. The sequence continues at coordinate 94,431 of JAHHRU010000004.1, forward strand.
TCCTGGTTCACCTGCCCTTTGAGCGCACCCACAAGGGCAATTTTTTCAAACTCCCGCGCGCCTTCGCTTACCGCCTTGAACAAAGCGGTGCGCTCGGCGCAGCAGGTGGCGGAATAAGAGGCATTCTCCACATTACAGCCGGTGAACACCCGGCCGTCCTTTGCCAGCAGGGCCGCCCCCACCAGAAAGCCGGAATAAGGGGCATACGCCTTTTCCCGGGCAGCGAAAGCAGCCCGAATCAGTTCCCGGTCGGTCATTGTTTCATGCACCTCGCTTATCAGATTTCAGCCCCCAGAGCAATTTTCATCATATTGGTGAAGCTGGTCTGGCGCTCTTCGGCAGTGGTCTCCTCATGGCTGGTGAAGCTGTCCGAAATGGTCAGGATGCAGGCAGCCCGCTTGCCCAGGGCCTTTGCGTTGCAGAACAGGGCAAAGCTTTCCATCTCAACGGCCACACAGCCCTTTTCATCCCGCAGCTTCTCCCAGTAGGTGGGGTTTTTGCTGCTGTCATGGCGGTAGAACACATCGCTGGAATGGATGACGCCTTCCACCATTTTGATGCCCAGCTTGTCGGCGCTTTTGCGCAGGGCATCACACAGCTCCTCGCTGGGGGGCAGGGTGTCCTCCTGGGTCCCGTTCATGGTCTTGGCAAAGCTGGATTCCGAATAAGCGCCGGTGGCCAGCACCACATCATAAACCTTTGCGGCATCGGTGTAAGAGCCGGCCGAGCCGATGCGGATGATATTCTCCACTCCGTACTGGCTGTACAGCTCATAGGAATAAATGCCGATGGAGGGCATGCCCATGCCGCTGCCCATCACGCTGATCTCTCTGCCCTCAAAGGTTCCGGTGTAGCCCAGCATGCCGCGCACATCATTGAACAGCACCGGGTTTTCCAAAAAGGTTTCGGCAATGAATTTTGCACGCAGGGGGTCACCGGGCATCAGCACGGTTTTGGCGATCTGGCCTTTTTCGGCACGATTGTGAGGTGTAGACATAATTGTCCTCCTTTTTTTAATCAATATTGGAAACGGGCGGGCCCGCCGCGGCTTTTGCCGCTGTGCCCTCTGCCCGGTCCTTCGTTTTTTCGCGGGGCCTTCGTCAGTCCTTTTCCTTAACTAGGCCCATTTGGTAGGCTGCCACCAGCAGCTTCAGATCCTGCACATTGGCGGCCAGCCTGCGGCCTTCATCGGTATCACCCACCAGCAAGCGGCGCTCGTTGGTTTCAAACACATCCACGCTGGAAACGATATCCATGTTTTGCTGAACGGCCTTGTCGATGCTTTCAAAGGGCTGGTGCGCCCGCAGCGAAAGGCCCCGGCTGGTGTAAACCAGGGTGTAGCCTGCAATTCCGGTTTTTTCGTGGTAAGCCCGGCAGAAGCCGCCGTCGATGCAGATCATCCGCCCTGCACCCTTGAGGGGGCTTTCGCCCTGAACCGCCTTTACTGGCACATGACCGTTCACGATATGGCTGTACGTTTGGTCCAGGCCGAACTCGGCAAGGATCGCGCGGTCCATTTTGGTGTCGTTGATGAAGCGGTAATAGGGGTTCGAATGCTCTTCATGCGTGGCAGGGTCGGCCACAAACAGCCGCTCAAAGGTGGTCATTTTATCCCGGCCGTACAGGGGCGACAGCTTGCCGCACCAGAGATACCACAAAAAATCACAGCCGGAAAGCCGCTCCGCACTGTCCTCGGGGGCAAAATAGGCCCGCCGGGCACGGGCGTCGCAGTAATCCAAAAGCTCTCTGCCCGCATAGCCATGATGCTCAAAGGTTTCCACCAGAAACCCGCCGCTCTCAGCAAGGGGGATGGCCCCGTGAAACAGGAGATTGCCGTTTTCCGCATGATAAACACCGCCCTTGGCATACAAAAAGCGGATGTGCCTTTGCAGTCGTTCACTTTCCAGAAAGCTGCGGCACAGGGCATTCATCACCGCCTGTTCCCGGTCCGTGAGGCGGGCCGGGTCCGCCGGGTCCACGGTGGGCAGGTCATCATCCTGCAGCGGATAGCGTTTGCCTTCCACCAGAACGGTGCCGGTCCCATAATCGATGCGGCGCAGGAAATCCCGCTCTTCCAGCTCAAAATCCGGGTTGCGGTCGATCACCGCGCACTCCAATTTGAACATGATCACCGCAATGGCCTTGTGCATCCGGGCCACCCGGGCCAGCTCGCTTCGGTGGTAGGGTTCCCGCCGTTCGTTCAGATTCGGATAAAAGTGGTGCACATCACAATCCCGGTATTCGTCTTCCGCAAACAGGGCAAGCGGCCGCAGGTTGATGCCGTAGCCGTCCTCCAGCGCTTCCATGTTGTTGTAGGCAAGGCTGGTGCGGATCACTGTGGCGATGCACACCGGGCTGCCGGCCGCCGCCCCCATCCAGACCACATCGTGATTGCCCCACTGGATATCCACCGAATGATGGTTCATCAGCTGCTCCACGATCAGATCCGGCCGGGGGCCCCGGTCATACAGATCTCCCAGGATGTGCAGCTTGAACACCGCCAGACTTTTGATCAGCTCGCACAGGGCCTCGATAAAATCGTCCGCCCGGCCCACATCGATGATGCTGGCCAGGATCTGGTCGTAATAAAATTCTTTGTCGTGATCCTCGAAATGAGCGTGCAAAAGCTCATCCAGAATGTAGGCATAGTTTTTGGGCAGGCGCTTTCGCACAAAGCTGCGGGTGTGCTTGCTGGACACCACCCGGCAGACATCAATGAGCCGGTAAAGGGTCTGCCGATACCAGGCATCCAGATCCGCCTGCCGGTCCTTCAGTTCATCCAGCTTGCGGCTCGGGTAATAGATCAGCGTGGCAAATTCGGCCCGCTCTTCCGGCGGCACCTCTTCGCCCAGCACCCGGTCCACCTTTTCCCGAATGATGCCGGATGCGTTGTTCATGATATGGGTAAAGGCTTCGGCTTCCCCATGCAGATCGCTCATAAAATGTTCGGTGCCTTTGGGCAGCTTCAAAATCGCCTGCAGGTTGATGATCTCGCTGCAAGCGCTGGCAATGTTGGGATATTCCTGTGCCAGTAAAGTAAGGTATTTCAGGTTTTTTCGTACCTTGACCTCTGTATGCTCCATTGGAATGCGCCTCTCTTTGCCCTTTAAATGCGAAAAGTTGTACAATCGGTAATACACAATCATTATAGCACATTAAGGTCCAAATATGGTACAATATTTATCGAATTATCAAAAAACAGCATTTCATCCTTGAGGGAGGTTTTTTCATGCTCATTCCGCAGCACTGCACCCTCTGCCCCCGCAAATGCGGCGCCGACCGCACCCGGGGCAAAGGCGTGTGCGGAGCAGACGGTCATCTCACCGCGGCCCGGGCCGCTCTGCATTTTTGGGAAGAGCCCTGCATCAGCGGCGAAAAAGGCAGCGGCACCGTATTTTTCACCGGGTGCAGCCTGGGCTGCTGCTACTGCCAGAACTATGAGATCAGCCAGAATGGCCTGGGCCGGCAGATCCCGGCAGAAAGGCTTGCCGAAATTTTTCTGGAGATTCAGGAAAAAGGGGCCGCCAACCTGAATTTGGTCACCGGCACCCAGTGGGTGCCCTGGATCATCCACGCGCTGGACCAGGCAAAGGCAAAGGGCTTCTGCCTGCCGGTGGTGTGGAATTCCAGCGGCTATGAAACGGTGGAGACCCTGCGCCTTCTGGAAGGCTATGTGGACATCTGGCTTTCGGATGTGAAATATGTTTCGCCTGCACTTTCCGGCGAATATTCCCGGGCCCCGGATTATTTCGAGGTGTGCCGGAAAGCGGTGGCCGAAATGCTCCGGCAGGCACCGAAACCGATTTTCGACGAGGACGGCTACCTGCGCCGTGGGGTCATCCTGCGGCATCTGGCTTTGCCCGGCAGCCGCAAAGACAGCTTTGCCGTGCTGGATTACATGGCATCTCTGCCCAAGGGCAGCTTCATCCCCAGCCTGATGAGCCAGTACACCCCCTTTTACAAGGCCGCCGAGCACAAGGCCCTCTCCCGGCGCATCAGCACCTGGGAATACCGGCAGGTGATCGACCGGGCCATCGATCTTGGCCTCACCGACGGCTATATGCAGGAAAAGAGCAGCGCCAAAGAAGAATACACCCCGCCGTTCGATCTGGAGGGTGTGTGATATGGGAGAAGCACTTGGCCTTTTGTATCTGGCCCTGTTCCTGCTTACCGGCTGGGCCCTTGCCCGGCGGCTGGCGCCCGGCCTTTCGCTGGAAGGCGCTCTTGTTCTCAGCGGCACCTTTGCCCTGAGCCTTTTGGAGGCCCTTCCGGCCCTGTTCGCTTTGCTTCTGGGCTTTCACCTTTCGGCGGTGCTGCTGGCGCTGGCGGCGGCCGCCGCCCTTTCTCTTGTGTGCCTTGCCGGGCTGCACAGACATCCTCCAAAGCCGGCAGACAGCAGCGGAAAAGCATTCTGGCTGTGCGTTCTGCCCCTTTGGGCCCTCACCATGGGGCTGCTGTTCACCCACACCCTCTGGCTGCGAAACGGCGCTTACTGGTGCGGCCAAAGCACCTATGGCGATCTCCCCATGCACCTGGCCTTCATCACAAGCATCCCCCAGCAGGCGGCTTTTCCGCCCCACTACCCGCTTTTGGCCGGGCAGGAGGTTTTCGGCTATCCCTTCCTGTGTGAAACCGTATCCAGCGTTTTTCTGGTGCTGGGCGGCGGGCTCAAATTCGCCTGCCTTGTGCCCCAGGCCCTGGCGGTTTTCACTGTTTTGGGCGGCGGCTGGCTGCTGGGCTGGGAGCTGCTTGGCACAAACGGCAAGGCAAGCCTTGCCTACTGGCTGTTTTTTCTGGGCAGCGGCTTTGGCTTTGTTTATTTTCTGGGTGGCGGAAAAGAAAACTTTACCCGCATCTTCACCGGCTTTTACCAGACCCCCACAAACTATGTGGATGAGAACATCCGCTGGGTGAACCCCATTGCGGACATGATGATCCCCCAGCGGGCCACCCTGTTTGGCTGGGCACTGCTGTTTCCCTGCCTGGCACTGCTTGCCCGTTTTTCCCAAAAGAAAGAGCATGGGCTCTGGCCTGCGCTTTTTCTGGCGGTGCTGCCGCTGCCCCTGGTGCACACCCACTCGGCGCTGGCCCTTGTGATGGTGAGCGCTGTGCTGTTTTTGCAGGCCGCTTTGGAGGCTCGCCGCTGGAAGAGGCTTTGCCCCTGGTTTTGCTGGGCCGGTGCCGCCGGTGCCGCCTGGCTTCCCCAGCTGTTCGGGGTGATTTTTCAGCAGACCTCGCACGGCAGCGGCTTTCTGCGGCTGCATTTCAACTGGGCCAACGAGGGGGACAGCTATTTCTGGTTTTACATCAAAAATCTGGGCCTTGTTTATCTTTTACTGGTTCCGGCTTTTCTTTGGGCCAAGAAAGAGCTCCGCTGGTTTTACTGCGGCGGGCTGCTGATTTTGGCGGTCAGCGAATTTGTTTTGTTCCAGCCAAACCCCTACGACAACAACAAGCTCCTTTTTGTCTGGCACCTTTTGGGCTGCGTTCTTGTGGCCGGGCTTTTGGTGGATCTTGCCCGGCTCATCCCCAAAAAGGCTGTCTGTATTTTTCTGTCGGTTCTGGTGGTGTTCATCTGCACTTTCGGCAGTGTGCTCACCCTGGGGCGGGAAGCGGTGAGCCGGTACCAGCAGTTTGGCCCCGAGGCCATTGCCGCCGCTGATTACATGAAGGAAAACACCGCCCCGGATGCCCTCTTTCTCACCGGCCGCCAGCACCTGAACCCGGCCGCCAGCCTGGCCGGGCGGGACATTGTCTGCGGCAGCAGCTTGTATGTTCATTTTCACGGCATGGATTACAGCCGGCAGGACAGTGCCGTGCGCCGGATGTATGAAAATCCCAGCAAAGAGCTGCTGGACCAGTGGAATGTGGATTACGTGATGATCTCCGGCTGGGAGCGCAGCGATTACCAGCTGAACGAACGCTGGTATCTTGAAAACACCGATCTTGTTTTTGAAAAAGGCGATTACCGGATCTTCCGGGTATAAAAAGCCCGCTCTGTGTGAACTTCACAGGGCGGGCCTTTTTGTTTTTAGAAGTACATATAGATCTGGCAGGGGATCATGCCGTTGTACAGCTTGCGGCGCTTGCGGGCCTTTTTGCCGAAATGCTTTTCAAAATCGGCATCGGCGGTGATGATATAGGCACCGCTGGCGGGGTGCGCTTCCAGGGCGCTTCCCAGCTGACCGGCCAGCTTTGCAGCAGTTGCCAAATCACCCAGACGTTCGCCGTACGGGGGGTTGGTGAGCACCAGCTGCTCGGGCAGAGGTGCAAAATCCTTCACGTCTGCCACTTCAAAACGGCAGCGGTCGCCAACACCGGCAAGCTTTGCGTTCTGAGCAGCCAGGGCCACTGCGGCGGGGTCGATATCAAAGCCCACGCCCTCAAAGCCGGCATCCAGACGGATTTCGGACAAAGCCTTTTCCCGCTGGCGTGCCCAGACCTCCCGAGGACAGAAGCTGTAATGCTCGGCCGCAAAACGGCGGCGCAGGCCGGGGGCAATGTTCATTGCCTTCTGGGCGGCCTCGATCACCAGAGTGCCGCTGCCGCAGAAGGGGTCTGCCACATGGCTGTCTCTGCGAACACGGCCCAGGTCCGCAATGGCGGCGGCCAGGGTTTCCTTGATGGGTGCGCCGGTGGCATTGCGGCGGTATCCACGCTTGTGCAGGCCATCGCCGCTGGTGTCCAGCATGATCTCAACATGGTCCTTGCGGATGGAGAAGCGGATCTTGTACTGCTCGCCGGTTTCGGGCAGCATCAGGGTCTTGTGGCCCTTTTTCAGCCGTTCCACCACAGCCTTTTTCACGATGCTCTGGCAGGCAGGCACGCTGCTGAGGGTGCTGGACAGGCTGGAGCCCTTCACCGGGAACTTGGCATCGGCCGGGATCAAATCTTCCCAGGGGATGGAAGCCACACCGTCGAACAGCTCGTCAAAGGTGCGTGCTTCGTAGCTTTTCAAAAGGATCAGCACACGCTCTGCGCAGCGCAGGTTGAGGTTTGCGGCCGCGATCATATCCACATCGCCGGAAAAAGCAATGCGGCCATCGGTGACCTGCACATTTTCGGCGCCCAGGCGGCGCACCTCAAAAGCAGCGGTGCTTTCGGTTCCAAAATAACAGGGAGTGATAAAATCAAATTTCATAAAGGCAACTCCTTTTTCTGCGGCCCGCTTCTGTGTTTTGCTGCGGGCCGGTTTTCGTCGGGCTGTACTACTATATCACAGCCGGCCGGCCCGGCGCAAGCCTTTTTGCGGATTTTGGCACAAAAACAGGGGCCGCCCCGAAAGACGACCCCCGGACAGGGCTAATTCATCAGTTCAGCGGAATCAGCACGCCGTAGCCGCCATCGGCACGGCGGTAAACCACCTGGATCTGATCATTTTCCACACTGCGGTACAAAAAGAAGCTGTGCCCCAGCAGATTCATCTGAAGGATGGCGTCCTCGGTGGTGCAGGGCTTCACGGCAAACCGTTTTTCACGGATGACATCAAACGCATCCTCCACTTCCGGCTCTGTCTGCCACTCAAGCTCAGCAGCCTTGGTGAGACGGTCGCCCAGACGCTTGCGGTTCTTGACCACACGGCGGGTCAAAAGCTCCACTGCATCATCCAGAGCATCTTCCATGCGGTCGGCGGCTTTTTCGGCACGAACGGTGAGCCCTGCGCTGCGAACCGTGATCTCAACGGTCTGGTGGGCTTTTTCAACCGTAACGGTTACCTGGGCCTGAACCTCTTCATCAAAGAACTTGTCCAGTTTGGCCAGTTTGGTTTCCGCCTTTTCCACAAAGCTGGGTTTCAGCGAAACTCTTCTTCCCGTGCATGTTACCTTCATATACCTTGCCTCCTTTGGGCAGGCCATTCTTCTGGCAGGGTGCCTTTGGCCCCTGCCGGTGGTCCTGCCGTTTCGTTGCCTTTATTATAGCAAATCTGTACAAAAATTTCCAGTAGTTCATAAAAATTTCATTTGTTTATTTGCATTTTGTTGATCGTTGGCCAAAGGCTTTTCAGTCGGCAGCAAAAAAGGGCAGTGCCCACCGTTTGTTCGGTGCCGGCACTGCCCTCTGCTGATTGGTTTGTGTAAAACGCCTGGATCATCTGCGGCGGGAATAGCCGCCGCCGCGGCGGTTTTCGGTGACACGCTTCAGATCCGAGATCTTCTCTTCGCTCTGGGTCTTGAAGCGACTCATCATATCCTCAAAGCTCTGCTCACCCTGGGGCTGAGGCGCAGCCTTGGGCTGCCAAACCCGGGGTGCATCATTGCCGCGGCCGCGCTGCGGGCGGGGGCCGCCGCCCTGACGGGGGCCGCCCTGGCGGGGCTGACGGGGTTCCGGCGGAAGCGTGCGCTTGATGGAAAGGGCGATCTTGCCGTCCTCTGCGATGTTGATCACCTTTACCTTTACATCCTGGCCTTCGGTCAGGACTGCGGAAAGATCCTCAATAAAACCGTTGGACACCTCTGAAATGTGTACCATGCCTGTTTTGCCCTCGGGCAGCGCAACGAATGCGCCGAATTTTTTCACACCGGTGATCTTACCCTCAACGATGGCTCCTACCTCTAACTGCAAAGCTCTGTTTCCCCTTTTTATAATATAATATGTTTTGAAAAAAGACCCGCAATACCGTCTTAGCGCGGTTTTGTCCTTTTTACAAACGGTTTACTGGCCGTTCACATCCACAAAGACCCGTTCGTTGGGTTTTGCGTAGCCCAGCCTGTCCCGGGCGACCCGTTCGATGATTTCCAGGTCGCTGCCGGATTCCAGCACGCGGGAAAGTTCGTCGTTCTGCTGCTGCTGCAGCTGCAGCCGCTCCTGCATATTTTGCAGCTCCTGACGTTTTTCATTGATCCGCATGTGGTTGAACAAAATACCCGCCGCAAGATATGCTCCAACCAGCACAAGGCCCGCCTGACCCACGATCAGAGAGATCTTTGTCTGTTTTTTCTTTTTTCTTGCCATAGAGCAGTCCTCCTTAAAAAGGCAGGTCCTGACAGATTTGAAAGGCTCTTGCAAGCCCTTCCATCGGTTGCCCGTATCTTTTGTTCAGTTATTTGAATTATACAACACCCGGGCCGCCTTTTTCAACTGTTTTTTCCGGCGTTTTAAGGCCATTTGGCGCATTTTACGGCGCCGGCTTTGAAAAGCCCGGCCCAAAAGGCGCCCCAGCGGCCGCACAAGGCAGATCCATACCAGCGCAAAGGGCCGGCTGAAAACCCACAGAAGGGCCGTGCGCACGGCCTGCGTGGCCGGGGCCAAAACCGAAAAGCTGCTGAAAAGCCCCGCCAGAAAGCCGGCTGTCATATACCAGCGCAGCTGCCCGGAAAAGCTTCGGCCGGCGGCAAAGCTGTAAAGCAGCACCGCCGAAAGGAACGCAGCCAGAAGATCCAGCCAGAAGGTCACGAACCTGCCTTTTCCCAAAACCGTGCGGCACAGGTCATACCCCATTGCCAGCAGCACCCCCAGCCCCAGAGCGCACAAAACATCCGCCGCCGCAAAAACGGGCGGCACCGTCACCGCCACCGCTAACGGGCAAGGCGGCGCAAAAATCCGCCCGGGCTATGGGCTGCCGGCTGGGTATACTGCAAAAATTCCAGCTTGCCGGATATTTTGAGCTCCCCTGTTCGAATGGACAGTTCGCTTACCGAAAGCTCACTTCCGCCCACCGTTAAGGTCCCCTGCTGTGTTTCCAGCACGGCGCTGTTTTCATCACAGCTGACGATGCGTGTGACACCGGTAATGTCCATCCGGCATCGGTTTTCCATGATCACATTGTGCGGGAGCGTCGCTGCCGGCTGGGCCTGGCTCTGCCGGGCCGTTTCCTTGGCTGTCTGCATCCGCTATCACCTGCCTTTTAAGGCAAGTATATGCGGAGCTGCAGGGATTCATACCCCTTCCAGCACTTCGTACATTTCCCGGGCCACATCCTTGCCGGCGGGAGCCTCGGTGGACAGCACCCGCACCTTGACCGGGCGGTTTCCGAAGGTGACCTCGATCACATCGCCTTCCTTCACGGCGTAGCTTGCCTTGGCAGCCTTGCCGTTCACCAGGATCCGGCCTGCATCGGCCACCTCATTGGCAACCGTGCGGCGCTTGATCAGGCGGCTGACCTTCAAATATTTATCGATGCGCATACTGGCATCCTCCTTTCCGATAAAACAAAACGGCCCGCCCGGTTCCCTATCCGGGATGCCGGCCGGGCCGCCCATACACAAGTAAAAGGGGCCTTGCTTACTTTGCAACAGCGTCCTTCAGAGCCTTGCCGGCCTTGAAAGCGGGAGCAACAGAAGCGGGGATCTCGATGGTCTCCTTGGTGCGGGGGTTGCGGCCGGTGCGAGCCGGGCGCTCACGGGTCTCAAAGGTGCCAAAGCCAACCAGAGAAACCTTCTCACCGCCAGCCAGAGCCTCGGTGATAGCCTCGATGGTAGCGTTCACTGCCTTCTCTGCATCCTTCTTGGTGATTTCCGCAGACTGAGCCACGGCATTGATCAGTTCAACTTTGGTCATAATTTTAAACCTCCAGAAAATTCAAGAAAATTTATCAGTACAAAAAGCATCACGCCTTTTGAAGACTGCTCATATCAGTGCTTTTCGCTGTTCCAGTAAGAAGCCAGGGCTTCTGTGTCCAGCTGTTCCAGGAGCTTGCCGTCCTGTGCGGCAAGGGCCTCACAGCTCTTTACCCGTTCGGCAAACCGCTTTGTGGCCGTGCACAGGGCCTCTTCCGGCTCTGTATCCAGCGCCCGTGCCGCAGAAACGGCGGCAAACAGCATTTCGCCCACTGCATCGGCCCGGTTCTGCGGCTCGTTTCGCAGCTCCTTTACACAGGCCTCCAGCCTGTCCAGCGTTTGCTGGGTATTCTCCGGCCGGAACCCGTAGGCTGCCGCCCGCTTTTGTGTTTTGGCGGCCCGCATCAGCGCCGGAAGGCTTGCAGGGACACTGTCCAGCCGGTCAGCGGCCGTATCCCGGCCTTTTTCCCGGTTTTTCATGGCTTCCCAGTTTTCCAGCGCAGTTTCAGCCGTGGCGGCCGTTTTATCCCCAAACACATGAGGATGCCGGTAGATGAGCTTTTTGCAAATCTCATCACAGACCGCATCAAAATCGAACCGGCCTGCTTCCTTTTCCATCTGGCTGTGGAAAACCACCTGAAGCAGCACGTCCCCCAGCTCTTCACGCAGAAGCTCCGGGTCGTTCAGGTCGATGGCTTCCACCACCTCATAGGTCTCTTCGATCATGTTCTGGCGGATGGAATGGTGTGTCTGCTTAAGATCCCAGGGGCAGCCCCCATCGGGATTTCGCAGTGCTGCCACGATCTTTACCAGATCCGCCATATCATACTGCTGTTTTTGTTCAAAATCAATCATGGTCTGCCTCTTTGCGACTTTTTCTATTTTACATGATGCCGCCCTGCATTGCAAGAGTTTCTTTGCTGTTTTCACCACTGTTTGGGGCGATTTCGCACAAATTGTGCAAAACCGCCCCATTCCTTGGAAAAACGGCTATCGTACAATGTGCAGCCGGGTGTGTGTTTCGGGCTTTTGGGCATCGGCGGCTTTTTTTCGGCAAACGGTGATCACCGCTGCGCCTCCCTCGCCTTTTTGGCCCACCTTAAAGCTGTGCCCCACACCCGCTGCAAAACACGGCATCCTCTTCCACCTCGGCGCCGCACTGGGGGCAGGTCTTAGTCTGCGGTGCTTCGTAAACATAGGTTGCCTTCTGTGTGTTTTCACAGGTCACTGTGCTTTCACAGACACAGCTGCTTTCGCCCTTCAGATCCTCGATTTCCGCCTCGATGGCAGCGATGGCAGCGATATATTTTTTAACCAGAAGCGGGTTTTCCTCGCCGCTGCGGGCGAGATTGTACACCAGAATTCCCAGCTGGCGCTGGCTGCGGGCAAGCTTTGACTGCGCCGCCAGCAGATCGGCCTGCCGTTTGCCCTGTCTTGCCAGCCCTGATGCGGTCTTTTTGGCGCTGTCCACAACCTTAGCGCCGCTTTCCATGAGTTTATCCAGATCGATATTCATTATTCAGCACCTCTTTTGTGTTTGTAGGCAGGGCCTATGCGGGCGCTGCCGTATATGCCACGGCTCTTTGCGTCAGGAGCCGTGCTGCTTCACCCAAAAATCTCAGCCCAAAAATTCACGCAGCATGGAGTTTTCCGGCACCATTTCTTCCGGGATGCGGTCCACAAGGGCAAAATGACCGGCCAGCATGTTCAGCTTTTCGCACTGGGGATGATCATCCGGCAGGCTTCCCGCAAGCGGAGCCACAAAATCGGCCAGCAGGCAGATCTCATAGCTGAAAGAGGTATCCAGCAAAAGGTCCGCTTCCGACTTGAACACCTTGATGAACCGGTCCTCGCCGGCACATACGCTCTCCCACATGCCGATGGTCTTTTCCAGGCTGTGGCCGCGGAACCGGCAGTCCCGCATCATGCGGCGGGCAAGGCGGATATCCCGGGTGGGGATCACCCGCTGGCCCTTGTGGCTGTATTCCTCACGCAGGCCCGCATAGATGTTGTACACACTGTCCCGGGGAAGGCCCTCCACCATCTGGGGGTTCAGGGCATGGATGCCCTCGATCACGCAGATACCGCCGGGCAGCGACAGATGCTCGGTTTCCTGTTTGCGCATCTCGGTGCAAAAATCGAAAATCGGCAGCTCGGTCTCACCGGTTTCCAGCAGTTCGGAAAGGCAGTGATGGATATCGTCCAAATCCAGGGCCGTGATGTTCTCATAGTCCTTGGTACCGTCCGGCAGGCGGGGGTACTCATCCAAATTCTTGTAGAAATTGTCCAGGCTCACCACCTGCGAGGGGCAGCCGCGGGCCCTGAGGGCAGCCGCGATCTTGTTGGCTGTGGTGGTTTTGCCGCTGGCCGAGGGGCCGGTCAGCATCACGATGCGGCAGCCGCTGGCCAAAATCTCGCTTGCCGCTGTGTGAATACGTCCTTCATATTCCAGCTCACAGTGGCGCACAAAGCTTTTTGCGCTTTCCGCCGCAGTGTTCACCAGATTGACCTCAACCAGTCGTTTGGGGATCCAGATAGCCGGCATAAAATTCACCTATCCCTTCTTTGCGCTTCAAAATGGTTTCGAAGCCGCTGATGTATTCATTTGGATACTTATAATTGAAGATCCGTTCAATTCGGGTGCCGCCGGGCTGGCAGAGCTTTGTGGACCCGCCTGCGCCTGCAGACAGAATGGAATGGACCTCTTCCATGATGTAAATATTGTAAAGGCCTTCATAGCCCGGTTTGCACCAGCCGGTGTTTTCCAGGTTCTGAAGGGTATTTTTCTGCCGATAAAGATAATACGGCTGATAACCGGCCTTTGCCAGAGCCTGGCATTTATCCAGCATGGCGGCCACATCCCCATAATCATCCTGCGCGTTCTGGATCACCAGATTGGATGCGCGCTTTAATGTAAGGGTATGCACCGTGATGTTTTCCGGTGAAAGGGCAATGGCGGTTTCAAGGCTCTTTTCAAAGCCTTCCACCGTATCGCCGGGCAGGCCTGCGATCAGGTCCATATTGATGTTGGTGTGCCCCGCCTGCCGGGCCGTTTGGAAGCAGTCCAGGATGTCCTGGGCGGTGTGGCGGCGGCCGATGCGGCGCAGCACCTCATTGTCAAAGGTCTGGGGATTGATGGAAATGCGGGTAGCACCGTATTCCTTGAGCACCTCCAGCTTTTCCCGGTCGGTGCAGTCGGGCCGGCCGGCCTCCACCGTGTATTCTTCCAGCTTGGAAAGATCAAAGCAGCGGCGCACCGTATCCATCAGCTGGCGCAGCTGCTGGGCCGAAAGGGCCGTAGGGGTGCCGCCGCCGATGTAGATCGTTTTGATATTAAGGCCGCATTTTTCCGCTTCATGCCGAATGGCTTCCACCTCTTTGCAGAGTACATCCACATAGGGCTGCATCAGCTTTGTTTCCCGCTGGGTGGAAAGCGAAACGAAGCTGCAGTAGCTGCACCGGGAAGGGCAGAACGGGATGCCGATGTAAAGGCTGTAATCCATTTTGCCGGCCCGTTCCAAAATCGGCCGCTGCAGGTCCGCAATTTGGCGGGCAAGCTCGAATTTCTGCTGGGAGCACTCAAAATGCCCCCGGAACAGCTGTTCGATCTCCTGTTCGGTTTTGCCTGCGGCCCGTTTATCGTGGATGATGCGGACCGGGCGCACGCCGGTCATCATGCCCCAGGGCTGCGTTTTTCCGGTCACCCTGCTCAAAAGGCTGTACAAAAGGGCGGTTACGGCAAACTCCCGGTCCTCTTCTCGTTCGGGTGCAGGATGGATCTCTGCCGTGCACACGCCGTTCAGCCGGACCCCCACCGCAAGGCGGGCGGCTGTGCCCCGGACCAGCACCATATCCTCCCCATGCACCGGGGTCTTGGTGATATGGGCACCGGCAAAGAACATCCGGGAAATGTTTTCCGGTTCATAAACCGATTTCAAACCTTTGATATAAACCTGCATGGGTTCTCCTTAAAACATAAAATAGGGATTGGACGAAAGCTCGTTTCCCAAAGTGGTGAAGGGGCCGTGACCCGGCAGCAGCTGGGTTTCGGGATCCAGGCCGAGGCCCTTGATTTTTTCAATGCTCTGCTTTTGCTTTGCAGGATCGCCGCCTTCCAGATCCGTGCGGCCTACGCTTCTTTCAAAAATCGTATCCCCGCAGAACACAAGATCTTCGCAGCCCAGCAGCCAGCTGCCCTCACTGTGGCCGGGGGTGTGCCAGCACCGGATGGTGATATCGTCCAGAGTGATGGGAGTTTCTTCGGAATACGGCAGGGTGATCAGATCCTTTGGCAGCGGATAAAGCGGCGTTTCCTGCTGATCGGCCGGGTCCAGAAAGACCATGCAGCCCCATTTTGCCGCAAGGGCCGGCACCCCTTCCACATGGTCAAAGTGGCCGTGTGTGAGCAAAATCATGCAGAGCTCTGCGCCGTTTTCTTCCAAAAGATCATTGATGCGTTTTGCTTCAAGCCCCGGATCAACGACCATTGCACGGCCTTTATCACTGATGATGAGGAAGCAGTTCACCTTATAGGGAGCTGTTCCCTTTAAATGCAGAATCCTCATTTTTTCCATTCCTCCGTATCCAGAATGATGGTCACCGGCCCGTCGTTGATCATATCGATCTGCATATCCGCACCGAATTCGCCGTGCTGGATATCTGCCAGCTGATAATTCGCCAGCTCTTTCAGGAACAATTCGTACAGCTCATTGGCAGGCACCGGAGCGGCGGCAGCCACAAAGCTGGGCCGTTTGCCCTTGCGGGTATTGGCATACAGGGTGAAGTTGCTTACCACCAGGGCCGAATAGCCCAGTTCCACTGCACTCCTGTTCATTTTTCCCTCTTCATCCTCGAAAATGCGCAGGTTTGCGCACTTCTCGGCCATCTTGGGCACAAGGTCCGGGGTGTCACCCTCCCGAATGCCCACCAGCAGCATGATGCCGGGGCCGATTTTTCGCTCGGGCCCGCCGTTTACTGTGACCGATGCGCGGGAAACACGCTGCAAAACCACTCGCATGAAAAATTTCTCCTTTTTGGTTAAATACGGGTAACGCTGATCATATCCCGAATGCGCCGCAGCCGGGCCACCACGTTGCTCAGATGCTCAATGGAAGCAATGCCAAGCGTTGCCTCCATGCAGGCGCGGCCGTTTTCCACCGAGCGGGCGGTAAGGGCGTAAATGGGAATGCGCAGTTCACCCAGCGCAACGGCCACATCGCCCAAAAGGCCGTCCCGGTCCATTGCGACGATCTCCAATGTGGCCTTATAGCTTTCCTGCTGGCTGGTTTCCCAGTGTGCAGGCACCCAGCGGTCTTTGTTTTCGGGGTTGGCCATGCTGGCCTGTGCGTTTGCACAGTCTTTTTTGTGGATGGAAACACCAAAGCCCCGGGTGATGAAGCCCACGATCTCGTCTCCGGGAAGGGGGCTGCAGCATTTGGCAAACTTGATGGGGCAGTTGTCGATGCCCTCCACAATGACGCCGTCGCTGCCTTTCTGGCGATGCAGCGGAATGTCGGCAAGCACGGTGGGCTGCTTGGGCTGAGCTGCTTTGAGCTTTGTATACTCATCCTTGATGCGGCCCATGACCCGGCTCACCAACAGGCCGCCGTAGCCCAGGGCCGCGTACATTTCCTCGGCCGAATTCAGCCGCTGGCGGCGGGCCACCTCGGCCATGAAGGAATCCCACTGATCGTCCGGGATATTGATGAGGTTGCGGCGCATTTCCCGTTCCAGTGCCTCGCGGCCCTGCTGGATGTTCTCTTCCTTGCGCTCTTTTTTGAACCAGTTGCGGATCTTGTTGCGGGCTTCGCTGGTGGCCACGATCTTGAGCCAGTCCCGACTGGGGCCCTTGTCTGCAGGGCCGGTGATGATCTCGATGATCTCGCCGGTGACCACCTTATGGTCGATGGGCACGATGCGGCTGTTCACCTTTGCACCGATCATCCGGTTGCCCACCGCCGAATGGATGGCATAGGCAAAGTCGATGGCCGTGGCGCCGGCCGGCAGGTTGATCACATCGCCCTTAGGGGTGAATGCGAACACCTCTTCGGGCAGAAGATCGCCCTTGATGTCCTGCAGAAGGCTGCCGGCATCGTCGCTTTCCCGCTGGCTTTCCAGCAGCTGGCGCACCCAGGCAAGCCGCTCGTCCAGCCGGTCAGAACCCTGCACGCCCGCTTTGTATTTCCAGTGGGCGGCAACGCCGTATTCGGCCATCTGGTCCATTTCCCGGGTGCGAATCTGCACCTCGAACGGGATGCCTTCATGACCGATCACAGTGGTATGCAGCGACTGGTAGCCGTTGGGCTTTGAGGTGGAAATATAATCCTTGAACCGGTTTGGCAGCGGATGGTACATATCGTGGATCACGCCCAGGGCATTGTAGCATTCGGCCACACTGTCCAGGATGATGCGCACTGCGTACACATCATAGATCTCCTCAAAGTCCCGGTTCTGAATGAACATCTTGCGGTAGATGCCGTAAACGCTTTTGACCCGGCTTTTCATGATCGCTTCGGGCATCCCGTTTTCAGCAAGGCGCTGGCGGATGACCTCTGCCACCTGCTTTAAAAAGGTCTGGCCCTCATGCTCGGCAAGCAATTCCCGGATCTCATGGTATCCAACAGGGTCCAGATAGCGCAGGCTGCGGTCTTCCAGCTCTTCCTTGATATTGCTGATGCCCAGCCGGTGCGCAATGGGGGCATACACCTCCATGGTTTCCAGTGCTTTGTCTCTCCGCTTCTGCTCCGGCCAGGCATCGCCGGTGCGCATATTGTGCAGCCGGTCGCAGAGCTTGATGATCATGACCCGCACATCCTGGCTCATGGCCAGCAGCATTTTGCGCAGGTTTTCGGCCTGCTGCTCCTCCACGCTGGAAAACTGGATCTTGGTAAGCTTGGTGACACCATCCACCAAAAGCGCCACATCCGGGCCGAACTCGCTGCGGATCTGGTCCAGCTGGATGGAGGTGTCTTCCACCACATCATGCAGCAAAGCGCCGGCCAGGCTCTCGGTATCCATGCCCAGCTCCACCAGCAGCAGTGCCACATGGATGGGGTGGCAGATATAGGGTTCTCCCGAACGGCGGAACTGGCCCTCATGCGCCTTTTCCGCCAGCTGATATGCCCGGTTCAGCATATCCACATCATAGGGTCTTCCGCTTTCCAGCGCCGCCTTTTTCAGGTCCTCATAGGTGACATATCCTGTCATGATATCCTCATTCCTTCAATGCTTTCAGCACCGGGGCCGATTCCAGATCTTTCTTGCCCTCGACCGCCACCGGTACGAATGTTTTGGCCCCGCCGATCTCTTTTACTTCCACAAGGCCAAGCTGCAGCAGGGCCTCAAGCCCTGCCATGGTTTTTCCGGTTGTTTGGGACCCCATGCGTGCAAACAAAGGCAGGAGATCCTCGGCAGACACACCGCCGCCCCGGATAAGACGATAAACAGCAGCCACATGCGCACGATCCGGCAGCAGCTGCCCTTTTTCACTTTTTTCCAGATTTGCTCCCTGCCGGAACGCGGTGTACACCGCAGCCTGGCGGGGTGCACAGTTTTCAAGGCCGGCCGGGCGCAGTTCCCGAATTCGGCCCGACACCTGCGGGCCGCTGCGGCCTTCAAAAACCGAAAGGCTCAGGGCCGCATCCACATGGCTGCCCACAGGATAGGCCAGCTTTTCCGGCGCCTGACCAAACAGGGCCGCATAAAGAACACCGTTTCCCTGCCGCAGACGCAGCCGGGTATGACGGCCCTCGCTTACGGGATAAACGGCTTCCACCACAGCATCCCGCACCAGGAAAAGGGGTGCGGGATTTCCCGCGCCGCAGGGAGCCAGATAATCCAGCCCCTGCACCTCTTCCACGCTGATCTGATCCAGCCGCACCTCCACATCCATCTCCACACTGGGGATGGCGGGCACCGGGCACTCCCGGGCGGCATATTCATTCAGGGCCCTGCGCAGAGCAGGGATATTTTCCTCTGTTACCGAAAGGCCCGCAGCCATGGCATGGCCGCCATAGCGGATCAGCAGCGGGGCGCAGGCGGCAATGGCCTTGTGCAGGTTGAAGCCTTTCACACTGCGGCCGGAGCCCTTGCCCTCACCGTTTTGCACACTGATCACAATGACCGGCTTGTGATATTCCTCCAAAAGGCGGCTGGCCACGATCCCGATGACCCCGGGGTGAAAATCCTTTCCCCAAACCACCATGACCCGGTCGTTTTTCAAAGCAGGGTCCTTTGCCAGCAGTGCCTCGGCCTCAGCCATGATCTGCTGCTCCGCTTCCTGCCGGGCAGCATTGATATCACTCAGCTGATGGGCAAGCTCTTCGCCCAGCTCAAGATCCTCGCACAAAAGCAGCCGCAGCGCCGTGGAGGCAGAGCCCATGCGCCCTGCCGCATTCAGCCGGGGGGCCAGCGCAAAGCTGATGTTGTCGGCCGTGATGGGCTTTTCGCCAAAACCACACACATCGATGAGGGCGGCAAGGCCCGGCCGGTCACAGTTTTGTAGAAGTGAAAGGCCATGTTTCACGATGGTGCGGTTTTCGCCCACCAGCGGCATCACATCGGCCACCGTGCCCATTGCCGCCAGATCGCCGCAGAATTCCAGAATGTCCTCCGGGGCGCAGCCGTCCAGTGCGGCGCAGAGCTTGAACGCCACCCCCGCACCGGAAAGCGCTTTAAAGGGGCTTTCATCATCCGGCCGGTTGGGGTCCACCACCGCCACCGCATCGGGAAGCTCCTCCCCCGGCAGGTGGTGATCCGTCACCACAAGCTCCATTCCCAGCTCCCGGCAGAGGCTTGCCTCCTTTACAGCGGTAACGCCGTTGTCCACCGTGATCAGAAGCTTGAAGCCCTTGGCTGCCAGGTCCCGCACAATGGGTTCCGACAGACCGTATCCGTCATCTGCCCGGCTGGGCAGCTTGCAGCGCACGTTGGCCCCCATTCCCCGCAGATGGGAATAGAGCAGCGCCGTTGCGGTAATGCCGTCCACATCGTAATCGCCAAAGATCACGATGGGCTCTTCCCTGGCCACCGCCAGCAGGATGCGTTCTGCCGCTTTGTCCATATCCCGCAGCAGGAACGGGTCCGCAATGGGGGCATCCTGCACAAGAAGCTGCATGGCTTCGGCTGGATCCTTTACCCCTCTGGCCACCAGGATGCGGGCCAGCAGGAGCGGCGCACCGATTTCACCCGCCAGGCGGGCCGCAGCACGTTCGTCCGGCTGCTTTACTTGCCATGCACAATACTTCATACGCAGGGGTTACTCCTTGATATCAAAAATAGAATTTGCAAGACCATCCTGAGCCAGCATGGTCTGCACCGCGCCGATCTCACTGGACACATCCAGCGCCACATTGGTGAGCAGCGAGGTACGCAGGTTTTCGAAGCCCTGAACAAGGCTTTCCAGCGCATCGGTGATTTCCTTGCGGATGCCGTCGGCCGTCTCGCCCTGCTGGTCCTTCACATCTGCATAGGTGCGCAGCAGCTTGAGGGTGGTGGGCATATAGTAAGAGGTCAGCCGGCGCACCTGGCCGATGCCGGCGGGATGCGCGCGGGTCCAGCTGAGGATATCCGCAGCGGAAAGGCGCAGCTTTTCCAGCCGGGCCTCCATTTCCTTTTGATCTTTGACCGAAGCGATGTGTTCGTCCAGCAGATAAAGGAAGTCCTCCATCTGGATGAGAAGATCCTGCATTGCGGATGCCTCACCGCTGCCCAGGTGCTTCTGAGCCTCCTGCCGGCGCTGAAGCGCCCGGTACTTTTCGGCGTTGAGGAAGAAGATGCCCTCCTCATCATCAATGTAGCCATTGGGCAGAAGGCCTCTGCGGATCATATCCGAAAGGTCTTTTTTCACAAAGTTTTGATCCTGGCGCAGCACTTCGGCCAAACGGGTGAAGGGCACGGCATCCTCGCTTCCCATGGCGGAAAGATACCGTTCCAGGCGCTTTTTGCGGGCAGGCCCGTTGAACAGGCGCTTGCCCAGCAGCGCAAGGCCCGCCGCACCGGCCACACCAAAGAGCAGCGGGACCAGTGCCAGCAGGTCTTCCGCGATCATGTACGGGATCTGGGTCATGATTCCCAGCAGCGCAAGCACCGAAAAGAAGCCCAGCACACCGGCGCCGCAGTAGGAAAGGGTGCCCAGAAAGCAGGACACACCGCTGCTCAGTGAATCCGATGAGCTGACGTGCACTACCTGCGTACTGCGTACCGGCTGCCGTTTTTTCCTGGGCTGGGCAGCGGGACGCTTTTCTTTCTGCTCCTCAATGCGGGCAGCTGCTTCATCCAGCTTCTGGCTCACCTGCTGGCTCACCTGCCGGGTCACAACAGTGCCCAGATTGCAGACACTTCTTGCCAGGTTTTCCAGATCCTGCGGGTCGAAACCGTTTGCGCCATTGGAAGTCTGATATCCCGAGGTCTCATTTTCATAGTCATATGGTTTTTTCTGCGACATAATTTCACCTGTTCTTGTTATTGATTGATGATTGCAGATAGAGGCTTTTTATACCGTGCGGTGATGGCACGGGCCACTTTCAGGCCATCCACCGATGCGCTCATGATGCCGCCCGCATAGCCTGCGCCTTCGCCGCAGGGCCAAAGGCCGGCAAGGGCGGTGCATTCATATTCGCTGTTCCGCATAAGCCGCACCGGGCTGGATGTGCGGGTCTCAAGGCCTGTCAGGATCGCTTCCGGGGCCGTATAGCCCGGCAGCCTGCGTTCAAACGCCGCAAGGCCGGTGCGCAGGGTATCGGCCAGCTCTTTGGGAAGAAGGCTGCCCAGCTCCGCTTCCCGAACGCCCCGGTCAAAGGTAGGCTCCACTGTGGTGACCGCAAGGCGCTTTTCACCTTTTAAAAAGCTTTGCAGGTTCTGGGCCGGCGCTGTGTATCCGCCGCCGCCCGCCTCAAAGGCCGCCCGCTCCAGCCTGCGCTGGAATTCCACGGCACGCATGGGGTCTTCGCCGAAATCCTTTCCGTTCACACTCACCACCACTGCTGCGTTGGCATTGCGGCCGGCGCGGGCGTGATAGCTCATGCCATTGGTCAGGGTCCTTCCCTCTTCGCTTGCCGAGGCCACCACCTGGCCGCCGGGGCACATGCAGAAGGTGTATACGCACCGCTCGCCCACATGGTGGCTCAGCTGATATTCTCCCCGGGGCAGGGCCGGATGCCCGGCCGCCTCGTGGTAAAGCCCTTTTTCGATCTCGGTTTGCAGATGCTCGGCCCGAAAGCCCACCGAAAACGGCTTGCATTCCAGCATAAGGCCCTCGTCCATAAGCATTTGGAAGGTATCCCGTGCCGAATGGCCCACTGCCAGCACCAGATCCTCACAGGGGATCTCTCCTTTTGTGGTGCGCACGGCCGTAAGGCGTCCGCCTTTTTGCACAAGGCCGGTGAGGGCGGTATTGAACATCACCTGCCCGCCCAGCGCCTGGATCTCCCCACGGATGGAGCGGATCACTCCCCGCAGAAGATCGGTGCCGACGTGCGGCTTCTGCCGCCAGGCGATCTCTTGCGGCGCACCGTGCCGCAGCAGTGTTTCGATCACTTCGCCGCAGAGTGCATCATTGATGCGGGTGGTGAGCTTGCCGTCTGAAAAGGTGCCGGCACCGCCTTCACCAAACTGAATGTTGGCGCTGGGGTCCAGCTCACCGGTGGCAGAGAAATGCTCCACAGCCCGGATGCGTTCATCCAGCTCCGGGCCCCGCTCCAAAACGATGGGGGCAAAGCCCGCCCGGGCCAAAGCCAGGGCAGCAAACAGGCCTGCCGGGCCAAGGCCGCACACCACCGGCGGGTGCTGCATGGGCTTTGTGCCGTATTCCAGCAAAAATTCGGGCCGCACCGCAAGGCTCACGCCTTCCTTTTGTGCCAGGGCCGCTTCCTCGGCCGGGTTTTTCAGTGTCACTGCCATGGTGTACACCAGCGAAGGGCGGCCGTGGCGGGCATCCACCGAAAGCTTTGCCACGCCCACAGAGGCTGTTTTCCCCTCGCTGCACCGCAGCAGCTTCAGAGCCCGGCTTGCCGCTTCCTGTTCCGGCTGTTTCACAGTGAGGGGCAGTCGAATTCCTCGTACAAGCAGCATCAGTTCTTTCCTCCGTCCGCACCTACGCTGCACTCCACCGAGTAGCTGCCCACCGCGAACACGTTCTTGTAGGCCGGGATCTGGATCCGGGCCGCCAGGTTTTCGGTGCCCTCGGTGATCTGCGCCGCACTGGCATCGATCAGAGCCACCACATTGGAAGAATCGATGGCGTCCAGCTCCTTTTCCGGGCCGATCAGGGTCACATTGGACAGCCGCTCGATCTTGGGCCGGATCTTCATCCCCGCCGGCTGATTGATCACCCGGATGTTGCCTGCACTCATGGTTTTGGATGCAAGGCCCCGGTTGTCAAAGGACAGGGTGACCGTGGTGATATTGTCCGTGCTGGAAACGCCCTTGGGCAGTTCCACATTCAGCTGAAACGCCTTGTTCATATCAAAGGAATTGCCCAGATCGAAGTCGCTCACCATCAGCTCGGTGAGGTTTTCCACAACAGAGGGCTTGCCGGTGACCACCATGGTCTCCTGCGACAGGGTGTATTTCAGATTTGCCAGGTCAAAGTTCGGGGAAACATTGATGAAGTTTACCCGCAGCGGCAGCTCCTTGGTGCGGTACACGTTGATGTGGATGTCGGCCAGGTTGTTGTCCATTACCGTGTATTTCAGCTCCAGCGGCTGATCGTTTGCATCCCGGGCTTCCAGAGCCGCAGTGGCAAGCTTCGATTCCGAAAGGTTCATCAGCGAGTTCTGCATATCGCTGCTGGTTTTTACAACGGCGGCAACATGGTCGATCTGATCCACTTCGTTTTTGGGGCCCTGCACTGTTACCTTTGCGGGCGAAGGCACCACACTGTTGAGCACATAGCCTTCGGCAACGCTCATCTGGTTGCCGGTGACCGGCTGTACATCAAAGGTTTTTTCCACCACCGAGTCAAAAACCAGGTTGATGGAATCGTTTGTAAAGGCTTCGATATCCCGGCCTTTGCGGCTGTCTGCAAAGCGCACCTGCAGCGGCAGCTTGAACTCGCCGGGGCCCGACAGAAGCGAATAATCGGGATAAACGATCAGATCCGAGGTCTTGATGCCGTTCACCACCGCACTGTTGCCCTTAAGGCGCACGGTGACCGTCGTTTCGGGGTTGTTCACGATATCCAGTTCCTTTGCCTTGTAGATCTCAGAAGCGTAGCTCAGGTCCACCGGCACATCCCCCAGCACGTTGGTCTGATTGGGGTCCTTCACCGTGGTCACATAGGTCCAGATCAAAAGCGCAATGACCAGAGAAATGATCATATTGAAATTTCGGCTGTCCAGCAGGGATTTCTTTTCTTTTTTGCCCTGAGGAGCCGGTTTCGTGTTATTTTTCTCCATGCTGTCTCCTCCAGAACGGCTGTTTCTCGTTCTCCTTCTGCTCGGGCGGCACCAGTTCTTCCTGCAGCAGGTTGAACAGGTTCTGGCGGTTCAGCCGCCGGATGAGCACGCCGTTTTTTGCCAGCGAGATGATGCCGGTCTCTTCACTTACAACCACCACAACGGCATCGGAGTTTTCACTCATGCCCAGGGCGGCACGGTGCCGGGTGCCCATATCCTTGCCGATTTCCAGGTTGTCTGAAAGGGGCAGCACACAGCCGGCCGCCTTCAGCACACCGTCCCGAACCACCACCGCGCCATCATGCAGCGGGGTGCCCTCGTAGAAAATGGTCCCCAGCATTTCCCGGTTCACATCCGCATTCAAAGGGGTGCCGGTGCGGATGACCTCAGAAAGATTGGTTTTGCGCTCCAGAACGATCAGTGCGCCGGTGTTGGTGTCCGAAAGCTGCTCTGCCGCATCGCAGATGGCAAGGCAGGCATTCTGCCACTTTGCCCGCAGC
Organism: Allofournierella sp.; assembly: GCA_020025635.1. GTDB lineage: Bacteria > Bacillota > Clostridia > Oscillospirales > Ruminococcaceae > JAHHRU01. Next base: position 118,821 of record JAHHRU010000004.1, read on the forward strand.
GACGGGTCGTCTTTGTGGCTTCTGAACAGATTTGCCGCCCATTTGTCGGTGCGGCCCACCTGCTCAAGCGCACGGCGAAGCTCCGGCTGGAACAAAACGATAAGCGCGAGAAAGCCGATCTGCAAAACGCTGTTCATCAGCCAGACAACGGTGCGCAGCCGGAACATATAAGCAAGACCATACAGCAGCAAAAGCACCACAGCGCCCTTTGCCAGCTGGGCCGCCCGCGTTTTGCGGATCAGCCGGATGATCTGATACACCGCAAAAGCCACCAGCAGGATATCCAGGATATTGAGCGGATTCTGCTGGAGACTGCGGAAATTATTCCAAAGCTGGGTCAACATGTCTTTCTCCAAAATATATGGCATGACAAGACCTCCTGTTTTTCCGGGCCGGCAAACAAGTCCATTGCAAGACCCGGATCATCACCTTTCAGTATAACATAATCGTGCCCGATTGAAAACGCTTTTCAGCGCCTCGCACCGCGTTTTCACACATCTTTCTCAGCGCACAAGCAGTGCCACCGAGTGGGCCGCAATGCCCAGCCCCTCGCCGGTAAAGCCCAGATGCTCCTCGGTGGTGGCCTTTACGCTCACCTGATCCACCGAAAGGCCCAGAGCATCGGCCAGGTTCTGGCGCATGGTCAAAATGTGCGGCGCAAGCTTGGGCGCCTGGCACAGCAGTGTGGCATCGATATTTTCCACCCGATAGCCTTCTTTCTTGAGAAGCTGCGCCACCGCACGGGCCAGGGCCAGGCTGTCAGCCCCCTTGTAGGCAGGGTCGGTGTCCGGGAAATGCTTGCCGATGTCGCCCAGGGCCGCCGCCCCCAGCAGCGAGTCCATCACGGCATGGGTCAGCACGTCTGCATCGGAATGCCCCAGAAGGCCCTTTTCGTATGGGATCTCCACCCCGCCCAAAATCAGCTTGCGGCCTTCCACCAGTTTGTGTACATCATATCCGTGTCCAATGCGCATTTTGGGCTCCTCCTTCACATCATCGGGGGTCGTCAGTTTTTTATTTTCATAATCGCCTTCAGTCAGCCGCACCGGCAGGCCTGCCCGTTCAAACAGCTGGCAGTCATCGGTAACATCCGCCGGGCCGTTTTCCAAAAGCGCAAGATAGCGTTCCCGGTCAAAGCACTGGGGGGTCTGCACGGCCCAAAGGGCCGAGCGCTGCGGTGTGGCCGTTACAAGGCCGTTTTCCGCCTGTTTGATGGTATCCTTTACCGGAACAGCGGGAGCCGCCGCACCGCACCGGAAGGCAGCCTCCAAAGTGCGGGTGATCACCGCTTCGCTCACAAAAGGCCGGGCCGCATCGTGGATGGCCACCACCTGGCCGGATGCCCGGCGCACACCGTTTGCCACGCTTTCCGCCCGGGTGGCACCGCCGGCCGTAAGGATCACCGGCTTTTTGCACCGGGCCGCTTCGCTTTTGGCAAGCTCAGCATTGTTTCCATGCACCAGCACGATCTCCTGGATGTCCGGGTGACGGTCAAACGCCTGCAGGCTCTGGCCCAAAACGGTGGTTTCACCCAAAGGCAGAGCCAGTTTATCAAAACCCATCCGGCTGGAAGAACCGCCCGCAACCAGCACAGCTGTTACTGTTTTTTTCATATCGTAACGCATCCTTTCCGCGTATACTCCATATTTTTATTATTATACTTGGTTTTAACAAAAAAATCCAGCGCACCGGCCGCACATTTTGGTCCTCTGCCGGAAATCTCACACAAAAAAGACCGTTCTCCCTTTCTATTTTGAGAGAACGGTCTTTTCAGCTGGTTTTGCTCCTTTGCCCTTCAGGCACGGCGGAGCTTTTTATCCAGACGCATTTTATCGCTGATCATGGCAATGAATTCCGAGTTGGTGGGCTTGCCCCTCAGGTTGTGGATGGTGTAACCGAAATACCGGTTCAGGGTGTCCACATCGCCCCGGTCCCAGGCCACTTCAATGGCGTGGCGGATGGCACGCTCCACACGGCTTGCGGTGGTTTTGTTCTGCCGGGCAATTTCAGGGTACAGGCGCTTGGTCACCGCACTGATATAATCGGGGTCGTTGATGGTCAGCAGAATGGCATCCCGCAGGAACTGATACCCTTTGATGTGTGCCGGAACCCCGATCTGATGCAGGATCTCGGTGACTGCGGCTTCATCCTCGCCGCTGCGCCAAAAAGGCACTGCCTGCTCCTGCTGTGAAGCCTGGCCCGCCACGCTGTGCGCCAGAACAGCCGGATCGAACGGCTTGATGAAATAATAGGCAAACCCGTTTTCCATCAGCCGCCGCTCCACTTCATCGTTCTGGAAGCTGCCCGTTACAAAGAACCGTGCGCTGCCGCCCTGGCTTTCGTAGCGTTTCTTCACCTCAATGGCATCCAGGCCCGGCATAAAGGCTTCCAGAAGGACCACGTCGGGATGTTCCCGCTCCATCGCTTCCAGTGCGCTTTCGCCGCTGCATTCGCACACCGTCACATCCATGCCTTCCGCTTCCAGCGCCTCACGGCAGCGCTGTGTGCAGTTTGTTCCGGCATCCGTCATTAAAAATCTTAATTTTTTCATTTTGCGTTCCTCCCGCTTGTGTTTTCCTTAACATTGGGTATTTTACCATATATTACCAATTACTGCAAGGGGATTCAGCAAAATAATTTCCAGTTTTTGGAAACAAACTGGTTGAGTATGGCGCTCTGCCGGCCTTTTTTCCACAATCCCCCTCATTTTGGGACTTCTTTTTAAAACGGAACAGCTCTTTGATCTGACTTTTCCATCGCTTTCTACCTGTTCGAATCCGCTTTTCCTTATAACTGCATTGGCATAGGGACGGCCTCTCTGCATCATAAAAGAGAAAGGCGGCAGAGGTTTCCCTCTGCCGCCTTTCCTTACGCCGCCGCATCGGCGGTTCTCAGCATATTTTCCGCAAAGATGCCGTACCCTCTGGTAGGATCGTTCACCAGCACATGGGTCACAGCGCCCACCAGCCTGCCATCCTGCTCGATGGGGCTGCCGCTCATTCCCTGCACGATTCCGCCGGTCGTTCTTAAAAGTTCCGGGTCGGTAATACGGATCACCATATTTCGGTTCGGGTCTGTTTCGTTCAGGGAAAGCCGCTCGATGCGTGCCTGATACCAGCGGGGCCGATTGCCCGAGATCGTGGTGAGGATGCGTACATCCGCCTGCCTTACTTCCTGCGCCTGTGCAACGGGCATATCCTGCCCTCGCACCAGCGTTTCAATGTGGCCGTATACCCCGGTGGGGCCGTTTTCCACAATATCCCCCATTGCCAGGCCGCCTGTAAAGCGGCCTTTCAGTTCCCCGGGGATGCCTGCCGTGCCCTCCTGGTAGCCAAGGATCGTCACCGGGGCAATTTCGCCGGAGCGCAGATGAATGCTTTGGCCAGTGTCGCTGTCATTGATGGGATGACCCAGGCCCCCGTAAATGCCGGTGGTATTATCCACAAAGGTAAGGGTGCCGATACCAGCCGAGGAATCCCGCACCCACATTCCCGCCTGCCACCGGCCTTTTTGCCCTCCCCGCACCGGCTCCAGCATGGTGCGCAGCTCCTGGCCTTCCCGCTCATAGATCACCTCGATCGGCTTTCCGTCTGAAAGCCGGATGGCCTTGGATACATCGTCATTGTCAAAAGTCCGGCGCCCATCCATGCTCTGGATGCTGTCGCCCAGTTTCAGGCCGGCCGCTTTGGCCGGGTTTGCGTAGCCGCTGCCGGTCTGGATATCCGAAAATCCAACCACCATTGCGCCGTTGGAAAACATTTTAATGCCAAAGGGTGTTCCGCATACTGTCACAGCCCGCCGGTCCACAACCACCGCCCGCACTGTTTTCACCGGCACACGCCCCATGATCGACAATGTCACATTGTAGCTGCTGCCCGCCGGTGTGGACTGAGCAGCTGCCGCGCCCGACGGATCTTTCGGGACCAGCCAGGGCAACTGCACCAAAGTCAGCGGCTGGCCCTCCGGGACCAGGAATGTATCCGGCAGCCGGCTGGAAAGCCAGAGCATCCCAGCCCCCAAAAATGAAATCAGAACCATGAAAAGCACCAGTGCCCGTTTGAGCAGTCTGGACATACAAGCGACCTCCTTTGGAAGGATTTTCCCTTCCCTGTGCATATTTCTCGCTTAGTATGCGCAAATCACGGCCGCTTTATCAGATTTTATTGACAAAGCTTTCCCCCGCTTGTTACACTGGAGACAACAAATATTTCATGCTCGCAAAGCCTGAAAAAGCACCTGTCAATGCGGAAAGGGCTGAGTGCCCTGTCTTGGGTCATCTCTGCCCCATACAATGGTAAAGGCCGACATCGGCAGAGAGATAAGGGCTGGAATAAAGTCAAACTCCAATCAGGAGGGGCAAAAAGATGGACAAAGAAATGCGTTTGCAGATCGACGGCATGGGAATCGTTCTCTATTCGGCCAAAACCATGGACTCTGTGGAGCCGGGCTATGATTTTCTGGAGCAGGAATTCACAGAGCCCCAGCAGGTGGCAGAGCACATTATGAAAGGAGACATCACCGGCTTCTGCACCGGTACCGGAGGAGATTTTGATCTGAAATTCATTATGAGAGGCCCGACCGCAGAAGAGGAGAACAGCTTTCCGCTGGCTATCCGCTTGGGCCTTGAGGTTCGGGGCGGCTCGATCCAGTTTTGCGATCTGTTCTGGCTGAGCAGCTGGAATTCCTCAAACTTCCCCGAGGAACAGGTTCTGCCCATGGAAGATGGGTTTTATGAGCTGACAGTCTGCACCCGCTGCCCGGATTCCGGTTATTGGGGCGATGAGCAGACCATCTGCATTTATTTCCGTAAAACCGAGTCTATGCCAAAGCTGAAATGGGCCGGAGTGCCGATGCTTTTCACAGACGATGAATAAAACGGTCTAAAAGTTTTATTTTGACAAAACCGCCGGCTTTCTTTTGGGAAAAGCCGGCGGTTTTGCTTTTTATTGAGGGTGTTTGCTTTGAAGTTTTCGTTTTGGATGAAGCCGCTTTTGAAAGTAAAACGAAAGCGGAACTTCAATTTTTACTTGTAATTTGATTGGGAGTTTGGTAATATAAAATTTATACGGTACTTTTCCTTTTGGCATATACTTGGCTTTCATGAAAAAGTATCTGTACTGCATAATTTTGATAAAGCGGATTTTTCCGTTTTATATACTGTGGAATGAAGCGTACCGCTCCACCTCGGGAACCTGACCCGTGTAAAAATATCAGGCATTATGTGGATTAGGCTAAGTGCCCCGCCTCGGTTTCCTCACCGTGTAAAAATCAGAGGATCAATTGAATATGCGGGTATGGCGGAACTGGCAGACGCGCTAGACTTAGGATCTAGTACCTCCGGTGTGCAGGTTCGATTCCTGTTACCCGCACCATACACACAAAAGCCGAACTTTCGCATTGCTGCAAAAGTTCGGCTTTTTCATTGCTCTGCGAAATCTTTTAAATCGTACAATAACCAAGTATCCTATTTTGTATCCGGCTTCAATTACTTTGCACAATTCAGCCATACTCTTCCGGCTGCCCCGTTTTCGCAATGTCAAATTGCTGCAGCCAGACACTCCATATCACATTTTACTCATCTTAAAAATCAGAACAAATCAAATTTGCCCGCTTTTCTGCAGGCATTTTCTGCGTATTTTAAAATAGAGACCGCCAGCAATACATAGATTGCTCCCATTCCCAGTTCTTCCAAAAGCAAGATATAAATGTTCCCATCCCCATTGCCAAAAAGCAGGTTCATTGCTTGAATGGAACGGGTCAAAGGCAGCAGACTGGAAACGATCTGAGCCGCAGCCGGAAGCTGTGACACCGGGAACTCGGCGCCTGTGAAAATCATCAGGATATAATTCATCATGTTCAAAATCAGGTGCATACTGTCACTCAGCAAGCCAAAAACCGACAGCAGCAGGCCAAAACACGAAGCACACACCATTGCGCAGAATATTACTGCCAGGGTAAGGCCGATCTGTACGCCGGAAAAGCTGACCCCAAATAGAACGGAACCGACCAGAAATCCAAACACCACAGCGCCCATCGCCAAAAGGGATGGAAAAAGGCCGCAGGACAGGACCACCGAAAGCAAATTGCACGGTGCCGCAATGATGCTGCGAAGCCTGCCGCTGTACCGTTCGGCTCGGAGCATACTTCCCAAGCCAAAAATGCAGGTGTTGACACACATCAAAAAGGAATTGCCGATCACCCATTGGGTCAAATCTGTTGTTTGAAAGCTGTATGCCGCCAGCAAACAATAAAACACCAGGGTCATGACCGGATACCCCGCATCAAGGAACAAAAACTCTCTCCAATCAAAAGCTGCTGTTCTGGCCTTTTGGTAGAGCCATGCCTGAGAAAGAAACGATTTGATCATATCAAAACACCTCCAGACTTGCACGGATCCTGACAGCCCTGTCGATCACTTGATACAACCCCATCGACAGAAGTGCCAGAACAGCGGACAGCGCACACATTACAGCAAATTTGTTCCAAAACAGTGCCGTATCCGAAACCCCATCCACCGACATTCGCAGAAGCTCCACAGCCCAGGTGGGTGCCAGACAGCGGCTGAACACCTGCACCCAGGCAGGAAGGAGCTCAACCGGAAAAGCCATTCCGCCAAGCAGGATAAACGGGATTTCGATGCAATTCATATACAGCGTTGTTCTCCGGGACAGGGTCAGCAAATACGCAATGGCAATGGAAACCACCACAAAGCTGCCGATCATTCCAATCAGGGCAACAGCAAAGTATCCGGGGTCTGCCAAAGACAAAGGCACACGATAAAGGACTGCGGCAGTCGCCAGAGAAATGAGCAGGGACCCCAGAGAAAGCAATGTATTCCCCAAAATTTTTCCCAACACAATGGCCTGAAAGCCCGCCGGTGCAGCAAAAATCAGCGCAAGGGTCCCGCTGAAGCGTTCGCGGTTAATGTCACCGGCAGAGGAAAAGCATATACATCCCCAAAGAGCCATCAGCCCCGCTCCCAAAATCACATAGGCTGCAAAATTTGTCTTTCCAGAATTGCGGAACATTTCGTACAGCAAAATGGTATTCAGAACCGGGTTGACGATCAGGCAAAACTGGAACATCGGGCGGGCGAAGGATTGTTTCATTTGAAGCATCATTGTGCTCAGCAGTACAGATTTGGTCATACCTTATCCCCCTGTACCAAAGCAATGTACGCATCCTCCAATGTTTCTGCATCCCCCTTTATTTGGGCGGGTGTGCCTCTTGCAGCGATTTTGCCTTGATTCAGAATCACCATACGATCACACAGCTCCTCAGCTTCGGGCAGATAGTGGGTGGTCAGCAAAACTGTTTTGCCTTCATCACGGAGCTTGCGGATAATATCCCGGAGCATCCGGGCGCCAACAGGATCCAAACCAACGGTTGGTTCATCCATAAACAAGATCTCAGGATCATTGATGAGCCCCCGCCCGATCTGCAGCCGCTGGATCATTCCTTTTGAATAGGTTTCTGCCAAGCGGTCAGCCGCATCTGTCAGTTCTACAAGCTCGAGTATTTCTTCGATCCGCTGTTCTCTCTGCCGGGCATCCAACAGATACAGGTTGGCAAAATACCGCAGGTTGTCTCTTGCAGAAAGCCTGCGATAGATCCCCATTTCCCCGCCAAAGATAAAATTGATGCGTTTGCGGATATACTTTTCCTCTCCAAAGGTATCATAGCCAAACACCTTGCAAGCGCCGGAAGTAGGGGCCAATAAAGTGGTCAGCATTTTGATCGTAGTTGTTTTACCCGCTCCGTTTTGTCCCAACAGGCCAAAAATCTCGCCCTTTTTTACAGAGAAGTCAATTCCCCGCACTGCCTCAACAATTTCCTTTTTCCTGTGCAGCACACCCTTGTGGGTTATGTACTCCCGATGCAGGTCTCGTACTTCGATAACAGTATCCATAACTACCTCCAACTTATTCCATGATTATCTAATTTCATTATAATCAAACTTTCTAGGAAGTCAATAAAAAAACTGCCTGCGGATTCTCTCCGCAGGCAGCACTATTGTGTCTCTTATTCAATTTGAAGGTCTTTGGCGATATCTTCAAGCAGCGCTTTGGCAGTATTTTTGCTTAAGCCGTAATATTTTGAATTTTTAACAGGTTCCTCTGTGATCAGGCCGCTTTCCTTCATCTGCTCCATATGATGGGAAACAGTGGAGGCTGCAACCGATACCTTCTTTGCAATATCCAGCCCACGCAAAGGGCCTTCTTCTGCCAGAAGGGTCAGGATCTGATATCGTGTGGGGTCTGCGATTGCCTTTAATGTTCGGATCGTATCCTCCCGGCTGCGGTCCGTCGGCCGCAATGTTAAGAACAAGATCTGGCGCTTGTGTTCACCCGCTATATCGAAATAGCGGCACGCTTTTGCAGGAATCAAATAGGAAGGAATAAAGACAAACTGCGCATACGGACCTCGATTGTAGAAGGTCTTTCCCATGATCTGCTGGGAGAACTCCAGCAGGTCGCCCCCCTGGGCACCCTCACAAACCGTTTTGTACATCCTTTGAATTCTGGGTTCCTGTTCTTGCAAAACCATCTTCAATCGGTCTGTGCGCATTTCTTCTGCCAGCGCAAAAAACTCTGTTCTGAATCGCTTGCTTTGACGGCAAATGGCAGAAAACGCAAGAAAGCTGCTGCATCCATCCGAGAGCCAGCTGTACACTTCGTCCAGAGCATCATCCTCTGTGAGCGCTCTTCGCAGAACCGTCTTATCTGCTTTTGGTGAGCGTTCAAGATCCAATTGACGCCAGACAAAATCCTCCGGCGGCATCGCAAGGATCGCATCTCGAAAGCCTTCCAAAGTAAACTCATCCAACTGCATATCCAGGATAAAATCCATGATGCACATGGCTTGGATTTGTTCCATGATCTGATAGGTTTCAAAGAGGAAATTGTACTTGTGCTTCCAGGTACTGATCTGTTCCTGACCGTAAAGCTGTGTGCAAAGGGTATGCACACTTTCTTTGGTCAGTAAGCTGATTGCACCCCAAACGGTTTCCAGCTCCGGAATGTAGGCAAACACACAATTGTCCCGCAGCACTTCCAAACGCACAAGGTCCCCTCCTTCCATGATCATCCAAATCATCCTAGCACAATTTTTAGGAAAAGGCAATATCGCCTGGCTCGATGACTGACCAGCGCCGGCCATACGGATGCCGGTATATTCTGGCCTGTGCCAGCTGGCATTTTGCGCCGATTTGTGCTATTCTGGTTAAAAACTCAAAATCTTAGGATGATGCTTTTATGAAAACCATTTTTCCTGATTATTACCCCCAGTTTCAATGCATCGCGGGCGCATGCCGGCACAGCTGCTGTGTGGGCTGGGAAATCGATGTGGACCCGGACAGCATGAAGCGCTACGAACGGGTTCCGGGAGCTCTCGGCGAAAAGCTGAAAGAGAACATCGAAACCAGTGACTGCCCGCATTTCCGGCTTGGTGAAGGCGAGCGCTGCCCTTTTTTGAACGAGCAGAACCTTTGCGAGCTGATTTTGGAGCTGGGAGAAGATGCCCTTTGCCAGATCTGCTCCGACCATCCCCGCTTTCGGAACGAATACAGCTTTGGCACCGAAATGGGCCTTGGGCTGTGCTGTGAAGCGGCGGCCGGGCTTATTCTGGGCCGGCAGGAGCCTTTTTGTCTTGTGTGCCATTCCGACGGTCTGCCCGAACAAGAGCCGGATGAGCGGGAAGCGGCCGTTCTCTGCGTGCGGGCCCGTGCCGTTGAAATCATGCAGGACCGGCGGTACACGGTGGCCGAGCGCACCGGGATGCTTCTTACCGAATTTGAAGCACGGATGCCGGAGTTTTCGAACGCCGAATGGGCCGATTTCTTTCTTTCGCTGGAACGTCTCGACCCTGTTTGGACCGACTGTCTGCGGCAGCTGCGGGACAGCGAGCTGCAAAGCGTCCCCAGCCTTCCCGAGCTGGAGATCCCGTTTGAGCAGCTTATCCTCTATCTGCTTTACCGGCATCTTCCGGCTGTGCAGGACACACCGGACCTGAAAGCCCGCATTGGGTTTGCGGTGCTGGGCTATCAGGTGCTTTTTTGGCTTTGCGGCATTCAGCAGCAGGCCGGCGGATGCAGCCTTGCTCACCTTTTGGAATTTGCCCGGCTTTATTCTTCCGAAATCGAATATTCCGAGGAAAACACCAACACGACTTTGGACCTGTTGTGGGAAGAAAATACCTTTTGAACAAGTTTTCATCCTTGTTCGGCAAACATCTATTTTGTTCCGGCAGCCGTTTTATGCAAAAGCCGCAGAGCGTTTGCTCTGCGGCTTTTCACATTGCTGCTCAGTCCTCGAACTCGCTGAGGAAGTAGGCCCGGCTGCAGGCACGGCCGCCCTGGGTATCCCGGCATTCGATGCGGATATAGCCTTCTTTTCCATCCAGCTTGAAAACGGCCTCGCTTTCCAGCTTGCCGTTCTTTGCCATCACCGACTGGGTGCGGCGGCCCTCGGTGATCATATAGATCTTATCGCAGGGGCTGCATTTCACATGCACTGCACCGTCCTCAAGGACCAGAGAATGGATCTCGGGGCCGGTGGATGCATAGTAATTGCCTTTTTTCAGGGCATCGATGGCATCTGCATAGGTGAGCTTTTCCATTTTCAGCATGGTAAAGCCGCCAAAGGAATCGCAGTAGGGATCTTCAAAGGGTGTAAAGTTGTGGTTGTCATCGGTGGCAACGCAGCCCAGATGGCGGCCGGTACGCAGGATCTCATCATAGGACTGGGGATTCCAGCCGTACAGGCCGTCGATCTCACAGCCGTGATTGTAGATCTCCATGAAATCGAAGCCATCCAGCTCTTTATAATCATCGTAGTTCTGCAAGGACCAGTACGGATGATTGTAGCAGGCAAGGAAATCCTGTTTTTTCATGTCTGCCACATACCGATTGAGGGCGCAGATATCGGAATAGGCAAATTCCGGATTGTGCACCTCAAAGCCGCCGCGGGCCAGGGGGTCGGTATCGTAAAAGTTGAGATGATAGGTTTTCACCCGGTCATAGCTGCCATCTTCGGGGAAGGGAGAATTCAGATCCACCTCAAAGCCTGCCAGCGCAACGAAGTTCTCATCGCAAAGCTCCGGATGCCATCCATAATAGCGGTGATCCGTATAGGCAATGATGGAATATCCATGCTCCATATATGCCTCTTTGCTCTGCTCCGGGGTGAGCTTACCGTCCGACAGGACGGTATGGCTGTGCAGATTGGCCTTATAGAACCGGCCGGCTTGAGGGAGAAGTTCGACGTTTTTCAATACAGATACCTTCTTTTCTTTTTCTGTTTTCGCGGTAACGTCCCGCTGTGTTGTTTTCATTCTAGCACAGTTTTTTCTTTCTGCAATGAAAAGCTCTGAAATGTTTTTGTGGGTGAACAAAAATCCGCAATTTTTTTCTTTTTGGGTCTTTTCCTTCTCCCCTGGGCATAGGATTTGACAGCAAAAACCTTTTTCGCTATTATATAGTATACTAGAATTGTATACCATCTGCGAGGACCCCGCCAGGTGCGGGGTTTTCGCACGTTTGTGCCGTTTGGGCCTTTGGGGGCCGCCGGCGCGAAGGAGGCTTTCATGGCAGACACCATTCTTGAACTTCAAAATGTTTCAAAGCGCTTCGGTGACACCGATGTGCTCAACGGGATCAGTATTTCTATCGCAAAAGGGGAATTCATCACCCTGCTGGGCCCTTCGGGCTGCGGCAAAACAACCACCCTGCGGATCATTGCGGGCCTTGAAGCGCCGGACTGCGGCCGGGTGCTGCTGAACGGCCGGGACGTGACCGATGCCGAGCCCAACCACCGGGACGTGAACACCGTATTTCAAAACTATGCCCTGTTCCCCCATATGAATGTGGCGGCCAACATCGGTTACAGCCTGCGGCTGAAGCGCCGCCCCCGGGACGAGATCCGCAAAGCGGTTGCCCAGGTGCTGGAGCTGGTTCAGCTGACCGGCTACGAAAAGCGGATGCCCTCGGAGCTTTCGGGCGGCCAGAAGCAGCGGGTGGCCATTGCCCGCGCTTTGATCAACCAGCCCAGTGTGCTGCTTTTGGACGAACCCCTGGGTGCGCTGGATCTTCAGCTCCGCCGCCAGATGCAGCTGGAACTGAAAGCTTTGCAAAAGCAGCTGGGCCTTACCTTTATTTACATCACCCACGACCAGGAAGAGGCCCTTAATATGTCTGACCGGATCGCCGTGATGCGGGAGGGCCGCTTTGAGCAGATCGGTACCCCCGCAGAGGTTTATGACAATCCCCGCACCAGCTATGTGGCCCGTTTTGTGGGCGAGGCAAACATTCTGAAAGGCCGGGTGCGCAAAGCCGAGGGGGATCATCTGGTTTTGGACTGCGCCGGCGGATGCGCTCAGGCCCTTTGCCATGGGCATTCCTTTGCCGCTGGGGACTGGGTCACTTTGGCTGTTCGCAGCGAGGCGGTGGATTTTTCGCAGGACCCAAATTCCTGTGCGATCCCGGCGCTGGTGCGTGAAAAGACCTTTGCAGGCGGGATGCTGCGCATCACGCTGGAACTTTCGGACGGCAGCACCCTGATCGCCAGCCGCCACGGCATCAACCTGGCCCTTGAACCGGGCGACCTGGTATACGCCGCCTGGGATGCCGCCAGCGCCGTTCCGGTGGATGTGGGGTGCGGCGAATGAAAAAAACGAAGCGGAGCAGGATCTGGCTCACCCTTGTGCCCCTTTACGTTTTCACCCTGATTTTTGTGGCAGGCCCTCTTCTTTATATGATCATCCTCAGCTTTGAGACCCGGGCCGAGACCTGGGGTGTGCTGCATGAGCTGACCTTTAAAAACTACCGGGAGATTTTTCAGCCGGCCTACCTCAAAACCTTCGGCGAGTCGCTGAAGCTTGCCTTCACCAGCACCTTGCTGGTTGCGGCCCTTGGCTATCCTTTTGGTTACTTCATGGCAAAGCTTTCGCAGAAGTGGAAAAAGCGGATGCTGCTGCTTTTGATGGTGCCGTTCTGGACCAGCTCCCTGATCCGGCTTTATGGCTGGATCATCATCTTCCGGGCAAACGGCGTGCTGGATCAGCTGCTGCTTGGTGTCGGAGTCACAGACGAACCGCTGAAACTGCTGTATACTTACCCGGCAGTGGTTGTGGGCATGGTGTATTCCCTTTTGCAGTTCATGATCTTCGCCGTTTATTCCAGCGCCGAAAAAATGGACTGGACCCTGGTGGAGGCTGCCCGGGATCTGGGCGCATCGCCCCTGAAAGCGTTTCTCACCGTAACATGGAAGCTCACTTTGCCGGGCCTTCTTTCCGGCGTGATCCTCACCTTTATCCCTTCCATGGGGCTTTTCTACATTGCCGACATCCTGGGAGGCAACAAGGTGGTGCTGGTGGGCAGTGTCATTCAGGAGCAGCTTTTAAAAACCCGCAACTGGCCCTTTGCCGCCGCACTCAGCGTGGTGCTGATGCTTCTGACCACCCTGATGATCTCCCTTTATAAAAGGATCACCCACACCACCGAACTGGAGGGGCTGCTATGAAAAACCGCACTTCGCTGCCCAACCTGTTTTTGGGCTTTGTAACCGTTCTTTTGTACCTGCCCATTGTGCTGGTGATCGTTTATTCCTTCAACGAAAGCAAGCTCAGCTCGGTCTGGGCCGGCTTTTCTCTCAAATGGTACCGGGCCCTTTTCCGGGATACCGCCCTTTTTGAAGCACTGGGCAACAGCCTGATTTTGGGCCTTTCGGCAAGCTGCGCCGCGGCGGTGATCGGCACCTTGGGGGCTTTTGGATTTTCCCGCATAAAACCCCGTTCCCGCTCGCTGGTGGAGACCCTTTCCATGCTGCCCATCATGATTCCGGAAATCATTCTGGGAATGGTTTTCATGGTGTTTTTCTCGCTGATCGGCCTTCCCTTCGGCATGACCACCCTGATTCTTGCCCACACCGCATTCTGCGTGCCTTATGTTTATATGATGGTCAAGGCACGGCTGGTGGGGCTTGACAAAAGCCTTTACGAGGCGGCCCGGGATCTGGGCGCCAGCGAAGTCCGGGTGTTTTTCGACATCACCCTGCCGCTGCTGGCACCGGCCATTCTTTCCGGCATGCTTTTGAGCTTTGCCATGAGCTTTGATGATGTGATCATCAGCATTTTTGTTACCGGCGTAACGGTGAACACCCTGCCCATCAAGATCTACACCCAGATCCGCACCGGCATTTCGCCTGAGATCAATGCCCTGTGCACCCTGATGCTGGCAGCCACCATCCTGCTGGTGCTGGCCGCATGGCTCGTGAACCGGGCCGGCAGCCGTTCCAAAGTCGTAACGGAAGCCTCTTCCGTTTCAAACCTCTAACTCAAAAAGGAGAAACATATATGAAAAAGACTCTCGCACTGCTTTTGTGTCTTGTTCTGGCGCTTGCCCTGTTTGCAGGCTGCGGCGAAAAGGCCCCCGCCGATGAGCTGAACCTGTTCACCTGGGACGGTCTGATTCCCCAGGATGTGCTGGACAGCTTCACCAAGGAAACCGGCATCAAGATCAACTATTCCAGCTTTGATTCCAACGAAGCCATGCTGGCAAAGCTGGAAGCCACCAAGGGCGGCGATTACGACCTGGTGGTAGCGGATGACTACATCATCGAAACCGCCATCCAGGAAGGCCTCGCCTACAAGCTGGACAAGGAAAAGCTGCCCAACTACGGCAACATCAATCCCCTGTTCCAGGGCCAGTACTTTGACCCGGAGGATGCTTACTCGGTTCCTTATGGCGCCGGTGTTCAGACCATTCTTTATGACCCCGAAAAGGTGGGCTTTGAGATCAAGAGCTTTGACGATCTGCTGGACCCCTCTCTCAAGGACAGCATTGGCGTTTCCAACAACGCCCGCGTGATCAACGGCATGTCCCTGATCGCAGACGGCAAGAGCGTGAATGATGAAGATCCCGACGCCATCGAGGCCGCCGGCCGTCAGGTCATCGAGATGGCTCCCAATGTTCGCATCATCAAGGAAAACAATATGCAGGAGGACATCGTTTCCGGCGAGATCAGCGTTGCGCTGACCTACACCAGCGAGGTCACTCAGGCCTGCCTGGCAAAGCCCAGCCTCAAGGTCGTTTATCCCACCGAGGGTGTGGGCTTTGGCATCATGGCCCAGTTCATTCCTTCCAATGCGCCCCATGTGGATGCGGCGCACGCTTTTATGGACTACATCCTGCGGCCCGAGATTTCCAAGCAGTGCTTTGAAGAGGTTGGCTACTATTCCACCAACAAGGCTGCCGATGCCCTGATCGAAGAGGCTTACCGCCCCTTCCTGACCCTGCCGGAAACCCTCAAGATGGACCAGATGGATGTTATGCGCAATGTTTCCGCCGAGTCCCTGGACCATCACTCCCGCCTGTGGACCGAGTTCCGCACCGCCTGCGGCCAGTGATCTTACGCCTTTTCCCCTTCCCCTTTTTCGGGAAGGGGATTTTTTCTTATAAAATTTCAGGGGGCGGCCCGGTTTTGTGCTTGCCAAACAATTAACAAGGTGCTATACTGAATTCAATCGAAAAGAATCGTGAATTTGACTGGTTCTTTGTCAACATATCCATATTTTTTGTAAGGAGTTGTGTATCATGGGCTTTTTAACTGGAAAAACTGCAATCATCACCGGTGCGGGCCGTGCTGTTCTTTCGGACGGCAGCTGCGGCTCCATCGGTTACGGTATCGCCACCGCTTACGCCAAAGAGGGCGCAAACCTGGTTATCACCGGCCGCAACGTGAAGAAACTGGAGGATGCCAAGGAAGAGCTGGAACGGCTGTACGGCATCAAGGTGCTGCCGGTGCAGGCAGACGTGAGCGCTGACAACGACAACGAAGCCGTTGTGGCAAATGTTGTGAAACAGGCCATGGACACCTTTGGCCGCATCGATGTTCTGATCAACAACGCCCAGGCCTCCGCCTCCGGTGTTCCCCTTGCTCAGCACACCACCGAGCAGTTCAATCTGGCCCTGTATTCCGGCCTGTATGCCGCCTTCTATTACATGAAGGCCTGCTACCCCTACCTGAAGGAGACAAAAGGCTCCATCATCAACTTTGCTTCCGGCGCCGGTTTGTTCGGCAACTTCGGCCAGTGCTCTTACGCCGCTGCAAAGGAAGGCATCCGCGGCCTGACCCGTGTTGCCGCCACTGAATGGGCGCAGGACGGCATCAACGTGAACGTGGTCTGCCCCCTGGCATGGACCGCTCAGCTGGAGCAGTTCAAGAAAGCCTACCCGGAAGCCTTTGAAGCCAACGTCCACATGCCTCCTGCCGGCCATCTGGGCGATTCCGAGCTGGAAATCGGCCGTGTGTGCGTGCAGCTGGCTTCGCCTGACTTCAAGTACATGACCGGTGAGACCCTCACCCTGGAAGGCGGCAAGGGCCTGCGGCCGTAACTGCGGTTTGCCGGTTGATTTTTTCGCTGTTTATCATCAAAAAAAGAGCTGTGCCGGCGGCACAGCTCTTTTTTGATCTTCAGCTGAAGGTTACATAATCCGGGGTAACCGGCTTTGCGGGCACCACTTCCAAAGCGGTGAGCACCGGGCACTCTTCCTCATAAAGCGGATGGTATTCCAAACCGATCTTTGCGGTAACAGTGACCCAATCGCGGGGTTTCAGCTTCTCGGCGCCTTTCAGCCTGCAGGGGAAGCCCAGGAACTGGATGTCCTCAACACAGCAGGTCATTACAAAACGGCCGGCCACAAATTCATCCTTGCGCACACGGGGGGTCTGACACACCTGCACGGTGAAGCGGATGGTTTTGCCCTCATACTTTTTCGGGTCTTCACTGATATCCATATACCAGATGCCGAAATCACTGTCGCCCACTTCCACCACGTCTGCATCCAGATCAAAGGGAAGCTCATCGGGGATATCATCGTATTCCACACTGCCATCCTTATATTCATAGGCAATGTCTGCCCTGCGGCTGGCCTGGCGCACACAGCTGTGCACATACTCCCGGCTTTCCCGGTCACGCAGGCCGTCGGCCCGGTTCACAACGATCAATTCAGAAGCCGCGAACTTGTCCAGCATGAGCTGGCGCATATTTTCAAAATAAGGTTTGAAGGTGGTGCCGTCCACACAGCAGATGGTCTGATACACCAGCCAGTTTTCCGGCAGGGCCTGGGTGAGCTCGGCATCCAGCCACATGCCGTTGTATTCCAGCACCACACGGCCAGCGCCGCACTCGGTGCACAAACGGTCCAGATTTTCCGGGGTGAGCTCTTCCTTATCCTCGATCACACGGATCTCGGTGCCGCCGAAAGCGAACTTCTCCGGATCATACTCTTCTTCGCCCTCTTCACAGAGCAAAATCAGGGTCTTTTCGCCCGCATCGAAGCGGGGATCTTCCATGGTTTCCTGAATGAAGCGGGTCTTGCCGCCTTCCAGAAAGCCCAGGAACAGATAAACCGGGACTTCTTGTTTTGCCACTGTTTTTCCTCCTTATGCCAGGTGGAACAGCTGTTCCAGCTTGGTCTCGTTCAGGCCGGCGCCGATCACGCAGAGCTTGCCGGTGATCTCAGCGCCGCCGCGGCGGACATCGGCCTCGCCGGGCACATAGTCGAAGTGGATCCACTTGCCTTCGCTGGGCAGGATGCCCTTTGCACGCAGGACCGTGCCGAAATCGCCGGTATCAAGAGCCGCCAAAGCCTCACGGATCTCTTCTTCGGTGAACATCCGGGCCGTTTCACGGCCAAAGCTTACAAACACATCATCGGCATGATGGTGGTGATGGCCGCAGCTGCAAACGCCGTGCTCATCGTAATGATGCTCATGGTGATGGTCATGATCATGGCAGCACTCGTCATGATCATGGTGATGCTCATGGTCATGGCAGCACTCGTCGTGGTCGTGGTGATGCTCATGGTCATGGCAGCACTCGTCGTGGTCGTGGTGATGCTCATGGTCATGGCAGCACTCATCGTGGTCGTGGTGGTGCTCATGGTCATGGCAGCACTCGTCGTGGTCGTGGTGATGCTCATGGTCATGGTGATGTTCATGCTCTTCCCGGCGCAGTTCTTCCATGAGCTGCGCGGCAAAGTCCTGCTTTTCCTCCATTGCCTTCACAATGGCGGTACCCTCCAGCTGGTCCCAGTCGGTGGTAACGATCACGGCTTCCTTGTTCTTCTCACGCAGAAGCTCCACAGCGGCCTTGATCTTTTCCGGCTTTGCGTTGGCAGTGCGGCTCAGGATGATGGCGTTTGCGTGGCTGATCTGGTCGTTGTAGAATTCGCCGAAATTCTTGGTGTACATTTTGACCTTGTTCACGTCCGCCACGGTGGCAAAGCAGTTCAGCTTCACGTCCCGCTCTTCGGCAATGCCCATAACGGCACGGGTGACATCGCTGAGCTTGCCCACGCCGGAAGGCTCGATGAGGATGCGGTCCGGTGCGTACTGGTCGATCACCTGGCACAGTGCCTTGCGGAAATCGCCCACCAGGCTGCAGCAGATGCAGCCGCTGTTCATTTCGGTGATCTGGATGCCGGCCTCTTTCAAAAAGCCGCCGTCAATTCCGATCTCGCCGAACTCGTTCTCGATGAGAACCAGCTTCTGGCCCGCATAGGCCTCGGCGATGAGTTTTTTGACAAGGGTGGTTTTACCGGCACCCAGAAATCCAGAAAAAATATCGATTTTGGTCATTCGAATACTCCTTTTATTATAAAGCACAGTGGCCTTTGTTTGGCCGAATTTGTCCTATACTGCTATTATATCAATTTTGTCAACACCCCGCCCTTTTGCAAAACGCAAAAAGGACTTTCAAAACGCCCTGTTTGGTGCTAAAATAGCAGTGTATATGAAAAAGTGCTCCGCCATTTGTGCGGCACCTTAGAAAAGAGGTTGTTTTAAAATGACTACCAACGAAAAAATCAGCCAGCTGCGCACCGCCATGCTGGCTGCCGGGGCCGAGGTTTGCCTCATCCCCTCTTCCGACCCTCATGTGAGCGAGTACCTGCCCGCACACTGGGCCGCCCGCAGCTATTTTTCCGGCTTCACCGGCAGCATGGGCACCCTGGTCGTGACCAGCACCGGCAGCGCTCTGTGGGCAGACGGCCGCTACTTCATCCAGGCCGAGCGCCAGATCGCCGGCAGCGAGATCGAGCTTCAGCGCATCGGCGTTGAGGGTGTGCCCACCGTGAACCAGTACATCGCCGACCATTTGAGCGAGGGCCAGTTCCTGGCTTTGGACGGTATGGTAACCCCCACCGATACCGTGAAGCAGCTGGAAAAGCTGTTGAGCAAAAAGGGCGCCGGCATCAAGAGCGTAGATCTTGTGAGTGGCTGCTGGGAAGACCGGCCTGCCATCCCCTCCACCCCGGCTTACCTGCTGGATGTGAAGTATGCCGGCCTTTCGGCAAAGGAAAAGCTGGCCCTTCTGCGAAAAGAGCTGGACAAAAAGGAAACCAAAGCCATGGTCATTCCCCGGCTGGACAGTGTGGCCTGGCTTTTGAACCTGCGTGCTTCGGACCTTGAGTGCACCCCGTTTGCCCTGGCTTTCTGCTTTGTGACCCCCGATGATGCCATGCTGTTCATTGACCGCAGCCGCCTGCCCAAAGAAGCCGAAGAGGCCCTTGGCCAGCAGGGCGTTCAGGTCGTTGATTATGACAAACTGCTGGGCACCCTGACCGCTTATCACCACAACCTGCCGGTTCTGGTGGACACCGCCGGCACCAACTGGGCCATTTACAACACCCTGCGTGAGAACCCGGCCTTTACTTTGGTTGAGGGCGGCGACCCCATTCAGGCACTCAAGGGCATCAAAAACGAAACCGAGATCAAAAACAATCACAATGCGCATGTAAAGGACGGCGTGGCCATGGTCCGTTTCCAGATGTGGATGGAAGACCGGATGACACAGGGCATTGCCACCACCGAGCTGGATGTTGCCGAGGTTTTGAAAAAGCTGCGCAGTGAGCAGGACCTGAACACCGACACCAGCTTCGGCACCATTGCCGCCTACGGCGCAAATGCCGCCATGATGCACTATCAGGCAAGCGCCGAGAGCTTTGCCACCCTGGAGCCCCATGGCCTTCTGCTGGTTGACTCCGGCGGACAGTATCTGGACGGCACCACCGACATCACCCGCACCTATGCACTGGGCGAGCTGACCGACAATGAGCGCACCTACTACACCTACACCCTGAAGAGCCATATCGACATGGCAAAGCTTCAGTTCCTTTCCGGCTGCACCGGCGGCAATCTGGACATCATTGCCCGTGCCCCCGTTTGGGCCCACGGCATCGACTACCGCTGCGGCACCGGCCACGGTGTCGGCTTCTACGGCAATGTGCATGAAGGCCCCCACAGTCTGCGTGTTACCAACAACGTGGTGTTCAAGCCCGGCATGGTGGTCACCGACGAGCCCGGCGTTTACGAAGAGGGCGAACTGGGTATCCGCATTGAAAACGAGCTGCTGTGCGTGGAAAAGGAAAAGAATCAGTACGGCCAGTTCCTGGGCTTCGAGACCATCACCTTCTGCCCCATCGACCTGACCCCCGTGCGGCCCGAGCTGCTGGATCAGGCCGAAAAGGACTGGCTGAATGCCTTCCACAAGAATGTTTACGAGACCCTGAAACCCCATCTGACCCAGCACGAAGCCGACTGGCTGCTGGGCAAGACCCTGCCTTTGGCCTAAAACACCTGACTGATGCAAAAGAGCCGCACGTTTGGGTGTGCCAGATAAGAAAGCGTTCTCCAAAGGTCTTAGAAATCCAATTCTAACAATTCACCATTTTACCTTTTGGGAGTAAAATGGTATGCTCGTGAAGGCACACAGAAAACAGCATCGTTTTTCTATTATCACCTGTGTTATGATTTACAACGAACCGATAAACCGAAATAAATTCAGCAGAATATATTATGGGTGAATTATAAAAAATGAACACGAAAATTATAAAAGTTAAGAGGGAAAATGTTATAGATCTCGCCCCGTTGGTTGCGGATTTCCGTGTTGCACTTAAATCATATAAAGGCATTTCATCCATTCCAGACATAGAAAATGGAAAAGATGAAATTCTTGAATATTTGGATGCTGACTTTCCAGTTTATGCAGCTATCCACCAAGAGCAGTTTGTAGGATATATCGTTTGCAAGGTTGAAGCGCCCTGTGTTTGGGTAGAATCACTTTTTGTAGCGAATTCCTTCAGAGGACTGGGAGTTGCAGATAACCTTATAAAACGAGCAGAGGAATTGGCACTATCTTATGGGGAAGAAACTTTATATTTTAATGTCCACCCCAATAATCATCGTATGATTTCTTTTCTGCGGAGGCATGGATATTCTGTCCTGAATTTGGTTGAGATACGGAAAATGTATCATGGAGAAACACTTACACAGGAAATTCAAGTCGGGGAACATTTGTTTGATTATTAAATCATAATTGTTGTGATATGGGTATTTGAGCCATTCCAATTTACCAAACAGTTATATAACCAAAAACAGGGTATGTCAGGATTTGACATACCCTGTTTTCGGTTATGGCATTATTCAAATTACTTCCTTATCTGATGTAAACTTTGCTGTTTTCTTTTTCATTTTCAGCAGCCGGAGCACCGCTGCCAGCATGGCAAGCAGCATCACAGCTGCCTTGATAAGGCCCATCCATTCCCCGCATTTTTCCGAAAGCAGTGCCCAGGAAGCGCCAGCTGCCGCCCCCAGGGTGAGCAGGGCCCCGTTCCATACTGCGCTGCCGATGGCTGTGAGCCAGATGAACGAGCACAGGTCCATCCGGGCCATTCCCGCCGGGATGGAAACAAGGCTTCGCAGAATGGGTACGAACCGCCCCAGCAGCACCGCCTTTTTGCCGGCGCTTGCAAATCGCTGCACCGAGGCAAGCACCTCTTCTTTTTGAAACCCCAGCCTTTTGCAAAGGGGGGCATCCAGCAGGCGGCCCAGCCGCTCCGGGGTGAGCAGCCGCCCCACCCCATACAGCACCACCGCCCCTGTGAGCGAACCCAGGGTCGCATACAGGATCATGCCCGGAAGCCTTAAGGCTGTTTGTGTGGTCAGAAAACCGCCAAAGGTCAGAATCAGCTCTGAGGGAATGGGCGGGAAAAGATTTTCCACCGCGATCAAAAGCGCTATTCCAAGATAGCCGAACTGCTCCATCACCTCTAAGATCCAGCTTTGCAAGCGCAGGGCCCCCTTTTGCCTTTTTGCAATTTATATGCAGCCGAGGCCCGAAAATTGCGCAAAAAGATACTCCAATCTTATACAGATTGGAGTATCTTTGGTTAAGTTTCCGCAATGGATACTAAATATTTG
Source organism: Allofournierella sp. (assembly GCA_020025635.1). Lineage (GTDB taxonomy): Bacteria > Bacillota > Clostridia > Oscillospirales > Ruminococcaceae > JAHHRU01. Next base: position 141,080 of record JAHHRU010000004.1, read on the forward strand.
TAAATTTGCAGCTTATTTTCCTCATACAGGCCCATTTCTTCATACAGGGCCTTATAGTAAGTAAACAGGCTCGCCTTGGTGGTGATGGCATTTTTGATGGTGAACCGGGACGCCAAAAAGCTGTCCGGGTTGTAAACGTAATAATAGATCGGGGTTTCCAGCGCATAGAAGCGGGCCGCATAGCGGATGTATTCCAGATTGAAAAGAAGGTCCTCGCTCCAGGTAAGCTCTTCGCTGCACCGGATGTCGTGATCCATCACCACATCCCGCCGGTAGAGCTTATTCCACATGACCCCGTAATAAAAGCTGGCCGGCTCCTTCATCAGGTTCTTTGCGAACTCTTCCTTTGTGTAAAAGCCCTCATCCAGAAAGCCGTATCGGGTAATGGTCTGCCGGGGCGGCTCTTCGCCTTCCTCGGTCCAGCTTTCCTTTGCCTCTTTTTTGCGCTCGGCCTTTTCCGAGCGCTTGTCATTTTCCACCCGGAAATAATGGCTGATGACCATATCGGCCTGGGTCTCCTCAGCTTTTTCCACCATCAGGCGGGTGGCGTTGGGGTCCAGATAATCATCACTGTCCACAAACTGGAGATATTTGCCCTTTGCCATTTCAATGGCCAGGTTCCGGGTGGCGGAAACGCCGCTGTTCGCTTTGTCGATCAGCAAAATGCGCTTATCCACCCGGGCATACATTTCGCAAACCGGCAGGCTCACGTCCTTGCTGCCGTCATTCACCACAATGATTTCCAGATTTTCATAGGTCTGCCTGCGTATGCTTTGCAGGCAGCGGGCAATTTGACCCTGTGCGTTGTACACCGGCAGGATGATGCTGACCAGCGGCTGTTCCATAGGGGTGTTTCCTCCTTTACACTTCTATCAAAAAGCATAGTATATTTTGGACCGAATTTCAACCGATTCGACAAATGCTCAAAAAGTTTTCATATTCTTTACCGGCAGACCGCTGGGAACGGCTCTTTTCCGTGTTATAATAAGAACATCTTATTTCAAAAGGAGATTCTTTTATGAATGAAGCTATGAAATCTCTGCGCACTCTGCAAAAGACCATGTATGGTCTGAACTATGCCATGTGCGTGATCGATTACGATGCCCAGACTGTGGCACCTTCCGAAAGCAGCGCCGGCCGGGGTGAGGCGCTGGAACAGCTCAGCTCTCTGCAGTACGGCCTGATCGCAAGCCCCCAGATGCCCCGCCTGCTGGCCGAGGCAAAGCAGGGTGAACTCACCGAGCAGGAGGCCGCCGAGGTGCGGGAACTGGAAAAGCATTATAAGCAAATCAGCTGCATCCCGCAGGAGGAATACGCCGCTTTTTCCAACCTGACCAGCAATGCGGTGAACGCCTGGGAAAAGGCAAAAAGCGCAGATGACTTTTCCATTTTTGCCCCTTATCTTGAAAAGATCGTGGCCACCCGCCGGCGCTTTGCCCACCTGCTGGACCCGGACAAGGCCGCCTATGACGTATATCTGGACCAGTTTGAGGAAGGCCTGACCATGGAAAAGTGTGATGCCTTCTTTGCCGAACTGAAAGCCACCATCACCCCCCTGGTGCAGAAGATCGCCGCAAAGGGCTGCCAGCCCCGCACCGATTTTCTGGAAGGCAGCTGGTCCATCGACCGCCAGCGTGAACTTTCGGCCCAGGTGATGGAGCTGATGCACATCGACCCCGCTCACTGCATCCTGGGTGAAACCGAGCATCCCTTTACCTCCGGCTTCTATAAGGGCGATGTGCGCATCACCACCCACTATCACGAACAGGATGCGGCCAGCAACCTTTACTCGGTAGTTCACGAGGGCGGCCATGCGCTGTATGAGCTGCACAATGCCGATCGGCTGGTGGGCACCTGCCTTGCGGGCGGCGCTTCCATGGGCATTCACGAAAGCCAGAGCCGCCTGTTCGAAAACTATGTGGGCCGCAGCCTGCCCTTCATCCGCTGCATCCTGCCCAAAATGGCAGAGCTTTTCCCTGAGCACCTGGAAGGGGTCAGCGCCGAGGATTTCTACAAGGCCATGAACACCTGCAAGCCCAGCCTGATCCGCACCGAGTCTGACGAAGTGACCTACTGCCTGCACATCATGGTGCGCTACGAGCTGGAAAAACAGCTTATGGCCGGCACTCTGGAAGTGGCCGGCCTGCCCCAGGCCTGGAACGCTTTGATGAAGGAGCTGCTGGGCGTGGACGTGCCCTCGGACGCACAGGGCGTTCTGCAGGACATCCACTGGGCCTGCGGTGATCTGGGCTACTTCCCCAGCTATGCGTTGGGCACCGCTTACGCCGCACAGATCGTGGATGCCATGCGCCGTGATCTGGATCTGGACAAGCTGCTGGAAGAGGGCGATCTTGCCCCTGTCCTTGACTGGCTCACCGACCGCATCTGGCAGTATGGCGCTGAAAAGAGCCCGGAATGGCTCATTCAGAATGCCTGCGGCGCACCCTTCGACCCCAAATTCTTTACCCGCTACCTCACCGAAAAATATTCCGCTCTTTACGAGCTGTAACGCAAAAGCCCCTCTGCCCTGTGAACTGCTCCAATTTGTACGGACAGCACAAAAAAGCCCTGTGGAAGGATAATAT
>JAHHRU010000005.1 GCA_020025635.1 Allofournierella sp.
GCCGGATCAGCTCCTCATGGGTGCCGGACTGGACGATCTGTCCGTTTTCCAGCACAAGGATCTGGTCTGCCTGCCGGATGGTAGGCAGGCGGTGTGCGATTGCAATGACCGTTTTCCCCTGCACCAATTCCTGAATTGCCTCTTGGATCAGGTGCTCGTTTTCCGGGTCCACACTGGAAGTTGCCTCGTCCAGAATGATGATGGGGGCATCCTTGAGGATCGCCCGTGCAATGGAAATACGCTGCTTTTCCCCGCCGGACAGGGTGGAGCCGCCTTCCCCCACGACCGTCTCGTAGCCGCTTGGCAGCTGCATGATGAAATCATGACACCGGGCCTTCTTGGCCGCCGCTGCCACTTCCTCCATACTGGCATCCGGCTTTCCGAAGCGGATGTTATCCAGAATGGTATCGTGAAACAGGTAGACATTCTGAAAGACAATGCTGAGCTGCTTCAGGATGCTGTCACAGGTAAAGCTTCGCAGATCGTTGTCCCCCAGGGTGATAGCGCCCTCAGATACATCGTAGAAACGGGCAATCAGATTGCACATGGTGGTCTTACCGCTGCCGCTGGGACCCACAATGGCGGTAAAGCTTTTTTCCGGGAAGCTGCAGGTGACATTTTTCAGCACGGTACGCCTATCGTAGCCAAAGGACACGTCCTGAAATCGGATGGTATGGGAGGAGGGCTCCATTTCCTTTCCGTCCCGGTCGATAAACCGAGCCCCGGTCAGTCTGTCCAGCTTGTCCAGGGTGTGGTCGATCACATGGAGCACATGAAATGCACTGCTCAAATTCTCGGTGCTGAGGAAGGCCATGAACGACATGATATCCACAAACACCATGGTGGGAAGCTCCATCCTGCCCTGCCAGGTCATGACCCCGCCATAAATCACCATGGCCGCGGAAGCCAGCCGCAGGCTCATCACATGGAAAAAATTATAAACGGCATATTCCTTTTCGATTTTGACGTTGATGTCCCTGCTCTTTTGGTAGGCATTCCGGATGCCCTTTGCAGTGGCGCCCTCCTGATGAAAGGTTTTGACCAGAGCGATTCCCCGCAGGTATTCAATGGTGGTGCCGGTCATCTCCTCGTTGGCTTTCTGCAGGACCGCTCCGTTTTTGCGGCTTGCCTTACCCATGAGATGAAGGAACAGGGCCGAAAAAAGAAGACCTGAACCCATGATGACCCCCAGCTTCCAGTCCACCCCCATGCAGAAAATCAGCATGACTGCCGATGTGATGTAGCCGTTTACCACCATATCCAGCATGGTCATGGCATGGTATTCCATGAAGCTCATGTCCGTGGTCATGGCCGTCAGCAGATCTCCGGTCTGATTCTGCTGGAAAAAGCCCAAAGGTACACGCTTCAGAATGTTTCCGAGCCGAATCCGTTCATCTGCCAGTTTTTCATAAATGACCGTATCCTGAATACGGGCCTTCAGATAGGTAAACAGAAATCTGCCGCCGACGGCAGCCAGAAGCATCAGAAAAAACAGGAGGATATTCTTCCCGGTCAGGGCTTCCGTACCCATCATATCCCCCAGGATGACCTGAATTGCCATAGCCGCCAGTACAATGGGCAGCGAGATGAAAATGCCGGTCAGGAAGGACAGCAAGAACCCCGCATAGATCCGCTTTTTGTATTTTTCAGACCAGCCGATCATTCTTTTTACGATTTTAAACATGGCACTGACCTCCCTGAACAGACTGGTTTTTGGCTCCCAGATGCGCCTGCCACATACTCTGATACAGGGGCGAGGTGCGAAGAAGGGATTCGTGGGTGCCGGTGGCTACAAGCTGCCCCTTTTGCAGGATCATAATGGTATCGGCACCGGAAATGGTGGAGAGCCGATGGGCGATCACCAGCAGGGTCTTGCCCGCTGTGAGATTGGAGATGGCCTGCTGGATTTTTTCCTCGTTCTCCGGGTCCGTATAGGCTGTGGCTTCATCCAGAATCACCACGGGGGCATTTCGCAGGATCATCCGGGCAATGGCAATGCGCTGCTTTTCCCCGCCGGACAGCCGGCTGCCGGCCTGACCCGCCATGGAATCATAGCCATGCTCCAGTGCCATGATGAACTCATGGCAGCAGGCCTTTTTTGCCGCCTCATAAACCTGCTCATCGGTGGCCTCGGGATTTCCCATGCGGATATTTTCCCGAATGGAGGTATTGAACAGGTAATTATCCTGTGCCACAAAGCTGATATAGTGGGACAGCTGCGACAGGGGGATATCCCGGATGTCCCTTCCGCCCAGCAGGATCCTCCCGCTGCTCACATCCCAAAAGCGGGAGATCAGACGGGCCACCGTGGATTTGCCGCCGCCGGAGGGACCGATCAGCGCACAGAAGCTGCCCTCAGGGATCCGGAAGGACAGATCGTTCAGGATTTTGCGGGGGTCCTGTGCATGATAGGAAAAATCCACATGGTCAAAGGTGATGTCAAAATGCTCTAAGTCTACCGGGTCCGTTTTTTCCCGAAGCTCGGGCTGCCCCAGGACCGCGCTGACCGATTGAGCCGCATACTCAATCATTTTCAGGTTGTTCATGTAGGTGCTGAGGCCCATGATCGGGCCGATCAGAGCCAGAGACAGCACAATGGCAAGGACCAGCTTCTGCGGGCTGAGGGAACCGTGCACATAAAGCAGCATGCCCACAGGCAGCACACCCAGCAGTGTGGAGGGCATAATGGTCATCATCAGATTGCCGCCCACCCAGGTACTGCGGAACCATTGCAGTGTCAGCTTCCGAAAGCTTTCCACACTGCGTTTGAATTTTCCGTAGGAGGCCTCTCCCTGATTAAAGGTCTTGATCACTTCAATACCCTCCAGGTATTCCACGATCGTGCTGTTCATGGCATCACAAGATTTCATATAGGCATCATAATTCTGATTCATTTTTGCCATCATCGGGGCAGACACTATCATGCCCAGGATGCAGGACAAAAGAGAAGCCAGGGCCATCAGAGGATGGACACAGAGCAGAACGACACACACTGCCAGAGGAGCCAGCACATAGGCCACCCCCTCCGGAATCAGATGGGCCAGGGGCAGTTCCAGATTCTCCACCTGGTCAATGGTCAGGTTTTTGAATTTTCCAATGGGCTGATCCACCACATATCCCAAAGGCACCCGCATGAATTTCTGCGCCAGGTCCAGGCGGATCTGCTGCAGGATCGCGTAGGCACTTTTATGGGAAAGAGTGGTGGACAGCTCGAACAGCAGGGTTTTCAGCAGATATCCGGCCACACAGGCAAGGCTCAGCGCCAGAAGGCCCTGAGCTGTGAGGGTATGACCGAGCAGCCCGGTCATCAGCCAGAACACTGCAAAATAGGGAGCAAAGCCAATCATCACACTGCATACAGACAGAATCACCGACAGAACCATCGCTTTTTTATTCTGCCTTAGATACGGCTGCAAAAAGGAAATTGTTTGTTTATTCATTCAATCACTTCCGTTTACTTCATTGAAATCTGAATACCCCAGCCTGCACAGCAAAGAGCCATGAGTACAATATCCTGCACCTTCAGTTTCGGCACAGAAATGCTGGTACGCTTTGCGTGGATATCGAATCCTTTGGTGAGGGTCGCCATAAGCAGTTCATCGCCGATGTTTATCACACAGACAATGAGAGGGACAAATACATCCACCAAGGCGGAAAGCGGATGCAGGAGACAATACCCGATCGTATGCCCTCGCAGACGGACACCGTCCCAAGTGGCGGAAAGTTCCTCCTTTACAGTTGGAAAAAACCGCAGCACCATGCTGACGGTCCAGTTGAAGCCCTTGGGCAGGTGCATTCGATCCAAAGCGGCAATGAGATTGGAAGCTTCTATGGTGCAGATCAGGAAAAAGCCAAAGCTGATCCCGGGCATCAGCTTCAGGAACAGGGCACACGCCGAGGAAAGGAAAATGGCAGCCCCGCCGGAAAGCCTTGGAAGCAAAAACGCCAGCAGACCCAGACAAACAGCGTAAAGGAAACCGTGGCAGATCGCTTTCCGGTATCTGCCTGCGGCCGCATAAAAAAGGAGCGGGATGCACAGCAAGATCCCGTTTTCGATCTGTCCCGCAGCAGACAGACCGCACTGGACCAACAGGCCGCTGACCGTAACGACCAGCAGGAGCTTTGTCCTTGGGTCCAGAAAGCTCGGTTTTGCTTTCTGGATCATGCTTTTTTACCGATCCTCTGAAAATGCTTTTTGAAAACCGCATAGCCAAGCGCTCCGCCGAGAATGCCGCCTGCCAAGGTCAGGGCAATGCTGCCCCAAAAGCCGACACCGGATACATTTGTCAGCATCTGGGAAACATACGCTTCTCCATGCTGTTCCACGAGCCGCTCACGGTAGCTGCCAAAGGAGGCCAGATACAGGCGCAGACCAAAACCAATATCCCACAGGGTAAATACCGCATATACCAAAATCGACTTCATGGTAGATGTATAATGGAGCACCCACAGGATAAACTCTGCCAGAAGGCTTGCGGCCACCGCTGTGATGAGGGGCCAGATGCCACTGCCCGTCGTCAGGGACAGAAGGCCGCAAATCAGGCCCATCAGAAGGACCATGCCGGGCTTTTTGGCCTTTGTCAGGAAGAGCATAAAGGGAATGCCGCATACAATGCCGGTGATGAGAGGCAGGAGCGGCATCAGCACAGGGATGTATCCTGCACACATAGAGGCAAAGAACGCCGCATAGTACAGCACCACAAAAAGTGCCACATTCAAAAAGTCCTTCAGTTCATATTTTTGTTTCATAGAGAATCCCCTTTCGGTTAGTTATTGCTAACTGCCGGTCAAAAAGTTACCACGCACGGTTTCGTGCGTGGTCCGGCTTTCCGTATCATCAGTATAAGCGGTCCTCCATGGGGCTGCAACTCCGTTTCGTCCATTATGCTCCATTCTGTCCACGGCTTTTCAGCCGGTAGGCCTGCGGTGTCATGGCAGTGTCCGCGCGGAATGCACTGGCAAATTTACTGGGATTGTCATATCCTGCCATGGAGGCAATTTGAGCAATGGTCAGTTCTGTTTCCCGCAAAAGCCGCTGTGCCTGCTCTATCCGGTGCTTTCGGGCAAATTTCGCCACAGAACATCCGTAAATGCTGCTGAAATGCCGTCTCAGGGTGGTAACCGGAATCCCGGTGGCCTGAGAAAGCTCCTGCAGGGTGTAGTGATGCTCCAAATCGTTCAGAATCAGGTCCGCCGCCTGCTTCAGTTTCCTCACCTGACTGCTGGGAAGATACACAGGCAGCGCCGTGTGCTCCGTCCACTGGAGATCCTGCAAGAAAAGCAGCAGCTCCAGGCAGGCAAGCTTCCGATGCAGATCCGTCTGGCAGGCTGATGCCTGCACAAGGCCCAGCACATTGGCTGCCTGAGGGGATGCGGACAGATCCAGATTGTTTCCCATGCAGAACCGATCTTTCAGGCGTTCCAGATCCACCGGGAAATCCGGCGGCAGCTGTCCTTCTGCCTTTGACAGCTGAATTCCAAAGGAGATCCCCTGATAATTTCTCTGGGGAAAGAGGAAGTGTCCGCTGCTCTGGCCATAGTCATAGGGCATAAAACTGCCTGCTCCCAAAAAGGCCGCTCGACCGTCCTGGGTGTCCCACTGGATTTTACCCTCAATACAGTATTCAAACCCAAACATATTTTGAGACTGTGCGTAATTTGACTCACACCGTTCCAGATGAAACCTGCTGAAACTGAGCAGGACCCCGGGAAAAACTTCATAGGCCCGGATCTGTCCGGTACCGGTTTCGTTTTCAAAACATAAAAGCACTTCGGGATCTTTTGTATGATCCATCCAGCTTCCCCCTTGCCAAGTTCGTTAACACTCAGGTATTTTGCGCCCCTATTATATCATATTGGCTCTTGTGTGTCTTAAAATTTGTATGAAGGATGGCAGCAAAGCCTTCGAAAATTTGATTTCAGCACTCAGAATGCCAACAAGTATGCAGGCATCAAGGAACAGATGTTCTATTCCCGGCGGCAGCTGACCCAGGACCTCAGATAAGCGCAAGCCGAGCATTCACACCCAGTACGGCCTGATTGGGTTTATCCCTTTGGCTGCATTTCGAAACAAAAAGGCGGCGTGGCCAAAGCAACTCCGCTTTTTCAAAGCACACAGTTCTTGTGCTTTGAAATCCGCTGCTTTACGACCACTGCGCATTCCGACCGAGAAGGGCTTTTTCCTTCACCAGTCTGCCGGGTGTTTTCCCCTGGGCTTAAAATAACAAAAAGCTCCCGCTGTTTTACTGCAAACAGCGGGAGCTGAAATTTTTATTCTGTTTTGCGCTTATGATCAGCGGACATAAACAATGGGCTTGATCAGATCCTTCGGCTTATCCTTCATCAGCATCAGAGCTTCTTCCACATGCTCAAAGCCCTCAAACTCATGGGTGACCAATTTGCCGGGCTGGATGCGGCCGGAAGTAACCAGTGCCAGCAGCTTCTCCATGCGCAGACGTCCGCCAGGCATCAGGCCGCCGGCGATCTGCTTGTGGCTCATGCCGCAGCCCCACTCTGCACGAGGAATGCGCACATAATCGCCTTCGCCCAGATAGTTTACGTTGCCGATCTTTCCGCCCGGCTTCAAAACGCGGATTGCGGTGATGAAGGTATCGTTATCGCCGCCGGCAATCACAACACGATCCACACCCTTGCCGCCGGTCAGCTGTGCAACCTGATCTTCAATGGAACCGTTGCGGTAGTTGATGATGTGGGTTGCGCCAAACTCTTTTGCAAGCTCGATGCAGTTGGGACGGGAGCCTACCGCATAGATCTCGCTTGCACCACGGATCGCGGCACCTGCAACAGCCATCAGGCCAACCGGTCCAATGCCGATGACCAGGACCTTGTCACCAAACTGGATATCTGCCAGCTCCACACCGTGGAAACCGGTGGGGACCATGTCGCAAAGCATAACCGCAGTCTTGTCGTCCACGGAATCGGGCAGGTGTGCCAGATTTCCGTCAGCATCGTTCACATGGAACAGCTCGGCAAAAACGCCATCCTTGAAGTTGGAGAACTTCCAGCCTGCCAGCATGCCGCCAGAATGCATGGAATAGCCTGCCTGTGCCTCCAGAGAGTCCCAGTCGGGAGTGATTGCGGGAACGACCACCCGGTCACCGGGCTTAAAGTCCCGAACCAGCTCGCCCACCTGCTCCACGATGCCAACGGCCTCATGACCCAGGATCATATCGCGGCGGTCACCGATCGCACCGGCCCAAACCGTGTGCACGTCACTGGTGCAGGGAGAAATTGCGGTGGGACGAACCAGCGCATCCTTGGGGCCAAGGGCGGCCACCTCTTTTTCGACCCAGCCTACCTGGCCGATCTTTTTCATTGCAAAGCCTTTCATATATGGAAACCTCCTAATTGATTTTTGTTTTTTCGTTTGGTCTTCGCTGTTTGATTGGGTGTATTATAGCATTCAAAACGCCGAAAAAACAATACAAAATCAACGGATTTTTCAAGTTCAGTTACTTCGACAAAAGAATAACGAATCTATTGAGTGGTATCACTAATGCCCCAATAAGTCAAGTGCAAACGGCGCAAATCGTAGCTTTGCACAAGAATTTTTTCATCTTTTGTGAAACACTTCTCAAATTTCTTTTTCACGCTCTCCTGCCGCTGAAACCTATGCACAATCACATTTGCAAATTTCAAGGGTGCGCCTGTGCCGCTTTGGCTGGGTACACGCTGTGTCTGCTATTTTTGAAGGGGGCGATGGGCGCTGCGCAGCTTAAAAGTTCCGAGCACGGCATTTTGCTTCCAGACCGTTCAGGCCCCAGTGTCTATCTCTTTGTTTGGGATTTTTCGCATAAAAAGCACCCCATCTGTTCGGTGGTATATCATACCAACCAACAAATGGGGTGCAGTTTAAATTTTCACTTTGACAGTGCCGGTCTGATTAGTACATACCGCCCATGTCAGGAGCCGGTGCGGCGGGAACAGCGGGTTCCGGCTCGTCGGCAACCAGGCTCTCGGTGGTCAGCACCATTGCAGCCACGCTGGCAGCGTTCTCCAGAGCAGAACGGGTAACCTTAGTGGGATCCACGATGCCGGCCTCGATCATATCGCAGTAGACCTCGTTCTGAGCGTCAAAGCCATAGTTTGCCTTGCCGTTGGACAGGATCTTGTCGATGATGACACTGCCTTCCAGGCCTGCGTTCTTGGCGATCTGGCGCACAGGAGCTTCCATGGCCTTCAGAACGATGCGGGCGCCGGTGCGCTCGTCACCTTCCAGAGTCTCGCAGACAGCCTGCACTGCGGGCATTGCATTGATGGTAGCGGTGCCGCCGCCGGCCACGATGCCCTCTTCCACAGCAGCCTTGGTTGCATTCAGGGCATCTTCGATGCGCAGCTTCTTCTCGTGCATCTCAACTTCGGTAGCAGCGCCCACCTTGATGACGGCTACGCCGCCAACCAGCTTTGCCAGGCGCTCCTGCAGCTTCTCTTTATCGAAGTCGCTGGTAGCGGTTTCCATCTGAGCGCGGATCTGAGCCACACGGTCTTTGATGGCCTGCTTGTCGCCGGCGCCATCCACGATGGTGGTGTTCTCTTTGCCGACCTTAACCTGGTGAGCACGGCCCAGCATGTCGATGGTGGCTTCCTTCAGGTCATAGCCCAGCTCTTCGCTGATGACCTGGCCGCCGGTCAGGATGGCGATATCCTGCAGCATTTCCTTGCGGCGGTCGCCAAAGCCGGGAGCCTTGACAGCCACGCAGGTGAAGGTGCCGCGCAGGCGGTTGACGATCAGGGTGGACAGGGCCTCGCCCTCTACGTCCTCAGCGATGATGACCAGCTTCTTGCCGCTCTGGACGATCTGTTCCAGCAGGGGCAGCAGATCCTGGATGGAGCTGATCTTCTTATCGGTGATCAGGATGTAGGCATCATCCAGAACAGCCTCCATCTTTTCGGTATCGGTGACCATATAGGGGGTGATGTAGCCTCGGTCGAACTGCATGCCTTCCACCACGTCGGAATAGGTCTCTGCGGTCTTGCTCTCTTCAATGGTGATCACGCCGTCGGCGCTGACCTTCTCCATTGCCTCTGCGATCAGGGTGCCGACAGAGGCATCCGCAGCGGAAACGGTGGCAACACGGGCAATGTCCTTGGAGCCGTTCACCTTCTGGCTGTTGTTGGCAAATGCCTTCACAGCAGCCTCAACGGCCTTCTGCATGCCGCGCTTGATATCCATGGGGTTTGCACCGGCGGTCACGTTCTTCATGCCCTCGGTTACCAGGGCCTGAGCCAGAACGGTGGCGGTGGTGGTGCCGTCGCCGGCAGCATCGTTGGTCTTGGTTGCAACTTCGCGAACCAGCTGAGCGCCCATATTTTCAAAAGCATCCTTCAGCTCGATCTCCTTGGCGATGGTCACGCCATCGTTGGTGATGAGGGGGCTGCCGAACTTTTTGCCCAGAACCACGTTGCGGCCCTTGGGGCCCAGGGTGATCTTAACCGTGTCCGCCAGGGTATCGATACCGGCGCTCAATGCCTTACGGGCATCTTCGCCGTACAGAATCTGCTTTGCCATAATCAATTCGCTCCTTTTTTCTTGGTAAAATCACAAAATGATGGATTTTCTTACTCAACAACGGCCAAAATGTCGCTCTGGCGCACGATGGTGCACTCTTCGCCATCCACCTTGACCTCGGTGCCGGAATATTTGCTGGTGAGCACCTTATCGCCCACCTTTACCAGCATCTCGACTTCCTTGCCATCCACCAGGCCGCCCGGGCCGACTGCCAGAACTTCAGCCACCTGGGGCTTTTCTTTTGCGGAACCAGCCAGGATGATGCCGCTGTGAGTGGTTTCTTCGGCCTCGACGGTTTTGATCACGACGCGGTCAGCAAGAGGTTTGATTGTCATGGAAGAACTCCCCCTATTCAAATATATATGAAATATAATAATTGTTTTAGCACTCAGTATCTTTGAGTGCTAACTATATTTTAGCCGCTATTGTACCAAAAATCAAGTAGCAAATTTAAAAATTTTTTGTTAACAAATCATGTATTTCTATTTTGGTGTAAAAATCACAGGGCAACCGGCTTCAAATTCCGGTCCGGGACCCTTTCACAGTAGCTCTTTGGCAGAAGCACCCGCACAGCGCCGGGTTTGATCTTCGCATCGAGCCGCATCCGGGGCGCACACTCACCATCCTGGGTCACCACAATGGGCCGGCCGTCCAGCACTTCAATGGAAATATTTTTCGCTCTGCGGAAGGTCATCACATCCGCCAGCTTGGAAATGACCTTTCCGCTTTGCAGGTGTTCTCCCTTTTTATATGTATTGACCACGCCTGCAATGCGCAGACGGCTGATTTTCTTGACCATTACAAGATCCATCAGGCCATCCTGCATATCCGCCTCGGGGGAGGCCTTGAAGCCGCCGCCGTAGGTCCTTCCGTTGCACAAAGCCATCATCAGGAACTCATCCTCAAATTTTTCACCATCGGCCACCACCCGCAGCTTGTGGCCCAAATGGCTGCACAGGCTGGTGAGGATGGACAGCTTATATGCCATTTCCCCGCCCATGCCGGGAATGCGGCGGAATTTCGGGATGCCGTAGGCAACCTGCGCATCCAGGCCGGCCGAACAGATGGCCGAGGCAATTCCATACTGTGTATGGATCACATCGATCAAACGGCTTTCGCCCTGCATCAGGTCTGCAATATCCAGAAAAGCCTCCTTGGGCTCAAAATTGCGCACAAAATCGTTTCCGCTGCCGCAGGGCACACAGGCCGTTGCTGCGTTGTCATAGCCCATGGCCCCCTGCATCACCTCATTCAAAGTGCCGTCTCCGCCGCAGGCATACAGCTGTACCGGCTCACCGGTTTTCGCAAAGCCCCGGGCCAGTTCCGTGGCATGGCCCGGATATTTTGTAAGATGTATTTGATAATCTGCCTTCAGCTTTTCTGCGGCAGCGCGGATTTTTGGTTCCAGGACCGACTGCGCATTTGCCGCGCCGGAAACCGGATTGATAATAAAAATATGTTTCATGAATTGCCCTCCCCTGTCCAAAACACCTCTGTTTCGAACTTCTTTATTGTATCTCATTCGTCGCTGCCGTGCAACAGGCATATTCCGGGCCCGTTTTGTCCATGCTAAAGGAAACCTGCACAGGGAGGATTTTGAATGAATGTTTTGACCGATGTTTTAAAAATCTGTGTCACCAGTCTTGTGTCCATTGCTTTGCTTTTGCTTTTTTGCCGGCTGGGCGGCCAGAAGCAGATCAGCCAGATGAGCATGTTCGACTACATCAACAGCATTACAGTCGGTTCCATTGCCGCAGAGCTTGCAACCGATCTTGAGGCCTGGTGGCAGCCGCTTACCGCCACCATCATTTATGGGGTAGCCGCCATTGTGATCAGTCTCGCCGGCTGCAAATCGCTGCGGATGCGCCGCTTTTTTGAGGGAGAGCCCATGCTGCTGTATCAGGATGGCAAACTTTTCCGAAAAAATCTGCTGCATGCCCGACTCAATCTGAATGAATTTCTGGAACGCTGCCGCATGGCCGGTTATTTTGATTTGGAGCAGCTGGAAGCCGCCGTTCTGGAAACCAGCGGCCAAATCAGTTTCCTTCCCCGGGCCGATCACCGGCCGGCCACCCCCCACGATCTTTCCCTCACTCCGCAGCCGGAAAGCCTTTCGGTCAATCTGATTTTGGACGGCAAGGTCCTGGATGGGAACCTGCATCGCTGCGGCAAAGACCGCAAATGGCTGGAACAGCAGCTTCACCGACAGAACGCCGGCCAGATCCATGACGTTTTTCTTGCCTGCCTGAACCATGAAGGAAAACTGAGTATTTTCCAAATGGAGGACACCCCCGGCAGCAATTTTTCCTAAACAGAGAAACGCCTCCGAAGGAAACAGATCCTTCGGAGGCGTTTGATCATTTTTTAGCTTAAACCTGTTTCTTACTTGAAGTAACGGTTCAGCAGGCCCTGCATGCCCTTGCCGTGACGAGCCTCGTCCTTAGCCATCTCGTGAACGGTGTCGTGGATTGCATCCAGGCCCAGCTCCTTAGCCATCTTGGCCAGGTCCATCTTACCGCTGCAAGCGCCGCACTCAGCGTCAACACGCATCTGCAGGTTCTTCTTGGTGCTGTCGGTCAGCACTTCGCCCAGCAGCTCAGCAAACTTTGCAGCATGCTCAGCCTCTTCGAAAGCGTAGCGCTTCCAAGCCTCAGCGATCTCGGGGTAACCCTCACGGTCAGCCACACGGCTCATTGCCAGGTACATGCCAACCTCAGAGCACTCGCCGTTGAAGTTCTGACGCAGACCCTCAACCAGCTCCTCGGGAACGCCTTCCTTAGCGATGCCCACAACGTGCTCGGTAACGTAGGTGTTCTCTTTCATCTCAGCGAACTTATCCTTGGGAGCCTTGCAGATGGGGCAGAACTCGGGAGCAGCGCCCTCAGCGATGTAACCACAAACGGTGCAAACAAACTTAGACATAATAAAAGTCCTCCTGTAAATTTTATTTCTTTCATTTCTCACATTATCAGGAACCATTCCTTAATAGGAATTGTTCTCTGTTACACTCATAATATACCATAACGACTAGGGTTCGTCAACACCTTTTCGAGATTTTTTTGAGATTTTTTCAGGTTTTTTCGAAGAAAAGCCCATGCGCTCCATCGCCGGCAAAAGAGCATTCAGGCTGGCACTGGTAACAAGGCCCATTCCAAGGCCGCTCAAAATCAGCACCGGGGCGGTGGCCAGGGCAAGCCCGTTCTGCATGATCAGGCTTACAGCAGCCAGCTGGCCGATATTGTGGCTCAGTGCCCCGCAGACCGACAATATAAAATATGTGGGGCGCTTTGGCAGTTTGTACAGCAGCCACATGACCAAAAGCGAAAGCAGGCCGCCGGAAAGAGAAAGAGCTCCTGCCACAGCCCCACGGGTGAGCAGCACAAAAAAGGCTTTGAGCACGGCAATGCTCAGCGCCCAGGATGCGCTCATAAAGAACAAAGCATACATTATAACAATGTTCGCAAGGCCGATCTTCACGCCGGGCATCAGGCCCAGCATGGGGGCAATGGCTGATTCAAGAAAAGAGAGCGCCATGGCCAGCGCAAAAAGCAGGCCCGACAGCGCCACATGTTTTGCGTTATAGCGTTTCACGGGTTGTATCACATCCTAAATCTTAATGGTTTCCTCACTTCTATCTTAAGGCCCGCTTTGGTTCTTTGTCAAGGAAAGGTTTGGATTGACCTTGCCCCGCTTGCCTATTATAATAAGGAAGGACCTATAAAGCCCAAGGAGGGGATGACTTTGAAACAGATCGGCAGGCTTGCGGCCGTTTTGCTGCTGGGGGCAGCCTTAAGCGGCTGCGGCTTCAAGGACGGCACCTATACGGCAGAGACCGCCGGGCCCGACAGTATGGGATATCAGACATATCTCACCGTGACCGTGACCGAAGGCGTCATCATCGACGCCAAATTCGATGCGCAGGACAAAGACGGCTTTTCGAAAGCCCAGAACGCGGAATACTGTGAACTGATGCGGCCCATCAGCGGCACCACCCCGCAGGAGGTTTCTGCCCATTACCAGGAGCTTTTGCTGGGCGCCAAACGCTATGATCAGGTAAAACCGGATGCGATCGGCGGAGCGACCGTTTCCAGCGGGGATTTTGCCCGTTTGTGGGCGGCTTTGAAAAAGCCGCTCAAAGACGGAGCACCCAATTTGGTGACCCTTGAGCCCAGCCCGGAATACACCCCTTCTGCCCCCAGTGAATAAACTTTAAAATTTGGTAAACACTTATTTTAAACACTTGCATTCGATACCGGAATAGGATAAAATTTAGTCAATATCAATCCACACAAAGGAGAGCAAACAAATGAAAAAGGTTTTTTCGCTGATTCTGGCCCTGTCTCTGGCTGCTTTGGCTTTTGTCGGCTGCGGCGGCGAAGCAAAGGATGTTTCGGGAGACACCAAGGCATATAACCTGAGCGACATCGTAACCGCTGTTGAGCAGGCAAACCCCGTTTCCAATGCCCGTGATGTTGATGACAACTTCATCTCTCTGGACATGATGATCACCGCTGAAAACATTGCTGAGTATGCCGGCAAGGTCAGCAACGACCAGGGCAACAGCGCTTTGATCGTTGCCATCAAGGCTGCCGAGGGCAAAGCCGCCGAGGTAAAGACCGAGCTGGAAGCCTACAAGGCAAGCATTTCCACCGGCGGCCTGTATGCCGAGTTTGCCGATATGGAAACCATGGCAAAGGATGCCCGCATCGTTGCCAAGGGCGACTACCTGGTAATGGTCGTGGCCAATACGCAGGGTGCCGACTACGGCGAGATCGATAAAGCGCTGGATGAAGCTTTGAAATAATCTGTGTTTCAGGGGCCGGTACCTTTGCGGTACCGGCCTTTTTTGTGAAGGAGTGAATTCATTTGATTTTCAGCACCATTCTGTTCCTGTTCCGTTTTCTGCCCATCACCCTTGCGCTTTATTATCTGGCTCCGGCGCGGTTCAAGAACCTGGCGCTGTTCGTTTGCAGCCTGGTTTTTTATTCCTGGGGTGAGGTCAAGTTCTTCCCGGTGATGGTCCTGTTGATCTTCATCAACTATTTTTCCGGCCTTGCCATTGAACGCTTTGACCACAGCACGGCCCTGCGCCGCTTTTTCCTTGTTTTCTCCATTGTGGGCAGCCTTTCCATGCTGGTGTTCTTCAAGTATTCCAACTTTATCATTGAAACCATCAACGGCCTGTTCGGGCTTTCCATCGGTTTCATCGAAGCGGCTTCCATCCTGCCGCTGGGCATCAGCTTCTACACCTTCCAGACCATGAGCTATTCCATCGACGTATACCGCCGGGATGTGAAAGCCGAGCACAACATCATCGACTTCGGCGCTTATGTGGTCATGTTCCCTCAGCTGATCGCCGGCCCCATTGTGAAATACCGGGACGTTGCCGCTCAGCTGCATGTTTATAAGGACCGCTACAATTTAAAGCAGATCGAGGACGGCATCTGCCTGTTCATCATCGGTCTTGCCAAAAAGGTGCTGATTGCAGACACTGTGAGCCATCTTTGGTATGACATCATCGGTTACTACAACGGCGGTCAGCTGCAAACAGCCGGTGTGGGCCTTGCAAATGCCAGCACCCCGCTTGTATGGCTGGGCCTTCTCGCCTATTCCCTTCAGCTTTATTTCGACTTTTCCGGCTACTCGCTCATGGGCATCGGTATGGGCAAGATGATGGGCTTCGACTTCCCCATGAACTTCAACTTCCCTTACATTTCCCGCAGCATCACCGATTTCTGGCGCCGCTGGCACATGACCCTTTCCAGCTGGTTCAAGGAATACGTTTACATCCCTCTGGGCGGCAACCGCAAGGGCCTTGGGCGCCAGATCTTCAACATGTTCGTGGTGTGGACCCTCACCGGAATCTGGCACGGTGCAGCCTGGAACTTTGTGCTTTGGGGCATCTATTACTTTGTGCTGCTTACCATTGAAAAGATCTTCCTTTTGGACAAGCTGAAAAAAGGCAGAGTCTGGCCCCACATTTACGCACTCTTCCTTGTGGCGGTGGGCTGGGCGCTGTTCGTGGGCGGCGAGCCCGGTGTGGGCCTTTCCACCCTGTTCCAGAAGCTTTTCATCCCCTCCGGCGGTGTTGGGGTCGGATACTTTTTGCGCAACTACGGCGTGATTTTGCTGGTTGCCATTCTGTGCAGCACCCCCCTGCCCCTCAAGCTTTACAACAAGATCAAAGACAATTCCGTGATGAAGGTGACCCTGATGGCCCTTTTGCTGGTGCTCTGCATTGCTTATATCGTGGCCTCCACCAACAGTCCCTTCCTCTATTTCCGATTCTAAGGAGGTGCTTGACGAATGAAACAGAATCTGCATGATAAAATGGCAAAGCTTCGCAAGTACCCGGTTTTGCTTTTCTTCTTTATTTTTCTTTTTGCGTTCCTGCTTTTGGATGTCGTGTGGCCCAAGCGGGCGGAATCCCAGCTGGAACGGCGGCAGCTTGCACAGCGGCCAAATTTCAGCTGGAGCAAGCTGCTTTCCAACGAGTGGACCGCCGACTACGACAAATACACCAAAGACCAGGTGGTGGGGCGTGACGGCTGGCTCAAGCTGCAAAGCCGCAGCGAACGGCTGCTGTTTGCAAAAGAGGAGATCGGCGGCGCCCTGATCGGTGATGACGGCCAGCTGTTCACCAAATTTTTTGCGCTCAAACCCATGGAAGAGCGCCAGCTGAAAACCAACCTGAAGATCCTGGGCAGCTTCATGGAACGGCATGAGGGGGATATTTCGCTGATGCTGGTGCCCTCGGCCAGCTTGATCGAAGAAGACCGCCTGCCCTTCCACGCCCCCATTCTGGATGAAAACGCCTACCTGGACCAGGTTTTCTCCACCCTGGGCGAAGAAAACTGCATCGATCTGCGGCCGCTGTTTGCCGAAAACAAAGACCGGTATCAGCTCTATTACAACACCGACCACCACTGGACCACCGAGGGCGGCGCTTATCTTGCCTATCAGGAGTTCTGCCGCCAAAACGGGATGGAACCGGTTTCCTACACCCAGGACGATTTCACCGCTGTTCCCGGTTTTTACGGCACCACCTATTCCAAGTGTGTGCTTTGGAACGAAGAGCCGGACACCCTAAGGTATCTGGATCTTCCCAACCGGATGACGGTTTGGGAAACCAGCGGCACCGGTGAGCTTACCCCCAGCAGCTCCTTCGGCACCGCCGAAGACCCCACGGTTGGGATGTATGATCTCTCCAAGCAGACCGATGCGGACAAATACGCCATGTTCCTTTACGGCAACAACGGCTATTCTACCATTGAGGGCACCGGAGAGGGCAGTTTGCTGATCATCAAGGACAGTTACGCAAACTCCATGATCCCCTTCCTTACAAAGCACTACGCCAAAATCGGTGTGATCGACCCCCGGGGCTACAAGCTGCCCATTGACGATCTGATGGAAAAAGAAGGCTATGAAAAGGTTCTGCTGCTCTTCAATTTCCAAAGCTTCGTCGGCAACAATTCGCTTGCATTCCTGCACGGCTGATAAAAACCAAAGCGCCCGCAAGGCCATTCCTGTAAATGGCTTTGCGGGCGCTGTTTTTTGCCTTCGGATTTATCTTTTCAGATTTTTCATCAGGGTTTCCCCGATCTTTCCCATCTGTGCTTCGTTTGGCACAAAGTCCAGATCCAGTTCCACCAGAAAGCCGTCATAACACAAAAGATAATCGCATGCAGGGCCGTCTTCATACATGCGGGCATAGGCTTCGTTTGCCTTCCAGGGGGCCGGGTCTGCCGGATCATAATAATCGATCCAGGGGTTTTCCTCGGTTGCTTCCCGGTTCTGGTATCTTTTCAGCTGACCCTTTTTGCACTGCTCCAGCACCCAGGCGCTGCGGGTTTTTATGATTCGGTAATCCAGGCTGGGCAGGTCCTTTTCCATATCCAGCGGCCGCTGGGTGCAATCGATGCGCCGGGCCGCCAGTGTTTCGCTCCCGTCCTTTCGGGTGCTCCATTCCGTCTGGGGAACTTCTGTAAAATCTTCCAGCCGCAGCGGGAGCTCATCTGCGTATACTTCCATCTCCCAGCCGTCCTGCTCAATGGTCCCCACGGGCTTTGTGCTGTCAGGCAGCACCCCGCTGATGATCACCACACACATCAGGATCATTGTTCCGATTGCCGCCGCCAGCGTAAGGGCCAGTGTCAGATGCCGGTTTTGGGCCTCAGAAGCACCTCTCTTTTTCATCCAGCGGGTGGCCATGTGCTGAACCAGCATGGTGATTCCCACCACACCCAGCGCCAGCAGGAAGACCCAGCTCATTCGCCAGCTGCCCAAAATAAGGACCGCTGCGGTAACTGCATAGATGGCCCGGCTGTACAGTTTGCCGGTGTGCATTTCATAAAACTCGCCGTTCTCTGCCATTTGAAGGGCCTTTTTCCGCCAGTAAAGATACCGAATGAGCTCTGTGAGCGAAAGCAGAAGCAGCTCCGTTCCAATCAGCAGATTGATCACATAGCTGGGCGAAGCCACCGCAAACGATGGACTGCCGAAAAACTGCCACTGGGAAAACCCAAACATATACGCCCCCAGCACAAGGTTGCCCAAATGGGCAGGCAGGACATTCTTTTTCACCGCCCGCTGAATGTTTTCCACCTGTGTGACCGGGTCGGTTTCAATGGGGACCGGGTCTTGCTGCTCGTTGTAAAAGATCTGCACCTGGCCCATGCGTGCTGCCAGCTTCCAGCCGTCCTGCTCGCAGAACTCCTGCAGCCGGCACTCGGCTTCGGTGGGTTCGGCTTCATAAACGGAACCGTTTGGCAGAAACACGATTTCGAAATGCAGCTTTTGGGGCTGGATGGGTCTATATTTCCACACAACCGCCCCCAGCTTTTCGATCATCCAGCCCTTCTGTGCCATTTTTTCCAGTTTTTTCCGGGTCGCGCTTCGGTCGTACATTGATAAATTTGCCAGACTGTATCGGGCGAGTTTCATTCCGCTCCCTCCTTTTTCACAAAGCTTCGGTAATCTGCCGCCTGGGCAGCAATGCGCTCATATTCTTCATCCAGCCTTGCCCGGCCTTTTGGGGTGATGATATAGCTGCGCCGGCGGCCTTCCACCTTGGTTTCTTCGATCATGCCTGCATCCAGGAACTGCTCCAGCAGATTGTAAAGGGTGCCGGAGCCCACCGTTACCCTTCCGCCGGTGATTTTCGGCACTTCGGAAAGGATATCCATTCCATAGCATTCCCTGCAAAGACACAGCAGCACATAAAACATCTGCTCGGTCAGGGTCTTGAATTTTTCCCGCGGCATCTTTCCCCTCCTATTCTCGAATATCGAGTTTCTCTGGCTCCATTATATTCTCGATTATCGAGTATGTCAATTCTTTTTTATAAAAAAGCGGCCCGGCTGTTTCGGGCAAATCACGAAACAGCCGGGCTTTTGAAAGCTTCTTTTACATTTCTTCCACCGGTGCCAGCACCAGCATTTTTTCCAGCTCTCTGCGGGCACGGCTCAGCCGCACACTCACAGTGGATTGGGGCGTACCCAGCAGCTGGGAAATTTCGCTCACCCGCATCTGCTGATAGTAATGAAGCAAAATCACCTCTTTGTAGCGGGGTTTCAGGGCCTGTACCGCCCGATACAAAAGCCCCTGCTCGTTTTCCGGGGCCTCAGGCTGGGCCATCTCCGGGTATTCTTCCACCAGTGTCACCTTGCGTTTCCAGGCGCTGCGGAGCTGGTCCTTGCAAACATTGATAGTCACCTTCATGATCCAGGATTTTTCCCCCTCGGGTGTTTCAAAGGTCGGCCAGCCTTTGTAAATTTTCACAAAGGCATCCTGCACCGCATCCTCTGCAAGGCTTCGGTCTGAAAGATAGGCACAGCACAGGCGGAGCATATCGTTTCCGTACTGGTCCATGACCCGTTCCAGTTCCTGGGTCGTGCATCTGGTTTCCATATATCTGTGCCTCCTTTCCCATGTTCTTCTGCGTTCTCTTTGCGGGGTTTATCCCGCCAGCCGGACCTTTGCCGGTTTTGTCATTCTTCCCCGTCAAAAAGCCGGCGGTATTTTTCCGGGTCGTATCCGGTTGCCTTCTGCAAAAGCTCCATCAGGGTTTTGCCCTCTTCCATCAAATCATCCATCACCGTATCTGCGGCAAGGCGGCCCTTGTGCAGGATGACAGCCCGGTCGATGAAAGGTTCGATCTCCTCCACATGGTGGCTGGCAAGCAGGATGGTTTCCTCTCCGTGCAGGCTTCCGGCCATCAGCTTCAAAAAGTCCCTCCGGGTGAACACATCCTTGCCCAAAAACGGCTCGTCCATCAAAATGTACTTTGCCCGTTTGGACATTCCCGCCGCCACCTCGACCTTGGCACGCTGGCCGGTGGACATTTTCCCGATCTGCTGTTTTGCATCCAGCTCAAAAAATTCCAGCAGCTTTGCATACCGCTGTTTGTTGAAATTGGGGTAAAACCCGGTAAGGAACTTTGCGTATTCAATGGGGCTCATGCCCGGGAAATAACTTCCCTCGCTGGTGATATAGGAAAACTCCTGATAAATTTCCCCGACCGGCTTTCCGTCAAACCGAACCGTTCCGCCGGTGAGGTTGGTGAGGCCGGCCATCGCCCGAAGCAGGGTGGACTTGCCTGCGCCGTTTTCGCCCAAAAGCCCCACAACCTGGCCATCCGGGATCACCAGTGTAAAATCCTGAAATCCGCGGCCGTTTTTCAGCTGCTGGCTTCGATTTCGGCCATACAGCTTTTCCGCTTTCTGCAATTCGATCATAAAAGCCTCCCTTTATTCATAAAACACTCTGTCCTGGTAGAGAGCGCCAGGATAGTAGATCCGTTCAAGAAAATACAAATCATCATCATAATCAAAGCCGATGAACTCTTCCGGCAGATCATATCTGCCGATATTGTAATCCCAGCCGCCAACAAGCAGCGACCGCTCCTGATTTTCCCAGCCGCATTTCAGTGTGCCGGTATAGATCGGCTCGTCCTTTTCGAAAACCTGGAGCTTCAGATCGCCGCCCTCCAGTTTTGTGTATTCCTGGTTCACCTTCACATAATCCTGCCAGATCACAGCCAGCCGCTCACCGGAGAGATCTGCCTTTACATTGGCGATCAGGCGGGGATGCTCCGGCCGCTGGGCAAGGCCCAGTGCCTCGCCCTCCGGCGTTCCGGCAAAGGTGGGCGAAAGGATGGCCTTGATTTCCCCCTCTTCCATCCGCAGGACCACGCCCTTTTGCAGATGGGTCTTCTGCTGCTTGTTGTCTACTGCCTCCAGCACAAACGAAACTTCACCATCCTGCCGGCTCATCCGCAGAGCATGTGTCAGATAGCTGTACATATCCGAAAGGCGCATCAGCGAGACCGTTTGAATCACATTTCCCTGTGCATCACAGAGGATCGCATTCACCCAGCTTTCCGCCGGGCGCTCTGCCTTTACAACCCAGCCTTCTTCATCCAGCTGGTAGCAGGGCCGGCTTGCATCGGTTTGGGAGATGAGCACCATCTTATCTTCCATGGGATAGATCGCGATCACTCGGGTGGCTTCGGTGGAGGGCCATTCTTTCAGCAGCTTCACACTGCCGATGGGCTCTGTCTCTTTTTGCGCCCAGCCGTGGATCTGATTGGCAAGATCCGCTTCATCCAGCTGTGCAGGCTGCCGGTCCAGGCTTTCTTCCGTCCATTCTTCCACCTGATAAAGGCGTGTACCGCCCCAGGGAAGGTTCAATGCCGCCACCGTCTGCCCGTTCACCTCCGCAATGGCACTCTGAATTCCCTGATTGAAGCACATCCAGTCAAACGGGTCGGTTCTGCCCATATAGATATCATTGACCTGCCCGTCCCAGCTGTATCCCTGAAACTGATATTCGCCGGGCATCCCCTGCACGGTAAGGCCGGAATCGAACCGCACAGCCTTTTTCCCCTTGCCGGCTATATCCGCCAGGATGCGCATCCGGTCAGCCCCGATGCTCCAGACTCCCTCTTCCTCCTGCTTTTCCAATGTCAGTTCTGCCTGTGGGTCCGGCACATAGATGCTGTACATATAGCTTTCGTCGCTCTCTTCCACAAACTCATATTCGCAGACATCGAAACTGCTTTTCATTTTTCCGTTGCGCAGGCGGAAGTTGTAACGGAATGCCTGTTCTTCGGAAAATCCTTCAAAGGTAATTCCTGAAAGCGCCGCAGCCCGGTCGCCTTCTTCATCCTCCAGCTTTATTTTGCGGGTGTTTTTCAGGATGCCAACGCCGCCGTACCACAAGACCCCCATGCCCAGGCAGAAGGCCAGCGCCAAAGAAATGGTTTTATTACGTTTCATCACAGCTTCACTCCTTTACAGGTTTTTGGCCGTTTTCAGGCCATACCGGGCACTCAGGGCCGCAGCGCCCGCAAGCACCAGCTGACCCAGCACAAGCAGCCACATCACCCCGTAATCCATACTGAAAACAATGCTGATCTGCATGTTGTACGCCGAGCCCAATGTGAACAGCATCAGAAGAGTGCTTGCTCCAAACAGGAACATGTGCGCGATTTTTGCACCGCCGCGCCGGCAGGCAATAGCCTGAAGGCAGGCCACCGGCCCCACCACCGATACCAGGATCACCGCAAAGCCCAAAACGCTCATGGGCAGCAGCAGGCGCATGACCGGCGAATGGATCATGCTGGTGAACAGGCCGCCGGGGCCCATGGCCGTGTAATCGGGAACAGCGGGCAGCGCCCCCGCATTCACCCGGATCTTTAAGTAATAGCGGGAAAAGAAGTTCACCGCAAAGCCCACCGGCGCATACAAAACAAGGAACCAGGCCGCCTGTGCCGCGATCACCGACCACACGGCAACGGCCCCGCTGACCACACCCGAAAAATAGATCTGCTCCCGCTTGATGGGCAGGGTCATCAGCGTGTAAATGAAACGGGCACGGCCGTTCTGGCGCAGGGTGACTGCAAAATTCAGCACCGCCGCAAGGACCATGCACAGTGTAGTTACCGGGATGGCCCAGCCAAACAGGATATGCGGCGCTCCGAACAGCGGCCCCCGGTCGTGCACCAGGCCCAGCATCATCAGCGCAAATTCTGCGGGTCCCATCAAAGCCAGCATCCAAAGCATCGGCTTTTTAATGACATGCAGCTGAAAATCTGCAAGCATTGCAATATTCTTCATGGAAATTCCTCCCAAAAGGCAGTTTATCTGCCTGAAATTCTGCAAATGTAAGCATTATTGTACTATTTATATAGTACATATAGGGTAAAAATAGGGTAAAAAAAGGCGGCTATTCTTCCCACAATTCGCTGATCAGCGCAATCGCGCGCTTATAGCTCAGCTTGTTCTGGCGGGCCTTATCCACAAATTCCTGGCAGATGCCCCGGGTCAGCTCATCCTGAATGGATTCAAAGATCTCGGGTGTTACCCGCACAGCACTCAAGCGGTTGCCGTCGGTCGTTACAAAGCCCTCTTCTTCCATAAGTTTACAGGCTTTCTGCACCGTGTTTGGGTTTACATTGGCCTGCATCGCAATTTCCCGGCGGCTGGGCAGCTGTTCGCCGTCCGCCGCGTTTCCCAAAAGGATCTGCCGCTTCACATAAGCCGCCAGCTGCTGATAGACCGGCTGCCGGTCATCCAGATGCAGGTTCCCGAATTCCAGCATTTCGTCACCTCCCTTTTGCGTGTACTATCCGTGTAGTACATCCAATGTCTGTATTATAGCAGTAGTACATTCCAAATGCAAGAGGCTTTTTCAAAATTTTTACACAAAACCGATACAAAAAATCTGCAAACCTTTGCGGTGACGGTGTATAATAAAGATATGAATTTTTGAATGGAGGCTGCTCACAATGTGCACAGCAATTCGGTATCAAAACAGCGGCCATTATTTCGGCCGCAATCTGGACCTTGAATATTCCTACAAAGAACAGGTGGTCATCACCCCCAGAGGGCGCAGGTTCACCCTGCGCAGCGGCGGTGATTTCACCACCCGGTACGCTTTGATCGGCATGGCAACCGTTCTTTGCGATTACCCCCTTTATTATGAAGCCGCAAACGAAGCCGGCCTTGCCGCAGCGGGGCTGAACCTGCCCGGCCTTGCCCGCTATTTTGCGCCGCAGGAGGGCAAAAAGAACATCACCCCCTTTGAATTCCTGCCCTGGCTGCTGGGTCAGGCTTCCGACCTTTCCCAGGCCCGCTCCATGCTGGAAGACCTCAACCTGACGGATATCTCCTTTGCGCCCGAGCTGCCCCTTTCTCCGCTTCATTTTATGATTTCGGACCGCACCGGCTCTTTGGTGGTGGAGCAGACGGAGGATGGTCTGCACATTTATGAAAATCCCTTCGATGTGCTCACCAACAATCCGCCCTTTGATTTCCAGCAGTGGAATATGCGCCAGTATGCAAATCTTTCTGCCCAGAACCAGCCCAGCCGGTTCGGCGCGGGCTATCCCCTGAACGACTATGGTGTGGGCCTTGGCGCCTTCGGCCTTCCGGGCGATGCCACCGGCCCCTCCCGGTTCGTCCGTGCGGCCTTTCATCTGGCAAACTCCCGCTGTGATGCCAACACCGGGCATGAAGTGTCGCAGTTTTTCCACATTCTTGATTCGGTTTCCATGCTGAAGGGCTCCACCCTGACCCATGAGGGCAAGGACGATATTACCCTGTACAGCTCCTGTATCGATCTGGACAACGGGGTCTTCTATTATAAGACCTACAACAACAGCCAGGTCACCGCCATCCGTATGGACCGTGTGGACCTGAACAGCCCGAATCTTTTTGCCTACGATCTGATCCTTGAACCCCAGATCAAGGCCGGGAATTAACAAACAACAGCCGTGCATCCTTTCCCTGAAAGCAGATAAAGGACTGCACGGCTGTTGTTCAGTTTTAAATTTTTCCTGCAAAAGCCCTCACAACCAAAACCGCCGCACGGCAACGGAGGAAAACCTATGGCATACGAACACATCACCCGGATGGAAAACATCCTGAACCGGCAAAAGCAGGAACTCCGGCAGCTGGAACAGTGCCTTGATTTCTGGAACGCCAACCGGGAAGATTTCCAGGCATTGTTTGAGTATTATTACAGCGACCAGCGCAATCAGGACCTGGAGGATGACCGGGCCGGGCTCATCCCGGACGATCTTGCGCGGGGTGTTCTTTCGGAGGACGACATCTTCGATTTTCTGGGTGACTACCGGGAAACCACCCTGCGCATGATCGAAACCGCACTCCACATGCTGCGGCAGGACTGAGCCGGGGCAAAGGCCGGTATACCGTTTTCATTTGGGACCGCTGACACACCGCTTTGGTGCAAAAGTCAGCGGTCTTTTTCTTTTTGCGTCAAATATACGATCGGGCATCACACCGCTGATTCTTTGAGTCTGGCAGGTGAACGCCCTCTTTGTGCCGGCTGCCCGGAAGGCGGGCATTCCGGAAGAGGTCGATGGCGGCCTTTGGGCTGTGCAACTGCCAGCACGGCAGTTTTTCTTTACAGCAAGACAAATAAATAAGAGATTATACTATTTGTCAAAGAAATTAAGGGTCCGATCGCCGAAAAATCGGGTGGTCACGCTGTTGTCACCGCTTTTTTCCTTGTGCGGGAAGAAAGCACGCTCTCTTTCCTATCCCTTGTAAACATTGAGCCGTTGCTTATGCAGAAGCTTTGGGCCAGCCGAATCGACTGTGCGGTATCCATAAACGATGGTGCAGCGCTTTCCTGAAACGGCCTGCCGTTGCCAAGCCCTGCGCCGGTATCGGGTGGCCGCATTCTGCTTTTGGGCGCATCACAGCTTTCCATGTTCCCCCTTTATCCTCTGTCCGAAAGCTCCACCAACCGGTTCTGCAGCTCTATTCCCTGACGGTAAATGTCCAAAAGCTCCTCTGCCGTAAATCTTTTTTTGATCTGCATGTCTGCAAAACGGTTTGCGCTTTCCGGGTCTATGCCTGAAAAACGCTTACACTCCTCGAAATTGTTGCTGCAATACTGTGTTTCACAAAAGCCTCCGTTGCTGATGTAAACACGCTCCCCCGTTTGGGGAGATACCCCGGAGATATAAAGTGTCGCCTCTATGTCATAGTAGCTCCTTTTCCCTCGTTTTGCATAATTAAAGTCGGATAGGATTCGGTTCTTACTGTCTTTTTGGAGCCACAGCATTGTGGAGATCTCGATCATTTGTTCCCCTTTTTTATGAAGCTCTGTAAGTTCCAGATCGGTCGTCTGCTTTGCGTATTGATCGAACCCATTGGAGAAAAACCATATTCCGCCTGTTTGGTCTGTTAATATCAGCACCGGGTGATAATACCCCTGCGCATAATGCAGCAGCGCAAAGGGCAGCAATTCGATATCCTTTGTGTCTTTGCGGCCGTCCTGAACAGGGTCAAACACGCTGACCTGATAGCCCCAGCTTTCAATTTCATCCTGATACGCAGCAAGGTCTTTCAAAATGGACTGGACAGCTGCATGTTCTTCAGACGGCCGCGTCTGTTTCCAAATCAGAAAAACAAGCGACAATGCTGCCACTGCTCCAGCAGCAATCAATAAAATCCGTTTGCTTTTGGCTCTATCCATGCCGTTTGCTTCCATCCTTTCAAGCCCCTGTCTGGAGGTCGTACTGCCGGGTCTGCTCGTTCCAGACATAAACATCCCACCGCTGTGCAGACTCGGTCCAGATCTTCACTTCGTTTTGCTGCGTTTCCTCATTCCTGCCCATTTCCACCCGATCCCCCCGGATAACAAAGGACCCATCTTCGCTTTGCGTGATGCCGGAAGGAAAAGCAGGGTCCGCTTTGGGCGCTGTCGTTTCCTCTGTCAGTTCCGGGTGCTGTTTCTTATACGCCTCTACCTCGTGAAGCAGTGTATTTTGAAGGGCTTTTGCACTGTGATCCAGCGGGCCGGTGACATACTCCTGACCTGTTTCCTTCCAAAGACGGGCTTCATTCCACCCAAAACTTACAGAACAGACCTGCCCCAAAGGCCAGTGCGTTTCCCTGTAATTCAAAACGAAACCCGCTTTCATCGCACAACCGGCCGGTGTTATTCCTGTTTCATCCACAAACTCCTGTATTGTGCCGGACAAAAACTGACATACCGCTTCTGTGTTTTCGCTCTCAACATCCATACAAATGTCGAACCCGGTATAATAATACTCTTCCTCTTCATTGAACGGACTCCGCTCGTATGCGAAGGATATCTCCATTGGAGCTTCTTTGGCACACCTTTCAAAGGTGCGCTTTAGCCTGGAAAGTTCATAGGTATCCACCAGGTCAGTTCGGGCGCCGCCTGAACCTTCTGTGTCTTTTACTGTGTGATACACAAAAAACCGAGCGTATAGATCATCTGCCGGGGCAGCAATATAAAGCCTGGCAGCATCAAATCCTTCTGCCCGCTCATCGGATTTGATGGCTTTCGAAGTATAGACCCTGAACGGTCTGCCGTAAAGCTGCTGCAGCTGCTTTTCCACCTCATCGCCGGACAGTGCTCCGCATCCGGGCAGAAGGGACAGCAGCAAAAGCAGGATCAAAAGGCGTGTTACTATTTTATAGCTTCTCACAAACATGCTGTTTCCTCCTGTTCGTTTCTTCCATACACCAGTTTTGAAAAACGCTGCCGGTTTTTTCTAATGATATGATATATGAAAGTTTCCAAAAGTCAATAAGAACAGGGTTTTCGGCCAGCCCGACGCTCTTGTGTGCATTGTGCAAACGCGTGCGTAACATTGAAGCCGTGCTCCGTATGCTGCATCAGAACTGAGCCGGAGGCATTATTTCGTCTTGTTTCATGATCAAGGCATTGCTGTTTTCGAAAAGGCTGCTGCAAAACGCAGTGTTTTGCAGCAGCCTTTCTTTTTGCACTTCGCCGCCAGGCACTATTTTGTTCTATTCCGAATCCAAATTTTCTTTTGCTGTAAGCGCCTAATCGCTGCACATTTTTTTCATTGCATCCAGATCGGTTACAATAAAATATTTGCCTTCTCGAACCAAAAGCCCCTGCTCCACAAACATATTGAATACATTTCCCACTGTCACACGGCTGGCATTGACAATGCCGGCAATGTCCTGCTGGGTGAAATGAATCGAAATACAAACGCCTTTTTTATGTTCCTTCCCATACTGCCGGCAAAGGTTCACCAGCTGGCTGGCAATGCGGTGCGTAGCCTGTTTAAAGGACAGATCCAGGATCTGCCGGTAAAATACATCTTTTTTTCGACACAGCAATGCAATGATCCGCTGGGTAAGCTGCCAGTCTTCCTTCATTTTTTTCTGAAGTTCTGATACCGGCACTCTCCAGACCACACTGTCCACGATCGCAACTGCTGTTGATTGGTGAACTTTTCCATTCAAGCAGGAAGACTCTCCCACAAGTGCTCCCCGCTCGGCAATATACAGCTGTTTTTCAGCCCCATCTTCCTGATAGGAAGTGATGCGCAATCGGCCGGATTTTACAATAAACACCTCATCTGCCAGATCTTCCTGGTGGAACAAGATCACTTTTTTTCTGTACCGCACTGGAGAGCGTCCCTCGGTCAAAGGTTTCCAGTCTTCCAGATCCAGCGTGATCCAAGGAGAGTTTTCCCACTCACTGCTGCCATACATTTTTCTGAGTTTCCTCCTTCCTTCAGCATCCAACACCAATGGATGTTGATTTGAATTTTTCATCATACTTGCTTTTCTGCCCATTGTCAAGAAAAGCATTTTACATAATGATACTTGTTTTTCATGCTTCCTGTCAAGGAAAGTATTTTATATTTTTCATAGTATTTTTCATCATATATTCAATATTTTCTCAAAAAATGTTAAACGCTTTATAGATTTGGCCCCTCATAAGCGCTATGATACATACAGATTTCAGAGGTTCGGAAACAATCACTGAAACACCGAAAGCAAGCCGTAGAACACACAATCCAATGTGAACTGGAGGTAAGATGAAATGAGTTACGATTGGGAAAAAATGAGAAAAGAAGAATGGCCCGTTCTGGAGACCATGACCTTTTTGGATGCTGCCTGTGTCAGTTTTGCTCCTCAGCGCAGTGTTCGTGCGGTGAAAGCCTTTGCGGACATGACTGCAACCCAAGAGGAAGCCAACTCCAGTGCTCATCACATCGCCATGGACTCAAAGCGGGACAAGGCGTATCAGGAAGCTGCCAAGCTGTTGAATGCTGACCCGGAAGAGATCGCGCTGGTGGAAAGCACATCCCACGGTCTGAATATCGCCGCTCAGGGTATTGAACTGAACGAGGGCGATAACATCGTAACGACCAACCTGGAATTCATTCAGGTCGCTCTTCCCTGGTGTGTCATCCGCAAAGAAAAAAAGATCGATATCCGTGTATGCAAACCTGCGGATGAACGCTTTACGGCCGCCGCATTCGAACCTTTGGTGGACGATAAGACCCGTATCCTGGTCATGTCCACCTTGGAGTGGTGCAACGGCTGGCAGAGCGATATGAAGGAAATCGGCGATTTCTGTAAAGAACGGGGCATCTTCCTGGTTGTAGATGCTGTGCAGCAGCTGGGTGTAACCAAAATCGATACAAAGGCCTGCCACATCGACATCCTGACCGCAGGCGGCCATAAATGGCTCAACTCGCCCTATGGCACAGGTGTGCTTTACATCAACAAAGAAACACTTCCCAAGCTGAAACAAAGCTATGCAGGATATCTGAACACCACTGTCCCCGAGGGTGGCTGGGGTGCCTACTGGGAAAATCCTGCTGCGCCTTCTGTCAACGACTGGACCTTCCCCCTGACTGCCCGGCGCTTTGAGATCGGCGGCACTTCCAACTATCCCGGTGCGGTGGCCCTTGGTGAAAGTTTGGGCCTGGTAAACGAAATCGGCATCGAAAACATCGAAGCCCGTGTGCGCGAGATCGCCTCTTACTGCATGGACCGCATTGAAGAGATCGGCGGTACATTGATCACCCACCGTGATCCCAACCATTTTGGCGGCATCGTTATTGCCCGCTTGTATGACGATCTTGACACTGACCGCATGATTTTGAAACGGCTGCACGCCCGGAAAATCTTTATTGCCCAGCGCTTCACCGACTATGTTGGCGGTTTCCGTATTTCCTGCCAGTATTTCAACAACAAGAAAGACATTGATACCATGATCGAGGCAATGCAGGACCTGATCAAGGAAATCGGCCGGGCACCCGATTACAAGGGCTGACTGTTCAAAACACCGCCCACCCCTGAATGATGCTGCGCAGATACTTCGGGGCAAATGCCCCGAGGTATCTGTTTTTTACTCCCCCGCAATACGGGAATTTTGCTTTTTGACTTGTTTCTGAGATTTTCTCTTTTTGCATTCCTCACAAAGCTGCTTGGCAGGCAATCTTTTTTCGTCGTGTCAACATCTATACTTTTGATTACAAAGGAGGCATCTTATGTACACAGAGTCCGAAAAGGATACCAAGATCCAATTCCGGGGAGGGATGTTTGGTCTGATCCTGCCTTTTATTGTTCTGTTCGCCGGCATCATCATGCTGTCTGTTGCGGGCAAGGCCATGCCCATGGCCTTCTGGGCCCCAACCTTGGCAGCGATACTCACGGCCCTCATTATGGCAAAAAAGCCCGCTCAGTGTGCGGACCTGCTGATTCAGGGGATGTCCTCCGAAATGGTCTCTATCATGCTGATGGCCTGGTTTTTGGCCGGTATCGTTGCTCAGCTCATGAAAGAAACCGGCTTGATCGAAGGCCTGATCTGGCTGAGCATGAGTGTCAATCTCAGCGGACGCTTCTTTCCGCTGATCGCCTTTATCTGCGGCAGCCTGCTTTCTACCGCCACCGGAACAGCGCTTGGCACAGTGATCGCTTTGGCGCCTATCCTTTACCCCGTTGGGGTAGGCTTGGGTGCCAACCCGCCTGTTATGGCAGCAGCCATTGTCAGCGCCGCATATTTCGGCGATAATATTGCCCCTGTTTCAGATACTACCATTGCTTCTGCCTACACCCAGGGGGTAGACGTTTCCTGCGTGGTGCGTTCCCGATTAAAATATGCTTTTGCGGCTGCGGGAATCGCCTCCATCGGCTTTCTGGTTTTTGGTGCCGGCGGTTCAGGCGGCGGGGATCTGTCTTTCGTAGGTCAGCTTTCCCCGAAAGGTCTGATTATGCTGGCAGTTCCTTTGCTGCTTATTATTATGATGTACCGGGGTGTGCATCTGATCGTGGCATTGGTGACAGCCGGAAGCGCAGGCATCCTGCTGGGCCTGGTTACAGGCCTGCTTCCTTTCAACCGCCTGCTTGTTGTGGATATGGACTCCTTTGCGGTTGGCGGTGTGCTCGTTGAAGGCATCCAAAGCCTGATCGATATTGCGGTTTTCGCCATGCTGCTTATGGGATTGATCAACCTGTTGGATAAGGGCGGCTTTTTTGAGTGGCTTATCAATGCCTGCGCCAAATACACCCGCGATGACCGCTCCTCGGAGCTTGTAATTGCTGTTATGGATATTATCCTTTGCGCCCTTACTGTTGCCAACAGTGTTGTTATTGTAATGGAAGGGCCCATTGCCAAAAAGCTGCTGGTGGAAAAACACAATATCTCCCCTGACCGCAGTGCCAACATCCTGGATGCATTTTCCTGCACCGCTATGTGCCTGCTTCCTTATGGCTTTGCGCCTCTGCTGACCTTTATGTTTGCAAGCGGCTCCGGGGCCCCGGTGAATTTCACGATCAATCAAATGGTTCTTTATTCTTTCCACGGCTGGGGTCTTGCCATTGTAATGCTTTTCAGCATCATTACCGGCTGGGGCCGCACTCACGGCCCGGCCGATACCCCCAAAAACACTGCCGCTTCAGCCGAAGCTTAATGATTTCTCTCTTCTTGTGCATCAAAGCTGCGGCATTTCACCGCAAATGCCCGGCCAAAGCCAGCCGGGCATTTTTCTCGTTTTCATCTTATCTTTTCAACTGAATCGAAAGGAGATCGGAACTTATGTTTGC
The DNA here is from genome assembly GCA_020025635.1 of Allofournierella sp. GTDB lineage: Bacteria > Bacillota > Clostridia > Oscillospirales > Ruminococcaceae > JAHHRU01. The sequence goes on from JAHHRU010000005.1 coordinate 31,411, forward strand.
TGCCGGCTATCCTTTTTATGGCCAGGATGTGGGCATCTTGGTGTTCTCCACAGTGACCCCCCGCCCTCCCGGTGATGCAGGCAACGCTGCAAGTTTTTCTTACCCCGTGCTCTATGAAGTGGTGTCAGGCGGCTTTGCCGACTTGGTGGAAGGCGGTTCTTCCATTCAAGAAAATCTGCTGGCCGCCGGCCGGGAGCTTGTAAAAAAAGGGGTCCGTGCCATCGTTGGAGACTGCGGTTTGATGAGCCTTTATCAAGGCTGTTTGGGCGCTGAACTGAAAGTTCCCTTTGCCGGCTCTTCCTTATGCCAGATTCCGATGATTTGGGAGCTGATCGGCCGCAGCGGCAGCATCGGTATCATCACCGGCCACTCGGATCTTCTTAAAGAAACGCATTTGCGCGCATCTGGCTGGCGAAACGACATCCAGCTGTCCATCCAGGGTATGCAGGACGAACCACATTTTAACGAAATTGTTATTCAGGGCGGGCTTGCGCTGGACGTGGATCAAATGCGTGCTGACGTGCTGGCTGCAGGAGAAAAGCTGCGCAGTAAAACCCCTGATCTGCGGGCCGTTATTTTGGAATGCAGCAACCTGTCCACATACTCGGCAGATTTGGCCGGCACCTTGAACATTCCTGTGTTCGATACCATGTCTGCCGCAAATATGCTTGCCTATGCTGTGCATCCGCCACGCTATTTGTAATAAAAATCATCCCGGTCCTTTTGCGTGCCGCCAGATAAGAAAGCAGCTTTGGCAAACCCAAAACGGAGTGCATCGAATTTTCGATGCACTCCGTTTCTTTTTGTACAACAGCCTGATCCATTGAAACCGGTTTAACATTTAACCTCTTCTTTTAAATTCAATACAAATATCAAACTGTCATACTGTTTGCCGCTGGCTTCGCACTCATTTGCATCCCCATCACATTCCTGAAATCCCAGTTTTTCCGCAGCATGGACCATGCGGACATTTTCTGACCATGTCTCTGTACATATTTCTTCGCACCCATGGTCTGCGTGATACTGAAAAGCAGCGTACACAATCTTCAATATCAGGCTCTTTCATATCCCGAAGGGCAGTATTTTCAAAATAGAGGATGTTTATCCGTAGAAATAAATCCCGGCTCACGGAGCTTATTGGGAATATAAAAAAAGCGAAACACTTTTGATGTTTGAAGGCTTTTGGCCTTGGCATCAAAAGTGTTTCGCTTTTCTGGTGGACCTGGAGGGATTCGAACCCTTGACCTCTGCGATGCGAACGCAGCGCTCTCCCAACTGAGCTACAGGCCCTTATTAAAACGCGGCCAGCACTCCCTGCTGACTTAATATAGATTACACCGTTTCAGCGTAAAAGTCAAGCATTTTTCCCGCTCTTTGAGGGCTTCCCGCAAAAAAGCCCCGGCCGGGCAGCGGTGCTGCCCGACCGGGGAAAATGGGGTTTTGTAACTGGCTTATTCGCCGTAGTATGCCTTCAGGAACAGGTCCTTGATCTCGCTTACCAGGGGGTAAACGGGGTTGGCGGTGGTGCACTGATCTTCAAATGCCTTGTAGCTCAGCTCATCGACCTTAGCCAGGAAATCGGCCTCAGCAATGCCGCAGTCCTTGATGGTTGCGGGACGCTCGGTTGCGACCATCAGCTTCTTGATGGCTTCGATCAGGCAGTTGACAGCCTCCTCGGTGGGAGTATCCTTGCTGCACAGGCCGCAGCGCCATGCGATCTTAGCGTAACGCTCGTCTGCAACATACTCCTTATACTTGGGGAAGGCAGCGAACTTGGTGGGACGGGTAGCATTGTAGCGGATCACATAAGGCAGCAGGATGGCGTTTGCACGGCCGTGAGGAATGTGGAAATCGCCGCCCAGCTTGTGAGCCATGGAGTGGTTCAGGCCCAGGAACGCATTGGTGAATGCCATACCGGCAATGCAGGAAGCGTTGTGCATCTTCTCGCGTGCCAGAGGATCGCCGTTGTAGCTGCGCTCCAGATAATGGAACACCATCTCGATGGCCTGCAGAGCCAGACCGTCGGTGTAGTCGCTTGCCATAACGGAAACATAAGCCTCAATGGCGTGGGTCAGAACGTCCAGGCCGGTATCTGCAACGATGCTGCGAGGCATGCTGCGGGTGAACTGAGGATCGATGATGGCAACGTTGGGGGTCAGGCTGTAATCGGCCAGAGGATACTTGATGTTGCCGTTCAGCTTATCGGTGATAACAGAGAAGCTGGTGACCTCACTGCCGGTACCGGAAGTGGTGGGGATGCAGACCATCTTGGTCTTGGTGCCCAGAGCCGGGAACTTGAATGCACGCTTGCGGATATCCAGGAAGCGCTGGCGCAAGCCGTCGAAGCTGGTTTCGGGATGCTCGTAGAACAGCCACATGCCCTTGGCTGCGTCCATTGCGCTGCCGCCGCCGATGGCAATGATCACGTCAGGCTGGAAGGCACGCATGGCCTCCACGCCGCGCATGATGCACTCTACGCTGGGATCGCTCTCAACGTCGGAGTAGATCTCGCTGTGGCAGTAGGTCTCACGCTTACGCAGATAGTACAGGACCTTGTCCACATTGCCCAGCTGGACCATTACGGGGTCGGTAACGATGAATGCACGGGAAATGTCTTCCATCTTCTCCAGGTACTGGATGGAATCTTCCTCAAAGTAAATCTTGGGGGGTACCTTAAACCACTGCATATTCACTCTCCGCTTTGCAATCCGCTTTTTGTTGATCAGGTTGACGGTTGTAACGTTCTGGCTTACGGAGTTCTTGCCGTAGCTGCCGCAGCCCAGGGTGAGCGAAGGAGTATTGGTGTTGTAGATATCACCGATAGCGCCCTGAGAAGAGGGGCTGTTCACGATGATACGGCCAACACGCATGTTCACGCCGTACTCGTCAGCGATCTTCATATCGCCGGTGTGGATAACAGCAGAGTGGCCCAGGCCGCCCAGCTCCAGCATCTTGTTGGCGTAAGCGAAGCCCTGCTCCTTGTCCTTGCAGGTGAAGTATGCCAGCACGGGGCTCAGCTTTTCCTTGCTCAGGGGGTACTTTTCAGAGGGTTCGGGCAGCGGAGCGATCAGGATCTTGGTCTTCTCAGGAACCTTCAGGCCAGCCTGCTCAGCGATCCAGTTGGCGCTCTTGCCAACCAGCGGAGCGAAAACGCCCTTGTTGGGATCGGGGAACATGTACTTGGTGAGCTTCTCTACCTCAGCCTCGCTCAGGAAGTAGCAGTTGTTCTGCTTCATGTAGCTCTCGAACTCTTTGGCCACAGGCTCTTCCACGATAACAGCCTGCTCAGAAGCGCAGATCATGCCGTTGTCGAAGGTCTTGGACATCATCAGGTCGGTGCAGGCGCGGTGGATGTCAGCGCTCTTCTCAATGAAGCAGGGCACGTTGCCGGGGCCAACGCCCAGGGCAGGCTTGCCGTGAGAGTAAGCAGCCTTCACCATGCCGGGGCCGCCGGTTGCCAGGATGGTAGCAACGCCGGGATGAGCCATCAGGGCGCCGGTTGCCTCAACAGAGGGGCGGTCGATCCACTGGATGCAGTTCTCAGGAGCGCCGGCCTTGCGGGCAGCCTCATACACGATGCGGGCAGCCTCAGCGCTGCACTTCTGTGCAGAGGGGTGGAAGCCGAAGATGATGGGGTTGCGGGTCTTCATGGCGATCAGGCACTTGAAGAGGGTGGTGGAGGTGGGGTTGGTGGTGGGGGTCACGCCGCAGATAACGCCAACGGGCTCAGCCACTTCCACATAGCCTTCCATCTCATTCTCTTCCAGAATGCCAACGGTCTTTTCGTTCTTGATATGGTGCCAGATATATTCGGTAGCGAACATATTCTTGATAACCTTATCTTCATACACGCCGCGGCCGGTCTCTTCCACAGCCATGCGGGCCAGCTCCTGGTGCTTGTCCAGGCCTGCCAGTGCCATCTCGTGCACAATATTGTCCACAGTTTCCTGATCCAGGGTCAGGAACTCCTGCAATGCTTTCTGGCCTTTTACAACCAGGTCATTGATCATTGTGTCTACACTGTTTTCCACAGTTTCCACTTTTACGTTTTTCTTATCAGCCATCGATCCATCCGTCCTTTCTGGTGATAGGTCATTTGGTATAAACCGCCGGTTTTGGCGGCTTTGCTTTCGCTGTTATCATAATACCATATCGTTAAACATATAACAAGTGTGAGTCTCCCCAATCTGCGTTATTTAAATAACATTCTTTTTTGTGCGAATTGCACAATGCCGATTTTTTATGCTTGTGTAACCTTGATTGGTGCTGTGAAAAAAATATTTTAATCTTCTCTTTTTCCTCTTGCGTTTTTACAAAATGTGATATAATAAGCCCATCAAACTGCTTAGGGCCTGGATGCGGATGTGGCTTTATGCGGTAAAAATTTCCGTGAAGGAGTGACTTTTATGTATTGGAACCGAGCATTATTAAAAGGAAACGCAAAAAAAGTTTTGGCAGGCAGCTACTGGCAGGTATTCCTGGTATGTCTTGTGGCCGGCCTTTTGAGTGGCGGTTTGTCTGCTGTTTCAAACCTCACTGTGAATTTCAATATGAATTCCAGCAATGGAATGTACACGGATCCCACACAGGCGCTTGCAGCCGTAGGCGGCCTTGCCGTTTTCGGCGGCATCCTTGGCATGGTGTTTGCTGCTTTTGTGGCAAACCCCATTTTGGTGGGTCTGAACCGCTATATGATGGAAAACCGGGCAGGCTTCCCCCCGTTTGGCTCCCTGTTCTCTGTTTTCCAGGATAAGGCACAGTATCTGAACCTGGTAAAAGTCATGTTCCTGTACAATCTTGAGATCATGCTGTGGAGCCTGCTGTGTGTCATTCCCGGCATTTACAAGAGCTACCAGTACTTCTATGTGCCCTATCTGCTGGCAGAGAATCCCTACATGAGCTACTCCCGCGCAAAGCAGCTCAGCGTTGCCATGACCCAGGATGAAAAGATGGAGATCTTCGTTCTGGAGCTTTCGTTCATCGGCTGGAACCTGCTGGGTGCTCTGCTGTGCGGCATCGGTGTTCTGTTCGTTACCCCCTATATGGAGGCCACCTTTGCTGAGCTTTACGCCGCAGCCCGTGCCAAGGCCTTCTCGCTGGGCGTGACCAATGAAACCGAGCTTGCCGATTTCACCCGCTACAACAACCCCCCGCAGGCAAATTTGTAAGCTTTAAAAATTTGTCAAAATAATTTGCATCCAGGGGCTTGACAATCGGCCAAATTTCCGTTATTATATATAGGCACCCCAAACACGGGGCTGCTCAATAGGATGGAAAGATGGCTGAGCTGGTCTAAGGCGCACGACTGGAAATCGTGTGAGGGCCATAAACCCTCCGAGGGTTCGAATCCCTCTCTTTCCGCCATAAAATGCACACCTTACAGGGTGTGCATTTTTTGTTTTGTCTTTTCCAGCGCTCCGCTCAGCCGGCCCTGTGCCCCGCGGAGCGTTTTCTTTTTCTTTCAATTAAAATTTTGTATCCCTGCCCCGGCTTTTGAAACATTTCTGAAACACTGCCATGATACGATAGCCCCACTGAAAGGAGTTGTTTCCACAATGATTCGCAGATCCCGTATTTTTTCTTTTGCGCTGGCACTGGCGCTTGCCCTTTCCGTTTCCGGCTGCGGCGCAAAGCCGGCCGAGCAAACCTCTGCTGCTTCCATGCAGACCGAAACCGCATCGCCGGAACAGCCGTCCCCTTCCGAAATGCCGCAAAACTCTTTGCGCATGCTTACAAACGGCACGAATCAGGGCCGTTACCGTTCTGCCAACCTTGTACAGGATTACACGTCCCTTTTGTGCTACCTGGATTTTGCCTCCGGCACAGAGGTCCCGCTTTGCTCTTCTCCCAACTGCAAGCATCTGGACAGCAGCTGTCCTGCCTGGTTTCACTCGCACAATTACATCGATCTGGATGCACTGGACAGCGAACATTTGGTGCTGCTGGTTTCGGATCTTGAGGCAAACCATACCAGCCTTTTCCTCACCGACAAAGATGGCAGCAACCGCCGTATTCTGGACGAGCATCCCGGTGCTTATACGATCACCCCTGCTTTTTCCGCTGATTTCCTTGTGGACGACACCTATCTTTATTATATCGTGGATGCCGCCATGGGCGCTTCTTGCGATGATAAATCGGTTACCGAGCCTGTCGGCATCGAGCTTTTCCGGGTCCCGTTTTCAGGCGGGGCACCGGAAAAGCTGCGGGACCTCCCGCGGGACGGCACCCTCCTTTGCGGTGTCTTTGGCCGCGATCTGATCCTGAGGCGCTATACGTTGGATGACCCGCAATCTATGACGGGAAACGGGACCACTTATTTTTCGCTCTGCTCCATTGACACAGGCGAAGAAACACTGCTGGTTTCCATCCCTGACAGCGGGTTCAGCACCGGTGTATTTTTTGAACAGGGCCGGCTGTACTGGATCGATTTGACCCATTCAAACACACTTTTCTGGATAGACACCGATGGAAACCAGGGTCAGCTGGAACTGGATTTCGGGCAGGACCCCAATGCATTTCAAGAGGCCTGGTGTGAAATCAAAGCGTTCTGCCAAAACTACATGATGCTGAACATCACCGTTCAAGATGACAGCTTCACCTATGCCGTAGATCTTACAACCGGCCAGACCATCCCTGTCTCTTTGAGCTATGTGAACATGCGCGGCATGGAGCAGCCCATCGATATCCTTCAGGTGGTGGGTTCCGATCTTCTGGTCACGTTTGCTGAAACAAATGAACCCTCCACCCACTGGAACAAGGACGGCTCCGCCTTCTTTTCCGATGTTTTCATTCAGCGCACTGGGTTCATCTCCCTTGAAGATTACCTTGCCAGCAAAAACAATTATCGGGAATGCTCCATGATTCCCTCCTTTTGACAGCACAGTAAAACCCGGCGGGCCCAGAATATCCTGGACCCGCCGGGTTCTTATTGTTTTCTTTTTCAGCCCACAGGTGCCAGCAGCACCTTGCCGGTGCCGCGGTAAACATTCACCAGGCCCTCACCGGATGCCGCCGAACCGATCAGGCTCTTGCCGGAACGCTCAACGGTGAAGTTCAGGCTGCCGCTCCAGGCAACGGCCATGTTGCCGTCGATCTTGAGCACATCATCCTGCAAGGTGATCTCGATCAATTCTTCCTTGGGGCAGGCAGACTCCAGGCAGACAATGCCGCTGCCCTGGATACCCAGGTTGAACAGGCCCTCGTTGCCGGCTACCGCCGAAGAAATGTTGGAACGCATAACAGCCTTGTGCTTCAGCTGGGATTCGCAGGCAAGGAACAGGCCGTCATCCAGTACAATGGAGCCGTTCCAATCGGCCACATCCAGCAGGATGATATGCTTGTAGGTAGGCTCCAGCACCAGAGTTCCGTTTCCGGTATACTCGGGCTTGATGGCCGACTCACCGGTCACGCTTCCCCGAAGGGCCTTGCCGAACAGGTCGCCCACGCCCTTCACGCCGGTGGTTGCGTTCACGTTGCCAACCATCCACTGCATCGCACCCGACTGGACCGTGATCTGAGCTTTGCTCAAATCGCAGATCACCTGCCGCCGGCGCACATTCATCTCGCTGCAGAAGTATGCCGTCTGAGCATCCGAGGGCATCACGCTCAGATCCCGCTGGTATTCCACCACGGTAAAAGCTCCCAGCTGATCCAAAACGTTCACATCGTCGTTGTTTGTAAAATTCGAAATCTGGTACATCTTGTCCTCCTTTTTTCTTCCGCCTTTTGCAGAAGCATTGTTTTTCTTTATTATAAAGATTTATTCCCCTTGAATCAATCAGCGCTCTGCCGAAATTTCGGCAGAGCGCTTTGTTATTTTTTTACGAAACCGATTTTACCATTTGAGCTGCTTCATCAAACTTTTTTTCCACCGTTTCAGAAGGCTTTCCGGTAACAAGGCTCACGATCACAATGGCGGCCAGCCCCATCAGGAATGCCGGCAGCAGCTCATAGATGTCCCAAAGGCCGCCCCGAGGCCGCACAACATATTTCCACAGGAAAATGGACACGGCACCTGCCCCCATGCCAGCAAGTGCTCCCCAAAGGTTCGAGCGCCGCCAGAACAGCGCACAGAGAACCACCGGGCCAAACGTGGCACCAAAGCCCGCCCATGCAAAGGATACGATCTCAAACACCGAGCTGTCCGGATCCATTGCCAGGAACACACCCACTGCGGCCACCAGAACCACCGTCATCCGGGCTGCAAAGATGCTGGTTTTTTCCGACATGCGGATTCCCAGTGCCTCACGCAGCAGGTTCTGCGACATACTGGAAGATGCTGCCAGCAGCTGCGAGTCTGCCGTAGACATGGTGGCAGCCAGAATTCCGGACAGGATCACGCCTGCCACAATGGCGGCAAGCCAGCCGTGTGAACTCAAAAGCGATGCGATCCGCACGATCAGCGTTTCCGCCTGAGAGCCTTCCAGTCTCGGAACTGCACCCGCTGTGCTCATGGCGTTGCCTACCAGACCGATCAGCACTGCCACGCTCAGAGAAATCACGACCCAGATGCTGGCGATCCGGCGGGAAAGCCGCAGCTTTGCAGCATCCCCGGCCGCCATAAAGCGCAGAAGGATGTGGGGCATGCCGAAATAGCCAAGGCCCCAGGCCAGCATGGACAAAATGTTCAGCGGGTCATAAACCGCTGCTGTGCCGCTTACCGGGTCATGCGTCAGCGTAACGCTGAGATAGCCGGGCAGTGCGCGGGCATTTTCCACCACTGCACCCCAGCCGCCGGCCGTAAAGATGCCAAAGCCCAGAATGACCACAATGGAAATGGTCATCACAACGCTCTGCACAAGATCTGTCATGCTGGCAGCCAAAAATCCGCCCAGGGCACAGTAGCCCACAATGACCACTGCACTTACGATCAGCGCCGCCTGGTAGGAAACACCGAACAGGCTGGAAAAAAGCTTGCCGCAGGCCGCAAAAGCCGATGCCGTATAGGGCACAAAGAACAGCACGATGATGATTGCGGAAAGGCTGGTAAGCAGCTTCCTGCGGTCATCATAGCGTTTGGACAAGAAATCCGGCAGCGTGATGGCATCCGTCACCTGAGAATAGCAGCGGATGCGCTTCGCCACCAGCAGCCAGTTCAGCCAGGTGCCCACCGCAAGGCCCAGTGCTGTCCAAAAGGCATCCGCCATGCCGGAAAGATATGCAAGTCCGGGCAGGCCCATCAGCAGCCAGCTGCTCATATCCGAGGCCTCTGCGCTCATGGCAGTCACAACTGGGCCCAGCTTCCGTCCTCCCAGATAAAAATCCGTGGTGGAATCTGCCTTTTTTCCGCAGAAAATGCCGATCACCAGCATCCCCACCAAATAAACCGCAATGGTGCACAAAATCAAAAGCTGTGCCGTAGTCAAGTTTATCATCTCCTCAAAAGCAATTAAAGCTGCTGTTCAAAGGCAGCAGCCCCCCTATCCGCAAAAGTTGGGTACTTTTTATCATAACACCCCTGTCAACTCTGCGCAAGGCAAAGTATTACTTTTTTCGTTTTATATCGGTTTTATCCGCATCCTGTGTTTTGCCGGATATCTTCCAAGATCCGGCAAAACTCCTGATTGACTTTTGCCCGCCGGATGCGTATAATAAAAGGGTATTCCTTATGCGGGTTTAGTTCAATTGGTAGAGCACCAGCTTCCCAAGCTGGGTGTTGCGGGTTCGAGTCCCGTAACCCGCTCCAAAAAAGCCTTGGAAACAGCTTGTTTCCAAGGCTTTTCTTTTTGCATGCGGCTTCAGGCACCCGATTTCATGCAGTGTGCCTGAAATCCCGGCACAAAAACTGCCCTATGGGCAGAAAACAGCCTGCCGCTGGGGCAGGCTGTTTTTTATTACCATTCTTCGCTGGGCACTTTGCAAAGCACCTTTTTCAGCTCTTTCATGGCGCGTTTGAGCCGCATACTGACCGCAGACTGGCCGATGCCCAGGATCCGAGAAATTTCTTTGGTGGAAAACTGCTCATAATACCGCAGCAGGACCACCTCGCGATAGATGGGTTTCAGGCCTCGGATGGCATCAAACAGGCACCCGGCTTCCTTGGGCAGCTGTTCACTGCTGACGATCGGCGGGTATTCATCCACCAGCATGACCCGCTTTTTCCAGCCGCTTTTCAGCATATCCCGGCAGATATTGGCGGTGATGCAGAAGATCCAGGCTTTTTCAAAGTCCGGTCCACCCGGTGGCCAGTGGCAGTAGATCCGCAAAAAAGCCTCCTGCACTGCATCCTGTGCAAGGTCCAGATCACCCAGGTAGGTAAGGCAGAGCCGCAGCATGGATGTACCGTATTCCGTTATCAATCGCTCCAGCACCGGTGCTGGACACTCCACCTGCTTTGCCATGACTGCTCCTTTTTGCAGAAGCTCCTGTTTGCATAAAAACAAGAGCTTTTTCCTTTTCTGTGGGCACATCATAACATGACGCTGTTTCCGAAATGTTTCAGGAAGCTTTGTTTTGGCCGCAAAAGGCAAAACTTTTTATCCGTCCAGCTTTTTCATTTCCACTGGCGGCAGGGAGATGATCCCGATTTCAAAACAATTCGGTTTGCCGCTGCAGTGCAGATACGCCTGCCCTTTTTCAGACCAGCACGCCTGCACACTGCCGTTTTTGGGGTCGCTCTGTTTCCAGTCATCCAGATTTTCAATTTCAAGATAGGTCTTGTAATTTTCCAGCAGCACAGAAGCATCCTTCAAAGCCTCTGCGTTTTCTGTTGGCACCTGACAGCCGATCACACGCCCCGTTTCCTTGTGCCATTCCACGACGATCCTGCTTTTTTCAAAATGTATGCTTTCAAACCCACTGAGCTCGTCGCTTTTCAGCTGATATTCTCCCGCAAAGCTTTCCTCACCCGGTGCCAGTTCCGCTGGAATCACTCCGGCCTCCACCAGCCGGCCGATCATTTCCGAAACTTTTTCTTTCAGCTGTGCCTCCTCGCTGGCGCTGATTTCCCCGCTGCTCTTGTATGTGCTGTTCCCGCCGAGATACCGCTTTTTATAAAGAGCATTCAACAGGGGGATCTCTTTTTCTTCCGGGCTCAGCATTCCCTCAACCGCCGGGCGCTGCAATGGGGTGTTCAGCAGGCGCTCATCACACCAGCGCCCCCAAAGTTTCGGGATCCGCAGAAAAAGAGTGCAGCACAGCAGGGTCAGCAGCAGGATGCTGCCATTTTTCAGGCAGTCCAGCCATGATTTTTTCATTCCTCTGCCTCCTTCAGCAGCACCGACACCACCGTTCCCTTCCCGGGGCTGCTTTCGATTTGAAGCGCCGATCCATGTGCTTTTGCAATGCGGTCACACAGGCTCAGCCCCAGCCCGTTTCCTCCGCTTTCCCGCGCCCGGCTTTTGTCCACCCGGTAAAAGGGTTCCAGCACCTTTTCCAGCTCCTTTGGGCTCATTCCTCTGCCTTTGTCTGCCACTGTGACAAGCCAGCCGCCCGCTGTGGGCTTGCACTGCACCCGCACAACGCCGTCCGCCGGCTGTGCATTCACCGCATTGAGCACCAGATTGCGAAGCAGATCCACCAGCAGCACCCGGTCTGCCAGTACCCGGCCCTCTCCCTCACACTGGGTCTGAAGTTCGATGTCCAGCTTCGGCAGGCTGCGGCGCAGGTCTGCCAAAACCGCCGAAAGCGCTGTGGGCTCCAGCCGGACCGTTTCCTTTTCCAGGCCCAGCAGTGCAAGCAGCGAACGGCTCAGATGCTCCAGCCGGTTTGCCTCATGATAAATATAGTTGGCTGCCAGCTGCCGTTTTTCGGCCGGCTGCTCGGCACTGCGCAGCAGGTTTGCATATCCCAGAATGGCTGTCATAGGGGTTTTGATCTCATGGGTAAAGGCAGCCACGAAGCGTTTCTGCTTTTGCCCTTCCTCTTCCAGTGCGGCCATGTGCTCTTCCACAGCCCCCGCCATTGCATTGAAGCTTTCGCCCAATCGGCCCAGCTCATCCTTCGAAGAGATCTGCACCCGGCTGGAATAGGTCCCCTGAGCAATTTTTCGGCTGGCCTGTTCCAGGCGGCGCAGAGGGCGTGTCAGAAGCCTTGCCACCAGCGCCGCTGCAATGCCGGCCAGCGCCAGCACCGCCAGCTCCAACACACCATACTGCCGCAGCTGCCGCTCCCGTTCGGAAAACAGATCGGTAACTTCAAACGCATTCACAAACCAGAGGTTTTCGCCGGTTTCTTCCAAAGGCGAACCCAGCAGCAGGAAATACCGATCTTCCTTTTTCAGATATCGGCCGCTGTTTCGTCCCATCTGTGCTGTCTGCCACTGCTCCATGTAGGTGACCTGCCAGGGGATGTTGGAATAAATGGGTGTTCCCGTGGCTGAAAACAGGGTAAACGGCGGGCTGCTTTGCCCAAAAGCCGCCTGCTGCTCCAGCGCATACTGCTGGGCAGCCAGAAATTTTTCGGTGTTCTTTTTTTCCTGTGTTTTGGTCAGTGCCCGTTCCATAGAATAACATTCCCGCAGATGCAGAAGGGTATCCTGCTTTTCAGCCACTGCCAGCGCATGGGCAAAATTCTGCTGGATGCTGAACGCCCCGCCAACCGAAAGCGCCAGACACAGCAGAAGAAGAATTGCAATCGTCAGCTTCTGGGCAAATTTCATTCGCTCTCCTCCAGAATGTATCCGATTTTTGGCACCGCCCGCAAACGGCCCGACCAGCCCAGCTTTTTGCGCAGCCGGGAAATATGGATATCCAGTGTTCGGATGGCAGCGTCACTGTCCAGCCCCCAGACCCGTTCAAACAGCACATCCCGGTACAGCGCCGCTCCCCGGTTGCGCACCAGCACCATGAGCAGATCGTATTCCCGGGGAGTAAGGCTCACTGGCACCCCGCCTTTTGAAACGGTATGGGTGCGGGGGTCGATGCACACATCCCACAGCCGGATGGTTTCACTGCGCAGGCCCATGTGCCGCATCAGTCCGTCCACACGGGCAAGCAGCTCATCGGCCGCAAACGGCTTTACAATGTAATCATAAGCACCGGCCCTGAGCCCCCGCACCCGGTCCTCCACCGCCGTTTTGGCGGTAATGAAAATCACCGGGGTGCCGGTGGGGCGGATGTATTCCATCAGCGAAATGCCGTCCACACCGGGCAGCATCACATCCAACAAAATGAGATCAAATTTCCGGCTTTCGATCAGATCTGCCGCCTGCTCGCCGCTGTACGCCTTGACACACTGATAATCGGGCTGCAGGGTGATTTCAATTAAGTCTGCAATGGCCTTTTCATCATCCACGATCAGGACTGGATTCACAAAAACTCCCTCCTTGCGCTGGTTTTTCCATTTTATTATACCGGAAAATGTTTCCGAAATGTTTCAGGATTTTCCATCTGCACAAAAAAGCTCCCCGCATACAAGCCAAAGCCCGTATGCGGGGAGCTTTTCAGGAACAGTTTTTACGCTCAGCCGTTGCAGCTGCCCTCGTGCTCATGTGCATGCTCATGGCAGACAGCGCCGGTGGAAATCAGCTCACCGCGCAGATATTTTTCCGCGCACTCACGGGCATCGCCCGAAGCGCCCACGACCACTTCCACGCCGCGCTCGTTGAAGATATCCACAGCGCCGCCGCCCATGCCGCCGGCGATGATCACTTCGGCGCCCTTGTCGGCCAGGAAGTTGGGCAGAAAGCCGGGCTTGTGGCCGGGATTTGGGACGCTCTCCTGAGAAACGATCTTGCCGCCTTCTGCTTCAAACAGAATAAAGTTTTCGCAATGGCCAAAATGCTGGGCCACATTGGTGCCCATAGCAGCTGCTGCAATTTTCATAGTACGCTACTCCTTTTTTCAATAAAATCAAAATATCAAACGGCGGAACACGCCGCTCCAGACAAAAAATGGGAACCTCAGCCTTTCAAAGCAAGGCTGCTGTACGGGTCTTTCCCCAAAAGTGACATGGTTTTTTGGTAGACCTCATACAGGGCCCGGCGGGCCGGGCAATCAAAATCCGCAATGCTGTGTCCGCTGTTGATCGCAGCCGATGCAGTTTTATCATAAGGGATGCGGCCCACAAAGGGGATCTGGCGCTTTTGGCAGAACTCCTCGATGGCCCGGGCATTCTCGGGGCTTGCATCATACTTGTTCACACAGACTGCTGCCGGGGTTTGCAGGATCTGCGCCGTTTTCAAAATGCGTTCCAGATCACTTCGGCCGGAAAGCGAAGGCTCTGCCACAATGAGCACCAGATCCACGCCGCTGACCGATGCGATCACCGGGCACCCAATTCCCGGCGAGCCGTCCACGATGGCCACAGCTTCCGCCTCTGCCTTTTCGGCAGCCTTGAGCATGGCCTTTTTCACTTCAGTTACCAGCTTGCCGGAATTTCCCCGGCCCATTTTGAGCTTTGCCGTGGAAAACACCGGCCTGCCGGAATAGACCTCCCGGCTGCCGGCTTCATCGGGATGAAGGCTCACCGCCTGCTGGGGGCAGACCGCCGCACAGACACCGCAGCCCTCACAGAAAAATTCTTTTACCTGATAGCCGTTTTCCCCCCGCTCGATGGCATCAAACCGGCAGCGGCTGGCACACAGGCCGCAGCCCACACATTTTTGGGGGTCAATGAACGCCTTATCGCCGCCCCGGAACACAGCCTTTTCCGGCTGGCCCTTCACTCCTGCCACGATGTGCAGGTTGGGGGCATCCACATCGCAATCCGCAATGGCCGCTGCCCCCGAAAAGCGAATGAACGCCGCGGCGGTGGTGGTTTTGCCGGTTCCGCCCTTGCCGCTTAAAATCAGAAGTTTTTTCATTGCATCTGCCCTCCGATTTTTTGAAGCAGCCCGGTGAACAGCTTTTTCATTTCGGGATCTTCTTCTGCCGCGATCTTTCCCAAGGCGCAGAGCTCTGCGGTTTCAGGGCTGTACGGGATGCGGGCCAGCACCGGGATGGCCTTTTGCCGGCAGAATTCTTCCAGCGGCTCATAAGGCGCATCCATCTTGTTCACCACAATGCCGCAGGGCTTTTTCATAAGCTCCGCCAGCTCCTGCACCATTTCCAGATTGTGCAGGCCAAAGGCGGTGGGCTCTGCCACCAGGAGGCAGTAATCCGCTTTTTCTACGCTTTCCATCACCGAGCAGGCACTGCCGGGCGGGCAGTCGATGAACACCGGCCCTTCTTTTTCAAAGCCGGTGCGCAGGGCTGCCTGAATGACCGGCACGCCGGAGGCTTCGCCCAAATTGAGGACGCCGGTGATCACGCTCAGGCCCCTGTACCGGCCTTCTTCCACCACACCCACCGGGCGGGCTGTTTCAAAAACCGCCCCTTCTGGGCAGACCAGCGCACAGCCCCCGCAGGAATGGCAGACCTCCGGGAACACACGGGGCTTGTTTTTCAGATAGACCAGAGCGTTGAACCGGCAGAAATCCACACACTTGCGGCAGCCGGTGCATTTTTCCGGGTCAAATTCCGGGATGCACACCTGCACCGGCTTGCTTTGCAGCTGTTCCGGCTTAAAAAACAGCCGGCCGTTGGGTTCTTCCACATCGCAGTCGATATAAACGCCTTTTCCGGCAGCTGCTGCCAGATTGACCGCAGCGAAGGTTTTACCCGCACCGCCTTTGCCGCTTAAAACCGCAATTTTCATACGCCACCGTGAAAGCCTGCATGGAAATGGGTCAGGGGTGCAAGCTTTTCTTCTTTGCAGGCATCTGCGTTTTGTTTTGCATCGCTGCCTTCGGACTTGAAAATCTTGATTTCCGCTGCCTGCATCACCTGGGCGGCATTCTCGCCACAGCGTACGGTGACCAGAGTATCAGCCCCGTTGTCCACCACAAACTGGGCAGCTTTCAGGCCTGCGCCGCCCTGGTCCTGGGCAGCCGGATTTTCCAGCAACTCTTCGGTGCCAGCCTGGGTATCACAGAACAGAAAATAAGGTGCACGGCCAAATGCCACGCACACCTGGGTTTTGGTATCGTCCACAGGAATTGCAATTTTCATTGGTTCTCCTCCTCTTTCGCCTTTCGTTCCAGCTGTGCCTCCCTGCGCCGCCGGCAGATGCCGCAGCCGCAGAAGCCGTCCCCTTCATCACAAACCCGATACTGTCCGCCGCCGATTCGCAAGGGGCGGCCCTCCACCAAGGCATCCGCAATTTTTTTGCGGGCAGTTGTGTATATCTGCTGCACGGTGGTTCTTGCCACCTCCATGCGCTGGCCGCACTCCTCCTGGGAAAAACCCTCCCGGTCGATCAGGCGGACGGTTTCGTATTCATCCACCGTCAGCTCAATGGGAAACTTGCCGCAGCCGCCGCCCATGGGAACAAACTCCCGGGTTTCGGGCATGCCGCACACACGCCTGCATTTTACAGGTCTTGGCATCCGATCACCTCTCACACGTTATTGACTTATGTCATTTATATCTTTATTATACCCCATTACCGGCATAAGTCAATAACTATTTTCGGCTTATGTCAATAGCATGGCCTTTCACCACTTTTGCGCACAACAAAACCCGGCAGGATAATTCCCGCCGGGTTTGTGTTCTTATTATACCCGCAGCTCGCTTAAAACGTGGGCATTCACCGCATTGCTAGCCCATACGGTGCATTTTTCGGTAACCGGGATGGGCTTTCCCTCCAGGGTGGAAATGGTGCCGCCCGCTTCGGTGATCACAAGGCTTGCCGCCGCATAATCCCAGGGGCAAAGCTCATACTCAAAGAAGGCATCCAGGCGGCCGCAGGCCACGGCACACAGGTCCAGAACCGCCGCACCCATCCGGCGGAAGTCACAGCTGCGGTCAAACATCTGGCCCAGCAGGTCCAGGGTTGCTGCATGCAGGCCCTTGTTGTAGGGAGCGCTGCCCATGCCGAAAATGCCTTTTTCCAAGGGCCGGTCACTCACATGGATGGGCTGGCCGTTCAGATAGGCGCCCTCACCCCGTTTTGCGGTGAAAAGCTCATTGCGGTAAGGGTCCAGCGCCACTGCGTACTCCACCTGACCGTCTTTTGCAAGTGCAACCGAAACCGCGCTCTGGCGCAGGCCCCGAACAAAATTGGCGGTGCCGTCAATGGGATCCACAATAAAAGCCCAGCCCTTGCTGGGGTCTGCATTTTCTTTTTCCTCTTCGCCGAAAAAGATGGAACCAGGCACCAGCTGAGGCAGCCGCTCCTTCAAAAGCTGTTCCACCTTCAGGTCGTATGCGGTGACCAGATCCGCCGCTGAGGTTTTCTGCATGGTGCAGTCCAGCACATCCCGGGCCGAAAGCACGATCTCTCCCGCTTCCCGTACCACTGCTTCAATTTGTTTCAAAAGCTCCATTTCTCTCTCCTGCCTTTTCACTTTTAAATGATTTTCCGCTTTTGCCGTTTCATATTCTAAGCGAAGGGCCCGCTTTTTGTAAAGCAGGCCCCTTTGGTGATTTCAAATTTTGAGCCGGGTTATCCGGCCGGCTTTTCATGCAGCGATCATACGTCCTGCAGCTCGCCCTTGCTTGCGGCTTTCAGGTAAGCATTGATGAAGCCGTCCAGGTCACCATCCATAACAGCCTGCACATTGCCGTTTTCAAAGCCGGTGCGGTGATCCTTAACCAGGGTATAAGGCATGAAAACATAGCTGCGGATCTGATGGCCCCAGGCGATCTCCTTCTGCACGCCCTTGATGTCGCTCACCTTGTCCAGGTGTTCCTGCTCTTTGATCTGATACAGCTTGGAAGCCAGCATCTTCATGGCAGTGTCACGGTTCTGGAACTGGCTGCGTTCGGTCTGGCAGCTGACCACAACGCCGGTGGGCTTGTGGATCAGGCGGACCGCACTGGAAGTTTTGTTGACGTGCTGGCCGCCGGCGCCGGATGCGCGGTAAACCTGCATTTCAATATCCTCAGGGCGGATATCCACCTCGATGCTGTCATCCAGCTCGGGCATGACCTCCAGGCTGGCAAAGCTGGTCTGGCGGCGGCTCTGAGAGTCAAAGGGAGAAACACGCACCAGACGATGCACGCCGTTCTCGCTTTTGAGCATACCGTAAGCGTTGGGGCCTTCCACCAGGATGGAAGCGCTCTTCAGGCCGGCTTCGTCGCCGTCCTGATAATCCAGGGTGCTCACCTTATAATCGTGCGCAGTGCCCCACCGGTTGTACATGCGGAACAGCATATCGGCCCAGTCCTGCGCCTCGGTTCCGCCAGTGCCGGCGTGGAAGGTGAGGATGGCGTTGTTTTTATCATACTGACCTGAAAGCAGGGTAAGCAGCTGCAATTCATCAATGGCGCTGTGCACATGGTTCACCGCTTCTTCGGCTTCGGGAATGAGCTCAGGGTCATTCTCCTCCTCGCACAGCAGCAGCATGGTCTCGGCATCTTCAAACAGGCTTTTCAGCTTGGAATACCGCTCCAGACGGCCCTTGAGGGCGCTCATCTCAGCAAATACCTGGGCGCTCTGTTCCTGGTCATCATAAAAGCCGGGCATGGTCATTTTATTTTCAAGCTCTGCCACGCGCTTTTCGCTGGGGCCGATGGCCAGTGCATCACCCAGTTCCTGCACCTGCTCTTCATAGCCGCCCATGATCATTTTCAGTTCGTCAATGGTTATCATATCTGTAAAACCTTTCCTTTGCCTTGCATAAAAGCTCGATCTTTCATTTACCCGATAGTAGTATAGCTGAAAACCGGCATAAAGTAAAGAGATTTGTTTTGCTTTTTGGGTTTATTTGCGTTACAATAGAGATTATATTATTATGTCCACTTTTTATGGAGGATTTTTTATGTCAAACTTTTCAGGCTGCAAGTGCCCTGTCTGCCAGCAGCCCTTCCAGGATGGGGACGATATCGTTGTCTGCCCCGAGTGCGGTGCGCCTTATCACCGCGACTGTTACCATAAACACGGCGGCTGTGTGTTTGAGGACCGTCACGCCCCCGATTTTGAATGGAAGCCCGCTCCCGGCGAGGTCCCGCCGGAAAACGTTGCCCCAAATGCCGCTTCGGAAGCCGGCCCTTCGTTCAATCAGGACCCTTCTCAGCATCTTTCCGGCAGGGAGATCCCCTGCCCCCGCTGCGGTGCCATGAACCCGGAGGAATACCTGTTCTGCGAGGTATGCGGCTCGCCGCTACGCCGGCCGGCGCCCTCTTACAACGAAAACTCCGCAAACGGCGCCCAGGGCCCCGCTGCCTACGGCCCGGGAAGCGTTCCCGGCCAGGACCCCTTCCACATCGAAGGCCTTCCGCCTGAGGTGCAGGTGCACCCCGATGAAGAGCTGGACGGCATCCAGGCCCGGCACTGGGCCGATTATCTGGGCGTGAACTCCGCCTGGTATATGCTGAACTTCAAGCAGATGCAGGCCACCGGCCGCAAATTCGCTATCAGCTTTTCTGCGTTCCTGTTTGGGCCCTTTTACTTTTTCTACCGCAAAATGTGGCTGCCGGCCGTGGCCCTGATGGCGGCAAACCTTCTGCTTTACGTGCCGGACGTTCTGCAAATGATGATCTGGGCCGAGCTTCCGGCTGCCGCCAATGTTTCCCAGCAGCTTGTCCGCTCTCTTGTGGCGGTTTCCAGCACCCTTTCGCTCATCCTCAAATTCCTGTGCGGTGCTTTTGCCGTGTATCTTTACAAGAACATTTCGGCAAAGCGCCTGCGAAAGCTTCTGGATAACCAGAACACGTCTCCCGAACTGCTGCGCAGGGCCGGCGGCACCAGCAAGACCGCTCTTGTTGTGAGCATCCTGTTTGTGATCGCCCTTTCCTATCTGATGACCTTCCTGCTGTTCGGCCCGGCACTTTTCGCTTCCGGACCTGTGATTTGACCGCTTGCTCAGTGCAGAGGCCGTGCAAAGCCCATCTTTCCGCTTATCCCAGCCTTTGAGCCGGGCCGAAAATGCAAAATCCAAGGATAAAACCTCAAGTTTTGTATTGACAAGCCCGCTCAAATGTTGGTATAATAAGATGCTGTGTTTTATCAGCACAGCAATCCTTGCCCCGAAAGGGGCCATATGTCCAAAAGGAGGTGTACAGAAATGGCAAAGTATGAGACCATGCTGGTTACCAGCGGCAATCTCGATGAGGAGGCTACCACCGCTCTGGTTGGTAAGTTCAAGAGCCTGATCGAGGCTAATGGTACCATTGATTCTGTTGACGAGTGGGGCAAGCGCCGTCTTGCTTATCCCATCAACAAGGAAGAAGAGGGCGTTTACACTGTGATCAACTTCACCAGCGCTCCCGAATTCCCCGCCGAGCTGGATCGTATCTACAAGATCACCGACGGCGTTCTGCGTACCATGATCGTGGCCGAGGCTGAATAAGGAGGCATTTTAATGCTGAATGTTGTAGCTTTGATGGGCCGGCTCGTAGCTGACCCTGAACTGCGCCAGACCCCTCAGGGTGTGAGCGTTACCACTTTCACCATCGCAGTGGACCGCAGCTTCGTGCGCCAGGGCGAACAGCGTCAGGCCGATTTTATCGACATTGTATGCTGGCGTTCTTCCGCCGAGTTCGTTTGCAAGTATTTCAGCAAGGGCTCTCTGATCGCTGTCAATGGCAGCATCCAGACCCGCTCTTACCAGGACCGCAACGGCAACAATCGCAAAGCTTTTGAGATCGTAGCCGACAACGTCCACTTTGCAGGCGGCAAAAACGGCAGCGGCCCGGTTGGCGGCGGCAATAACTCCGGTTATGCTCCCCGCCAGGAATTTTCCAGTGCAGCCCCTCAGGCTGCACCCAGCTATTCGGCAGGCAGCAATGATGATTTTGCTGTGATCGACGATGGCGAGGATCTTCCCTTTTAACGAATCATTCTAACAGGAGGTAAACCAGCAATGGCTTTTGAAAGAACTGAAGGCCGTCCTCAGCGCCCCATGCGCCGCGGCCGCCGCAAGGTCTGCAGCTTTTGTGTAGATCGTGTTGAGCATATCGACTATAAGGATGTTGCCCGTCTGCGTAAGTACGTGAGCGAGCGCTCCAAGATCATCCCCCGCCGTGTAACCGGCACCTGCGCTTTCCATCAGCGTGAACTGACCACCGCTATCAAGCGTGCACGTCATGTTGCTCTGATGCCCTATGTAAGCGATTGATCTGCTCTTAAAGTGCTGCCCTTCGGGGCGGCACTTTTTTGCCGTTTCAAACCAAAAAACGCCCGTGTGATCTTCCAAACGGAGATCACACGGGCGTTTTTTGGTTTACCCCTGGTTTTCCTTGTTTGCCTGGCCGGCCTCATTGGTGCCTTCCTCGGCATTTTCCTGCGGCTGAGGATCGTAAATGACCCGGTCCTTGGTCACATAAACATTTACGACGGTTTCGTTCACGTCGATATATTTATCTGCCTCCACATCGGTGTTCACCACACTGTTGCTGGCATAGCTTCCGTCATTCTCGATCACATGGAAGCTTGCACGGATATGCCGGTCTGCCAGCTCTTTTTCGGCACTTTCTTTGGGGAAGCCGATGATATTGGGCATCTGGACCATTTCCGGCCCTTTGCTTACCACCACCTGAATGGTGGTGCGCTGTTCGGTGGTGGAATTGCCCGCCTGCGGGCTCTGTTCCATGATAACGCCCGCCTTATATTCCGAGCTGTAACGCTGATCCGACACGGTAAACAGGAAATCGGAATATCCCGAATCGTTCTGTACCTGCCGGAAACTGATCCCGACCACATCCGGGATATCCCGCACCTGTGTCTGCTGTGGTTCTGCTGTGGGCTGTGCCGGGGCGGGCTTTGTGGGCTCTGTGGGCCTCAAAACAAGCCACATCACCGTTAAAAAGAGTACCAAAATCACCACAAGGCTGCCTGCAAACAGGCTCTTTGTGCTGATGCTTGAGCTTTCCTTTTCCGGCAGTTCCTGGTGCGCCGGGTTTTTCTTCACCAGGTTTTCAGCCGCTGCGGGGCTTACCAGCGCCCCCATCAGTTCGGGCACATTCTGCACCCGCCTTGCAGGGTCCAGCTCCAATGCGGACCTGAGCACCTGGGCAATGTAGCCCGGCACGTTGGGTTCCAGGCGGTTTGCCGGCGCAAGGCTCTCCTTCACCTGGCGCTGGCGGGCGCTTTCCGGCCGCTGGCCGGTAATGAGCCGGTAGAACACCGCCGCAAGGCCGTACACATCGGTATAGCGGCCTTCAAACTCCGCCGCAGAATACTGTTCCGGCGCAGAATATCCTTCGTAAAGCTGGCTTTTCAGCTGGCTTCCTTCGGTGCGCAGGCCGATGGTGGCATAGCCGCACAGCCTGGCCACACCACCGGGAGCGATCAGGATATTCGCAGGGCTGATGCCCCGGTGCACAAGGCCTGCCTTATGGATGGCGGCAACGCCCTCCATGATCGGCTGCAGCATGCTTCTTGCCTCGGACGGAGACAGGCACCGCCGATTGCTTGCCAGCTGCTGGGCCAGTGTTTCACCGCTGAGCCGCTCCATCACCGCATAAACCGTATTGTGCGCCTCAAACACATCCAGCACGGTCAGAAGGCCTGGGGTGGGGGTAATGCGCATGATGCTGCGGTAAATATCGGTAAAATCCATGCGGGTGGTTTTAAACAGCACCTCGCTGCCCTCTTTGGGCAGGATCTCCCCTTCCGGGTCACGGCCTTCCGATAAGGTGACGGGGAAATACTCTTTCAGCATTACCTTAACGCCGCTGTTATTTTCCACCGCTTCATATAAAATGCCCTCGCCGTCGGTTGCGATGTGCCTGCCAACAGTGTATCGGTCCGCCAAAAGGCTGGCATACCGCAGCGTTCCGGGAGGATTTGAGTTTGCCAGGGTCTTTTCGCAGAAGGGACACTGCTGTTTTCCCTCTTCCACGCGGGAAAGGCAGTGGGGACACAAAATCACATTCTCCATTCTGAAAAGCCCTCCTTTTTCCAGTTTTTTCCGTGATACAAAGATAGGGCCCATCCGGGCCCCATCTGCTTATTCGTGTATGCCAGGATCAGCGATCCAGGTCTTCCTCGTTTTCCAGGTTGTGCCATACATTCTGAACATCGTCATCATCGTCCAAAGCATCCAGCAGCTTCGCCATCAGGATCTGCTCATCGGCACCGGTGATCGCAGTGTAGGTAGAAGGAACCATTGCCACATCTGCGGAGATGAACTCATAGCCCTTGTCTTCCAGTGCCTGACGCACAGCGGAGAAATCATCGGGGGAGCAGGTAACTTCCACTGCCTCATCGCCCATATCGAAATCTTCGGCGCCGGCATCGAAGCAGTCTTCCATGACCTTCTCTTCGTCCAGGTCCTTGTCTTCCGCATCCAGAACGATAACACCCTTCTGCTCGAACAGGAAGCTGACACAGCCCATGTTGCCCAGGTTGCCGCCGAACTTGTCGAAGTAGTGGCGCAGGTTTGCAGCGGTACGATTGCGGTTGTCGGTGAGGGTTTCCACCATCATGGCAACGCCGCAGGGACCGTAGCCTTCGTAGGTGATGGGCTCGTAATTGTCCTTGTCACCGCCCTCGGCACGCTTGATGATGCGCTGGATGTTGTCGTTGGGCACGTTCAGGCTCTTTGCTTTCGCAATCAGGTCACGCAGCTTGCTGTTGGAGCTGGGGTCGCTGCCGCCGGTGCGAACTGCAACCGCAATTTCACGGCCGACTTTGGTGAAGACCTTTGCCTTCTGGCCGTCGGTCTTTTCCTTTTTGCGTTTGATATTGTTCCATTTACTATGTCCGGACATGGAAATCCTCCTATTTTATCTTGGGCGGCTCACGCCCAGCTTATTATAGATAACTAGATAAGTTTATCACAAAAACATTGCAGCTTCAAGGGGCAATGCGGATAAAAGCGCATTACAGGCCGATTTCTCTGATTTTTACTTGAGATTGCGCAGGGCCTTTGGGTAATGATTTTTCACTCTTCCCCCGCTCACCTTGCCTGCTCCAAGGGGAAACCCGTCCACCAGCACGGTGCACCAGCCGTTTTGGGCGGTGCGGGCTTCGATCTCCTCTCCCCGCAGCCAGGCGGCTGTGCGCTCATCGGCAAGGGTCAGCCGCTCTGTATTGGTGCACTGAGCGCCGAACGCCATGAACAGATGATGGCCCGGCTCAAAGCGGCCCTTGCGGCCTGCGCCAAGGGTCACGCCGCAGCGCAGTGCCCGGTATTTTCCTTCCGGGATCGGAATTTGTGGAACAAGCAAAAGCATCTCCCCTGCCTTGCGGGTGGACTTTTCCTGAAGCTGGGGGAAATAGGTTTTTGCAAATGCCTGCCAGTCGGGATCGGGTTTTTCCGGCTTCTGGCTGCCCTTTTTCTTTTTGCCGGAAGGGGCCGGGGCCGGCTCTGCATCCCCGGATTTTTGCAGAAGGGCCATAAAGTGGCCCTCGCTGCTCTGGCTGGGCCAGATGCGGCGCACCTTTTCCACATCCAGCAAAAATCCGCCGCATCGGTTTTCTTCGCCCGGGCTGCCGAAGCCGGCCTTGATGGGAAGCAGCGTCATCTCCGGGTGACGGTCCAGCAGGCGCGCCACCTGCTCCTCATCCTCTTCCGGGGCAAAGGTGCAGGTGGAAAACACCAGCAGGCCGCCGGGGGCCAGCATGGAAACCGCATTTTCCAAAATCTCCTCGCCCAGCGCCGCACACTGCTTCACCAGTGCTTCACAGTGCTGGCTGAGGGCCTGGGGCTCCTTGCGGAACATCCCCTCGCCGGAGCAGGGTGCATCCACCAGCACCCGGTCAAAAAAGGCCGGGAAGGATTTCGCCAGCACCCCGGTATCCGCATTGGTCACCAGCGCATTGGCCGCGCCCATCCGCTCCAGGTTGCTTTTCAGTGCTTCGGCGCGGGCGGCATTGTATTCGTTGCTCACCAAAAGGCCCTGCCCTTTCAGCGCAGCGGCCAGCTGGCTGCTTTTGCCGCCGGGCGCCGCACAGAGATCCAGCACCTTCATGCCCGGCTGCACATCCAAAAGGGCCGCCGGGGCGCTTGCGGAAGGCTCCTGCGAATAGAACACGCCCGCATGGTGGTAAGGGTGCCGCCCCGGCCTGAATTCCGGCTCAAGCACCACAAAGCCCTCTTTGCAGAAGGGGGAAGGCTGCAAAGAAAAATCCGCCAGCTTTTCAAATTCTTCCGGCAGACAGCGCAGCCCGTTCACCGTGATGCCCCGGGCCGGGGCTTCTTTGGGGGCGTAAATTTCATCAAAGCGATCGCCCAAAAGGGCCCGCTCTCTTGCTTCAAAATATTCGGGAAGCATGGTTTCAACCTTTCTGAATAAACCGGCCGTGCCGGGGAAAGAATATCAGCGAAGGGCGCACAAGCGCTCTCAAGCTGAAAGGAGATCGATCGTATGGAAAACCGTAACGCAAAGAACAGTGCATCCAAGCAGTCTGCTTCCCGGAACGCTTCCAGTCAGAACTGCTCCGGCAAGAACAGCACCAGTCAGAACACCACAAGCTCTTCCAAGAACAGCACCAGTCAGAGCACCGCAAAGTCCGCAAAGCATACCAGCGCCAAGAACAGCAAATAAACCGCAAAAGGCCGGGGCCGGGACAGAACCTTTGTTCTATTCCGGCCTCAGCCTTTTTTATTACAGGGTTGGATCGAAGCCTTCCCACATTGCGTCAAAAAGCTGCTGGATGCGCTCGTCCTGCCCGGTGAGCAGCAGCCAGCCCAGCAGGGCTTCAAAGCCGGTGGAGGCCCGATACTCCTGCGGGGTAGCATGCTTTGCCACCGTTGCTTTGCTGGCGTTGCGGCCCCGGCGCAGAACCGCCTGCTCCTGTTCGGTAAGCAGGGGCTCCAGAATTTCCAAAGCCCGGCTCTGGCCCTTGGCCGAAACATATTTCACACAGGTGGAATGCAGCTTGGACGGAACCAGCCTGGTATATTCCACCAGCTTGCGCCGCACCAGCAGCTCCAGCACACCATCGCCCACAAAAGCAAGCGACAGCGGAGACTGCTCATGGATATCCACCTTTGTTTCCTGTTCAAACTGCACGGTTCACCGCTCCTTTAGAATACATAATCGAATTCGTACTCGCCGATGATGATGGAATCATCTTCCTCAACGCCCTGGGCGATCAGCTCAGCCAGAACGCCGCTGTCGGCCAGCTGGCGCTGGAAGTACTGCAGGCTCTCATAGTCATCCATGTCGCTGCCGGCAAGGATGCGCTCCAGCCAGGGGGCATCCACCACATACTCGTGCTCGTCCACCTTTTCCACGGTGAATCTGCGCTCGTTGGGGTCCTGGGCCTTGGGTACATATTCTTTTTCGTAAACCTGGATGGGGGGCAGGTCCTGCAAGCGCTGCCACACAAGGCCGGGCAGCTCTTTCAGGCCTTGGCGGGTGGCTGCCGAAATGGGCAGGAACACCAGACCCTGTTCCTCAATATAGCTGCGGAAGCTTTCCACCTGCTCGGGGGCAGCGATATCGCACTTATTGCCCAGAACGATCTGCGGCCGCTGCGAAAGCTCCTCGCTGAAGCCTGCCAGCTCGGCATTGATCTTTTCAAAATCATCAACGGGATCACGGCCCTCGCAGCCGGAAACATCCACCACATGCAAAAGCAGGCGGCAGCGCTCCACATGGCGCAGGAAGTCATGGCCCAGGCCCACACCCTCACTGGCACCTTCGATCAGGCCAGGGATGTCGGCTGCCACAAAGCTCTGCTCCGGGCCGACGCTGACCACGCCCAGCACCGGGGACAGGGTGGTGAAATGATAGTTTGCGATCTTGGGTTTTGCGGCGCTGATGACACTGATCAGGGTGGACTTGCCCACATTGGGGAAGCCGATGAGGCCCACGTCCGCAATGAGCTTGAGCTCCAGGCGGATGTCAAACTCTTCGCCGGGCAGGCCCGGCTTTGCAAAGCGGGGGATCTGACGGGTGGGTGTGGCGAAATGCACGTTGCCCCAGCCGCCGCGGCCGCCCTTGGCAACCACCACCGGCTCATCGCCGGAGATATCTGCCATGACCAGCCCCGACTCCGCTTCCTTTACCAGGGTGCCGCGGGGCACACGAATCACCAGATCGGGGGCATTTTTGCCGGAGCATTTCTTGCCGCCGCCGTTTTCGCCGGGCTTTGCGATGTATTTGCGCTGATAGCGGAAATCCATCAGGGTGGAAAGGTTGTCATCGGCAACGAAAACCACGTTGCCGCCCTTGCCGCCGTCGCCGCCGTCCGGGCCGCCGGCCGCAACGAACTTCTCGCGGTGGAAGCTCACGGCACCGTCACCGCCCTTGCCGGCCTTGATCTTGATTTTTGCCACATCTACAAACATAGACATTGGTTTTTCTCCTTTGATGGGGTGGGATCTTTTTCCAGCTCCCACACAGAAAAAGCCAGGCCCACCGGCCTGGCTCTCAAAAAAATCTTACTGCTTAACGCTGACCTTTTTGCGGTCACGTCCTACGCGCTCAAAGCTCACGCGGCCATCCACCAGGGCGAACAGGGTATCGTCGCTGCCGCGGCCCACGTTCTCACCGGGATGGATGTGGGTGCCACGCTGACGAACCAGGATATTGCCAGCCAGAACAAACTGACCGTCGGCGCGCTTAACGCCCAGACGCTTAGACTCGGAATCACGACCGTTCTTAGTAGAACCTACGCCTTTCTTATGTGCCATTGTGTTACACCTCCATTACTTAACCGTTGATAGCGGTGATTTCAACCTTCGTGTAGGGCTGACGATGGCCCATGTGACGAGCGCTGCCCTTCTTGGGACGATAGGTGATGATGTTCAGCTTCTTGCCCTTGCCGTTCTTAACGACAGTAGCCTCAACGCTAGCACCCTCCACGCTGGGAGCGCCAACCTTGGTCTCGCCTTCGCCGCCCACAGCCAGGACGGTGTCGAACTTAACGGTAGAGCCTTCGGCAGCTTCCAGCTTCTCGATGAAGAGCACGTCGCCCTTCTCAACACGATACTGCTTGCCACCAGTTGCGATGATTGCGTACATAGTGTATTGCCTCTCTTATATAAGTCTCGCTGGACTGATAGGCGGATGAATGTTTCACATCTCTTGAATGCCCAAACCATGCGGCCTTAATACTATAACACAAATATTTTTGATTTGCAAGGGTTTTTCCCGGTTTTCCGGCATTTTTGCCGGTTCGGCCCCTCTTTTTCCGGTTTGCACGGATTTGCTGTTCCCCCGGGCCCTTTTCATGGTATACTTTTATCATCATTTTGCCCAGGGAGGCTGCTTTTATGAATTACACCGCTTTTCTTATCCGCCGGCAGCGGCTGAAAAAAGGCTGGAGCCAGCAGGGCCTGTGTGAAGGCATCTGCGCGGTTTCCTACCTTTCCAAAATCGAACAAGGCAAGGCCGAGCCTTCCGGCGAGATCGTCAGGCTGCTGTTTGAGCGGCTTGGGATCGACTGGCACGACGAAGCGGAAAGCCGGTGCGGCGAGCTTGTGCAGGATGCCTTTGAGTATCTGCTTTCCGGTGAAAACCGCCTTCTTGCCGCTCTGCTGAAAAGCCCGGAATGGGAAAAACTGCGACACAGCCCCTGGCTGCTGGACTGCCAGCTTTTGGAGCACTGCCTTTCGCCGGAGCAGCTGCCGCTTGACCCGGCTTTGGAGGTGTGCATGAATCAGCAGCAGCTGGCCCTTCAGCGGCGGCTTCAGGGGCACTGGGAAGAGGCCCTTCGGCTGTGGCCCACCGGCTGGATGTACCTGGAAGCCGGCGAAAACAGCTATTGGCAGGGCAACAACGCCCAGGCCATCGAGCTTTTGCAGATGGCAAACGATCTGGCCTCTCAGGAGGGCCGCCCCCGCATCATGCTGGACGCCCGCAGCTTTATCGGCAACTGCTACTGCACCCTGCATGACTTTTTCTCCATGGAGCGCCACTATAAGGCTGCCCGCCGGCTTGCCATTGCGCTGAACGAGCCGGATTTTGTTTCCAGCATCGAATACAACGCCGCTTCCAACTGTTTTCAGCTGGGGCAGTATGAGAAGGCCCTTGCTTATTTTGAATCGCTGAAAGCTCCACAGCCAATGGCACTGCACAAGCTGGCACTGTGCTATGAAAAGCTGGGCCGCACCAAAGAAGCCCTTGCCGCGCTGGACCGGGCTTTTGTCGCAAATGAACAGAAAGAAGCTCTGCCCCAGAACCTTCTCTTTAAAATGTGCGAGCTGATCCGTCTGCGCCTGGAGGACCCGGAGTATCTTGACTCGGAACACTACGGCAAGGCCCTTACCGAATGTTTTGCCCTTTGCAGAGAAAACCTGCCGATGAGCTTCTGTGTCTTCCATCTGCCCTGGATGCTGGAATGGTATGAGCATCACCGCCAGTATAAGCAGGCATACGCACTTTTGATGGATTTTCCTGAGTATCACAAATCAAGCGGCTTTAATTGTGATGAGTCGTTCTGATTTTCCCAAATATACCGGCTTGTTTTCATTTGAATTTCAATGATACAATGAAAGCAGGAGGTGGTATGTATGAAAAATAAAAAGCCCACTCTTTGGACGATGAATTTCACATTGCTGATCGTTGCCACCACGTTTGGCGCCGTTGGCGGTGTGGCGGGCGGATTTGCCCTTTCCTTTCTTGTTTTTGATGAAACCGGCAGCACCCTTGCCTCAGCGCTTGTTCTTGCCTCATCCCTCATTCCCGGCTTCTTCATCCCACTCTTCGCCGCGCCCTGGCTGGACCGTCTGCCCCGAAAGCCCTTTCTTGTGTTCGGTGATCTTGTCAACGGCATCCTGTATGCGCTGGCCGGCTTTTATCTGCTGACCCGCCCCTTTACCTATCTGGGGTATCTGGGCTTTTCCCTGCTGCTGGCCTGCCTTGGCAGCTTTGATTCGCTTGCTTATCAAAGCATTTATCCGAACCTTATCCCCAAAGGGATGGAATCCAAAGGCTACGCCATTTCCTCCATGCTTTACCCGGTCATCACGGTGGTGATGATGCCGCTGGCCGCCATTCTGATGGATACCATCGGCGTTGCCTGGATCCTGATCGGCCAGGGGGCACTCTCTGTCCTTGGCGCTTTGATTGAAAGCCGAATAAAGCTTGAGGAAAAAAACCGGCTCGACGGCGAGCCGTATTCCTTCCGCCGCTGGAAGGAGGACCTTCTGGATGGTTTTTCCTATCTGAAAAGGGAAAAGGGGCTTCAGGCCATTTTCGCCTACACTTCCTTTTCCAATGGCATCGCCACCGGCTACGACCCCCTGAAGATCGCCTTTTTCCGCACTGCGCCCGGGTTTACCAGCGCCATGTATGCCCTGTTTTCGGTTGCGGAATTTTTAGGGCGCAGTATCGGAAGCGTGCTCCAGTACAAAGTTGAGATCCCGCCCCGCAGGAAATTCGGCATCTGCTTTTTTGTGTATCAGTTCTACTCTCTCATGGATGCTCTGCTTTTGTGGCTTCCCTACCCGCTGATGCTGGCAAACCGGGGGATGTGCGGTTTTTTGGGGGTGAACAGCGCCACCATGCGCATGGCCGCCATGCAAAGTTATATTCCGGATGAATACCGTGCCCGTGTGAACGCCTTTGACGGCATCTGCTACACCGCAGCCTCCAGTGTGCTGACCCTGGTCGTGGGCACTTTGGGTGAGCTGCTGGATTACCGCATCTGCATGACCCTTTGCGGCTGTGCTACCATTCTGATGGGCTGGCTCACCATTTGGAGCCGCCGCAAATATGTGCGCCAAATCTACGAAACCGCCCCTTCCGAAGCCGAAACAGCCGATTGACAAAGAAAAGCGCACTGCACATTTTGTGCAGTGCGCTTTTCTTTGTCATTGCTCCTGCGGCTGGGCCAGCGCCTCACGCAGGGTCTGGGCAACCTGATCCGGGCAGGAAGTGCACCGGTTTCCGCAGGTAAGCCCTTCCATACGATCGATCGCCTCTTTGGCATCCATCCCCTTGAGCAGGCTCATGATGCCTTTCAGGTTGCCGTCACAGCCGCCCATGATCTCGATATTCTGGATGGTTCCGTCCTCGTTCAGGCAGACGGTGGAATTGCGCGAACAGGTGCCGCGATGTTTTCTGGTGTAAGTGATCATAATTCGTACTCTCCCACTATTTTTCTTTCTTTTGATCTATTCATGAAAAAAGGAGCTGCCGCAAAAAACGGCAGCTCCTTTTTTTCAGGCAATATCAGACCTTGCGGCTTCTTGCCAGCTCTGCAATGCGCCGGATCTGATCATCCGGTGTCTGGCACATGCCCAAAGGTCTTGGCACATTGGAGTTTAAACCGTGGAAATCCGTTCCACCTGTTATTATAAGGTCGTTGTCAAGTGCCAGCCGGCGCAGCTCGGCCTTATCCTCTTCGGTGTTGCGCGGGTGATCCACCTCGATGCCATCAATTCGGCCCTGTGCCACCAGTTCCCGCACCGCCTGCATGCTTTTGTAAACGCTGGGATGCGCAAAAACCGCCACACCCCTCGCTTTTTTAATAAGTTCCAGCACTTCATCAATGGACTGATATTCCGGGTTGTGCAGCACCCGGCCGGAGCTTCGGCTGAAAAGCGACTTGTAGGTTTCGTTGTAAATACCATCGGCCAGGCCGTACTCACACAGCACCCGCATAATGGTGGATTTGTACAGCACCCCGCCGGCGGCCAGCTTGATCGCATCTTCCGCCTTGAAATAAGGGAAGATCTCCTCCAATTCCTTGGCTGACTGCCGGCAAACCTCGTTGCGGCGGTCTGCCATAAGCTGGCAGTGGGCAGCAAGCTCCGGGCAGTTCAGATCGGGCCAGTAACACAGCATATGGATGCGGCAGTCGTTTTTAAAGTCATACGCAGTCAGTTCCGTGCAGGGAATCAGGCTTACCCCATGCTGAAACGGATACTCATAGGCATAACGGACCGAGTGCATCGTGTCGTGGTCCGCAATGGAAAGATAGCTCATGCCCATTCGGGATGCCATGATCGGCAGCATCTCTGCACGAATGGAACCATCTGAAAAAGTGCTGTGTGTATGAAGATCACCCGGCATAGAATACGCCCCTTTTCTATGTTTTATTTTGGAAAAGCCCACATTCATCATCTTGTACACCTGCGCTTTACAGGTAAAAATACAGCCCATTTTGTTATTTATTTATCACAATATATATTCAAAATGTGCAATATTTTTAAACTTATCAGTGTACACCCCTACTATACCACCAATTCCTTTTTCCCGCAATTCATTTTCTGTTTTTTATCTGCTTGATTTGCACAAAACACAGCTCTACCTATTTATAAAGGGGGCTTCCGCTTTTGGGGCAGATGTTTCCCGTTTTCTTTTTGTTTTTTCGCCGAATGCCGAATAATTAAAAAAATGTTCAAATTCAAAATATTGACAATTTATTTGTTTCAAGCTATACTGGTTAGAACCGCTTTTTGTCAGCGGCATTTCTTTCTCCCGAAAGTTAGCAGGTCCTAACTTTCGGGGCAGGCGCTTTTTTCGCTGCCGTGCTTGTGCCGGCGGCATTTTCAAGGCTTTGCGGTTAGCAAGGCCTAACTTTTTGGAGAAAAGGAGCACTTTCCATGATGATCAACAAACGGCTCATCGGGCTGGTCCCGGAGAGCAAATCACACATTCAGAAAACAGTTCTGTTTCAGTGGCTTTCGCTTGCCGCAAACATTGCGCTGATTCTGACCCTGACCCACCTGCTTTCCTCGGTATATGCAGGCACCGCTGAAATGAAGGATCTGTACGCTGCCATTGCCGTGGCCGCCGCAGCTCTTTTGGTTCGTTTTTTCTGCACAAAGCTTGCAGCCGCTGAAAGCTTTGCCGCTTCCAGCGCCGTTAAGGGCCGGCTGCGCCGCATGATCTACGAAAAGCTGCTGCGGCTGGGAAACAGCTACCAGCAGGGGCTTGCCACCTCTGAGGTGGTCCAGGTCGCCGTAGAGGGCGTGGATCAGCTGGAAACCTATTTCGGCGCCTACCTGCCTCAGTTCTTTTACAGTATGCTGGCTCCGCTCACTCTGTTCGCAGTGCTGAGCTTTGTGAACCTGCCGGCAGCGGCGGTGCTGCTGGTATGCGTCCCCCTCATCCCCATCACCATTGCAGCGGTGCAGACCTTTGCCAAAAAGCTGCTTTCCAAATACTGGGGTCAGTACACCGCCCTGGGCGACACCTTCCTGGAAAACCTGCAGGGTCTGACCACCCTTAAAATTTACCAGACCGACGGCCTGCGTCATGAACAGATGAACCATGAATCCGAGCAGTTCCGCAAGATCACCATGAAGGTGCTCACCATGCAGCTGAATTCCATCACGGTTATGGACGTGATCGCTTACGGCGGCGCCGCCCTGGGCCTCATTGTAGCGGCCCTTCAGTTCCGCAGGGATGCCGTAACTTTGGGCGGAGCGCTGGCCATCATCCTGCTGGCCTCTGAGTTCTTTATCCCCATGCGCATGCTGGGCAGCTACTTCCACATTGCCATGAACGGCATGGCGGCCAGCGACAAGATCTTCCGTCTGCTGGATCTTGCCGAGCCGGACCAGACCGACAAGACCGAATTTCCCGCCGGCGGCAGCATTTCCTGCCAGGGCCTGCGTTTTTCCTATGATGGCCAGCGGGAGGTGCTGCACGGGCTGGACCTTGCATTCCCGGCGGGCAGCTTCACTGCCATCGTGGGCGAGTCCGGCTGCGGCAAATCCACCGTTGCTTCCATTTTGATGGGCCGCAGCCGGGGCTATTCCGGCGAAGTTTCGGTGGGCGATATGCCCCTTGCCTCCATTTCGGACAGCAGCCTGATGCGCAGCATCACCTATATCGGCTTTGACAGCGCACTTTTTAAAGGCACCATTGCCGAAAATCTGCGCATGGCCGCCCCAAATGCCAGCGATGAACAGCTTTGGGCCGTTTTGGATAAGGTAAATCTGGCCGACTTCCTGCGCAGTGAAAACGGCCTTGACACCCTTCTTTTGGAGCGCGGCTCAAACCTCTCCGGCGGCCAGCGCCAGCGCCTGGCCCTTGCCCGTGCCATTTTGCATGATACCCCGGTTTATCTTTTTGATGAGGCCACTTCCAATGTGGATGTGGAAAGCGAAAATGAAATCATGGCCCAGATCCACGAACTGGCCAAGGGCCGCACGGTGATCCTGATCACCCACCGCCTGGCAAACGCCGTAAAGGCCGACAATATCTACGCAATGGAGGCCGGCCGGGTTGCCGAAAGCGGCACCCACCAGGAGCTGTTGAAGGCCGGCAGCCTTTATCAGCGGCTCTGGACTGCCCAGAGCGGTCTTGAAAAATATCAAAAGGAGGTGCTCGCATGAACAAGCGAAGCAATTTCAAGGTCGGCTTTCAGCTGGTTGGCCTGGTAAAGCCCCTTACCGGCTATATGATCCTGGCCATCACCATGGGCCTGCTGGGCCACCTGTGCGCCACCTTTATTCCTGTGCTGGGCGGTGCGGCCCTTTTGCAGGTACTGGGGCTGTACCCCATGCGCCTTTCCCACATTTTTGTGCTGGCCGCCGTGCTTGCGGTTCTGCGGGGTGCTCTGCATTACGGCGAACAGGCCTGCAACCACTACATTGCCTTCAAGCTGCTGGCCCTTATCCGTGATAAAGTTTTCGGTGCCCTGCGCCGCCTTTGCCCCGCCAAGCTGGAGGGCCGCGACCGGGGCGACCTGATCTCAGTCATCACCTCGGATATCGAGCTGCTGGAAGTTTTTTATGCTCACACCCTTTCCCCCATCGCCATCGCCGCGCTCATGTCTTTGGTGATGTGCCTGTTTCTGGCCAGCTTCCACTGGGTCTATGCCTTGCTGGGCCTTGCCGCTTATCTCATTGTGGGCGTTGGTGTTCCGCTTGTTGTTTCCCGCAAAAGTGCGGGTCTCGGCGCTTCCTTCCGTGCCGGCTCCGGCGCTCTTTCCAGCTTTGTGCTGGAAAGCCTGCGTGGTCTTTCCGAGATCATGCAGTACGGCCAGGGTCCTGCCCGTCTTGACGAAATGGACCGCCGCGGCCGGGAGCTTGCACAGAACGAGCGCTCGATGAAGCTGAAGGCCGGCACCGGCTCGGCTGTGACCAACACCATCATCCTGGTGCTGGACCTGATTGTTCTGTTTGCCGGCATCGGCCTTTATCTGGCAGGTGCCGTGGATTACGCCGGTGTTATCCTGCCGGTATTTGCCCTGATGAGCTCCTTCGGCCCGGTCATCGCTCTGGCAAATCTGGGCAGCGGCCTGCAAAACACCTTCGCCGCTGGCAACCGGGTTCTGGACATTCTGGAAGAGAGCCCCGAAACAGAAGAGATCGAAGGCCGGGAGCTTTGCACCTATTCCGGCGCCGAGGTGAAAAACCTCACCTTCACTTATGATAAGGAAGTCATTCTGGAAAATGTTTCCGCCCACTTCCCGGAAAACACCGTCATCGGCATTACCGGCAAAAGCGGCAGCGGCAAATCCACCCTTCTGAAGCTGCTCATGCGTTTCTGGCAGACCCAGTCCGGCGAGGTTTTGGTATCCGGCCGGAATATCAACGATATCAACACCGCAGACCTCCGGGTCATGCAGAGCTATGTGACCCAGGAAACCCACCTGTTCCACGACAGCATTGCCAACAATCTGCGGGTGGCAAACCCCAATGCCACCCAGCAGGATCTGGAAGAGGCCTGCAAAAAGGCCGCTGTGCATGATTTCATTCTGTCGCTGCCCAAGGGCTACGATACCCCGGTGGGCGAGCTGGGCGGCACCCTTTCCGGCGGTGAACGGCAGCGCCTGGGCCTTGCCCGTGCTTTCCTGCACGATGCACCCATGATGCTTCTGGACGAGCCCACCAGCAACCTGGACAGCCTGAACGAGGCTGTGATCCTGCGCTCCATCGAACAGGCCCGGCAGGACCGTACAGTGGTGCTGGTTTCGCACCGTGCTTCCACCATGGCGCTGGCCGACCAGGTTTACAGCGTAGAACACGGGAGGCTCAGCTGATGGACCTTGAACGGAAGCGGGAGCGGGAAAAGAAAATGGTTTCCCAGATGATCGCCCTTTACTGCCGCAAAAATCACGGCAGTAAAGGCGGGCTCTGCCCCCAATGCGCAGCCCTTGAGCAATATGCCCATCAGCGAAGCGATCACTGCCCGTTTATGGAAAGCAAGACCTTCTGCTCCAACTGCAAAGTACACTGCTACAAGCCGGAAATGCGGGAACAGATCAGGCGGGTGATGCGGTTTTCCGGTCCCCGAATGATTTTTCATCATCCGATCATGGCGATCCGCCATTTGATTGAAACAAAAAAAGAAAAACGAAAGCTGGAGGCGAACACATGAAAATCACGAAACCTTTTTACGTCGTTTTGGGCTGCCTGGGCCTGGGCCTTGGTGCACTGGGCACTGTGGTTCCGCTGCTGCCAACCGTCCCCTTCCTGCTGCTGGCTGCTTTTTGTTTTGCCCGCAGCTCCACAAAGCTGCACACCTGGTTTCTGGGCACCAAGCTTTACAAGCAAAACCTTGAGTCCTATGTGAAGGGCCGGGGCATGACCGTGCGTGTAAAGCTGCGCATCATGACCTTTGTTACCCTGACCATGCTCATTGGATTTTTCATGATGGGCCGGGTCCCGGCAGGTCAGATCGCACTGGCCATTGTGTGGGTCTGCCATGTATTGTATTTCATTTTCGGCATTCGCACCATTCCGGCCGAAGAAAAGGCTGCCCAGCAGATCGCCAGCCAGCCGGAACAGAACTGACATCTCACTTTCCCATTGAAAACAAAAAGAAAAACCGGGCGGGGATCTCAAGGATCCCCGCCCGGTTTTCTGATTCAATTTGCTCAGTTGCCGCTCTTGTTTTTCAGCATAACGTCATGGCTGCCGCCTTCCACAATGCTGGTGGAGGAAACAACGGTCAGGCGTGCCTTTTCCTGCAGTTCGGGAATGGACAGGGCACCGCAGTTGCACATGGTGCTGCGCACCTTGTACAGGGTGGTGTTCACGCCGTCGGCCAAAGCGCCTGCATAAGGAACGTAGCTGTCTACGCCTTCCTCAAAGCTCAGCTTGCTGGCGCCGCCCAGGTCATAACGCTGCCAGTTGCGGGCACGGTTGGAGCCTTCGCCCCAGTACTCCTTCATATAGCTGCCGTTGATCTTCACCTTGTTGGTGGGGCTTTCGTCAAAGCGGGCAAAGTAGCGGCCCAGCATCACGAAATCTGCGCCCATGGCCAGAGCCAGGGTCACATGGTAATCCTGCACGATGCCGCCATCCGAGCAGATGGGCACATAGATGCCGGTTTCCTTATAATACTCGTCACGGGCCTTGGCAACCTCGATCACAGCGGTGGCCTGGCCGCGGCCGATGCCCTTGGTCTCACGGGTGATGCAGATGGAACCGCCGCCGATGCCGATCTTGATAAAGTCAGCGCCGGCCTCAGCCAGGAAGCGGAAGCCGTCACGGTCCACCACGTTGCCTGCACCTACCTTGACCTTGTCGCCGTAGTGCTCACGGATCCAGCCGATGGTGCGGCTCTGCCACTCGCTGAAGCCCTCAGAAGAGTCGATGCACAGCACATCCACACCGGCGTCCACCAGAGCGGGAACACGCTCAGCATAGTCACGGGTGTTGATGCCGGCGCCCACAACATAGCTCTTGTTGGCATCCAGCAGCTCTTTCACGTTCTCCTTGTGGCTGTCATAGTCCTTGCGGAAGACCAGATAGCACAGACGGCCTTCTTCATCCACCAGAGGCAGAGAGTTGACCTTATTGTCCCAAATGATATCGTTTGCCTCTTTCAGGCTGGTGGTGCTGGGAGCGGTGACCAGCTTCTCCAGCGGGGTCATGAAGGTGCAGACCTGCTCAGACAGATCCATGCGGCTCACACGATAGTCACGGCTTGCAACAATGCCCAGCAGGCGGCCATGTGCGCTGCCATCATCGGTAACAGCCACAGTGGAGTGGCCGGTTTTTTCCTTCAGGGCCAGAACATCTGCCAGGGTAGCATCCGGGCGCAGGTTGGAATCACTGGTTACAAAGCCTTTTTTGTAGCTCTTTACCCAACGGATCATGTCTGCCTCATCCTCAATGCTCTGAGAGCCGTAGATGAAGGACACGCCCCCCTGCTTGGCCAATGCCACAGCCAGCTTCGGGCCGGACACAGACTGCATGATGGCGCTGATCATGGGAATGTTCATGGTAATTGGGCATTCCTCCTGCCCTTTGCGATACTTCACCAACGGAGTTTTCAGGCTGACCGCATCGGGGACACACTCCGAAGAGGAATATCCCGGAACCAGAAGATATTCGCCAAAGGTGCGGCTGGGCTGCTCAAAATAATATGCCATTTCACATTCTCCTTTACTTACAAATAGTTTTATCAAGTGTACCACATTCCACCAAAAAAATCAAAACCCAGTTGCGCCAAACTTTCCGAACAATTTTCGTCTCATTCCGTCATTGTTCCGAGTAGTCCGACTATTGCCCCCTCTGCCTGTGTTTTTATAAGAACAGAACCCCCTCGCCGGAGGGACGGCGAGAGGGCTCTGCGACAGGACACACGAGGAAGCTTTTAGGAACCCCGCCCAAAACCGTGGTAGCAGCACGGCAGGAGGAGAATGGCGGGAAGCTTCCTCACAACACATGAAAAAGGAGTGTTACTTTCTTGCAACTAAATTGTAACTCTTTTGACATCTTCTGTCAACTCTTTTTTTCACGATTTGTATGAACTTTTTGTGAAGGCGGGGTCTGCCCGCCCAAATCGCCGCTGGCTCAGCCCAGCTTCAAAAGGCTTTCAAAGCAGGGTTTACCGTCCCGCTCGCCTTTCACATACCAGCGGCCGTCCGAAAGCTTTCCCCGGGTAAGCTCTGCACGCTCGCCCGCCGGCAGCTCCCGGTGATAGCGGATGGCAAACTCCAAAACCGACTGTTTTTTAAGGCACTCCTGCGGCAGTGCATCCGCTGCGGCATCGGCATAGCGGGTATTGTTCACATGGCCGTTTTCATCGCACAGGCTGTATGCGGCAAAAAGCGTGCCGCAGCTTTCGGTCTGCTCGGGGGTCTGTATTTCCTGCGGCAGCTCAAAAGGGACCTTTTGGGCAAAGGGAAGGCTTTGAAAGCTTCCCGGCGGCTGGCGCAGGATGCGTTTGGTGTCGGTGTTCACCAGGATCCACCGGCTGTCCACCAAGGCCACCAGCTCCCCGGCTTCATCCAGTACACGGGTCCCGCGTTTATAGGTGGCCCTGTGTGCCAGCTCCGGCATGGTTTCCAGTGTCAGGATCTCCCCGCACTCCGGCACCCGGATAAACCGCAGGGCCGCTCGGGCCAGCAGGAATACCGCATGGCTGCGCTGGTAAAACGCCTGATCCATCCCAATGCTGTCACACTGCTCGGTGGCGATCTGCTGTGCCATGCGCAGCAGCGCCCCCGCTGTCATTCTGCGGTTCCAGTCACAGTCATGATCCAGAACCTGCATTTTGCGCTTGTATCCATTCATTTCACTCATTGCATTTTCTCCTGTTTTGGAAAAGTCAAATGCCCCTCGGCGCGCAAAAGTGCGGCCGAAGGGCGAATGGCTCAATAGTTGTCCCGGCGGATCTTCAGGTTCCGCCGCCAGAAATTCCACACGATCAGCGCAACCGCCAGAAGCAGGAACACCGGCACGATCCAGCCGTTTCCGTTTTCGGAATAGCTCTTGATGTCGCCCCAGGCCCGATCCATTGCGGCGTTCACTTCGGGTGCAAGCACCTCAAAGACCTCAGTGTTTGCCAGCACCTCTTCGCTGGGATACGCAATGGGGCTGTTCTTCTGTTCGTCATCCAGGCTTTCCCACACCGGGATGAGCGGGGTGGAATAATTGGTGAACTGACTGTTTGCAAGGCCAACACTGGTCTCGCACATAAAGTTGATGAACATTTCGGCAGCTTCCTTATGCTGGCTGCCGGCCGGAATGCACATGGCATCCACAAAGTAGTTGGTCCCTTCCTTTGGAATGACAAAATCCAGATCCGGGTTTTCCGAAATCATGATCTGGGCATCGCCGGCATAGTAGGGGGCCAGCGCTGCTTCGCCGCCCTCCATTTTGTCGTAGATCTCATCCATGACCCAGGCCTGTACAACGCTTTTCTGCTTTTTCAGCTCCTGTGCGATCTGGGCAACATCCTCACGCGTTTTGGGGTTGAGGCTCTTTCCCATACGCCGGGCCGCAATGGCAAAGGCATCCCGGCTGTTGTTGAACATCAGGATGGAATTTTTATACCGGGTATCCCACAAAGCATCCCAGCTGTCCGGGATTTCTTTCACCATATTTTTGTTGTACACAATGCCGACCACACCCCAGGTATAGGGCACGCTGTATTCATCCTGCGGGTCATAAGGAAGGCCCCGGTACTGCCGGCCGATCTTTTGGATGTTCGGGATATTGTCAAGATCCAGCTTTTCCAGCATTCCTTCGTTTATCATCTTGCCGATCATGTAATCGCTGGGAATGATCACATCGTAGCTGGCGCCGCCGCTTTTCAGCTTTGCGTACAGGCTCTCGTTGGTATCGTAGGTGGTGTAGTTCACCTGAATGCCGGTGAGATTTTCGAATTCGCTCACCACATCCACACTGCCGTCGGTGCCGTCTGAAATATTCAGGCCCCAGTTGTACACGTTGATGGTCACGCCTTTTCCGGCAAACCGCTTCCAGTCATAATCCGGGCTCACCGGAATGGGCTCATCGCTCACAACGGTATCGGTTTCCAGCTCGGCCCCCACAAACAGGGTCACCAGACAGAGCACCACGGCAATGATCGCACACAAGGTTCTTTTCATTTTGCTCCTCCCTTTCTGTTTCAGCGCTCCCGGCGGTCCCGGCGGCTGTCCAGATAATTGGAAGTCAGAATGATCGCCAGGATGCTCAGGAACATCACCGTAGAAAGAGCGTTGATCTCCGGGCTCACCTTTTTCCTTGTCATGCTGTAAATAACGATGGGCAGGGTTTGGGTGGTTCCGCTGGTGAAATACGAAATCAGGAAATCATCAATGGAATAGGTCAGGCAGATCAAAAACGCCGACAGGATAGCCGGCATCAGCTCCGGCAGAATCACCTTGAAAAAGGCCTGCTTCGGGTTGCAGCCCAGATCCAGCGCCGCCTCATACAGCCGGATATCCATCTGGCGCAGCTTGGGCGCCACGTTAAAGATCACATAAGGCAGGTTGAAGGAAATGTGCGCAATGATCAGGGTGGGCAGGCCGAAGAAATTTTCCGGCAGGGTCAGGCCGAACCGGGCATTCAGAAAAGCCACGCCGTCTTTCATGACCACAAACAGCAGCATCAGCGAAACGCCGGTGATGATCTCCGGGTTGACCACCGGCATATAGCTGATGTTGTTGATGACCGCACGGCTGCGCTTGCCCATGGCATTGATGCCAATGGCAGCCATGGTGCCCACCACTGTGGCGAACACCGCCGAGCTGAACGCAACCACCAGGCTCAAGCCCAAAGCGCGCAGGATCATCTCATTGTGGAAAAGGCTTTTATACCATTTGAAGGTAAAGCCGGTGAACAGGGTGCGGCTTTTGCTCTGGTTGAAGCTGAACGCCGCCATAATGGCAATGGGCATATACATAAACGAAAAGATCAGCACCAGATACACCCGCTGGATCATGCGGAAATGCTTGCGTTTCATTACATGACCCCCTCTATGCCGTCTTCGCCGCTGGTATTGGTCAGGCTCATGCACAGCAGCACGATCACCATCAGCACCAGGCTCATGGCACTGCCCAGATTGTAGTTGTAGCTGTTGCCCAAAAACTGCATCTCGATCAGATCACCCACCAAAAGGGTATCACCGCCGCCCAGCATGCGGCTGATGATGAAGGTGGAAACACTGGGCACGAACACCATGGTTATGCCGGTGGCAATGCCCGGCATCGAAAGCGGCACCAGTACCCGGCTGAGCACCTGGAACATGCTTGCGCCCAGATCCTGTGCCGCTTCGATCACGCTTTGGTCGATCTTGACCATGGCCGTATACAGCGGCAAGATCATGTAGGGCAGGTAGTTGTACACCATGCCCAGCACCACCGCGCCGGAGGTGTTGATCATATCGAACGGCCCGATGCCGAACAGCCCCAGAAAACGGTTGATGAGGCCGTTTTTTTCCAGAAGGCTCATCCAGGCATAGGTGCGCAGCAAAAAGTTCATCCACATGGGCAGCATCACCAGCATCAGCATCATGTGCTGTGTGGAAACCTGCAGCCGGGAAAGGTAAAAGCCCAGCGGGAACGCCAGCACCAGACAGATGACCGTTGCCACGGCAGCCAGCAGAAGGCTGGTGGCGAACACGCCGGTATAATCGCCCATGGCCGTAATGTTTGAAAGTGTGAAATGCCCGGCCTGATCGGTAAAGGAAAAATAGACCACGATCAAAAGCGGGGCCGCAATGAAAATTGCCATCCAAATCAGATACGGCAGGGACAGCCTTTTATTTTTCTCCATGGCCTTATCCCTCCATGCGGTGCATGATATGGATCTCGTCCGGGCCAATGTTCATGCCGATCAGTTCGCCCGGCTGACTTGCCTGGGTGGAGTGGATGATCCACTCATAGCCTGCCTGCTCCACATGCATCTCAAAATGGACGCCCTTGAAGATGACATCCTTTACAATGCCG
This sequence comes from Allofournierella sp., assembly GCA_020025635.1. Lineage (GTDB taxonomy): Bacteria > Bacillota > Clostridia > Oscillospirales > Ruminococcaceae > JAHHRU01. Next base: position 73,762 of record JAHHRU010000005.1, read on the forward strand.
GTGAGCTGGCCACGGATAGCAGGCACCACCTGGATATCCTCCGGGCGCACCACCACCTGAACCGACTCGTTCTTCTCAAAGCCGCTGTCCACACAGGTGAATTCATTGCCGGCAAAGCCAACCTGGAAATCCTTCAGCATCACACCGTCGATGATGTTGCTTTCACCGATGAAATCCGCCACAAAGGCGTTCTGCGGCTCGTTGTAAATGTCCTCCGGGCTGCCGATCTGCTGAATGTCGCCCTGGTTCATAACAACCACCGTATCGCTCATGGTAAGGGCTTCTTCCTGATCGTGGGTGACGTAGATGAAGGTGATATCCATTGCCTGCTGCAGGCGCTTGAGCTCCAGCTGCATTTCCTTGCGCAGCTTCAGGTCCAGCGCGCCCAGAGGCTCGTCCAAAAGAAGCACCTTGGGGTGATTCGCAAGGCCGCGGGCAATGGCCACACGCTGCTGCTGACCGCCGCTCATCCGGCTGATGTTGCGGCGCTCATAGCCTTTCAGGCCCACGACCTCCAGCATTTCCAGCACCCGGCTCTTGATCTCCTTTTCCGGCAGCTTTTTCAGCCGCAGGCCAAAGGCCACGTTTTCGAATACATTCAGGTGCGGGAACAGCGCATACTTCTGGAACACCGTATTCATCTGGCGCTTGTAGGGCGGCAGAGCGGTGATATCCTTGCCATTAAAAAAGACATTGCCCGACTTCGGCTGCTCAAAGCCGGCGATCACACGCAAGGTTGTGGTTTTTCCGCAGCCTGAAGGCCCCAGAAAGGTTACAAACTCTTTGTCGTGGATATCCAGCGAGAGCCCGGTAAGCACCGGTTCACCGTCATAGTCTACCACAATGTCTTTCAGCGAAATAATTTCATTCATTCGAAATCGCATCCCCCTTTGCGGAAATTCTCCTGGTTTTCAGCCGGAGTCAGCGCCCATGTGACCGCCCCCGCAAAAGGTTTGTTACACTATTTTCTGGATGCTTTTTGGGCACCAAATCACAGCTGCAGCGACCCATACAGCGCTCTTGTGTTAGATGCAACACATACAATTACATTATTGCATTTTTGACAATAAAATGTCAAGTGCCGTGCCCTGCTCCTTTCTTGCGGCGCAGGGCATGAAAAAGCCGCAGAAGCTGTGTTCGATGCCCTTTCCGGGGCAGCAGTTTCTGCGGCAGAATTTTGTTGTTTATTTTTGCGGCAGGCGGCGGCGCATCAGGCTGTGGGGCGGCAGCGGCTCTTCGCAGGGGATGGTGTACATCATCATGGCATGGGGGGTGGCCTCCACCTGGCGGCCCTCCGCGTTGCGGATCCATTCCGGGGTGAGCTCCACCGTTTTGCCGGAAGGCAGCAGCACCTCCACCGTTTCGCCCAGGGTGAATTTGCCCCGCTGGGTGCAGGTGGCAATGCCCTCAGACCATTCTTCCACCACGCCGATGAACTCCCACTGGCGCACATAGCCGCCGGTCTGGGTATCCTGCGTGGCCCGCTCTTTGCCGAAATAGAAGCCCGGCGAATAGCGGCGGTGGCTGGTGCGGTTGAGCTCTTCCAAAACATCCTCCGGGCAGCGGAACTCTTCCTCTTTCGGAGTCTGCAAAAAGGCATCCAAAGCACGCCGGTAGGCGCTGGTCACGCTGGCCACATAATAAGCGGTCTTTGCGCGGCCCTCAATTTTCAGGCTGTCGATGCCGGCAGTGCACACAAGGTCGATAAACGGCGCAGTGCACAGATCGTTTGCATTCAGGATGTAGCTTCCCTGCTCGTTTTCGCCGATCTCCATATACATGCCGGGCCGGCTTTCTTCCATCAGGTGATACTTCCAGCGGCAGGGCTGGGAGCACTGGCCCCGGTTCGCATCCCGTCCGGTAAGATAGTGGCTCAGCAGACACCGGCCGGAAACACTCATGCACATGGCACCGTGCACAAAGGCTTCCAGCTCCAGATCATCAGGCACCTTGTCCCGGATGCGGGCAATATCCTGCAGGCTCAGCTCCCGGGCCAGCACCACCCGCTTTGCGCCCATATCATAGGCCGCCCGGGCAGCTGCCCAGTTGGTGATGCCCACCTGTGTGGAAAGATGCACCTCGGCCTCGGGCGCATACTGCTTTACCAGAGACAATACGCCCAGATCGGCCACGATGAAGGCATCCACACCTGCGGTGCGGGCATCCTGGATAGCCTGGGGCATCCGCTCGATCTCGTCGTTCGTGGGCAGTGTGTTGAGGGTCAGATACAGCTTTTTGCCGTGGGCATGGCACAAAGATGCGCCATCGGCAAGCCGTTCGGCAGTGAAGTTATCCGGGGCGGCGCGCATGCCGAATTCGGTCATGCCGGCATACACGGCATCCGCACCGTATCGAATTGCATATTCCAGCCGTTCCAGATCGCCGGCCGGAGCCAGCAGTTCAGGTACAGGTAACATCGAAAAGATCCTCGCTTTCAAAAAGCGAAGTGCGCACAGCCGCTGGCCGGGCGCACCCCGCTGGTTTTTATTTCACAGAGAATGCGGTGTTCACATTGCTCTGATGCTCCCCAATCGTTTTTGCGTAATAATACTTGCCGTTTTTATCGGTAACAAAGAAATAGTATCCGTCCGCCAGATAGGTTTCATCCGGGTAAAGGGTTGCCTGAATGGCCTCAAGGCCGGGGTTGGAAACCGGGCCGGCGGGCAGGCCGCTGTGCTCATAGGTGTTGTAAGCAGTGTACACGTTCTGAGGGATCTTGTCCCAGCCGCCATAGTAGGGAGCCATCCAGTTGAAGATATAGTTGTTGTCGTTGGGGTTCTGGAAGGGGCTGCTCACATTGCTTTCCAGCCGGGGATAGGCCGAGCCTTCGGCCAGGCGGTTGTGGAACACAGCAGAAACACGGGCGCTTTCGGCATTTCCCGCTTCTTCCTGCACAAAGCTTGCCAGCTTCACGGCTTCATCCACGGTCATCCCCAGCTCCTTCGCCCGATTGCGCAGGCCTTCGGAGAACTTCTTATCGAACTCGTTGTAGAAGGTTTTCACATAGTTGTAAACGGTGTCTTCCTTAAAGAATTCGTAGGTATTGGGGAACAGATATCCCTCGCACTTCATAAAGCGGTCCGGGTCATCGGGGATCTCGTTCCAGAAGGAATACTGGCTGAAATCCGAACCGTCCAGTCCGTTTGCGCAGGCAAGGAACTCTTCTTCACTGCACAGGCCGCTTTCTTCCATCAGCTGGGCCACCCGAATGGCCGGGATGCCCTCCGGGAAGGTCACTGTGACGGTCTCCTTCTTTACGAACTGGCTCAGGGTGTCAATGATCGTATCATAGGACTCACCTTTTTGCAGGGTGAAAGTTCCGTACTGAAGCTTTCCGGCAGCACCTGTATAGCGCAGATAATAACGGAAAACCGTACCGTGCTTCACCACTCCCGCTTCTTCCAGGATCTTGGAGATCGAAACCGGGCCCTGACCCTGTTCGATGGTAACGGTCACTTCTTCGCCCGGTTCGCTGCTGCCGGAAATTTCGTTGATGATGGAATATCCCCAAACTCCCAGTCCAATGAGCAGAGCAGCAAAAATGATCACCAGGATCAGGCAGCCATTGGGGCGGCGGCGCTTTCTTGCCCGGCGCTCTTCATTTTGATATTTAGCCATTTCCGTTTCTCCCTTTTCATTATTCGTCGTCCAGCATCAGACGCATATAGCAGTCATCCGCATCAAAGTCCGGGCCAAAGAACTGGATCATGCCGTAATCCCGCAGGGCGCCTTCGCCCAAAAACAGGTTCTGGCACCGGCCAAGCTGAACAAGCGCTGTATCCACGCTTTCCTTCTGGCGGGCCGCTTCCAGCAGATATTCCGCGTCCCGGTCGGTTTTTGCAAACAGCTCAATGAACTCCAGCCGCTCATTCCGCTTAAAATAAAGGCCGTAGCCGTTTTCGGTGGAAAGGGTGGTAAGCCCTCCGGAATAAAGGTCGGTAAGCACCTCCACATAGGCGCTGCTCCGGAACATCACACTGTTTGGCATGTATTTTTTCCGCAGCGCTTCCAGCCCTTTTGCGGTGATGGTATCAAATTCCGCCACCGCCCAAAGATTGTTGGGGATCTTCCGTTCCAGCTGCCTTTTTGCAAAGGCCTTTTGGAACCCCCGCTGGGCATAAAAATCAAACAGGGCTTCACCTGCCGGGATCAAAACAGCGAACTCGGCACCTTCTGCCTGAAGCTTCTCCTGTGCAAAGCGCATCAGATCGGTCATGATACCCTGGCCCTGCCACTCTTTATCGGTGCAGACACCGTAATAATAGGCGCCTTTTTTCTCTTTCAGCGTGACCGGCACCGCACACAGGCAGGCTGCCAGCCTTTCCCCGCGCTGTGCGGCAAATACGTTTTCAAAACCCGCGAACTGCTCCATCACCATTTTTGCAAAGGCTTCGGTACCGCCGAATGCCCCGGTAAACAGCCGGATCAGTTCATCCAGGTCTTCCTTTTGTGCATTGCGAAACATCTGTGTTTCCCCCTTCGCACAGGCAGCGGTTCAACCCCGCCGCCTGGCCTGATACTTTGGCTCAATGATGGCCGGATTGTAAGAAAGCTTTGCTTTGCGCAGACCTTCCTCCCCCACATCGTCCTCCCGGTTGATCAGCTGATAGCTGCTGCACACCCGGGCCGCCATTTCCCGATTGATGATGTTATAGGAACCGGTCACCTCGTAAAGGCCTTTTTCCACATTGGTGTCAAACACACTCTCGCTCACGGCACTGCCCATGGAAAACGCCACGATGCGGCCGCCGGCAGTGATATAGCCGCCCTGGATATCCAGCTTATCAAAGTTATCGAACAGCAGATCGATGGCCCGGTGCTCTTCCTGAACGCCGGCATCTTCCCGGTTTCCGTCCAGCTGGCTCCAGGCATCGTTGAATGCCCGCACCTGCGGCAGCGTTTCTGCTGTGAGAAAATGAAATTCCCAGTCAGGATTTTCCCGAATGAACCGGGACACATGATTGCGCTTTTTCTGGAACCGGCGGCCAGCCAGCGTGGCAAGGTCCGCCTGTTCATAGATATAATCACTGTCGTTTCGGGAGGTGCTGATCTCAAACTTTCCCGGGAACCATTCTTCCAGCTTGTCTTTATCTTCCAGTGCCATGGAATACAGCACCATTTCCTTGCCGTTTGCACTGGCATCCCGGCAGAAATCCTCAATGATCTCTTTGGGATCCCCTTCACCTACCGGCCACAGATACCAAAGAGCATCGCTGCTTTCGCTTCGAAGTGCCACACTGCCCTTATACAGGGCAATGTCGGTTTTGTAGCTCAGGCTCCACATGAACTGAGTCACAAACGAAAACGCGCAGCACATATATCTGCCTGATTTTAAAATGGGGGACGCCCATTCACTGTCATCCGCAGTGATGGGATGAAAATCGATCATAAAACCTCCTGTATTTTATTCCACACATCCGCGTGGATCTCCTCGATGGAGCGCATCGCTCCCTCCCGGCAGCAGGCAACCTCTGCCCAGCCGAGTGTCTTTGCGCAGTAGCCGGCCGAAGCCTGGCTGCGCTCAAGATAATCCAGATCCTTCTCATGGATATCTTTTTTGCTTTCATCCCCTTTATACCGGCCGCTCATCAGCTTCTGACTCACCTTGGGGTCTACCTTCAGGTAGATCACCTGGTCCGGTGCGGGAATTGCGATTTTATTATATTCAAAATCGAACAGCCATTCAAGATACTCCTGCCATTTTTCCCGCGGAAGTTTGGAGCACTGGTGCACCGCATTGCTGGTGGTGTAGCGGTCGGCGATCACGATCCCGCCGTTTTCATAAAACCCGCCCCAGCTTGTTTTGTAGCTTGCGTACCGGTCCACCGAATAAAAGGCCGAAGCCGCATAGGCATTCACATCGTCCGGGTGGCTGCCGAACTTCCCGGCCAGGTACATCTTGACCAGAGCTGAGGAGTCGCTTTCATAATCCGGAAAGGTGATTTTTTTCACCGGCCGGCCGGTTTTTTCCAGGGCCTTGGCCAAAAGGGCCGCCTGTGTGGCCTTTCCGCTGCCGTCCAGCCCCTCGATCACGATGAGTTTTCCCTTCACGGCTCAGAGCGCCTCCTTTTTCAGATCCTGATAATGCGCACGCACCTCGCTGATTTTGCCGCAGGTCATGCTTCCTTCGGAGCAGCCGCCCCGCACACAGGCCGGGCCGGCCTTGTCGAACAGGGCCGGTGCCACCGGGTAAACCAGCCGCAGCATTTCATCGGCCAGCTGATGGATCTCCCACTGGGCACGGTTGCAGCAGCGAAGCCTAAAGAAGTTCTGCAGGCTGCGGGCGTTCATGGTCACAATCATTTTGGTGGTGCAGGCATTGGGCAGCACATAGCGGGCATCCTCGATGGCCATTTTCTCTGCCTTTTTGGCAGCATCCTCTTCGCTAAGGCCCTCTTCCTTCATCAGGCGGCGGATGTGGCCTTCCTTCAAAAGGGCGGCAATGCGCTTATAGTTTTCGTCCTGCTGGCGCATTTCACTTTCAAAGGCTTCCCGGGCAGCCGGGTCATTTTCCACCTCCGGCGGCAGCACATATTCGAACTGATCCAGACGCACATAGCGCTGGCTCTGCACACTGTAACTTGCCAGCCGGTGGCGGGTGATCTGCGCCAGCAGCGTGCGGGAAACACCCTCAATGGCAAAGGTAAAGCTCACATGCTCGGTGGGGCTTTCGTGGCCGAGGCTTGCCAGGTGCTGAACGAACGCCCGGCTCTTTTCCGGGGTGAGGCCGGCCATCAGATCGCTGATCTGGGCATTGGAATAGCAAAGCTTTGCGGCCGCAGCCACCACCTTTTCAGGTTCGGGAGTATGTGCAATCAATTCAACCTTCAACATATAGAACGGATCTCCTTGTCATTTTATTTCTCACACAGCTGCATTGGCGCATAATTTGCCATGGTTTTTTTCACGCCGACCGTATCGAACCGGATCTCCACAATGGTGTCCCCCGCAGCCGGTGTGGCTTTCAGCACCGTTCCGCGGCCGAACACCTTATGCTCCACCACATCGCCGGGCTTATAATTCACTTTTGCGCCTGCCGCCGCCTGGGGCCGTGCCGGAGCCGTGCCCACGGTGGGCCTGCCAAAGGGGCTGGTTCCGGTAAAGGCCGACTGCCGGGGCTTCGCTGTACCTGCATTCCCGCCGGCCGAACCGGAGCCGGAGCCAAATCCGCCCCACTGCCGGCCGCCGCCGAAACCAGACGCACCGCCGCCAAAGCCGGAGGCGGTGCTGCCGCCAAAACCGCCGAAGCTGCCAAAACCGGCACTGCGGTGGGAAATCGCCGGGCTTTCCTCTTCATCCATGTAACCGGGGTCGATCTCCTCCAAAAAGCGGGAGGGCGGATTGCGCCGGGTCTGGCCAAAGATCATCCGGGTCTGGCTGGAGGAAAGATACAGCTCCTTGCGGGCACGGGTAATGCCCACATAGCAAAGCCGGCGTTCCTCTTCCAGCTCTTCCGGCGAGAAACGGCACATTTCGCTGGGGAACACGCCCTCTTCCATGCCCACGATGAACACATGGTCGAACTCCAGGCCCTTTGCCGAGTGCATGGTCATCATCACGACCACATCGTTCTCTTCGTCATAGCCGTCGATGTCGGCGATCAGGGCCACCTCTTCCAAGAAGCCTGCCAGAGTGGCTTCGGGGCCCTTCTGGTCCGCATAGGTTTTCACGCTGGACACCAGCTGACCCAGGTTTTCCAGGCGGGAAGCACCCTCATCGCCCTGTGCTTCCAGCATTGCCTTATAGCCGCTGGTTTCGATCAGGTCGGTAACGAACGCATCCAGGGACATGCTGTCTGCCGCCTGGGCAAGCTTTTCATACATTTCATAAAAGCCCAGCAGCGCACGGGCCGCACGGCCAAGGCTGGGATAATCGGCCGCATGGGCGCACACTTCCAGCAGGCTCACGCCCAGCCCGGAAGCGATATCCGCCATTTTGTCCAGTGTGGCGGCACCGATCTTGCGGGCCGGTTCATTGATGATGCGGCGCAGGCGCAGATCGTCGTTGGGGTTGGACACCACCGACATATAAGCAATGATGTCCTTTACTTCCTTACGGTCATAGAAGCGCTGGCCGCCTACGATCTTATAAGGGATGCCCGCACGGGCAAAATAGGTTTCCACCGGGTTCGACTGGGCATTCATCCGGTACAGCACCGCATGGTCCCGCAGCTTTGCGCCGTTTTTCAGGTTGCGGCCGATCACGGTGGCAATGTGGCTTGCCTCATCCTGCTCGTTTTCAGCAAGATAGTGGTGTACCTGGTCGCCTGCCCCGTTCTGGGTCCACAGGGTCTTGCCCTTGCGGCCCTGATTGTTTTTGATCACGCAGTTTGCCGCATTCAGGATGTTGGAGGTGGAACGATAGTTCTGTTCCAGACGGATGACCCGTGCACCGGCAAAATGCTCTTCAAAGTTCAGGATGTTCTCAATGGTGGCACCCCGGAACCGGTAAATGCTCTGGTCATCATCGCCCACCACGCATACATTTTTATAGCCGCCGGCAAGCAGACGGACCAGCTCGAACTGCGCCACGCTGGTATCCTGATACTCGTCCACCAGCACATAATGGTATTTGGTCTGGTAATAGTCCCGCACCTCGGGGAAATCCTGCAGCATGCACACGGTGAAATAGATCAGGTCATCAAAGTCCATGGCGCCGGCGCTTTTCAGGCGGGCCTGATAAGCCTTATAAACCTTTGCCACAAGGCCGGCCTTGCTGTCGGCCGGAGCAGCCATTGCATCCTCCGGGCTGATGAGCTGATCCTTCATACGGCCGATATTGCCCAGCGCAGTCTTTACAGGCAGGAATTTATCATCCACCATCAACTGTTTGTAAACTTCCTTCATGGCCCGCTGCTGGTCATCGGTATCATAAATGGTGAAGCTTTTGGGGAAGCCCAGCCGGTCTGCATCCCGGCGCAGCATCTTCACGCAGGCCGAATGGAAGGTGGAGGCGTTCACATCCGCACCATCCTCTTCGCCCAGCATGGTGCCAAGGCGGGCCTTCAGCTCTCCCGCCGCTTTGTTTGTAAAGGTAATGGCCAGCACATTCCAGGGGCGGGCCGCATCATGGCGCAGCATGGGCCAGAGCCGGCCCGGCAGGTTTTGACCCTCCAGGGCTGCCTTCAGGTCGGCTACATCCTGCTCAGTGGCCGGCCGGGGCAGCCAGCTGCTGCCATGGGCCGTGCCGAACCGGATGATGTTGGCCACCCGGTTGACCAGGACCGTGGTCTTTCCGCTTCCCGCACCTGCCAGGATGAGGAGCGGCCCTTCGGTGCAGAACACTGCCTGCTTCTGCACATCATTGAGTTTTCCAAACTGACTTTCAATAAAACGATCCCGCAGAGAAACAAACTCGCGGTTAAAATCCGTTGCCATAAGCGCACCTTTCCATTTTTACATTCTTATAAAGCATTATATCACATTTCTTTCTTAAAGAAAATTATCGCACACGAAAAATTCAAAAAGCAAAGCCGATATTCTCTGTTTTGTTTTTACAGAGGAGCTTTTTCATTTGACCTTTCAGCAGCTTTTTTCTCTTTAAAAAAAAAGCCGAAAAGACCATAGCTTTTCCTCCGGCACTATGCTATGATAGCCAAAGACAAGACCCGTGCCAAAGGCAGCTGCCTACTTGCGGGCGAGGAGGAATTTAGACATGGACAAAACATCTCGCAATTTTATTGTAGACAATCTCTTGTGCATGTCCGCTTATTGGATCTGCAGCGGCGCAATTATTTCAAGTCTTACCGAATACTATGGTTTTTCTCTTCCGATTTCCAATTTCATCACCGGCCTGACCGCTACCCTGCCCATTTTGCAGCTGGCCGGCGGGCTTGCGTACGGCCGTGTTTCGAATCCGTTCCGGTTTCTGCGGCTCACCAATGGTCTGTGGCGTTTCTTTCTGCCGCTGGTATTCTTTTCGGTGCTGCTGCCCCACTGGGCCGGTGCACCGCTGATGGTCATTTCTTACCTGCTGGCTGTGGGTATTTTTCAGTTTTCTGCCCCTTCTCAGACCACCTGGATGACCAGCTGCGTGGAAAAAATGAACCCGCCCAACTTTTACCCCGCCCGCGAGATCACCTTCATGATCACATACACCATCCTTTATGCTGCCGCCAGCCTGATTTTGGACTGGGCAGACCGGACGGATTCTCACCAGCCCGGTTTTGTGCTGGTGGGCATTCTTTCTGCGATCATGCTTGGCAGCAGCCTTATGGTGCTTCGCCAGCTGCCGCCGCCTCCGTCCATGCCAAAGAAGTCCTCGTTCTTTTCTGCAATGGCCGAGCCTTTCCGCGACAAAAAGTTCCGCTGGGTCATGATCTCCAACATGGTCTGGTGCTTCTCTGGTATGTTCATCGGCGGTTTTGCTGCTCTTTACCAGGTGCGTGTGCTGCATGTAAGCTTTTTCCAGATCATGCTTTGGGCAACCGCGGCAAACCTGAGCCGCACCTTCTTTGTAAAGCCCATGACCAAGCTTTCCGAGCGGATCGGCTGGAAAAACGTGTCTGCTTTCTGTATGGGAATCTCCATCTTATCGGCTGTTACCTGGACCTTCACCACCCCCAAAAACAGTCTGTTCCTCTTCCCGATCGCCAACATCCTTTCCGCGATCCCCCTTGCCGGATTGGGCATCGGCTTTTTGAAAATGCAGGTCTACACCAGCCCCGAAGAATCCCGCAGCGTCTATCTTTCCATGCTTTCGCTGCTGAACGGCATTGCTTCTCTGATCGGTTCCTTGTTCTGTTCCAGCATGATTCACGGTCTTGAGCTGATTTCCATCGAGGCTCTGCGCTGGGTTTTCCCCGTTGGCATTGCGATTGCACTGGTCGCCATTCTGCTTGTACTGCGAGTTCCTTATAAAGAAAAAGGAGCCTGATCTTCGATTTTTCTTTGCTTTTCGAACAAGTTCCTTCAAAAGCGTTCAACCCCCGGAAAGGCAGCTGCCTTTCCGGGGACTTTTGCTTTTATCCGGCCGAAACATCCTTGAAGTTATGGCTTTTCTTTGGGCCCTTTAGAGCTTTTTGAAAGCAAAAATGAAGCCTGGCGCTTCCTTTGCACCAGGCTTCAAAAAATTTGGGTTTCATTGCAAACGCAAGGGGGAATTCACATTCGCATCAGCCCTTGATCGCGCCGCCGGTAACACCTGCGATGATCTTATCCGACAGGAACACATACAGCACGAAGGTGGGCGCAAACACGATCACCACCGCAGCGAACATTCCGCCATAATCGTTGGTGTACTGCATGCCCTTGACCATGTTGTACAGACCCACCGCAATGGGACGGATCTTGGATTTGCCCGCAAACAGCATGGACATGAAGAACTCGTTCCAAATGGTGATAAAGTTGAAAATGGTCACGGTGATGATACCGGGCTGTGCCAGAGGGAACATGATCTTCCAGAAGGTCTGGACCGGGGTACAGCCGTCAATGGAGGCAGCTTCCTCGAATGTGAACGACAAATTCTGGAAGAAGGACAGCATAAAGAAGATGGTGAACGGCACGTTCATTGCGATGTACAAAAAGATGATCAGGCTGCGGGTATTGGCCAGATGCATCCGGGTAATGATCGAGAACAGCGGCATAACGATCATGATGACCGGGATGCCCAGTGCCGAAGCAAACATATTCTGAAGCAGCATATTGCCTTTAAACTTGAAGCGGGACAGTGAATACGCTGCGGGCGCCGCGATCAGGATGATCAGCGAGCAGGAAATTGCAGTGTAAAGCAGCGAGTTCATAAAGAAGATGCTTACCTTTTGCGATTTCCATGCGTTTGCATAGTTTTCAAAGTGGAAGCCGCTTGCAAACTTGAACAGCTCACCGCCCAGGATCTCTTTACTGGTGGACAGCGACGCCAGAATGACCCAGCCTACCAGAACCACTGTGAACAGCACCCAAAGGATGCACAGCAGATAGCCCGGCAGAAGCGGCATTTCTTTCTTCAGGTTGAAAGGCTGACGAATCTTCGGCTCTTTATTTTTCTTTGCCATTTTCGTACGCCTCCCTTACAGTTCGATATCGTCGTTTTTGACGATAAAATTGGTTGCAGCAAAAACAATGATAACAATGGCGGCCATCATAACACCGATTGCTGCGCCGATGCCGGAATTTCGAACAGCCTGGGCTGCATTGGAAGAACCAAACACCAGCTCATACATATAGTTCAGCGGCATAACAGTCTGGTTGGAAAGGTTCACCGGGTCAAACACCTGGCCCCAGATGAAGAAGCCCACGCTGGCCACGGTCCACATGACCAGATTGGTGCGGATGGAGCCGCGCAGCAAAGGCAGGGTGATGTAGAAGAATTTCTGGAACACATTTGCGCCTTCGATGGTGGCAGCTTCGTAGAAATCGGCACCGATCCGCTCGATACCGCTCATAAAGATCAGCATGTGATAGCCAACCATGCCAAAGCAGTAGGCGATCAGCATACTGCTGAACTTGTGAGCGGGGTCGGTCCAAAGAACATTGTTCAAGCCGAACCAGCCGCGAATGGCATTCAGCAGACCGAAGCTTTCTTTGTTAAATGCGTAATACAGCCACATGGTACCCATTGCAACCGCGGAAACCAGGTTGGGCAGATAGATCACGCTGCGGAAAAAGCTCTTGCCCCGCAGGCCGCTGGTAAGCACCACCGCATACAGCAGCGAAAGGACCATAACGCCCAGGCCGCCGAACAGCCACAGCTTGCCAAGGTTTGTCATGGATGAGCGGAACAGGGTGTCGTTGAAGGCATCAATGTAGTTTGCGCCTCCGTTGAACACCCAGGAGGATACCGGATCCGAAACACCTTCCACCTTGAAAAAGCTCATCACAAAGGTGCGGATGGAAGGATACAGGAACACCAGCAAATACAGCAGCGTTGCGGGTGTGAGGAACATGATCAGCATGGATTTGTTCTTTTTGCGCAGCGGGCTGCCTGATGTTTTGGTTTTTTGTTTTGCCATAACAATCGGCCTCCAAATGTAATTTGACACTTTCTCTGCCTGGTTTCAGGCACAAAAAGCTCTTGAACGAAAAGATGGGGCAGCGGTAAAACCGCCGCCCCATTCGGTTTTCGGTTCGAATTTCAGCTTTCAGTAATGTTATCAGGACTTGCTGATCTTTGCAAACTCAGCTGCAAAGCCTGCTGCATCCAGCTTGCCGCCGATCAGGTTGGCCAGGTTGGTCTTGATGGCAGCATTCACATTGGCATCGTTTTCCATATCAACGGCCCAGCTCAAACGCTGAGTGGTGTTGTCGATGCAGCCTTTTGCCTCAACCAGGGGCTCAGGCCACTTGGCGTTGTTGTCCATGGGAACGCCCAGGGTGTTGTCGGCCAGCTTCTGGTCCCATTCGCCGCTGGTCAGCCACTGCACCAGAGCGAAAGCAGCATTGGGATACTTGGTATCCTTGTTGATGGCGAAGCACTGTGCGCCGAAGTTGTTGGACTCAGCACCGTCGCCGCCCTCAGCGATGTTGGGCAGAGCGAAGGAGCCCCAGCGGAAGCCTTCCTTGGTCTGGTTGCGGATCTCGTTGGGCAGCCAGGTGCCGTTCAGGTACATTGCAACAGACTCGTCTGCCACGTTACCCTGACCGTTGGGCCAGCTGTTGCCGGAAGCACGGGGGTCGATGTAACCCTTCTTGACCATGTCTTCGATGACCTGAGCGGTCTTCAGAACAGCCTCGTTGCCAAAATCGCCTGCGGCGACGGCCTTGGTAGTTTCAAAACCGGCAACACGGTCCATCATATAACCAAAGAATGCGGCCATGTAGGCATCATCCGTGGTCATGGGGATCACGCCGGCGCCCTTCAGAGCTTCACAGGCGGCCATGAACTCATCCCATGTGGTAGGAACAGCCTTGATGCCGGCCTTGTCGAAAGCATCCTTGTTGTACATCACAACAAAGGTGGAGGGCTGGTAGGGAACGCTGTGCAGCTTGCCGCCGCCCAGTTCCTTGGCAACCTTGATCAGGTTCGCGTTCTGGTTGCCAGCCAGAGGAGAAGCATCGTACATATCCTGGATGTCCAGCAGGTAGTTTTTCCAGGTGATGTTCACACGCTCGATATCTTCGTCGAAAATATCAATGGTCTCGCCTGCATCCAGTGCAGGCTGCAGGGTCTTGCGGGTATCACGGCCGCCCTGGAAGTTGATCTCAACTTCTACACCGGTCTCGTCGGTGAAAGCCTCGATCGCCTCTGCCAAAGTAGCGCCCTGAGGCTCTGTTTCAGACCACATGGGCCAATATACAAGCTTTGCGCCTTCTTCGATCTCACCGCCGGCCTTTGCAGGTTCAGAACCTGCGGCCTGGGAACCTGCGGCCTCAGAGCCTGCGGGTTCTGCATCCGAAGCGGGTTCGCTGCCGCAGCCAGCCAGCGTTGACAGTGCCATTACAAGCACCAAAGCAAGACTAAGAAACTTTTTCATATGTAACCTCCTGTTTACTCTCGCAGCGAACCGAACTGCTGCGAGTTCCTTGGCCTTATTATAGCACTTTGAAGGGGTCGGACAAGGATTTTCTTGCGCTATTTTTTATGTATATTGCTTTTTCCGTTATTTTTAATATTTTCAATAAACATATTCATTGTTTTTATGCAAAACGACATAAAATCATACTTTTTTCAATTTTTAAGCATTTTTGCTGGGTTCTTCTCTGGATGAATTTGCATTTTTATCATCTTTCTTTTTAATATATGCATTTTCAAATTTGTATTAAAGTTCTGTTTTTGTATCAAATTCCATAAATTCACACATTTTTTTATGATTGTTGACCCATTGAAACCTTTCATTTTTGAATTTCGTCCAAATCTGTGAAATCCTATCCAATCCAGAGGCTGATATCTTATGCAATTCGTAAAAAAAATGCAGCTCCTCTGCATTTTCATTCGAACACAAAGGAGCTGCATTTGTATTTTTATTGGTTTTCGCCTGTGGGCTCACCGTTTTCCGGCTGCTGTGCGGGCGTCTGTTCTTCCTGGCCCTCAGCAGGAGCGTCTCCGCCCGGCTCGCCGGGCTGTGGCTCCTGCGGCTGAGGCTCAGTTGGTTCGGTCTGTGGTTCCGGCTGCGGCCCGGTCTGCGGAGCTTCCACAGTAAATTCCACCGGGTCGAAAGGGATGCGCACCACCTGATCATCCAGCTGGTGGGAAACATCCAAAACGCCCCTATCGCGGGGGCCGAGGAATTCTCCGCTTTCATTTTTGACCAGCTTGGCCACTGCCCCAAGCTTGTATTCCAGGTTGTTGAAGGTTCCCAAAAGCACCTTGATGCGGTTTTGGTAAACAAAATAGGTTTCGTTTTCTTCCCGCAGATCAAGCACTGTCACGTCTTCCCGCAGGCCTTCGGTATCCAGAAGATCCATCAGCCGGCGCAGGTCGGCCAGCTTTGCCGCCGCAGCCTGCTGCTGCGCAAGCTGAGCATTCTTTGCGGCTTCTTCATCCAAGGTCCCGTCTTCTTTCAGCACCGGCTCTGCCTGCTGCGGCCGGATCGCCAGGAAGGTTCCCGGAACCGTGCTCTCTGCTTCCAGCCCGTAGATCACCGGAAGTCCTTCCGGGGCCTGTGCGGACTGCTCCATAATTTTAAGGCCGCGGCTGAGCACCAGCCACCCGCCGGGCTGCCAGACACCCCAGCTTGCCTGTGCCGGCTCCACCTGCACCACAACCGTGGAAGGCAGGCTGCGCCGCACCCGGATGGTTTCCAGATACGGAAGCATCCGGGACATGACCTCTTCCCGCTCTTTTGCCGAAAAGCGGAACATATTTTCTTCCATTGGAATGGCAAGTGCCCCCAGGATGGCATCCTCGGTGTAGATGCCGGTGTCGGCCGGCACCGTTTTATCCAGATTTTCCACCCGCATCGATTTTACCGTAAACAGCACCGTTACCGAAAGGATGGAACCTGCTGTAACCAGCAGCAGCGTGAGTATGATGGCCAGGATGCGGCGCCGGCGCCGGCGCCGGCGCAGTTCACCCCGGCTCACACGGCGGCGCTGGGCATTTTCGCTTTCCGGCCGGTTTTTTTTATTCCCTTTTTTCTTTTTTCCTTTGGGGTTTGGGGCACTGTCTTCCGGCCACTGCTCAAACAGCTCCTGCGCCGGGCGCTGGCGCACCGTTTTTGCTTCCATTTCGGGCCTGGGCCGCTTCTCCGGCTGTGCGGGATCTGCCGCAGGCCGCTCTCTGCGAGGGCGCACCGGATAAGGTTCGATCTCCCGGCCGCGATAGCTGCCGTCAGCTTTACTGGTATTGAGCCGCCGTTTTTCCGGCTGCCTTTTGCTCACGGCAAACACCCCCTTTGTTTTTTACTTCATCAGATCGGACAGCTTCGCCCAGATCTTTTCAAGGCTTTCCGGCTCGGCCAGCGCATGGGCCATGCTGCCCATCACGGTCAGCTTTCCGGGCTCTGCCAGCAGTGCCTTCACCTCTTCCACCAGCCGCTCGCCGGTCAGGTCCTTTTCTTCCAGCACCACGGCAGCACCGGCCTTCTGCAGTTCCAGCGCATTGTAATACTGGTGGTTTTCTGCCACATTGGGGCTGGGGATCAGAATGGATGCCCGCCCCATGACCTCAAGCTCTGCCAGGGTCAGCGCTCCGGCACGGCCGATGACCAGATCGGCTGCCGAAAGCAGCTCGGGCATATTGTCGATGTATTTCTGCACCCGCAGGCTTTCGTTGTATTCGAAGCCTTTTTCTTTTGCAAGGCGCTCAAAAAGCTCTACTCCACGGCTGCCGGTGGCGTGGATGTGCAGGATGTCCCTGCGTTCTTTCTGCTCCCAGGCGGCCAGATCCGAAACCACTTCATTGATCCTGCGCGCACCCAGGCTGCCGCCAAAGCTCAGGATCACCGTTCTGTCCCCCGCATTGATGCGGGCACGGGCGGCCTGACGGTCCTGCTGGAAAAGCTCCGGGCGGACCGGGTTTCCCACCACACTGGTTTTTTCGGGGCGGCCCAGCTTTTCCACGGCGGCAGGCACGGCGGCAAAGATCACATCCACATCCTTCGCCAGCAGCTTATTGGTAACCCCCGGGAAGGCATTCTGCTCGTGAATGGCGGTGCGGATGCCCATGTGGGCAGCGCAGCGCACCACCGGCCCGCTCACATATCCGCCGCAGCCGATCACCAGATCCGGTTTCACCTCACGCATCATCTTTTTGGCTCTTGGCCCGGAAAGCGCCAGATGCCACATGCATTCCACGTTCCGCAAAATGTTTTTTACACTCAGGCTGCGCTGAATCCCGTTTACCTCGATATGATGGAAGGGGTAGCCCGCCTTCTTCACCAGGTCAAACTCCATGCCGCCCTTTCTGCCCGCAAAATGGATCTCTGCCTGCGGGCAGTGCGCTTTGATTGCCCCTGCAATCGCAAGGGCCGGATTGATATGGCCGGCCGTTCCGCCGGCTGCGATCAAAACACGCATCGATTGTTTCCTCCTAAGGGTCACAGGTTAATACGGCGCCCAGATCGAAGCAGTGGTGTCTGCCGCTGCCTCCCGCTGTTTTTCTTCTTTGGCCTGGGCCTCTTCCTCTTTCAGCTCTGCCTGCCGTTTATTGCCGGCACGGCTGACGCTGAGCACCACGCCGATCTGGCCCAGCAGCATCAGCAGGCTGGTGCCGCCGGAAGAGAAAAACGGCAGGCTGATGCCGGTGTTGGGAATCAGGTTGGTAACCACGGCCACGTTGAACACGAACTGAAAGCCCACCTGTGCAACGGTGCCGATCACCAGCAGGAAGCCAAAGCGATCCGGTGCACGAACCGCAATGAGAATTCCCTGCACAATGAGCAGAACGAACAGGAAGATGCAGAGCACTGCCCCCACAAAGCCCAATTCCTCGCACAGGATCGCAAAAATAAAGTCGTTGGGAGCCTCCGGCAGCCAGGCGTGTTTCTGCACACTGTTGCCGATGCCCACACCGAACAGGCCGCCGGCGCCAATGGTATAAAGGCTCTGGCCGGTCTGGCGGGTGGAGTCCATCATATCCGAGAAGGGATGGAACCAGCCATACAGCCGTTCCTGCACATAACCGGGGCGCAGATAAAGCATGGCCGCCATTGCACCGGCTGCGCTCAAGGCCCCCGCCACAAAGTAAAACAGGCGGCAGCCGCCGGCAAACATGATGGATGCCGTGATGCAGCACATCAGAACCATTGCGCTGTGGTGCGGCTCAAGGAAAAGCAGCGCCAGAATGGGAAGCAGAAGGATGGCGGGCAGCAAAACACCTTCTTTGAAATTCCTGACCCGTTCCTTGTTTTTCGTAAACAGATCCGACATCAGCAAAATGACGGAAAATTTTGCGATCTCACTGACCTGAATGGTGGGCACATGCGGAAGATTGATCCAGCGCCTGCAGCCCTGAATGGGGTCCATGAACAAAACGACCACCAGCAAAATCAGCACGCCCACATACATCGGCCTTGAAAACTGCCGTAGCCAGTGGTAATCCATGCGGCTCACCGCCCACATGGCCGCAGTGCCGATCAGCGCAAAAAGCACCTGAGGCCGGATGAAGCGGTAGCTGTCGCGGTATTTGTAAAAGGCGGTTGCATAGCTTGCGCTGAACAGCATGATCAGCCCAAACACCAGCAGCACCGCCAGGGTTGCCACGAAACCGCCGCTTACCGGGCCGGGATCATGAACAAACATGGTAAAGTGCTCTTTTGGCACCCGCTCCCTGGGGTGCATGGGGCGGCGCTCTGAAACAGGGCGTGCCGGGGCCGGCCTTTCCTGCATCGGCCGCCTTTGAGCGGGCCGGTTGGGAACCGGCCTGCTGTGAGCAGAGCGGGCCGGTGCCGGGCGGGATGGGTTCCGTTTTCCGGAAGGCACCCCCGGTGCAGCCGTTCTGCCCGGGGCACGTTTTGCAGGAGCCCTGCGGGCCCTTGGTTCATTCATGGCCGCAGCCTCCTTTTTCTTTCAGAAATTTCATTTTAGTAATACAGGAACGAGAACAGCAGGCCCAGCAGCACTGCGGCCAGCTCGATCAGGCTGAAGCCCCCGTCGATTTTCACTTCACTCCAGCCACGCATTTCAAATGCGTGGTGGATGGGGGTCATTTTGAACAGACGCTTGCCGTGGGTGATTTTAAAATAGGTAACCTGAATGACCACTGTGGCGGCCTCCCAGATGTAAACAGCGCCCAGGAAAAAAATCATTTCCGGGCGGCCCATTGCATAGGCAAGGCCGGCCACCGCGCCGCCCAGGAACATGCTGCCCGTGTCGCCCATAAAGACCTTGGCGGGGTAGAAATTCCAGACCAGGAAACCGGCCACCGCACCTGCCAGGGCCGATGCCAGCAGCGAAAGATTGAACTGCCCCATCAGGCTTGTCAAAATCAAAAAGCCCAGCATGGAAATGAAGGTGATGCAGCTGCACAGGCCGTCGATGCCATCGGTCAGGTTCACCGCATTGACGATGCCGATGATCAAGATGTACGAAAGCGGGTAGAAGAAAATGCCCAGGTCCACAAAGCCAACAAACGGCAGGGTCACATAAGTGGTAAGGGTGCCGTTCAGATACAGGGAAACCAGCAAGATGGTGGTAACCAGCAGCTGGCCGACGATTTTCTGCCAGGCGCGCAGGCCCAGGTTCCGCTTGCATACCACCTTGATGAAATCATCCACAAAGCCGATGGCACCAAAGCCGAAGGCCGAGAACATTGCAATAAAGACCGCCCGGCTGTCCGGGCCGGTGGTGTACTCCGGGCCGGAGGCCAGCAGGATCGTGTAAGCAATTCCCACCGCAATGGTGGTGCCCAGAATGAAGCAGAGGCCGCCCATGGTGGGTGTGCCCTGTTTTTTGCTGTGCCAGGTCGGCCCGATCTCCTTAATGGTCTGGCCAAAATGCAGCCGTTTCAAAAACGGAATCAGGAAAATACCCGACACCGCCGAAATCGTAAAACCAAAAACAGCAGCCCAAATCAATGCGTAACGCGCCATTTTAACTTAACTCCCATCCTCGGCGCCCGAAAAAAGGGCGCACTTCTTTTTGATATTGATTTTATTGCAAAGCTTCTTCTCCGTAAAGAGCCTTCAGGATCTTTTCCAGCTTCATGCCCCGGCTGGCCTTTGCCAGCAGGAGATCCCCTTCCCGCAGCTCTGCTTTGAGCCAGTCCAGTGCCTGCTGGGCCGTTTCACAGTGAACGGCCCGAAGGCCCGCTTCCTGCGCTGCCTGCACCATGCCCCGGCTGGCATTTCCAACCGCCGCAAGGGCTTCCAGGCCTGCACCGGCCGCAAGGCGGCCGACCTGGGCGTGCGCCTCCTCTTCAAGAGTGCCCAGCTCCAGCATATCACCCAGCAGTGCAAACTTGCGCCCGGTGCCTGCATCCAGTTCCCGGAACATTTCAAGGCTTGCCCGCATACTGTCCGGGCTTGCGTTGTAGCAGTCCTCCACCACCGTGATGCCGTTTTTCTTCACCACGTTCTGCCGCATACCGGTGGAGCGGTAATCGGCCAGCGCCCGGGCCGCGCGCTGCGGCTCAAGCCCCATTCGGGAAGCAGCCGCATAGGCCGAAAGCGCATCGTAAACATTGTGGCGGCCCAAAGCCGGAATAAACACCTCAAAGCTGCCGTTTTCACTGTCCACCAGCGTGAAGCTCTGGCCATCGGCCCCGCTGCGGATATTTTCGGCCCGCACCTGGCAGCGCTTATCCTCGATGCCAAACCAGACCGGGCGCAGCCGCTCCGGGATCCGGCCCTCTTTTTCAGCCTTGCGCAGATATTCATCATCGCCGTTGAGCGCAAGCGGGGCACCGTCCGGCAGGCCTGCACAGATCTCCAGCTTTGCTTTCAGGATGTTGTCACGGCTGCCCAGGGTCTCCATGTGGGACACCCCGATGCAGGTGATGATGCCGGCACTGGGCCGGGCCGCGCGGGAAAGCCGCAGGATCTCACCCAAGGCGCTCATGCCCATTTCCACCACGGCGTATTCCGTGCCCTCTTCCAAGCGGAACAGGGTGTTGGGCACCCCGATCTCATTGTTCTGGTTGCCCTCGGTTTTGATGGTGTTTCCAAATGCGGAAAGGACCGCATAGCAGAATTCTTTTGTGGTGGTTTTTCCCACACTGCCGGTAACGCCGATCATCTGCGGGCTGAAAAGGTTGCGGTAGTTTGCGCCCATGCGCACCATTGCCATATGGCTGCTTTCCACCAGGATGAGCTGCCTTTGCGGCACCCCCTCCACCGGATGATTGGCCACCACATAGGCAGCACCGTTTTCGATCGCGCCCGCGGCATAGTCGTGGCCGTCCACCCGTTCGCCAGGAAAGCACACGAACACGCAGCCGGGCTCCACCTTGCGGCTGTCGGTCACGACCGCCGTGATGGGTTCCGCCTTTACGGTGCCCACCTCATACAAGCCGGCCAGCAGCTGGTTTGCAGGAATTTGTTTCATAACTGCCTTCCTCCCTCTGTGCTGCGGCGCAGCCTGTCCGATGCGCCGCCTGTTTTAGCTATATGCGTATTCCGGAAGGGGTTATTCGGTTCCTTCCGGTTCCTCGGTTTCATTTGCCTCTTCCGTTTCGTTCGGCTCTCCTTCCGGGGGCGGTTCAGCCGGTTCCGGGGCCGCCGGGATCTCGGCCGTGAGCGTTACCACAGTTCCCATGGCGACCTGGCTGCTTTCCGCCGTATCCTGCGCCGTGATTACGCCCTCCTCCGGGCCTTCGATCTTGGCATTCAGGCCAGCGCCCGCCAGCATCTGCTGCGCCAGTGCCACGCTTTTGCCCAGCACATTGGGCACCGGAACATTGCGGATCTCGGCGCTGTCGGTGTAAAGATACACGGTGGTCCCGCCGGGGACCATTGCGCCCGGGCCGGGGTACTGCGCCAGCACCCGGGGACCATTGCCCACACGGCGGTGGGTCAGGCCCATCTTGTTCAGCTCGACCTGAGCCATATCCCATTCACTGTGCTGGGAACCCACCAGATCCGGGACCTTTACATCGCCGGAAGGAAGCAGGCCCACATCCATCTCAAGGCCCAGATAGGGCGCAACCTCACTGATGATGTTGCCCACCAGCGGAGCCGACAGCATGGAGCCATAGTCGGTTTCGGCATGGGGTTCATCCAAAAAGGCCAGCACTGCGATCTGCGGATCGTTTACCGGGACCACCGCCACAAAGCTGGACACCTTTTCGTAGTCCCCGTCTGCACGCATGGGCTTATTGAGCTTTTCCGAGGTGCCGGATTTTCCGCCGATGTGATAACCCGCCACATAGGCATTGCGGCCTGCCGCGCCCGGCGCGCCGAAATCCACAACATGCTCCAGCATTTTGCGCACCTGGACGCTCACCTCTTCGCTGATGACCTGCCGCTTCGGGGTGGGGTTGATCTCCTCCACCAGGTTGCCGTCTTTATCCACGATCTTGCTCACCATGTGCGGCTGCACCAGGTAGCCTCCGTTCACCGCGGCACTGATGGCCGTGATCATCTGGATCGGGGTCACGGTCATTGCCTGACCGAAGCTGGAAGATGCAAGGTCCACACCGGACATTTTCGCGGGGTCATAATAGGAAACGCCCACCTTGGTCCGCTGCTCGGCCGGCAGATCGATCTCGGTGATATCGGTCAGGCCAAAGGCGTTGTAATAATCCGAGAAGGTATCCTTGCCCATTCTCTGGGCCACCTGAATGATGCCCTGGTTGCAGCTATTGTAGATGATATCGCTGATATTCACAATGCCGTGTGCCTTGTTCATGGCGCAGCGATACGGCTTTGTGCCGGCCACCTCATAGCCGCCGGGGGCGCAAAGGAAGCTGCTGGCCGGGGTAATAACACCGGAATCGAGGCCGGCGGCCGCTGTAACCACCTTGAAGACAGAACCGGGGGTATAGAGTTCCGTGATGGCCTTGTTTTTCCACTGGCGCTGTCTCTCTTCGCCCTGGACCCTGGTGTATTCCTCATCATCCAGGCCATCCAGCAGCGCGGCCCGGGCCGGGTCATGGATCTCCTTGGGGTCGTTGGGGTTAAAATCGGGTTTGGACGCCATGGCCAGAATGGCACCGGTGTTCACATCCATAACAATGGCTACGCCGCGCTCGGTCACATTGTTTGCCTGGATGGAGTTTTCCAGATATTTTTCGGCAATGGCCTGGATCTCCACCACCAGCGTGGAAACCAGACTGTATCCGTCCTGCGCCTGATATTCCTTGCGGTCATCGTTGGTGACCTCACCGCCATGGCTGTTCCGCAGGCTCACCAGACGGCCGGGCGTACCGGCCAGAACGCTTTCATACTGCTTTTCCAGCCCGTAGAAGCCGTATCCGTCCGCATGCATAAAGCCCAGCACACTGGCTGCGAAGGCACCATAGGGATATTCCCGCTTGGTATCCGGAGAGACACTGATGGTGAGCCGTTTTTCCGAAGCGTAATCCTTGATCTTGTCCGCAACGGGCTTGTCCACCTGTTTTGCAAGCACCACATACTGACGCTCAGGGTCTTGGAGCTTTTCATAGATCTCTTCGTATTCCTGACCCAGGATCTCAGCCACGGTCTGGCTCACCTGGGCAACATATTCGTTCCGGCGGGCCAGGCGGGATTCCGGGCTTTCTTCGCCGCCCATTGCCTTCTTCTGTTCTTCGGTAAGCTTGGGTGCTTTGATCTGGCTGGGGTCTGCCGCCACATTCCATACAATGCTGCTCTTGGCCAAAACCTTGCCGTTTGCATCAAAAATCTGTCCGCGCTGGGGGGTAATGGCAATGTCCTTGAGCTGCTGCTTTGCCACTTCCACCTGAAAGCGCTCATGATTCACGATTTGAAGGTTGTAAAGCCGGGCAACCAGCCCCACGCAGGATACAATTAAAAAGACGCCCAACAGAAAGTAGCCCCGCCACTGAAGCGCTTTTGGCACCCCTTTCTGCCGCGTCTTGGATTTGGTTGTATTTTTCGATCGTTTCATGGATTCATTTCCTTTATCCGCAGCAATGTGAGCCTTTTTGGTTTCATCCTTATAACCGAAAAAGCGTGCCGCCGCACGCTTTCGCTGGTATTTTAAGGGTTCAGATAATCGGCCAGGCTCAGCACGCTGGTGGTCAAGAACTCGGTAAGGCGTTCAGCAGCGCTTTCCGGCCTTTGGATCGTTGCATTGTTCTCCAGCGAAAAGTAAGTGATCTGGCTCCGATCCAGCTTCATCAGGCCCAGCTGTGTGGTTGCGATCTCCTCCACATTTTTCTGGCCGGTTTTGCTGTCCAGCACGCTGGACAGATAGTTGTAGTCGCTTTGGGCGTTGACCAGCTGCTGCTTGGTAGACTGGATCTGGCCCGTCAGCTCGGTGAGCATCACCTGACTTGAAATCAGGCCGCAGACCAGTGTGACCATCAAAACGACCAGCGCTGCCTGCTTCACCCTGCGGCCCCGGAGCTGCGCCGAGGGCTTATTGCCTTTGACTGCCCGCACACGGGGCTGCTTCTGCGGCCGGCGGTCTTCAAAGATCTCCATGTTGTACGCTGGCTGCGCCACTCTGCGCACCTCCTTTCCGCTTGTTTTTTTCTTTACAGCTTTTCCACCACCCGCAGCTTCGCAGAACGGCTGCGGCGGTTTTCTTCCAGCTCACTCTCCTGTGCCTGAATGGGCTTTCGGGTGATGAGCTTTGCTTTTGCCTTTCCGCCGCAGACACACACCGGATATTCCGGCGGGCAGGTGCAGGCAGTCGCCCACTGACGGAAACGGTTTTTCACCACACGATCCTCCAGCGAATGGAAGGTGATGATGGCAAAGCGCCCGCCGGGGGCCAGCATATCAAAAATTTCATCAAGGCCCTCGTTGAGGGCATCCAGTTCCCCGTTCACCGCAATGCGCAGGGCCTGAAAGCTGCGGCGCGCGGGGTTTTTATCTTTTCTGCGAACCGCCGGCGGGACCGCTGCCGCAATGGCATCGGCCAGCTGCAGCGTTGTTTCAAAGGGCTGCTGCTGGCGCTGGCGCTCAATGCGCCCGGCAATGGTCCAGGCGTTGGGCTCCTCGCCGTATTCCCGCAAGATGCGGGCCA
This sequence comes from Allofournierella sp., assembly GCA_020025635.1. Lineage (GTDB taxonomy): Bacteria > Bacillota > Clostridia > Oscillospirales > Ruminococcaceae > JAHHRU01. The sequence goes on from JAHHRU010000005.1 coordinate 98,709, forward strand.
GCTCTTCCCGGCTGGCGGTGTTCACAAGGTCTGCGGCGGTCGGGCCCGACTGGCTCATCCGCATATCCAGCGGCGCATCGGCCCGGTAGGAAAAGCCCCGCTCCGCATCATCCAGCTGGTGGGAGGAAACCCCCAGATCCAGCAAAGCGCCGTTGATCTGGTGAATGCCCAGCCCTTCCAGCGCCAAGCGGGCATTGCGGAAATTGGTCTGCACCACTGTTGCGGGAAGCCCCTCAAGCCGTGCGGAGGCCGCTGCCACCGCATCCGGGTCCTGATCCAGGCTGACCAGCCGCCCGGTGGTCAAACGCTTTGCGATCTGGCTGGAATGCCCGCCGCCTCCGGCGGTCCCGTCCAGATAGATGCCGGCAGGATCGATGGCAAGGCCCTCAAGACACTCTTCCAGCAAAACCGGAACATGACTAAACTCCACTTTGACTGCCTTCCCTTCTTGTTAAAAATCAAGTTCTTCCATAGCGGCTTCGATATCCGCACTGCCAAGACTCTGCTGCTTTGCCGTCCAGGCCGCAGTGTCCCAGATCTCGGCGTAGCTGCCCACGCCGATGACCGTTACCTCTTTTTCAAGCTTTGCATGGGCGCGCAGAGCCGGCCCCAGCAGAATACGGCCCTGCTTGTCCGGGCTGACTTCTTCTGCGGCAGAAAACAAGAACCGCTGAATGTCGCGGGTCTTGACCATGCTTTTACTCATAAGGGTCTGGGTGATGCGCTGCCATTCGCTTTGCGGAAACGCCACAAGGCATTCATCCAGCCAGCGTGTGACCACGAATTCCCGGCCCATCTGCTCACGGAATTTAGCGGGGAAATTCAGGCGGCCTTTTTCGTCCATCGCATAGTTGTACTCGCCGATCAACATGCGGGCCGCCCCCTTTCAGGGGGCTTTTGTTCACCGCCCCCCACTTTTACCCATTTCTACCCACTGTGTTATTTCAATTATACGAAAAGTTGATTCAAATTGCAAGCATCGCTTCAAAAAAAAAACCGGTAAAAAAAGCCAATGGTTTTCCACTTTTTTGGCAATTTCCCCAAAAAGAAACCACCTCCTATCTGCTTCGCCAAAAAGCGATTTGTGCCAGGCTCCGGGCCCTTTCAGGGCCTTTTATTTTTGCTTTTTTTCAAAAACACCCCTGTGCAAAACCGGTTTTGCGTTTGGCTCTCAAGTCTTCCAGCGCTTTTGGGCACATACAAAAAAACACACCCGGCAAAGGAAGGCTCCTTTTGCCGGGTGTGTCAGGTTCTTTCTTTGTTATTTTCAGCCGTTCTTTGCATTCTGGCGCAGGTTTGCCCGCACCATTTTCACTTCGGCCGCATTCTTTGCCATGTGCTCCTCGGTCACCCGCAGCATGTTTTCGCAGTACTCGGTAACGGTGGTGCGCATCTCACGGGCCTGCAGCTGGGCTGCGCTGATGATCTCAGAAGCCCGGTGCTGCGCCGCCTTGGTCACTTCCTGCTCACCGGTCAGGATACGGGCGCGCTCTTCGGCACGCTTTACAATGTTTTCGGCTTCGCTGCGTGCGCCGGACACAATATCGGCCCGGTCGTTCACAATGGCCTTTGCCTGACGGATCTCATCCGGCAGGTTCAGGCGCACCTCATCAATGATGTCCTGCAGCTTGTCGATGTCCACAACACGCTTTCCTCCGGCGAACGGCAGGCTGGTTGCATCATCCAGGGTCTCTTCCATCAAATCCAGCAGTTCATCAATGTTCATTCTTCTCTCTCCTTTTCATAACGGGTCACAAGCACCGTTCCATAGCGGTGCTGCTTTTTCATTTTAAGGCCGCCGCACTCCTCCGGGAGGCTCGCCCCTTTTTCGCTTTCACACAAAACCGTTCCGCCGGGCCGGGTGATTTCAGCCACACGGGGCAGCAGCTGCTGCAAAGTTCCTTTCCGGTAGGGCGGATCCATCAGGATGATGTCGAACCCTTCTGCCGCACCGGCAAGAAAACGCTCGGCACTGCCGTTCACAATGCGGCTGCGGCCCTGCACACCCGCTGCCCGGCAGTTTTGCTCCACGATGCGGGCCGCTGCCCGGTTTTCGTCCACAAACACGCACCTTGCGGCACCCCGGCTGAGGGCTTCAATGCCCAGCTGGCCGCTGCCGGCAAACAGATCCAGCACCTGCGCACCGGGCAGAAGGAACTGGAGCGAACTGAACATGGCTTCCTTTACCCGATCCACAGTGGGCCGGGTAACGTCTTCTCCGGGCAGGGCGGCAAGCCGCGTACCTCTGGCATCTCCTGCGATCACCCGCATCCTGTTTTCCTCCTTCTGCCGGCCCATTTGGAATTGAGGACCGATTGTTTAAAAAATATTATCTATTGTTTCCCCTTCTTTGTCAAGGGGACCATTCGGGTGAAACCAGGCATATACTGCCGAGGCTGCCCGCTTGCTGACGCCCTTTGCCTGTTCCAGTTCGGAAAGAGAGGCCTTGCGCACCGCTGCCACGGTTTTGAAGGCTGTCATCAGTGCCTTTGCGGTGGCCGGGCCCACGCCCGGCACCTCGGTAAGGCTGGAAGCATAGGCTTTTTTCTTTTGGTTCTGCCGCTGATATTCAATGGAAAAACGGTGCACTTCGTCCTGAATGGAAGAGACGAAGGTGAAGCTGGTGCGGTGCATGCTCAGGGCAATTTCTTCACCGGCTGCCGTTACAATGGCCCGTGTGCGGTGGTGGTCATCCTTCACCATGCCGAACAGCGGCACATCCGCAAGGCCGGTGCCGGCCAGCACCCGGCACACCGCACTCACCTGCCCTTTGCCGCCATCCAGCAGGATCACACTGGGTTTTATGCCGAACTGGCCGCTGTCGCCGCTGTCATAGCGGGCGGCACGGCGGCTCAAGGCCTCGGCCATGCTGGCATAGTCATCGGTGCGGGCCACGGTTTTCATTTTAAAGCGCCGGTACCCGCTCTTTTTGGGGCGTCCGTTTTCAAAAACGATCATACCGCATACGCTGGTCCCGTCGCCCCAGTTGGAAATATCATAGCTTTCAATGGTTTTGGGCGGTTGGGCAAGGCCCAGCAGAGCCGCCAGCTCGTCCAGCATCCGCTGGGGCCGGTCGGTGCGGCCGCTCTCCCGGGCAAGCCGTTCACTGGCGTTGGTGTAGGCCATGCTCACCAGCTTTGCCACATCGCCCCGCTGCGGCACATAAAGCTGTACATGGCTGCCCCGTGTTTCGCTCAAAAGCTGCTCAAGAGCCGGTGCATCCTCCGGCAGAACATCCACCGCAATGGTGCGGGGTATCTCTTCCCGGCCCAGATAATAGCGGGGCAGGAATTCCTCCCGCAGGCGGTCCAGATCTGCGGTTTCCTTAAAGAAAAACTCCTTCTTATCAGCAAGGCGGCCTCGCCGATACCGCAGGATGGCCGCACAGCTGTTCTGCCCGGATGCGGCAAAGGCGATCACATCCATCTGGACCCGCTCATCCACCACCACTTTCTGGCCCTCGGCCACCCGGCGGATGGCGGCGATCTGGTCCCGGAGAAGGGCGGCCTGCTCAAAATCCAGCCGCTCGCTGGCAGCCAGCATCTGCGCTTCCAGCGTTTTGATGATGTCCTTTTTGCCGTGCCGGATCAGCTGCACCGCCCCCTGCACGGCTTCCTGATAGGCCTGCTGGCTGATCTTGCCGCTGCAAAGCGCCATGCATTTGCCGATGTGCGCATTCAAACAGGGCCTGCCTTTCCCGATATCCTGCGGAAAGCGGCGGCTGCACCGGGGCAGCAAAAAGGCATCCTGGGCGGTTTCCACCATTTCCCTCACCGCAAAGCTGCTGGTATAGGGGCCGATATACTCCGCCCCGTCATCCTCTTTTTGAAGGGCCGCCGAAATGCGGGGATAAGCTTCTTTTGTGATCTTCACATAGCTGTATCCCTTGTCATCCTTCAAAAGAATGTTGTATTTGGGGGTGTGTTCCTTGATCTGGCTGGCTTCCAAAACCAGGGCCTCAAATTCACTTTGGCACACGATCACATCGAATTCGAAGGCATGGGCGATCATCTGGGTCACTTTTGCATCGTGGGGAACGCCCGGCCGAAAATACTGGCTCACCCGGATGCGCAGCCGCTTTGCCTTTCCGATGTAGATGATAACGCCGCTTTTGTCCCGGATGATGTAAACGCCCGGCAGCAGCGGCAGCATTTTTGCTTTTTCATAAAGTTCAGCCATGGTCATAGGCACAGCCCCCTTTCTCTTTTTAGAATACCCCTTATTCTGCCCGAACCTGAAAAAAGAGAGTGGAAGCTGCTCCACTCTCTTTCTCTAGTAGATGGATAAAACAATTACTCAGCGAAACCGGAATTGACCAGTTCGATCAGGCCGTCAACAGCAGCCTGCTCGTCAGCACCGTCGGCAATGATGCTGATGGTGGTGCCGCCAACAATGCCCAGGCTCAGAACACCCAGCAGGCTCTTGGCATTTACACGGCGCTCTTCCTTCTCGACCCAGATCGAGGACTTGAACTCATTTGCCTTCTGGATGAAGAAGGTAGCGGGACGGGCGTGCAGGCCAACCTGATTCTCAACAGTAACTTTTTTCACATACATGATTCTATCTCTCCTACTATAAAAGATTTGAACGGGGTTCCTGTTAACTATAATATCCCAAACCAATTGAATTGTCGAGATATTTTTGTGATTTTTGTCAGTTCAACGAAACGATAAACAGCGCAAACACTTTCTTTGTGCAACTTTTATATCAGTTTTTCAACATTGTAATGACATTCTCCAGTTTTTTTAAACATAAATAAGAATATCTACTATTAAGTGCACTTTTTGTCCTTATTTTTGAGCTTTTCATACAAATCCGGACGGCGCTCTTTTGTGCGTTCTATACTTTTTTCCTCACGCCACTGATCCACCTTTGCGTGGTTTCCGCTGAGCAGGATTTCCGGAACTTTTCGGCCGTTCCATTCTTCCGGACGGGTGTACTGGGGATACTCCAAAAGGCCGTCCCAATGGCTTTCGTTCTGGTAGCCTTCCGGCTGAGAAAGCACACCGGGCTGCAGGCGAAGCACACTGTCGGCCACCACCAAAGCGGCAAGCTCGCCGCCGGTGAGCACATAATCGCCGATGCAGATCTCTTCATCCGCAATTTCTTCGATCACCCGTTCGTCGATGCCTTCATAGTGCCCACAGACCAGAAGCAGGCTGTCGTACTCTGCAAGCCGTTTTGCCTCCTGCTCGGTGTAGGGCTTTCCTGCCGCCGTCATAAACACAATATGCGGGCGGGGCCGGCCCTGCTGCTCCACCTGCCGGATCACATCCTGGCAGCAGTCGTAAATGGGCTGTGCATACATGATCATGCCGCAGCCGCCGCCATAGGGATAATCATCCACCTGTTTCTGGCGGTTGAGGGTATAATCCCGGATCTGATGGCAGTGGGTTTCGATCAGGCCTTTGCGGGCCGCCCGGCCCAGAATGCTTTCATCCAGCACCTGCTGGCACATTTCCGGGAACAGCGTTGCCACATCAATGCGCATCATTCGCAGTCACCCTCCTCTGCTTCACTGAACATTCCCGGGATGGGGCGCACAAGCACCCGGCCTTCTTCAGCCTCCACCTTTACAAGGAAAGGCTTCACTGCCGGAAAGAAATACAGTTTGCCGTCCTCCGCTTCCACCGTATAGATAGTCTGTGCAGCCGGCTGGCTCACCTCTTTCATGGTGCCGTACAGGCGGCCGTCGTCCGCATCGATGACCGCGCATCCGGGCAGGTCGGCCTGGAAGTAATGCCCCTTGGGCAGTTTTACCTCGGTGCGGTCGATATAAAACACGGTGCCCACCAAAGCACGGGCCGCATCCATATCATTGACCCCTTCCAGCTTGAGCAGGGCCATGTTTTTGTGGGCACGCACCTGAACAAGGCCGATGGGTGCCTGCCCCTGGCTGCCCCGGTACAGCTTGCTGAATTTGGAAAGGAAGGCGGCACTGTCGCACCAGAGCTCCGCCTTTACTTCACCGGCCACACCGTGTGTGGTAACGGCCTTGCAGGCTTCCAGATATTGTTTCATGGAGAGGTATCCTCCTTGTTTCAAATAGAAAAAACGCGATCCTCTGCGATGCAGGGGATCGCGTTTATGTTCTGCTTTAAAAAGACATTAGTCGATTTCGACCATGACTTTTTCGCCCTGCCGTACGGCAGCCGCGCGCATTACCACGCGAATGGCTTTGGCAATGCGGCCCTGTTTGCCGATGACCCGGCCCATGTCTCCTTCTGCCACACTCAGGTGGTAGACGGTGGTGCCGTCCTCTCGGGGGTCATCGACCGTAACGCTCACAGCGTCTTTGTCGTCAACAAGGCCCCTGGCAAGCGCCAGCAAAAGCTCCTGCATTTGACCTGCCTCCATTCTTTAATTACAGAATTTCGGTCTTTTTCAGCAGAGAACGCACAGTGTCGGTGGGCTGAGCGCCGTTAGCGATCCACTTCTTAGCCTTCTCGCCGTCGATATTGATTACAGAGGGCTCCTTGGTGGGATCGTAGAAGCCGATCTCCTCGATGAAACGGCCATCGCGGGGGAAGCGGCTATCCGCTACAACTACACGATAGAAGGGAGCCTTCTTAGCGCCCATGCGGCGCAGTCTGATTTTAACAGCCATGTCTGTTACCTCCAAAAAATTTTTAAATATGGGGCCCATTGGTTTGGGCATTTATATAAAACCCCGGCCTGCAGGCCCCACGGGTTTTATCGGATTTGGCGGGACGTTTTAGAAGCCGAGTCCCATTCGGCGGCCAAAGGCCTTGGGGTTGCGCTTTAATTTTTTCATCAGCTTCTGCATCATTTCAAACTGGCGCAGCAGCCGGTTGACCTCTTCCACGCTGGTTCCGCTGCCGGCGGCGATGCGCCGCTTGCGCTTGGGATTGATGATGGAAGGCTTTGCCCGCTCGGCGGGGGTCATGCTGAAAATGATGGCCTCGATATGAGTAAAGATGCTTTCATCGATCTCGTCCGGGTCCACCTTCGCGCCGCCGGGCATCATCGAGAGCATTGCGCTCACGCCGCCCATTTTGCGCATCTGGTCCAGCTGATCCAGCATATCGTTCATATCGAACTTGTTTTCCATCATCCGCTTGGCGGTTTCAGCGGCTTTTTTCTCATCCTGCGTGGCCTGCGCCTTTTCGATCAGGGTGAGTACATCGCCCATGCCCAGGATACGGCTGGCCATGCGGGCCGGGTGGAAAACCTCCAGGTCATCCAGCTTTTCGCCGGTACCCTGGAACTTGATGGGCTTTCCGGTAACGGCCTTGACGCTGAGCGCCGCACCGCCTCGGGTATCGCCATCGGTCTTGGTGAGGATGATGCCGTCCACAGCCACCGCCTCATTGAAGGCCTTGGCCACATTTACGGCATCCTGACCGGCCATGGCATCCACCACCAGAAGGACCTCGTCCACCTGAACGGCTTCCTTGATGCGCTCCAGCTCCTGCATCAGATCGGTGTCGATGTGCAGACGGCCGGCGGTATCCAGGATCACGATGTCATTGCCGTAGTCTTTTGCGTGAGCCACTGCCTTTTTGGCAATCAGCTCGGGGGCTTCGGTGCCCATGGTGAACACCGGCACACCGGCCTGTTCACCCACCACCTGCAGCTGGTCGATGGCGGCCGGACGGTAAACGTCGCAGGCAGCCAGAAGGGGCCGATGGCCTTCCTTCTTGAACCATTTGCCCAGCTTTGCCGCATGGGTGGTTTTACCATTGCCCTGAAGGCCGCACAGCATGAGGACCGTTGGGGGCTTGGACTTGATGTGGATGTGGGCCGCCTCATCGCCGCCCATGAGCTGGGTCAGCTCATCGTTTACGATCTTGACCACCTGCTGGGCCGGGGTGAGGCTTTCCATAACCTCCTGACCCATTGCCCGCTCGGTGACGCCCGCAATAAATTCCTTGGCTACCTTGTAGTTCACGTCGGCTTCCAGAAGCGCAGTGCGAACTTCACGCATGGCGGCCTTGATGTCCGCCTCGGAAAGCTTGCCCTTGCCTTTCAGCCGTTTGAATACACCGGACAGCCGCTCAGAAAGAGATTCAAACGCCATTGTCCTGTGATCCTTTCGCTTATTCGCTGATCTCGCTGATGATCTCCAGCATCTGAGTCACAGTGCGGTCGATCTCTGCGTTGGTGGCATATCCATTGTTGTTCAGAAAGCGGATCTCCTTCGTCAGGCTCTCCAGCTGGGAGATGCCCTGGCGCACGGCCCGGTAGCGTTTTGCAAAGCCCACCTTCTGCTCCAGCTCCAGCAAAATGCTTTCGCCGCGCTTGATGGAATCCCTTACGCCCTGACGGGTGATGCCGAAATTGTCCGCGATCTCAGCCAGAGAGAGGTCATCATCGTAATACTGTTCCATTACGTCTCGCTGCTTTTCGGTCAGCACATCGCCGTAAAAATCCAGCAGAAAAGAAATTTCCAGGTTTTTCGCCATGCTGACTCCCTCCTTCGGCCGCTTGTGTAAAGTTGTTTGCTTTACAGTTTCTTATTATAACAAAGGGTATATTTACTGTCAAGGGTTTCGCCGAAAAAACCAGGCAAAATTCGTGCAGAATGCAAACACCCGGTCTACTTTTTATTGACGGTTCCCTCTGCCCTGTTATAATAAGGATAGACCCGGCATTGAAAGTTCAAGGGAGGTGTCCGCTTTGTCCACGCACAAAAATTTCTGTCAATATCTTTACAGCTGCCCGGTGATCGAGCTTTCAGGCTATACCGCACAGCTGGGCCTTTCCGGCCGGATCTTTGCGTATCTTGACTTTGCCGGCCCCACCGGCACCGCAAAGGACGGCCTTGCAGAGGGGATGCTTTCGCTTGCCCGGCAAAAAGGCAAGCTGCAGGCAGGCCAGCCCGTCCTCGAAGCTGCCAGCGGCACCTTTGCCGCCGCCCTGTGCATTGCGGCCCGCCGCACCCATCATCCGGTCACGCTGCTGGTGCCCCCCACTCTGGACGGCCGGCGTCAGAAGCTGCTTCAGCAGCTGGGTGCAAAGCTGGTGTTCACCATGGACAGCCTGAAAGGCGGCCGTGAGGCCGTGCGGGAGCAGGCCCAAAAGCTCGCCCGGGAACAGGGCGCCTATTTTGTGGACCAGTTCAACAACGATGATAACCCGGATTACCACCGCCGCCTCACCGGCCCGGCCATCCTCAAAGCGACCGGCAGCGGGGACGAGATCGATGCCATCGTTGCCGGGGTCGGCACCGGCGGCACCATCACCGGCGTGGGCGAATATGTGAAGGCCTGGACCAACCACATCCGGATCGCAGCGGTGGAGCCCTATGAATGCCAGGCCATTGGCGGCGGCTTTTTGAGCCGCCACGGCATTCCGGGAATCGGCGCAGGCTTTGTTCCCCAGAATTACAACCCCTATGTGGTGGATATCCTGATGGCGGTGTCCACAGGAGAAGCACTGAACGCAGCCCGTGAGGTTCTCTGCACCGATGCCATCCCTGCCGGGCCCAGCTCCGGTGCGGCGCTGTTTGCTGCCCGCCAGCTTTTGGAGCAGGGCCGTGCCAAAAGCGCACTGTGCGTTTTCCCTTCTCGGCAGATGGTCGAGTGATCGTTTTATATATAATGTAAAAGAAGGGGCCTTCTGATTGTTTTTTCTTTCATCGAGGCCTCTTTCTTTTTTTCGCTTTCCTATCCGGCACAAAAAGCAAGAACGGCACAAAGCAAAATAATTCGAAAAAGTTTTCATTTTAGTATTGACATTTTACTAAAACCATAGTATTATAATCAGGCAGCCAATTCAGAGGACAACAACTAAGCGCCCGTAGCTCAGGTGGATAGAGCAACTGCCTTCTAAGCAGTGGGCCGGGGGTTCGAGTCCCTCCGGGCGCACCATTATGGTGGCTATAGCGTAGCTGGTCAACGCGCCAGATTGTGGATCTGGAGATCGTGGGTTCGAACCCCACTAGCCACCCCATTTAAAATGTCTGGCGAATTCGAAAGAGTTCGCCTTTTTTAATACTGGGCTGTCGCCAAGCGGTAAGGCACGGGACTTTGACTCCCGCATCCGTGGGTTCGAATCCCGCCAGCCCAACCAAAACCTTCCTGTATTTCGGTACATGAAGGTTTTTCTTTTTGCTTTTTTCCTTCATCCCCCTGTTTCAAAACAAAAGGGAAAGCTTTGCGGCCGGCCTTAAACTATGGTAAAATAGCAAAAGCAGAATTTTTGCAGAGGATGGGATGTTTTGGATTTTTCACAGTTTCGCAGCCGGTTCATACCGAATCTGAGCCGCCAGCAGCTGGAAGCGGTTCAGGCGGTGAACGGCCCGGTGCTTTTGCTGGCCGTTCCAGGCAGCGGCAAAACCACCGTGCTCACCGCAAGGCTCGGCTATATGCTGCTGTGCCAAGGGATCAAGCCCGGGCAGGTGCTCACCATGACCTACACCGTAGCAGCCACCCGGGAAATGCGCCAGCGCTTTGGCCGCATCTTTGGTGAAGAACTTGCCGGGCAGATGGAGTTCTGCACCATCAACGGGCTCTGCGCCCGCATCATCGACCATTACAGCCGGATGCAGGGGCGCTGCTGGCCTTTTGCCCTTTTGGAAAACGAAGGGGATGCCAACCATCTGGTGGGCGAGCTGTATCAGGATGTCTGCGGTGATTTTGCCACCGACAGCATCATCCGGGATATCCGCACCGCTTTCACCTACATCAAAAATCAGATGCTCACCGAAGAAGAAATCGGGGCAGAGGAATTTTCGGTTTCGGATATGCCGGAGCTTTTCCGGCTTTACCGCCGCACCCTGCGGGAAAAGCGGCTGATGGATTACGACGATCAGATGGTGTACGCCCTTTCCATCCTCACCCAGCACCCCAATGTGCTGGATCATTTTTCTGATCGGTTCCCCTATCTTTCGGTGGACGAAGCACAGGACACCTCCCGCATCCAGCATGAGATCGTTCGGCTTTTATCCCAAAAGCACCAAAACCTTTTTCTTGTGGGGGATGAGGACCAGAGCATCTACGGCTTCCGGGCCGCCTGGCCCCAGGCGCTCCTCCATTTCAAAACCACCTACCCTTCCGGCAAAGTGCTTCTGATGGAGACCAACTACCGCTCCACCCCGCAGATCGTTTCTGCCGCCGATGCCTTTGTGAAGCGAAACGCCCAGCGCTATGACAAAACCCTGCGTCCCGCACGCCCGGCCGGTGCCCCGGTGCGTTTGATCGATACGCTGGACCGGGCGGCCCAATATCAGTACCTTTGCGCCCTGGCCCGAAACTGCTGCCGGGAAACCGCCGTTCTTTACCGCAACAACGACAGCTGCCTGCCTTTGATCGACCTTTTGGAGCGAAACGGCATCCCTTACCGCTGCCGCAATTTTGATGGTTCGTTTTTCTCCCACCGGATGGTGCTGGATTTCACCGCCTTCATCCGTCTTGCCCTGGACCCGCTGGATGAAGACGCTTTCCTTCGCATCTTTTACAAAATGGACTGCTGCATCAGCCGCCGCTCTGCCCTGCTTGCCCGGGACCGCAGCCGCACCTCCGGACGGCCCATTCTGGAAGAGCTGGCCGGCTGCGGTGAGCTTTCCGCCTCCATCCGGGGCCAGCTGCGGGAGGTGGTGTTCCAAATGGGGCAGCTTCCCGGCGATAGTGCCAGCGCTGCCCTCACCCGCATCTGGGACGAGATCCACTACGGCCGGTATGTGATCGCCAACAGCATGGACGCAAGCAAATATGCCATTCTGCAGATGCTGGCTCAGCAGGAGGCGGATGCCGCTTGCCTGCTGCTGCGTTTGGAAAGCCTGCGTCAGATCCTTTTGAGCCACACCAATTCCGCCAATGTGCCGTTCGTGCTTTCCACCATCCATTCCAGCAAAGGTCTGGAATATGACCGGGTCTACCTTTTGGATGTGATGGACGGCATCCTGCCCGCCCGCAACCGTCTGGAAGCCCGTCAGCCGGAAGAAGCGGCTGAATACCAAGAAGACCGGCGGCTTTTCTATGTGGCCATGACCCGTGCCAAAAATGAGCTGCACCTGTTCCGCTGCGCCGGGCTGAGCTCCGAATTCCTGGAAGAGCTGGAGCAGGCACTTCCCCGCCCGATGCAGGAAGAAAACGACCTGTTCGCACCGCTTTTTCAAAACATCTGCGGCAAATGCTTCACCCACAAAGCCTTTGGTGCGGGCCGCATCCTTGCCTGTGAAGAAGAATATCAGCTGGTGCAATACGAAAACCGTGCTCCTGAGCTTACCACCCTTTGCCAAATGCTGAGTGAGCGGGCCGACCCGCCCCGAAAGAAAAAGAGCCGGGCACCTGCCTCAGAAACACCAAAGCCCCAGCCCGCCGCCCAGGTCCAGCCCGGCAGCACCGTTTACCATACGATTTTCGGCAAAGGCACCGTTTCAGAGCTTTCCGGTGACATTGCAGTCATCCAGTTCGAAGGGGCCGATGCGCCCCGCAGCCTGAGCCTCGGGGTCTGCCTTTCCAAAGGGCTTCTGCGCCTGCGTGCCCCTGTATAGCAATTTAAAAGCCGCTGTTCTTTTGGCGAACAGCGGCTTTCGTTTTATTTTTTATGTTTATCCATGCGCTTTTTCACAGTGATGCAGTTGCCCACATTACCCATAAAAATGGCCAGCATGCCAACGCCCAGCATCAGGGAAGGGCCGGCAAAATCATCCTTAAACATCATAACAACTGCTGCCAGCAGAGCAATTCCGGTCAAAATCGCGCCAATCAGCGCGTGCTTCATTTCTTTTTTCATCTTAATTTCTGTCCTCTTTTTATCAATTGCTCATGGCCGCTCCGCCTGCCTGCTCCATCTGGGTCCGGAACCGCTTCCAGCGGCGGGCCACCAGCGTGCAAAGTGCCGCACCGGCCAGGGCGCAGACAAGCCAGACCATCATAATGCCGTTCCAGCCATACCGCTCGGCCAGAACACCGCTTCCATAGCTGGAAACAGAGCAGCCCACATAGGCCGATGCGTTTAAAATGCCGGACATGCTGGAGCAAACACCATAGCGCACATAGTACGAAGGCAGAACACTCACCAGCATGGTGTTTACCCCCATCATAAAGGTGGTGGTAAGTGCCAGCAAAACAAGAGAAACCGCTGCACTGTTCATGGGCAGCATCACCAAGGCCAGCAAAGCAGCCGTACTGGTGACAAACAGCAAAGCCGAGCTGGTAAGTTCGTTTTTGAAGATCCGTTTATCCATCCAGGAAGCCAGATACACGCCGCTCAGGTTGATGATCGGCACCAGGGTCGTGCTCAAAATCGCACCGGCCGCAGGCAGATGGAACTGTTCTTCCAGAAAAGTGGGGATCCAGGTGGTCACACCGTCCTTCAAAATGCCCTGCATCACCAGCGTTAAGCAGCAAACCGGGACCGCGCCTGCCAGCGCCAGCTTCCACAAAGAGATGCGCTTCGCAGAGGGGATGCCTGCCGCTTCAAATTCCGGCTCTGCCACAGGCTGAAGGCTTTTCTGCACCTTATCGATGCCTACCACCCAGAAGGCAGCAACCGCCAAAAGAACGAGGCCGCTTGCGTAAAACGCCATTTTCCAGCTGCCCAGATGCACCAGCGCCGCCGACATGCCATAAGCCACCAGCGTGCCCGCCGGCACCGTGCTGTTCAAATCCACACAGGCTTTCATCCGCTGCTGCTGAGGCATCCATTCCGACACAAGGCGGATCAGCGGCGACCACACCATCGACTGCACAAAGCCGTTCACACACCAGAGCACAAGCCCCACATTGGCATTTTCAAACAGCGGGAACAGGCAGTTGACCACACCGGAAGCGCCGAGACCGACAGCCACCATCGCCTTCGGGGAAAAGCGGTCGCCCGCAAAGCCATTGATCAGCTGGCCCAAGCCATAGGCAGCAAAAAAGCCGGTAGCCACAAGGCCTGCCGCGCCTTTTGTCCAGCCTGCATTGTTCATGATCTCCACCATGCAGGCCGAGTAATTCAGCCGGCCCAGATAGGTAGTAAAATAAGCAGCCCAGCATATCCAAAACAGAAGTTTCACCTGTTTCTGATCTGTTAAGCGCATGGCTTTCGCTGCGTTGGATGCATGCATTGTTCTCCCCCTTTTACTGGCGTATGCCATTGTCATTATAGCATATTCTTTTGTTTTGTAAAGCGCTGACAGCAACATAAAAAAGCGGCACATCCAGGCGCTTTTGCAGGCCGTGCGCAGGCATTGAAATTCACCCGGCACCACCTTTCAAAAAACCGCCGGGCGCAGCTTGTGCAAGGCTCAAAATTTCACTGGAAAGCCATTTTGCCGTGTGCTATAATTAAGATGTATTATTATGCCATAATGGATTTTCAAAGGAGCTATCATTTCATGACCTATCGTTTGGCCCCCATCACCGGAGACAACATTCCGGTGCCTCAGCTCATTTTCAACTGTCTGCCCCGGGCAGGCGGCGACCATGTGCGTGTGGCGCTCTACATCCTTGCCACCCACAGCACCGACCCCCGTGACATTGCCCACGCCCTGGCCCTGAAAAGCGTACAGGCCGCCCAGAAATCGCTGGATTTCTGGCACGGAGCCGGGCTTCTGATCCCGGAGCAGGGGGTGCAGGCTCCCCAGGCCATTCAGGAAAAAGCTCCCCCCCTTTCGGCCGAAGAGCTCCGTTTTGCGGCCATGCGGGATCCGGTTGTCAGCATGCTGGCAACCGAAGGCCAAACCTGCCTGGGCCGTGCCCTGGGCCAAAAGGACATTCAGCGGCTGGTTTCTCTTTATGTAAATGAGAGCATCCCGCCGGAGGTCATCCTGCTCTGCGCCTCTCACCTGGCCGCCTTGGGCCGGGGCACCGTAGGCCAGCTGGAGCGTGAGCTGGACCGCTGGTCGCAGCTGGGCGTGAACAACGGCGAAGAGGCCGAACAGTATCTGCAGCTTCTGGACCTGCGCCAGCGCCGTGAGCAGACTGTGGCCGCCATGCTGGGCATTGCAGCGCAGGATCTGAACATGGCGGACAAGCGCTGTGTGCGCCGCTGGTATGAAGAATACGGCTATGACGATGCCATGGTGGAGGAGGCCATCCTGCACGCTGGCGCAAACAAAGAGGTCAAGTATATCAACGGCATCCTGAAAAGCTGGCACGCAAAAGGCTGGCGGATGCCGCAGGATGCCCGAGGTGCGGGCGAATTGGAGGGCAGCAACATCCGGGTGGACCGTGCAGCCCCCAGCGGAAATGACATTCTGCGCAGGGCCGTAAGCCGGCCGCTGCGTCTCAAACGGGAGGAATAAACCATGCGGACAAAAAACGAGCTGTACCGGGAAGCACTTCACCGCATCCAGAGCCGCCGGCAGAAAGCGGTCACCCTGGCCGAAGAGAAAAAGAATGCGGCTCTCGCCGCTGTGCCCGGCCTGGAAGAAGGCCGCACCCAGGTGCGGCTGCTGGGGCTGAAAGCCATGCAGCTTGCCGCCGCCGGCGCCGCTCCCAAGCAGGTGCAGGCCATGCAGAAAAAACGCCGTGCCGCACAGGCCCGGGTGGATGACCTGATGGCTGCCGCCGGCTACGGGCCGGAAAGCCTTGAGCCCAAATACACCTGCCCCCTCTGCAAGGATACCGGCTATGCAGACGGCACTGTCTGCTCCTGTGTGGGAAAAGCCGCCCGCGAGATCCGCCGGGCCGAAATTGCTGAGGAATCCCCTCTCTCCCTTTCGGATTTTTCCAGCATGAAGCTGGAATATTATCCCAACCAGATGGAGCCGGGGCTGGGGGTGAATATCCGCCGCTACATGACCGAAACGCTGGATTCCCTCAAACAGTATGCGGATACCTTTGATCTGCGCAGCATGAATCTGCTCATTACCGGCAACGCAGGCCTTGGCAAGACCCATGCCTCGCTTGCCATTGCCAAAACCGTGCTGGACAAGGGCTACGATGTGGTGTATCTGTGCAGCCAGCAGCTGTTCGGCCAGCTGGAGCGGGACCGCTTTGCGGATAGCTGCCCTCTGCGGGATGCGGTGCTGGAAGCGGATCTCTTCATTTTGGACGATCTTGGGACCGAACATGTGAACCCCTATATGCTCAGCTGTTTTTATGACATTCTGAACACCCGGATGCTGGAACGCCGCCCCACCATTTACACTTCCAACATTATCGACGGTCAAAAATTTGAAGCCCGCTATACCGAAAAAATTTCCAGCCGGCTTGCGGGAAGCTGTGAGCCTGTTCTTTTTCTTGGAAACGACATTCGTGCCATTCTGCAGGCTCGCTGATCACAAGGAGATGCCATGAAAGAAAATATTATGGGCACCAAGCCCATTACTCCGCTTTTGATGGGAATGGCCTTTCCCATCATGTTCAGCATGCTGGTGCAGGCGCTTTACAATATCATTGACAGCATGTTTGTTGCCCGTATTTCCGATACGGCTCTTACCGCCGTCAGCTTTGCCTACCCGGTGCAGATGCTGGTGATCTCAGTTTCTGTGGGAACCGGCGTGGGCGTAAACGCCCTTTTGAGCCGCCGCCTCGGAGAGGGCAACCGGGAAGCCGCCAACAAGATCGCCCACAACGGCATCCTGCTGATGCTTTGCAGCTGGGCTGCCTTTGCCCTGTTCGGGCTTTTCTTTTCCCGGCTGTTTTTCAGCTTTTTCACCTCCAACGAGGAGGTGATCCGGCAGGGCAGCGCCTATCTGCGCATCTGCCTGGTTTTCAGCGGCGGAATTTTCCTTCAGATTTTGATGGAGCGTTTCATCCAGGTGACCGGACGAACTGTTTTTCAGATGGTCAGCCAGGTGATCGGCGCTGTTACCAACATCATCCTGGACCCCATTTTGATTTTCGGCCTGCTGGGCGCCCCCCGCATGGGCATTGTGGGCGCCGCCGTCGCAACCGTGGCAGGCCAGTTTCTCGGCTTTTTGTTCGCCTTTGTGCTGAACCACAAATACAACCATGAAATTTCTTTTCATCGGAACCAGCTCAAATTCGATGCGGCCTGCGTGCGGGACATTTACAGCGTGGGCCTGCCCAGCATCATCATGCAAAGCATCGGCAGTATCCTGAGCTTTGGCATGAACAAAATTCTGATGGTCTTTTCCGAAACGGCCGTATCGGTGCTGGGCCTTTTCTTCAGGCTTCAAAGCTTTGTTCTCATGCCCGGCTTTGGCCTTACCAGTGCACTGGTGCCCATTGTGGGCTACAATTACGGCGCACGCAAACGGGAACGGATCGTGCAGTGCATCCGGGTGTGCCTTGTTTCCATGACCATCATTATGGTCACGGGTACACTGCTGTTCCAGTTTTTCCCCCAGCAGCTGCTCGGGATTTTTGGTGAGGGAGAAATCATCCAAATGGGTGTTCCGGCCCTGCGCATCATCAGCCTGAGTTTCCCCATAGCAGGCATTGCCATTGTGTTCAGCAGCCTGTTCCAGGCACTGGGCAACGGCGTGCTCAGCCTTGTCATGAGCGTTTTCCGCCAGCTGGTCATTCTGCTGCCGGTGGCTGCCCTGCTTGCAAAAACCGGAAATCTGGATGCTGTTTGGGCAAGCTTTTTGATTGCCGAGGTCATCAGCATCCTGCTCACCCTTTACTTCTTTGCGCACATCTATAAAAACAAGATCCAAAAGCTTTGATTGGTTTTGTTCTGCGTTTCAAAATTCGATGGTTCCCCCCTTGCATTTCCCTTGAAAACAGGTTATACTAATGTGTACCACACATGGGCCCGTAAAGGTTTCGACGGGGAGTGTGAGGCGCGAGCAGCGGGTAGTGGATGGGGCCACACTATAAACGTCCCCAAACAAATAGCTAACAACAATAACGTAGCTATCGCAGCCTAATTATAGGCAGCTGTCCTGCCTGCTATAGTACCGTGCAGGGTCAGGGCATCGATTAGGTACTGAACGTGAGCAGCCCTAAGCTTTGCGGGCGGCCATGAACTCATGAAGCTACCAATGCGTCGGCCTGTCTGCCGGATTGGCGCAAAGGAAATGTTATAGACAGACTGCACCCGGAGATACTCTCGAGGATCGCTTTTCGGACACGGGTTCGATTCCCGTCGGGTCCACCAAATGGACATTACACGAACACCTACTTTTTTAAAGGCGGCTTTGCTGTAAGGGTGTGGCTGTGATGTCAACGAAAAGCCCCGGAGATCAAGTTTTATCTTGATCTCCGGGGCTTTGGTTATTGTCCGGTGTCTTTGTCCTGCTGCTGTAGCCACTCCTCGAATATTGTCTCATGGAGTATTAGACATCACGAAGATTTAATTATAAGCTCATATTGATGTCAATTCCGGATTTATCACAGTACGATACTAATGATTCTACTCTTTTACGCCTGCTACTGCGTGCTTTTGTGTTTGCGCTCATGCTATTTTTATAATTTTGTAATTCAGGAAAATCCTTAGATTTTTGCTCATATAAAGTGTAGAACTTTGTAAGAGCATTTCCTAATTGTTTTGGATCAACCTTTTGGTCCACTCCAAGCTTGCCAATAGCCCACACAGCATACAGATGACTTACTTTTTTTATCTTTAATGCGTCATAGTCCAAATCCATATTATTGATATATTCTGAAACCATTAAAAATTGAGACAAGTAGTTGTCAGAAGAAACATCTTCATATTTTCGATATAGTTCATCCAGAGTTTCTTTGGTATAGTCATTGATTCTATTCTCAGTTAGGAGAAATAAGAGTTCTGAAACAAACTCTTTATCCTCCATTCTTGGTGTTTCAACGATTTCAGAAAGCAAGCTTGACCAACAAAATTGAGGGGTTACCGTCTCAATAGCGTTATATAGCACGGAACCGCCATATTTTGCGTGTCTAAGCTCTTGAGGGACTAGCGGCTCGCCGTTTCTATTTAATCGATCGAACACGTTTTTGATAAGATTATCATCATCTGTCTCAATAAATATCACGGGTATTCGATATCGCCAGAATTGCCTTTTATATTTTTCAAACTGATCTAAGTCCGAAAAACTTGCTCCATTTAACGCCTTATTTCCAATAATATCATCACCAAAATCGTCTGGTAGAGAGATTTCACCCTCAATAAATTCTTTGATCGCTGTTAATCTTTGCTTGCCATCAATTACATCATATGAAGACTTTCCGGTACCTGGATCAATTTTCAATCTAAGGAAAATCGGTGGAATAGGGTAATTCTTTAGAATTGAATCTATTAAAAAACTTTTCTTTTCAGGACTCCAAACAGAATCTCTCTGGTAAGTGGCATCATAGTTATATTTGCCCGCACTATCGTTTTCATAGAAATCAGCAATTACAAGCTTATTTCCATCCATATCCAAAAAATCAATCATAAAAAAAGTCCTCCCAAAATATCAGAACCAGTATAATGAATATAGTGGTCAAAGACGCTAGAAAGTACTGCTCCAAATGTACTTTCCGTATTGGGATTTATTACTTTTATATTCACCCCAAGATCTAATGATGTAATCAGACGGTCTATTTCTCTGCGGTCTACACTACAATATGACAAGCCACCAAATACAACGATGTCTTCTTCATGGAGCCCCTTTGCTGCTGAAATCGATTGGTCTCGTAGCGAACTTGACCACATAGATCGATATCTATCCGATTCTCCAGATGGTGGGATCATGGTATTAATGAGTGAGATTTTATTCCAATCAACGTTTTCATCAACCATTAGCTCTTCAATTGAACCACCTAAAGAATCTCTGTTATACTTAATCTGGAATAGACTTTTATCGGATAGCCGCTCTGACCTAAAACTGATAGAACCATGTGGCTTAATCAGTTTAAACCTTTTCTCATTATTATCGAACCCAATAACTTGATATTCAATAGATAAACTGTGCATAATTCGTTCAATCAAAATATCATAGTTATATGTAATGATAGTTACTGACTGGATATCTTTATTCTGATTTAGATTTTTTAAGAGTTCACTCCAACCCCAGTTTTTAGAAATTATTTCTGTAATATCATCGTCAGTTATTTGAAAGTTATAATAGATAAAAAGGTATTTTAGGTACAGGACTAATTCATGATAAGCGCGAATATATACATTTGAGCTTTCTGTGTTGATAGTAGGCTGCTCAGATGATGCACTTACATTTGCGCATGTAATGATGTCTTCTATTAATTTGACGGATTTATCATTGCTCATGTTAGGACGAGCACCGAGTTCCCACAAACTAGGACAATGTTGCTGCGATAAAAAGCCAGGTTCGTCATTTTTAGGCCACAAGACCTTGTCGCCATTAGTGAATAGGTTTTTCAAATCTATCGCAGGGTATTTACCAAGTTTATCAACTAAATCTATAGAGACACCATTACCAAGGACCAACAACACATCTCTTTTTATGTCGTTCACCCTCTTTTTTCATTATTAATTTATATTATATCTTCTATTTCTACAAAATGCAATATTACCACAGATAGCTATGCTTTGAGATACTGTTCTCCCCCGGAGATCAGGTTTTATCTTGATCTCCGGGGGTTTGTCATTGTCCGGTGTCTTTGTCCTGCTGCTATAACCACTCCTCGAATGCCTTTTTACCTTCCTCAGTGTCATAATAAGCTCGGCTTTCCGAAACTAGGTGTCTTGCGAGGGAATCGATGATCGACTGCGGCAGCTCGATTTCGTATGGATTTTGGCGTTTTTCTTGGCTGGCCATGGTGTGTTGCTCCAACAGCAAAACCTTTCCGGCTCAACTTAGCCCATCTCACGCTCCTTCCCGGCGATACACAGCTGCCAAACATTGCACCCATTCTCAGAACGTGTGCGGGTAATTCCAAGATCTGCGGATTTACTCATAGAACTCCTTTCCCATCCCTTCCTATCCGGGTTTTTCCTCAGAAAACCCCATGCAAAATAGCTTAGATAAGAATGGAATGAATTGATTTTACTTGATCGTTATATCTTTCTCTTTTTATCTACCGTCCGGTTTTCGTACTTCAAGAGGTGGGATAATCGTACCTGTGGAGCCTGTTTTTTAGACTTCCGGCGTACCGTGACCGGATTCTTTGAAATCGGTGTCGGGAACCGCCTTATAGTGTTTTGGATAAATCCGGTTGGGTTTTCCACACCCCTGTTTTTTGATTGCGATCAGATCGGCATATTGTAGCTCCCGAAGTGTATCCACCGCTTTTTGGCGGCCGCAATGCAGCAGTTCGCACACCTCGTTAATCGGGTAGTACAGATAAATCTTGCCGTAGTTGTCAGCCCACTCGTTTCTACGGGATAAATCTGTTCGGCGTAGAATCATTGCATACAGGATCTTGGCCTCATTGGACAAAGAAGAAAAACTTGGGGCCTCAAAGAGAAAATTGGGCAGCTGTGTGAAGCTATTGGCTGGTGGCTTTTGGTGAATGTAAAATGGTTTCGTTGGCATAATATGAACCTCCTTGCGGACAATTAGAACCGGTTTTTCTGGCGGTAAAGGGATTTATATTCACCTCCGTTGTTGCTGGTCTGCAAACCGAGTATATATCCAGCTTTTGAACGCCTTATTTGTCCGTTTTCAACCTCCGTTTCCTGTCGCTTGCGGTTTTCTGACGGCGATGCACTTTATAGGCACAGTCGGAACAATACTTGGCCCGATTGGATTTTGCTTGAAATGTTGTACCACATTCCACACATCGCCTCCTGCCTTTTGGCTTCATAATCTCGGCATACATAGATGGATTGCTTGGCAGCACTGCATTCCGGAACCAGGTGCAGCAGCTTTTTCGGATCAGCACATTGGCTTTTTTCCTTTGTCCAGGTGTCATCTGGATGTACAAGTTGTATGTCCTCCCAGTTTTACGATCATTGCCTGTGTGACTGTTTTCTTGTGCGCTTTCCTCCCTTTATGCCAAAGTACTGCTTTCGACATATTTATGGTTTATAATAATCACAAACCATAAACTACAATTGAATGATATCGCAAATAGACGCTATTTTCGGTATGTAAACAATAAATTAGAGCGGTTTATAAATTCGATTGGATATAAATTTTAGTTTATACCATGACGGAGGGATAAACTTATGCTGTACGATGAAGCAAGGATGGCGCTGACCAAAGAACGGCTGGAGGATTTGCGCAAAGAAAAAAAGCTGTCCTTTGAACAGCTTTCCAAACAACTTGCAGAGCGTGGAACAATTATCAGCCATACAAACCTCAAAAATTATGAGATCAATGATCCTGTCCATTCTCTGTATGGGCGGACAAAAAGCATGAGCATTGAATATCTTGTGGCTTTTGCAAATTTTTACGATGTGTCGGTGGAGTATTTGCTGGGTCTGTCCAACTCCCGCAAACGGGAATATCACGATATTTCCGAGCAGCTCGGACTGTGTGATGGTGCTATTGCTGAATTGGTACAGTGCAAAGAGAATTCCAGCAGTGAAGAAGATCTCAAAATGTATGCACTGCAAGATACTACGATTCTGAACGATTTTCTTACCAGCATGGAGTTTGAAACTGTGATGGAGAAAATCAAGCAGAGTCTCTTTGCTTATTACATGTATGAACTGCATCGGGATAGTGTTGCAGAAAAGATACAGGCAGAATATGCCGAACAACTGGAAGAAGCACAAAAGGTAATGAATGTGTGTGGCTATTTTCCAGTAAAGAATGACTTGATTTCAGAAGTTCATATGGAAAATGTCATCGGTGTACTAAACGCTTATTTACGCAAACTTCCGAAGCGATTGTATGACGAAAAGATTCTTCACAAAGAGAACAGGTAATACAAGATGGGGGCTACCGTGAAACACGGTAGCCCCTGCTTTTATCAGTGCTTATCTGTATTTTTCCATCTGGATGGCAAGATACTTTAAGCCACGGTTAATACTTTCCCGAACAGCATTCTCAGCGACGCCTTCTTGCCGAGCGATTTCTGCCTTGCTCATGCCAAGATAGAAATGAGCATAGATCCTCTTTGCCTGCTTCTCCGGCAGCTCCATAACGGCAGCATACAGCTTCTCCCGGATCGTTTGCTCCAGAATGATCTCTTCCGGTGTTGGTGGCTGGTACAAAGCATCATGCTCAATGCCGTCACCACGATCCAGAGAGTAGTGTGCCTTATAGCGGTACATCTTCCGCTCACGGGCAGCTTCGGCCCGCTCATGGGCTTTGATGGCCTCCAGCACATCATCAGAGACTTCCACATAGGTATCGGTTTTATAAGTATGGGGATACAGCTCCCGCAAATTGATCTCGTTCATATAGACCTCCATTTCAGTTCGTAGGTTGATGGGCGAATTG
>JAHHRU010000006.1 GCA_020025635.1 Allofournierella sp.
TGCCCCAGGGGGTAACAGGACCGGGACGGCCAACCGGGCACTTGCCCTCACCACCGCCGTGGGGGTGATCGCAGGGGTTCATGACGGAACCACGAACGGTGGGACGCCAGCCCATGTGACGGCGGCGGCCAGCCTTGCCCAGGTTCACATTCTCATGATCCACGTTGCCCACCTGACCGATGGTAGCGATGCAGTTCAGCGGGATGTTGCGCATCTCGCCGGAAGGCAGACGAACCAGAGCGTAACCATTCTCCTTAGCCATCAGCTGAGCCATGTTGCCGGCGCTGCGCACCAGCTGGCCGCCCTTACCGGGGTACAGCTCGATGTTGTGGATAATGGTACCAACAGGAATGTTGGCGAAAGGCAGAGCGTTGCCGGGCTTGATGTCGGCGTTGGGGCCAGCCATAACGGTGTCGCCCACAGCCAGGCCATCGGGAGCCAGGATGTAGCTCTTCACGCCGTCCTCATACTGGATGAGAGCGATGTGAGCGGAACGGTTGGGATCGTACTCCAGAGTGAGCACGGTAGCGGGGACGTCAAACTTGTTGCGCTTGAAGTCAACCAGACGATACTTGGTGCGGTTACCGGCGCAGCGATGACGCACGGTGATGCGGCCAGTGTTATTACGGCCGGCAGCCTTCTTCATGGGCACCAGCAGGCTGCGCTCGGGCTCGACCTTGCTCAGTACGCTGTAATCAGTAACAGTCATACCGCGGCGACCCGGGGTAGTCGGCTTAAACTTTTTGATAGCCATTGTCTTTCTCCTTCTTATAACTTATGAATTATTATCGGGGTCATATCCCCATACTTGAGCCTTCTCAGGCTCTTAAGGAGCTGCGAGAGCAGCTATTAGATCATGCTCTCGAAGAACTCGATGCCCTTGCTTCCCTCTTTCAGGGTAACGATGGCTTTCTTCGCTGCGGCGGTGTAGCCGCCGTGCATGCCCTGGCGGCGGAAACGGCCGCGCACGTTGATGGTGTTTACCTTGGCGACCTGCACGCCGAACAGCTTTTCGACGGCCTTGGCGATCTCCACCTTGTTAGCGTCGGTAGCAACCTTGAAGGTGTACTTCTTGGCTGCAACGCCCATCATGGAATTCTCGGTAATGACAGGAGCCAGGATGATGTCTTGTGCAGTTTTCATTAGCCCAGAACCTCCTCAAGCTTCTTAGCCGCATCCACGCTCACGATGAACTTGTCGGCGTTTACAACGTCATAGGTGTTCACGCTGGTGGCAACGGTGGTGGTCACACCGGGGATGTTGGCAGCGCTCTTAACGAGCTTTGCTTCAACAGCGGGGGTGACGATCAGGTTTTTCTTGCCGGCGCCGATTGCGCTGAGCATAGCGACCACGGTCTTGGTCTTGTACTCGTCCATAGCCAGCTTGTCAACAACGATCATGTCGCCGCAAGCAGCCTTTGCGCTCAGGGCGCTCAGGATGGCCAGACGCTTCACCTTACGGTTCAAGCGATAGCTGTAATCGCGGGGCTTGGGGCCCAGAGCGATACCGCCGTGGGTCCACTGGGGAGCCCGGATGGAACCCTGACGGGCGTGACCGGTACCCTTCTGACGCCAGGGCTTACGGCCGCCGCCGGAAACCTCGCTGCGGGTCTTGGTGCTCTGAGTGCCCTGACGCTGGTTGGCCAGGAAGTTCACCACGGCAGCATGTACAGCCTTCTCGTTGGGGGTGATACCGAATACGGCGTCGGAAAGCTCGACAGTGTCAACTTTCTTGCCGTTCATATCCAAAACGTCAAATTTTGCCATTGTGCTTTCCTCCTTACTCCTTCACGCTGTCGCTGATGCAGACCACGGAGCCCTTGGGGCCGGGAACTGCGCCCTTGATAGCGATCAGATTGTTCTCCGCGTCAACCTTGACGACGGTCAGGTTCTGAACGGTGATGCGCTCAGCACCCATGTGGCCGGGCAGCTGCTTGCCCTTGAATACGCGGCTGGGGCTGGAAACAGCGCCCATGGAGCCAGCGTGGCGGGCGATGGGGCCGGTACCGTGAGTCTTGCGCATCACGTGGTTGTTCCAGCGCTTTACGCTGCCAGCGTAGCCCTTACCCTTGCTGGTGCCGATCACGTCGATGCGGTCGCCAGCGGCGAAGACGTCAGCCTTCAGGATGTCGCCCACATTCATACCGCTGATATCGTCCAGACGGAACTCGCGCAGGGTGCGCTTGGGAGCCACATCAGCCTTGTCAAAGTGACCCTTGGCAGGCTTGTTTACATTGTGCAGGGCGATGTCGCCATAGCCCAGCTGGATGGCCTGGTAGCCGTCGCTCTCGACGGTCTTCTTCTGCACCACGGTGCAGGGGCCGGCCTCGATGACGGTCACAGGTACTACCTTGCCGTTCTCATCGAACAGTTGAGTCATGCCCAGCTTTTTGCCGATGATACCTTTTTGCATTTTTTTCTCCTCCTGATAGGTTATTGGTTGACGCTTTCTATAATATTGTAAGCGCCAACATGACCTCTCCACTTTCGTTTCGATCGGGTCGTTTGTGATTTGAGCACTTTGCGCTCCGTGCAGTTGGCGGCTCATTCGTCCGCCCTTACATAGCCCGCAAAGGGGTTATGCTCTCTTACAATTTGATCTCGATGTCAACGCCAGCGGGGAGCTGCAGGCTCATGAGAGCCTCAACCGTCTTGTTGGACGGCTTCAGAATGTCGATCAGACGCTTGTGGGTGCGGCTCTCAAACTGCTCACGGCTGTCCTTGTTGACATGGACAGAACGCAGGATGGTGACCACTTCCCGATCGGTGGGGAGAGGAATGGGGCCGGACACGCGAGCGCCAGTGCGCTTAGCGGTCTCCACGATCTTCTCCGCAGCGGAATCGATCAGCTGATGATCGTAGCTCTGCAGACGGATTCTGATTTTTTCTTTGACTGCCATTTTGTTCGCCTCCTATATTATTTTGGTGCCTAGGCGGACCGATGGATTACTGAACACAGCGCCGGGTGTTTCAAAATTTGGCACGATAAAAGCCGGTGAACCGTAACCTACAGTTCCCCCGGACAATTCCTTCAGCAAATTAAGATGGACATTGGTACGCCCCGCAGAATGCAGTAGTGTACGTATCCCTTTGCTCTCAGTAATACTTGCGCCCGGTTCTAGATCGGACATACTCCGCGGAAAAACCCGAACTGATGTTCGGCAACCTCCCGCATCAACGCATATCGCGGCTTGCGTAGCTTGTTTTCTACACAAGCCTTTTGCAGCCGAGATTTATTGTAACACACAGTTCCGGGTGTTGCAAGGGTTTTTTGTAAAAAAGTTAGAAAATTTTTCGGCTTTTTTGTTCTTTTGCCCAATCGTTTCCAGCGGGTCGAAAATCGTCCGTAAAATGAGGGTTTTGTTCCCCTTCCCTGCACTTCAACAGCTCCGGCGGGCCTTGCACCAGGGTTCTGCCCCCGGTTCGCCGCCCGCCGGACTGTTTTTGTTTCTGTGCTTTTCAGCGCCTGCCCTCTTCGGCCAGCTTTTCTGCGATGCCCTCTTCCGGGGTCACATAGCCGGTCTCATAG
Source organism: Allofournierella sp. (assembly GCA_020025635.1). GTDB lineage: Bacteria > Bacillota > Clostridia > Oscillospirales > Ruminococcaceae > JAHHRU01. The sequence goes on from JAHHRU010000006.1 coordinate 3,529, forward strand.
TGCTCATACAGCACCATTCCCGGGGGCAGGTCGCCGGTTTTGCGGATGTTGCGCACCTCGGTGTAATCCACCGGCACCTTGACCCCGCCGGACAGGCTGGAGTGCACCACCGCCAGCTGTGCCGCCTCGTTCTGGGTGGTCAGGGGGATATCTCTGCCCTCGCTCATGACCACCGCATGGCTGCCCGGCGCATTCTTCACATGGAACCACAGGTCCTTGCCGCGGGCGGTGTGCAGGGTGAGCTTTTCATTCTGCACATTGTTGCGGCCCACCAGGATGAGGAAGCCGTCCGAAGAACGATAGCGCAGGAAATCGGCAGGCTTCTGCTTTTTGTCCCGCATCTTGTAATACTTCAGGTAGCCCTGGCTTTTCAGCTCGGCCCGGATCTCCCCCAAAGCCTGCTCGCCGCTGGCCGACTCCACCTCATACAATACAGTGCCCAGGTACTCGATCTCCCGCTCGCCGTCTGCCATCAGCTTGACCAGCATTTTGGCCGCCGTCTGCTTTTTGCGGTAGTCCTTGAAATACTTCTGGGCATTGCCGTTTGCCGAAAGCCTGGGGTCCAGCCGAATGGTTTTGGGTTCATTATTATAATAGTTGGTAACGGTAACGCTGCGCGCGCCCTTTTCCACCGCCCAGAGGTTCGCCTGCAGCAGCTCCCCGCACAGGCGCAGCTCATCCGCCTTGCCGCTCTGTGCCAGCTCCTCCTTACGGGCCGCCTGCTTGCGCACCGCCCGCTCGTAAAGATTCTTCACCGTTTTCTGCAGATCATGGCTCTTCTGGCGCAGGCGCTCCACCCGGTCCTTGCGGCTGTAATAGTGCTCCAGCATTTCGCTGTAACTTTCAAAACCGGTCAGCCGGTCGGTGCCGTATTGGGTAAGGGGCAGGAAGCTGAACTCCACCGGCTTGCCGGTTTCGTCCGAAGCGATCCAGGCCCTGCCGCCCTCCCGGTAGGCATCCTGGATCTCCCGGATAGCCCCGGCAAGGCGCTGCTTCTCCGCTTCGGTCATGCAGTCGGCCTGGGGCACCGCCGCCCCAAAGGCACGGAACGCCGCCTCCCGGCAGAGCACCGGGCCAAGGCCGGAGCAGCTCTTCATAAGCGCATCCGAAGCGGGCAGGTCCTTTTGTGCCGCCAGCGCCACCAGCTCTTCCGGTTCCTTTGCAAAGAAATCCGGGCGGGGGGGCTTGGGCGGCAGCGTGTAGGAAAGGCCCGGCAGCAGCTGCCGAATGGGCGAATCCTCAAAATCCACCCGCTTGAGTGCGTCGATGATGCGGCCTTCCTGCACCAAAACCAGGTTGGAATACCGGCCCATCAGCTCCACCGCCAGGATATTCTGGACCAGATCCCCCATTTCATTCACGCACTGAAAGCGGAAATACAGGATCCGGTCGCCCGGCTCTGCGGTGAGCGACATGAGCTTGCCGCCGGACAGGTGCTTTCGCAGCAGCATGCAGAAGCTGGGCGGCACCTGGGGGTTTTCAAAGCTTTCCCGGGTCAGGCAGGCCCGGGCAGAGCCGCTGCGGGCCGAAAGCAGCAGTTTAAATGTATCGGTCCGGGTGCGCAGGGTCAAAACCACTTCGTCCCGGGTGGGCTCAAAGATCTTGTCGATCCGGGCCTCCAAAAGCTTATCAGACAGTTCCCTTGCCATCAGGGCCATCAGGGCTGCATCCAATGCCATTCTCACTACCTCCTTTAAAAGGGTCTAAAAAAAGCAGCTGTGCCAAAGGCAGGCCCGGCTGCTTTGCGTTTTGGGTAAATTTTTCGGCCGCTTTGTGCGGCCCCTTTGCTGTTATAAATATGTATAGGGGTCCTTGCAGCGGCGGCTGCACAGCACCCGCAGATCCGGGAAATGCCGGGAGAGCTTGTCGGCCAGCACCGGCACAATGGGGATCTCGGTGGAATAATGGCCGGCCACGATCAGGCTCATGCCAAGGCTGCGGGCATCCAGCGCATCGTGATGGCTGGCTTCGCCGGTGAGCAGGGCATCCGCACCGGCGGCTGCCGCTTCTTTCACCATGCTGCCGCCGGAACCGCCTACTACTGCCAGACGGGTGATGGGCTTGCCGGTATCCACCAGCTTGACCCCGCCCGCATCCAGCGTGTCCTTGCAGCGGTCGGCAAGATGCCGCACGTCGGTGGGGGCCACACGGCCGATGCGGCCGATGCCCTCTTCGCCAAAAGGCTCTGCGCTGCTGATTTCAAACAGCTTGCAGAGGATGTCGTTCACGCCGCCCTGGGCCGCATCCAGATTGGTATGGGCGCACAGGGCGGAAATGTTCTTTTTGATCATGCGGAAGGGCACGTCCCGCCGGCCGATCCTGGAAAGGGGCTTGAAGATGACCGGATGATGGGAAACGATCAGCTGACAGCCCTGCATCTCCGCTTCCACCACCACCTCTTCGGTGATGTCCAGCGAAACCAGGATGCTGGTGATGTCCACCGAACAATCCACCAGAACGCCCACATTGTCCCAGTCGGCGGCAAGCTCTGCGGGAGCCAGCTGCTGCATGAACTGCCGGATTTCTTCGATCCTTGCCATATACGGTCCCCTCCGTTCCCTTATTTTATTTCAGTTCGTTCAAAAGCCGCTCCAGCCGTTGCAGACGGTCCGGGTTTGCCTTTGCGCCCAGGCGCAGCTTTTCGATCTTTTCGCTCAGGTGTGCCCGGTATCCGGGCTCCATTCCTTCCGGGCCGGCAAGGCCGAAGGCACAGTCCCGGTCCGAAGGCTCATAGCATCTGCCGGTATATTCCGCCGAAAGGGCGGTGTACCAGCGGCCCTGGGCCCGAACCGGCTCATCGGCCAGCATTTCAAAACCCTGCTGCCACAGCCAGCGCCGCAGCACCCAGACCTTGGTGGCCGGAACGCATACAAGCCGCAGGCCCGGCGTTTTCACCCAGGGCGCAGCTTCCAAAATTTCAATGGTGGTCTGTGCGCTGATGCCGGCCATCACGATGCTTTCCGCTTCGCCCGGCTTCACCGGCTCCAGCCCGCTGCCCAGGCGCAGCTCCACCCGGTCCTCACAGCCGTACTCCTGGCAGGTGGCCGCCGCTTTTTGCAGCGGGCCCTCCCGCAGGTCGCAGGCGATGACCCGGGGGCAGCGGCCGGTGCAGACCAGCCAGGCCGAAAGCTTTGCGTGGTCACAGCCGATATCGGCCGCCGGCACGCCGGGTTTCACCAGCCGTGCAGCGGCCGAAAGGCGTTCGTCCAGATGCGGTGCCTCAGGCATTGCCGAAATGACGGTTCAGCTCTGCAACCAGAGCGTCTGCATCGGCGCCGTGCACCATGCAGGCCTCCTCAATGGTCTCGCCGCGGCTTGCGGGGCAGCCCAGGCAGTGCATGCCGATGCTCAAAAAGATGGGGGCTACGGTGCCGTCGGTATCCAGAATATCGCCAATGATGGTGTTTTTTGTGATCTGCATTGTTCATTCCTCTTTCTTTTTTTGGGGGTGATCCCCGGTTTTGAACTTAATCATATACCAAACTGGTGTTATTTGCAACTGTTTCAGCCGGCCGCAAACAGCAGAAGTGCCTCCAGGGCCGCTGCTGCGCCCAAAAGCCCGCTGCAAAGGGTGAGTGCGCCGCTGCGGTCTTTTTTGCGGGCAAAGGTGTCGAAATCGCCCAGCCACAGCAAAAACAGCGGCAGCACCGGCAGCAGATACCGTCCCTGGATGCCGAACACCACCTGGCTGTTGATGGGGGTCCAGTTGATGCAGGCTGCGATCATCAGAAGGGCAACCGCCGCCGCGGTAAGGCCGATACCCCACCGCACCCCGTTTGTGAGCCGCCGGGGCTCGTTTGCCCCGCGCATGGAAACTGCCAAAACCAGCAGCAAAAGGCCGATGGTCAGTGTCCAGCTCAGCTGGATGCCGTGCACGATGGGTTCACCAGGCAGGCTTCCCAAAAGGCCCTGCAAATATACAGGAAGCTCCCGGCCGACGGTGTTCAGCACCAGCTTCACCGCCTGCATCGGGTGAGACAACGCATATCCCACCGAGAACACATACAGGGATTCGCCGTTGGGCTGAATGGATGCGGCATATTCCTCGGGCGTCAGGTGGATACCGCTGTTGCTGCCGATCCACACGGCGGCCGCCGCCCCCAGCAGCACCACCGCCCCGATGCCGGCAAAAACAGCTTTGCGGTAAAACGGCCGGTCGTTCCACAGATACCAGCTCAGGGCAAAGGCAATGGCCAAAATGACCACGCCCACAAAGGCAAGGCCGATGCGGTCCACATCCACCGCCAAAAACACGCTGGCCAGTGCGGCACGGTTCACCGAAAGCCAGCTTGCCAGCCCGGCCCCCAGGATGCCCGCCTTCCAGAGGATGGCCTGCGTTTTGCCGCCCAGCTTTTTGGCCGGGATCATCAGGCACAGCAGCACCACCGGCAGATAGATGGCCTTGCTGGGTGCCAGCAGAAGGGCCAGCGCCGCCAGCACAAGGCAGTGCCCCGCGCCGAATGCCCCGTCCCCATACCGGCCCTTTAAGCAAAGGGCTGTGAACAGAAAGCTCAGGCCGATCACTGCCGGGTCCGCCGAAAGGCTTCCCGCCAGCGACAGACAGGCCGGCAGAAGCCCCGCCGCAAAGAACAGGGATTTGCCCACCGGCGCTGCCCGCACGGCCAGCGCCGCCAGCAGCGCAAACAGCACAAGATTGAACACCCGGCCCAAAAACAGCATGGGATAAAAGCCAAGGCCCAGTTTGCGGGCCAAGAGCATCCCCAGCGACTGGGCCAGATACTGGACCGGCTGCACCGAAATGGGGCTGCGCACCTGCGCCGTTTGGGAAAGCTTTGGCGAAACGCCCGTTTTTGCAAAGCCATCGATGCTGTTTTTATAAGCAATGGGGCCGATGGGGCCGGAATGATCCAGCATGTGGGCGGCATCCTCCGCCCGCATGGGCAGAAGGTCATCCTCTGCGCCCGCACCGCCTGTCATGCGGCTTGCCATGCCATAGGCTCCGGCGGCGTGCACATATTCATCCGGGCCGGCAAGCGGCGGGGTGACTGCCGCAAAAACAAAGCCCAGGCCCAGCGCAAACACCAGGAAAACTGTTTCCGGCTTTGCCTTTTTCACAAAGATGAGCCACCAGCCCAGCAGCAGCACCAAAGCCAAAACAAGGGCGATGGGCGCAAACCAGCGCAGGGCAAAGCCCTGCCCGGTGTAATTGGTGATATACTGCATCGCAGCCGTGCGCCCGCCTTGAGGCGTTTCGGCGGCATCGTAAAGCCAGAGCTCCGGGTTCGAAAGCTCCCCTTCGCCATACACAAGGCCCACCATATCTTCCGGGGTGTCGGGGGCAAAGCTCAGCCGGAACCGGTAGCTTTCGCCCGGCTGCAAAACAGCCGGTGCATCGAACAGCAGATCCACAAAGGCGCCGTCCAGGAAAACGGTCATATCGCCGGTGCCGCCGGCCACTGCCGTTTCCCCCGTCAGCAGCTCCAAAGTATAGCTGCCGTGGGAGACCCGGCCGCCGGTGGCGCTCATCAGCCGCAGGCCGTAAAGGGTCTGGCCGCTGCCTTTTGGCAGGGTGCCCTCAAGGCCCGCTGCCGGGTCTTTGGGGTAGAGGGTCTGTTTTTCGGTATATCCATCGTGCACGATCTGGTATTCGGGCACGTTTTTCATAATGTGGTGCAGATTGTAGCCGGTCCATCCAAGGGCCAGCACCAGCAGCAAAGCCAGCGCAAGCCCGCCCAGGGCCCGCCGGTGTTTTTTTGCCTGCCGGGCAGCACGCCTGCAAAGCATGGGAGCATCCCCTTTCGTCGGTATGATCTTTGGTTATTGTACCGCAAAACCCGCCGAAATACAAGAAAAGGGCCGCCGGAGCGGCCCAAACGCAGGCTTTCAGGGCAAAAGAAAAGAGCGCTCCTTTCGGAACGCTCTTTCATTAAGCAGAAAAATTACTGCTCATCCTTCATCTTTGCGAAGCACTCGCTGCAGTAAACAGGGCGGTCCTCACGGGGCTGGAAGGGAACCTTGCAAGCCTTGCCACAGGCAGCGCAGGTAGCGTCGAACATCTCACGGGTACCACGGGTGGCGTTCTTGCGGGCATCGCGGCAGCTCTTGCAGCGCTGGGGCTCATTCTCGAAGCCACGGCTTGCATAAAACTCCTGCTCACCTGCGGAGAACACGAACTCCTTGCCGCACTCTTTGCATACTAAGGTCTTGTCTTCAAACATGCTAGATATCTCCTCTGCATTTGTTATTTTGCCCGCGGAAGGATTTCAACCATCACCTTTGGTCTGGACCAATGCTCTAAATGTTAAGCTACAGGGGCACATATTGAATATATTGCTAAGCCCGTTTGGGCTCAAGCCTGATTGGGGTCCTGCTCACTGCGCAGTTTGCGGCGGAGCCGGAACAGGGCGTTCTCCACTGCTTTGGGGGTCCTGCCCAGCTGACACGCGATCTGCTGGTAGCTGCTGCCATCCAAATACCGGCTCAGCACCGCCTGTTCAAAGGGCGAAAGGCGTGAGCTGATGGCCTCCAGAGTTGCCGCCATCTGCTCACGGCGAATGGCGATCTCCTCCGGCCCGGGAGAGGGCTGATCCTCATCCAGAGGAAGGCTGTTGTTCAATGGGCCATGCTTTTTTCGGCCGGCTGCCCGCGCGGCTGCCGATACTGCATTCTGAATGCAGACCGATGCATAGGTCTCAAACCCCGTGCCCTGATCCGGGCGGTAGCTTTTCAGGGCGGCGAACAGGCCGATGATTCCTTCCTGAAGGGCATCCTCCTGTTCAAGCCCCGGGCAGACGCCCCGGGCCGCCGTTATGCGCAGGCACGGCATCATGGATGCCAGCACTGCCGCAAGCGCCGTTTCATTTCCGGCCTTTGCATCCTGGATGAGCTGGGGGGTAAGATGGGCCATACTGCATCTCCGACCAGGCCGCCGGAATGCGGCCCTGCATAGCTTCAATATACTTTATCAGTTTAACCGTTTCGCAGGAATTTGTCAACAAAATTATACCCAATCTTTACCCCATAAATCCAGACAAATGCTACAATTTCAGGGGTTTTGCTCAAATTGCCTCTTGATTTTCCGGCAAAACCATATTATAATAGTTTTTGTTATTCGCCGATGTGTCGGAATGGCAGACGATGCGGACTCAAAATCCGTTGGTGGCAACACCGTGTGGGTTCAAGTCCCACCATCGGCACCAAAACGGAGCAAGCTTTTCAGCCTGCTCCGTTTTTTGCATTTTCCCATGCGGCACCCATGCCGATGCCCCGCCGCCTGCCCCAAAAGCTTTTGCCTTTTTCCGCTTGCAGCTTTCCCGGTGTTTTTCGGGTTTTCGGCAAAAGGAATGTTCTTTTGAAAAACAAGAAAAAAAGGGCCGCTGACCTTTGCACCTGCAAAGTGTGTCAGCGGCCCTTTTGCGATTTTCGGTTATTTTTCAGCGGCATCGCCGCAAATCATTGTGCGTTTTTCATGTGCTCCAGATAATCGGTGCCCACATAGACCACCTGGTCATCGTCGATGACAAATCCGATATTTTCGCCCCACTCGCCTTCGCCTTCCACAGCGTATGCGGGCCGGTCATCTTTGCCTGCCATATCCACATAAAACACCCCAAACCAGCAATGATTCAGGATATCCCGAGGGTCCTCCAGCTCCGGCAGGTCGAAATCCTCCTCGATCCCGCCCTCTTGTGCGCAGACGATGAGCTTTTCACAGATCTCATCGATCGCCTTTGAGGGAAGGGCGTTGAAGGCCTCCACGCATTTTTCGGCACATTCTTTGTAGTCCGGCCATTCTGTTATGACATACACAATGAATTCATCATCTTCCTCATTGCGGAAAAATGCGCTGTTGAACCGCCCTTCTCCTTCTTCATGCTCCAGCCAACGAATCATTTCAATCCTCCTGATCTTCTTGGTATTCTTCTTCCATGTCTTTTAAAAATTCCACCAGAGATGCATAAGCTCCTTCGATTTCACAGTCGGACTCATGGTCCCACGATGTGATCCAAAGCCCCTCATCATCCGGCTGATAGCTGCAAATCCAAAAAGAAAAATATCGGTCAAATCCAAAGCAGAACCAGCCCTCGCTTTTGAACGGTTCTCCACTGTTTGAGGTTTCCAATGCATCTTTCGGTGAATTAATTACGCCAAAAGGAAATTCCAAGCTCTCATAGCTTGTATACAGTTCCTTCAGCGGTTTTGGTATCTGCGCCGGTATTTCTTCGCCGCAGGTACGCTTTTGAGCGATCACCAAATCTCCGTATTTTTCTTTCATTTCTTCTATGAATTTTTCCAGTTCTGTCATTTTTTCACCACCATTTCCAAATCGATCGCTGCCTATGTTTGAGCAGATTATAGCACAGGAAAATAAAGAAATCCATTGGTTTTCCGGCCGGTCGGCAGAATTATTTTCTGCTTTTACGCCTTTGTTGAAAGCCGCGCCGCCCGGCCGTTTCGCTGTACACAAAAAGCACCGCCCCACGTCCGTGGGCGGTGCTTTTTGGCTCATTGCTCCTTTTGGGCATACAGGAACTGTTCGTTGTAAAAATCCGATTTCCGGTCCAGCTCGTCAAACAGCTTTTCATAGCCGTACTCCTCCGAAAGGGTGGGGCTGCCGGAGAAAAGATTGGTTCCAAGGCCCAGCCGCTCACCCTGGATTTCCACCCCCAGTGCCGAAAGCGCCGTTGGGAAAAAGTCCAAAGTGGTGAAGCGCCGGTCCTTTTCGGCCTTGGCATCCGGCTGCTTTGCCGGGTTCAGAATGGCGTTGTACACCTTGCGCACGGTTCCGCCGTGGTGCTTATCCGAAGGATAGCCGGCATAAAAGCCGGACTCCATGCTGCAATGGTCACCGGTGATGATCACGGTGGTGTTTTCATAAAAGGGCTGCTCTTTGAGCCATTCCACAAACTCGTTCACCTGGCGGGAAGAGCAGGACCACACATTGCCGTACTGCTCCGGGTGCTCGTTTCTGCACAGAGGGCAGACATAGCCGCCGCCGTTGTGGGTGTCGATGGTAATGCAGTAGAAATTGAAGGGCTCCGGGTTTTTGGAAATTTCGGTGAGCTTTTCCTTTGCGTAATCGAACAGCTTTTTGTCCTCCATCCCCCACCACACAAAGTAGTCGTTTGGGATGAATTTTTCTCTGCGGGCAGCGGTATGGTCCCAGATGGTATAGTTTCCGTGCTGGCGCATCAGGGTATCCTGACCGCCGAATTTTGCCGCAGAGCCCAGCATGTAATAGTTTTTGTAGCCCTCGTCTTCCAGGATGTCTCCCAGTGCGGTAACGCCCGGCAGGAACTGCTCATATTTGCCCATGCTGTTATCCGCACCCATGCCGCCCTCATATTTGTAAAGCTTTAAGGGCAGGCCGGAAAACTGGGCCACCATGCCGGCCACGGTCCAGCCGCAGGCGGGCGCAACGGCGGCCCCTTCCAGCAGCTGCGACTGGGAAAAGCTCACGTTGTCCTTTGCGATCTGGGTAAGCTCCGGGGTATAGTTCACATCAAACAGGCCGCCGTTTGCCTTGTCCTGATTGGAGCTTTCGCCGGATTCCATCATGATCCATACAAGGTTCCGCTTCTTTGCGGGAAATTCCAGCTGCACAGAGCCGGGGTCCACATATTCCTCTTCAATAAAGGTGGAGCGGTTCAGCTGGTTTTTGAAAAAGCCCAAAAAGGAAAATTCCACCTCGGCCGCTGCCAGCAAAAGCACCGTCCACACCGCAGCCAGCAAAACCAGCCGTTTCCGGCTTTTCTTTTCGGCCCGCCGGGGATTTTTGCGCCGGTAAGCAAAAGCCGCACCAAGGGCTGCCGCTGCAAGCAGCACCGCCGGCAAAAGCGCCTGCAAAAGGAATGCCTGCACAAAGCCGGAGCCGCTGCCCTCCAGCGGCATATTCAGGGTGAACAGGATCTCATCCATGCCGATGCGGCCAAAATGCACAGCGGCCCAAATCAGGCTCAGCGTTAAAAAAAGCAGCAGAAAGAGCCACAGCCCCACACCCACTGCTTTGGCCCTGCGGCCGGTTTCCTTCTTTTTGTTCTCCACGTTTTCTACCCTTCTCTTTTAATCCCTTTGGAACCGGTTCCAGCCGGGCCAAAATCAACTTTTCTATTATAGCAAATCAGCAAAATGCTTTCAAGGGACGGCCCTGCGGCCTTTTACCCCTGTTTTGCCGGGCGCTCAAGCGTGATGACCAGGCGGTAAGACATGGCGGTTTCCCAAAAGGTCACGGCCTTGACCGTCCAATTTTCGGCTGCGTATCGGTTCATTTCCTGCTCGGCATCCTCGGGAGTCTTTACCGTGATCACTTTATACTCCATCATAAAAACCGGTCTCCTTTCAGGCAGCTCCCAATCAGGGAATATAGGATCTAAAGTTTTCGGGGGTAAGTTCATACAGCACTGCCGATTGAAGCTGCCCCAGCTGATCCCGCCAGGAATCCACTTCCACCGCAGTTTTTTGAAAGCCAAGCTGTTCGTAAACATGCTGTGCCCTCTCATTTTTAAGGCTTGTATCCACGGTGATTTTGGAGATACCATACACGGAAAAGAGTTCCCGAATGAAAAGGCTCAAAGCAAGCTTGCCCAGACCGTGATTTTGGTTGGATGCATCACAAATTTTAATGCCGATCTGTGCAGTTTTGCTCTCTTTTGCGATGCGGTAATTCATTTCACCAATGGGAACTCCCTTTGACAGGAGGATGCAAAGCCGATTCCGATCATTGCCCCCCTCGATTTCCTTTATCACCTTTTCCAGGGTGGTTCCCAGTCCTTTGGGAAACCCCGCATGGGCCATCACCGCTCCATCATTCCACCAGGCACAGATCTGCTCTGCATCGGACACAGCGGCATTTCGAATTTGAATATTTTGATAATGAATGTCCATTCCAATCACTCCATTTATAAAATCCATCTGTTTTGAAAATCTGCCGGCCTCTCTCCTTGTTTTATTTTCCAATCAGGATCTCCGGGCAGTCTTTTTCCCGCATCGCATATATCGTTTTCAATTCTTCCAGCACATCTTCTTTTTTGCGAACAAGCCCTTTGAAGTGGCTCACAAGCAAAAAAGGAGAACGCAGACTATTCAGTACGTCAATTTCTTCTTTCAGCAGCTGCGCATTATACACATAGCGGTCATTCTTCGCTTTGCAGTAAAGGGCATCGCCTACAAACGCATAGGTCCCGTCTATTTCCAGCCCCAGGCTGCCTTTTGCGTGGCTGGACGGCAACGGAAAGATATACAGATTTCCAATGCTGACCGGTTCAGTAACAATGTGGATGCCGCCGTCTGCCGCCATTTCTTTTGGAAGGTGCCCATAGGTTTCTTTTGAAAGATACAGCTCTTTGGGCCGGAGCCTGCCGATATTGCCAATGTGATCTGCGTGAAAATGGGACAGGACCACGTTGCAGCCTTCCTTGAGTTCCGAGATCGGGTTTTCTCCGTTCCCCACATCATAAAGCCAGGCGGCATCGTTTTCCCGAATGATCCCCACGTCTGCCGAAAGAGGATGATCGGATGCTTCGATGCAGCTGATTTTTTCGTTCACGATGATCTTATTCATTTTAGCACCTCCCAAGTGTCACCATTATCCGCCAAATTCGAATGTTCAAGGGCTGTATTTCAAAGTTCGAAGCGCTTTCAGCGCTCTGCATCTTTGAATTTATTTTAGCAAAAACAGGCAGCCCCATCAAGAGGCAGTCCCTTTTGCAGAGATCCATTTTTTCAGATCATTGCACAAAGTTCAGCATTATTTCGTTCTAATTTAATGCATTCCGCCGCAAAACAGTGCAGATTTCTTTCTGTAACAAATTTTATATTCGCTATTGACAACAAATCCCATTTCGTGATACAATGCACCCGATCTCATTTGGAAAGAGTCTTTCCAAAGCAAATTGCGACCGCCATATCACAAAAAGGGATATGGCCAAGGCCATACGGACAGCCGGGTCGAATGCCGAAAGCTGCGGTTACGCAGTTGGCAACTTCTGTTGCCTTATTGATTGAGTTAAAAGCTCAGTTTTATAAGTTGGTTACTATAAACCAGTGCCTAGCGGCATATACTTGTGAAATGGTCAATAAGAGTAGTAAAAGTATTTTTTGCTATATAGACTCTGATCCCATTGTGATTGAAACACGCTGTCCTTCCAAAAATCCCCCGCTTTTTTTGCGGTATTGCGCCCATGGGCGTGATTTTGGGGAACGGGTGTATCGATATCGGCTCTACAAGTGGTGTGCTGCTTTGCGGCACACCACTTTTTTGCATTCTAGGGCAATAGGCAATGAGAGAGAGGGTCGAAAATGGAAAACAAAAACACAAATCCGGATCAGACCAGAGCGCCCATCTATGAGGCTTTGCAGAAATTCCGCAATATGCGGGTGGTCCCCTTCGACGTTCCCGGCCATAAGCACGGCAGGGGAAATCCGGAACTGACGGAATTCCTGGGCCAGCAGTGCGTGGCGGTGGACGTGAACAGCATGAAGCCTTTGGATAATCTGTGCCATCCCATTTCCGTGATCCGGGAAGCGGAGATCCTGGCAGCGGATGCCTTCGGTGCCGCGGATGCCTTTTTGATGGTGGGCGGCACCACCAGCTCGGTGCAGACCATGGTGCTTTCCACCTGCAAGCGGGGCGACAAGATCATCCTGCCCCGCAACGTCCACCGCAGCGTCATCAACGCTCTGGTTCTGTGCGGTGCCATCCCGGTTTATGTAAATCCAGAAGTGGACCACCGTCTGGGCATTTCTCTGGGCATGAAACGGGAGCAGGTGGCAAAGGCCATCCAGCAGCATCCCGATGCGGTGGCAGTTCTGGTGAACAACCCCACCTACTACGGCATCTGCAGCGACCTGCGGGCCATTGTCAAAATGGCCCACGATGCAGGTATGTACTGCCTTGCGGATGAGGCCCACGGCACCCACTTCTATTTCGGCGAAAATATGCCGGTGTCTGCCATGGCCGCCGGGGCAGATATGGCCGCGGTTTCCATGCACAAAAGCGGCGGCAGCCTGACCCAGTCCAGCCTGCTTCTGGTAGGCCCCCGGATGAACCCGGGCTATGTGCGGCAGATCATCAACCTGACCCAGACCACATCCGGCAGCTACCTGCTCATGTCCAGTCTGGATATCAGCCGCCGGAATCTGGTGCAGCGGGGCAAGGAAGTGTTCCGCAAGGTGGTGGACATGGCCGACTACGCCCGTGAGGAAATCAACGCCATCGGTGGCTACTACGCCTTCGGAAGTGAGCTTGTAAACGGCGATTCCATCTATGCCTTCGACCCCACCAAGCTCAGCGTCCACACCCGGGACATCGGTCTTGCAGGCATCGAGGTCTACGACATTCTCCGGGATGAATACGACATTCAGATCGAATTCGGCGATATCGGCAACATCCTGGCCTATCTTTCCATCGGCGACCGTCCTCAAGAGCTGGAGCGTTTGGTCAGCGCCATGGCAGAGATCCGCCGCCGCCATCACAAAGACCCCGCAGGCCTTCTCAACCAGGAATACATCGACCCCGAGGTGGTGGCAAGCCCCCAGGAGGCCTTTTACGCCGCCAAAAAGAGTGTCCCCATCGAGCAGACCGAAGGCATGGTCTGCAGCGAGTTTGTCATGTGCTACCCTCCCGGTATCCCCATTCTGGCCCCCGGCGAACGGATCACCCGGGAGATCCTGGACTACATCCGCTATGCCAAGGAAAAGGGCTGCTCCATGACAGGCCCGGAAGACCCTGACATTCTCCACCTGAACGTGCTTGTGTAGGAGGAACGCTTATGGAATTATGGTTTGACGAATTTCACACCCCGGATGTGCGCCACGGAATCCGTGTCAACCGCCATCTGTTTTCCACAAAAAGCGACTATCAGCAGATCGATATCTTCGAAACGCCCGAGTTCGGGCGGGTCCTGGCTCTGGACGGCAGCGTGATGCTCACTGAGCGGGACGAATTCATCTACGACGAAATGATCACCCATGTGCCCATGTCCGTGCATCCCAATGTGAAGGACATCCTGGTGATCGGTGCCGGAGACGGCGGCGTTGTGAAGGAGCTGGCCCGTTATCCTCAGGTGGAGCGGATCGATCTGGTGGAAATGGACCCGGAGGTTTTGGAAGCCTGCCGGGTCTACCTGCCGGAAAACGCCAGCCGGCTGAACGACAACCGGGTGCACATCTTCTACGACAATGCCCTGCGCTTCATCCGCAGGCGGGCCAATCAGTACGATCTGATCATCGTTGACTCCAACGACCCCTTCGGCCCCAGCGAGGGCTACTTCACCCGGGAATTCTACGGCATCTGCTTTAACGCCCTTCGGGACGACGGCATCATGGTCAATCAGCAGGGCAGCCCCTTCTTCAGCCACGATGCCGATGCCATGCAGCGCAGCCATCAGCGCATTGCCTCCACCTTTCCCATCAGCCGGGTCTATCAGGCCCACATCCCCACCTATGCCGCCGGCTACTGGCTTTTCGGCTTTGCCAGCAAGAAGTACCATCCCATCGATGATTTCGACCCCAACCGGTGGCTCAGTTACCATTTCCGCACAGATTACTACACACCCAAGCTTCATGTGGGCGCTTTTTATCTGCCTGCGTTTCTGGAGCGGATGCTGGAGGAGGTAGAAGAATGAACCCCAATATCGAAACCTTTATCGGCTGCGAGGGCAGCTACGAGGACTCTTCCATTGTGCTCTTCGGCGCTCCCTTCGATTCCACCACCAGCTTCCGCCCCGGCGCCCGGTTCGGCTCTGCCGCCATGCGCCACGAAAGCTTCGGTCTGGAAACGTACAGCCCCTATCAGGACAGGGACCTTTCCGACTATGACGTGTTTGACAGCGGAGACATCGAGCTGTGCTTCGGCAGCGCCGAAGCTGCCCTTTCTGACATTGAAGAGCGCTCCGCCCAGATCCTGAAGGACGGCAAGCTCCCCCTGCTTTTGGGCGGCGAGCATCTGGTGACTTTGGGCTCTGTCCGGGCGGTGCTCAAAAAATACCCAGATCTGCACATCATCCACTTTGATGCCCATGCAGACCTGCGGCAGGACTATCTGGGTGCCAAGCTCAGCCACGCCTGTGTTCTGCGCCGGTGCCACGATCTGGTGGGCGACGGCAGGATCCATCAGTTCTGCATCCGCAGCGGCGACCGGGAGGAATTCCGGTTTGCAAATGAGCACACGGATATGCACAAATTCACTTTTGAAGGTCTGGCCGAGTTGGTGCAAACCCTTCGTGCCAGCGGCACCCCCGTCTATTTCACCATTGACTTAGACTGTCTGGACTGCTCCGTATTCCCCGGCACCGGCACCCCGGAAGCCGGCGGTGTTACCTTCCTGCAGCTTCTGGATGCCATCACCACGGTGTGCAGGGCCAATGTGGTGGCAGCCGATGTAAACGAACTGGCCCCCATGCTGGACAGCAGCGGCATGTCCACAGCCACCGCCTGCAAGGTGCTGCGGGAGCTTGTTTTGGCACTGCTGAACCCTGAAAACAAATAAAAGCATAAAGGAGATCGAAAGATGAGTAAAGTATTGGTTATTGGCTGCGGCGGCGTTGCAAGCGTTGCCATCCGCAAGTGCTGCCAGGTCAGCGAAGTGTTCACCGAGCTGTGCATTGCCAGCAGGACCAAGGAAAAGTGCGATGCTCTGGCACAGGAGCTGAAGGACAAGACCTCAACCGTCATCACCACCGCACAGGTGAATGCCGACAATGTAAACGAAGTCATTGACCTGATCAACTCCTACAAGCCCGATCTGGTGATGAACATCGCCCTGCCCTATCAGGACCTCACCATCATGGATGCCTGTCTGGCCTGCGGTGTCAACTACATGGACACCGCCAACTACGAGCCGGAAAACACCGAGGATCCCCAGTGGCGTGAAATCTACGAAAAGCGCTGCAAGGAAGCCGGCTTCTCCGCTTATTTTGACTACTCCTGGCAGTGGGCCTACAAGGAAAAGTTTGAAAAGGCCGGCCTGACCGCCCTTCTGGGCTGCGGCTTCGACCCCGGTGTGACCCAGAGCTACTGCGCCTATGCAAAAAAGCATGAGTTCGACACCATCGACACCATCGACATTCTGGACTGCAACGGCGGCGACCACGGCTACGCCTTCGCCACCAACTTTAACCCGGAGATCAACCTGCGGGAAGTGTCCGCTCCCGGCAGCTACTGGGAGGACGGCCGCTGGGTGGAGATCCCTGCCATGAGCATCAAGCGGGAATACGACTTCGATCAGGTGGGCCATAAGGACATGTACCTGCTGCACCACGAGGAGATCGAATCCCTGGCCCTCAATATCCCCGAAGTCAAGCGGATCCGCTTTTTCATGACCTTCGGCCAGAGCTATCTGACCCACATGAAGTGTCTGGAAAACGTGGGCATGCTGTCCACCACCCCCATCCTGTTCGAGGGCCGCGAAATCGTGCCCATCCAGTTCCTGAAGGCCCTTTTGCCCGACCCTGCAAGCCTTGGCCCCCGCACCAAGGGCAAAACCAACATCGGCTGCATTTTCACCGGTAAAAAGGACGGCAAGGACAAGACCTACTACATCTACAA
Source organism: Allofournierella sp. (assembly GCA_020025635.1). GTDB lineage: Bacteria > Bacillota > Clostridia > Oscillospirales > Ruminococcaceae > JAHHRU01. Next base: position 20,035 of record JAHHRU010000006.1, read on the forward strand.
CGTCTGCGACCATCAGGAGTGCTACAAGGAGGTAGCCAGCCAGGCAATCTCCTACACCACCGGCGTGCCTGCCATGTGCGGTGCTCTCATGATGCTCACCGGCAAGTGGACCACCCCCGGTGTCCACACCGTAGAAGAGTTCGATCCCGATCCCTTCCTGGATGCTCTGGACAAGTACGGCCTGCCCCGGCAGGAAAACCACGATCCTGTGCTGGTTGACTGATGGAAAAGATTTTTGACATGCGGCCCCCCTTCCTGCCTTTGGCAGGAAGGGCCCCGGAGGAGCTCTTTGCAGGCATCCCCACTCCGGCCTACATCATCGACCAGGCACAGCTGCAGAAAAACGGCGAGATCCTGGCAGCGGTCGCCCAGCAGACAGGTGCCAAGATCCTTCTTGCCCAGAAGGCCTTTTCCAATTTTGCCTTCTACCCCATGCTGTCCCAGTATCTGGCAGGCACCGAAGCCAGCGGCCTGTACGAAGCCCGGCTGGGGCGTGAGGAAATGGGACACAAGGAAGTCCATGTGTTCTGTGCCGCCTATCGGGATGACGAATTTGCAGAACTTCCCCAGTACGCAGACCACATCGTGTTCAATTCCATTGCCCAGCTGAAGAAATTCGCCCCCATGGCCAAGGGCAAAAGTCTGGGCCTGCGGATCAATCCCCAGTGTTCCACACAGGAAGGCCACGATATTTATGACCCCTGTGCCCCCGGCAGCCGCCTGGGCGTGACCCGGCAAGCCTGGGATGCCCAGATGGATGCAGAAACCCTGCGTCTTCTGGACGGTCTGCACTTCCACACCCTGTGCGAGCAGGACTCCGATGCCCTGGAAACCACCTTGCAGGCTGTGGAGGAACGTTTCGGGGATGTGCTGCCCCGAATGAAATGGCTCAACATGGGCGGCGGGCACCACATCACCCGCCCGGGCTACGATCTGGACACCCTCTGCCGCTGCATCACCCATGCCCAAAAGCAGTGGGGTGTGCAGGTCTATCTGGAGCCGGGAGAAGCGGTTGCCCTGAATGCCGGATTTTTTCTCAGCCGTGTGCTGGACATTGTGGAAAACGGCGGCACCAAAATCGCCATCCTGGATGCCAGCGCGGCCTGCCATATGCCGGACGTGATCGAAATGCCCTACACGCCCCCCCTCTACGGCACATCCGACGGCCCCCATACCTACCGTCTGGCAGGGCCCACCTGCCTGTCGGGAGATATCATCGGAGATTACGGTTTTTCCCGTCCTTTGCAGGCGGGCGACCTTCTCACCTTCGGCGATATGGCCATTTACACCACCTGCAAAAACAACACCTTCAATGGAATGCCGCTTCCCAACATCTGGGCCAGAAGTGCGGACAATGAATTGAAACAGCTTACAGATTTTGGATATCTGGATTTTAAGTGCAGACTGGGCTGAGTAATCTGCTCTCTCCTTTTTCAGGTGTTTCATTTCTGCTTCACAAGAAGGATGCTGACTGTAAAAGGAGAGAGACCATGATAAAGACGATCAAATTCGGCGGCAGCTCGCTGGCAGATGCAGAGCAGTTTCAAAAGGCGAAAGACATCATTGCCGCAGACCCTGCAAGGCGGTATGTGATTCCCTCCGCTCCCGGCAGGCGGGACCCGGACGATACGAAGGTCACGGACCTTCTCTATGCCTGCCATGCAAAAGCCGCAGCCGGAGAAGACCCCTCTTCCATTGAAACCCTTATTCGGGGCCGGTACCGGGAGATCATTGCGGGGCTGGGGCTTGCTTTGGACCTGAGCGCAGAAATGGACCGGATTTTCACCGACCTGAAAAACGGATACGGGCAGGACTATGCGGCTTCCCGGGGGGAGTATCTGAACGGCCTCATTCTGGCCGCTTATCTGGGATTTCCCTTTGTGGATGCATCCGAAGTGATCCTCTTTGATGAAAACGGGAATCTTCTTTCCGAGGAAACCAATCAGGCCCTGAAAAAGCGTCTGGCCAGCCTGAATGCTGCGGTCATTCCCGGCTTTTACGGCTCCATGCCGGATGGTACCGTAAAAACCTTCTCTCGGGGCGGCTCTGACATTACCGGCTCGCTTGTTGCCAGGGCTGTGAACGCCGATCTCTACGAAAACTTTACCGATGTTTCCGGGTTTCTTCTGGCCGATCCCAGAATTGTGGATGACCCTGTTTCCATTGGTGTCATTACATACAAAGAGCTCCATGAGCTGGCCCGGATGGGCGCCTGCGTTCTGCATGAGGATGCAATTTATCCCGTAAAGGAAGCCGGTATCCCGATCAATATCCGGAATACCAACAGCCCCGCGGAATTGGGCACACTCATCACCAGCAGTGCCGGCCAGCAGCCCAGCCACGAGATCACCGGCATTGCAGGCAAGAAGGGCTATTGTACCCTGAGCGTCCGCAAGGCAGGGTTTGATTCTGTTCAGGAATTTGAAAATACCGTTCTTGCCATTCTGGAACATGAAAAGATTCCCTGCGAAAGCATCCCCACCAGCCCGGATTCCATTTCCGTGCTGGTCCCGCAGAAGCCCTACTACCGCAAGGAATTTGAGATCCTTTCTCAGGTCCATTCCGCACTGCATCCCGATGCCATTTATCTGGACTCGGATCTGGCCCTGGTGGCCATCGGCGGCAGAGGCACCCAGGCCCGAGATCACATCGTCAGCAACGTATTTTCCGCTCTGGCACAGGCACACATCCACATCCGCACCATCGACCTGGGAATGACGGATCTGGCCATGGTCATCGGTGTGGCGGACCGTGACTTTGAAGCCGCCATCCGGGTGATTTACAATACATTCATCCGGGATGAATTCGCCGGCAGTGCAAGTGCTTTCAATTTCTGACTGCATGGCACAAAATCACCAGTATGGCCGGCAGCATCTTTACAGCCGCATATCACTGCACACCAATAACGGTGTTTGAAAGCAGAGTACCGATCAAGTGTTCCATCCATTCCGCAAAACCCGGCATTCGATCCATACAGAAAGACCTCAAAAAGCATTCGCCTTTTGAGGTCTTTTAATTTTTATCTGCCAGGAAAATCCGAGCCGCTTTCACGCTCACCGCTGTGCCGCTCTTGTCCCGCCACGGCGGCGTTTCCGGCCTCCCTTATGGGGAAGGCTGGGGGCGGCTCACTGCTTGGTATATCAGAATTTGGAATTTATTAAAATCACATCCAACTGCTTCTATTCTGGTTCTTCGTTTTCCCGAATTGCAGAGATGGGTTCTTATCCGCTCACCTTTGTTTTATCCTTTTTTATGAAAACAAAGGTTGAAATGACAACGCTCAGTATCAGAACATGCAGAATGATATGGTACAAATCGGGAATGTATTTCCCCTCTACTGTCATCCATTGGATCGTATCTGCGAAATAGCGAATTTTTCCCTGCAGGCTTCCCATAAATCCCCCATTGAAAATGGTATACCATTCATGGCACACAAACTGCATCGCAAACCACAGAGTTGTAAAGCCGGCAACAAACCACCTGCCAATTCGATCGTAAAACAGAAACAGCAGAAATGCAGTCAGATACACAAGAAAAAAGATGCCGTCTTCCTTATAAGATCGTGTTACCAAAAATTTTCCGCCGATCTTCACACCGATCATATCCAGAAAGAACCATATCAGCAGCAAACTTTGAAGCAGGATGCAAATTTTTTTCGTAATACACCCTTTTTTAAAATGTTCAGCTGATTTCATATTGATTTTACCTCTAACAAATTTTAATTGCTTATCCACTGGATAAAGCTTGATTCCATTACCCGTTCATATAATTGAAAGTTGTCATCTCGTTAAAGTTCATCTTTTGGGTTCTCCATATCTGCTCGATACATCGAACACTTTGGCTTTGAACACATTTTAGCAAAAATGGGCAGCCCCATCAAGGGGCCGCCCATTTTTCAATGATATTTTTTGATCGCTGCACAAAGCTTGGCATTATTTGATGCTGCTCTGATGCAGCTTTTCAGGGTTTTCGCAAACTGCGGAACTTCCCGCTTTGAGCCGCAAAGCGGCACATCCTTAGTACAGCTTGGCGCCTGCGGGGATGTGGGGATCGACCATCAGGCAGTGCAGCTTCTCCACACCGTCCTCATGGTGAACAGCGGAAATGATCATGCCACAGGAGTCGATACCCATCATCTTGCGGGGGGGCAGGTTGGTGATGGCGATGAGGGTCTTGCCAACCAGCTCTTCCGGCTCATAGGTATCGTGGATGCCGGACAGGATCACCCGGTCGATACCGGTGCCGTCGTCCAGAGTGAACTTGAGCAGCTTCTTGGACTTCTTCACAGCCTCGCACTCCTTCACCTTGACAGCGCGGAAATCGGACTTTGCGAAGGTCTCAAAATCCACCATATCCTGGAACAGGGGCTCGATCTCCACATGGGAGAAATCCAGAGGCTCTTCCGATACGATGGGTGCAGAGCACACGGGAGCTGCTTCGCCGGCAGCGGCAGTGGCAGCGGCGGCTTCGCCCTTGGCAGCCTTGCTGCGGTTCACTTCCTCAGCAGTGGGCTTCATGGTGGGGAACAGCAGCACATCGCGGATGCTTGCGGAATCGGTGAGCAGCATGACCAGACGGTCCACACCGAAGCCCAGGCCGCCCGTGGGGGGCAGGCCGTACTCCAGAGCGGTGACATAATCGTAATCTACCTGGGCCTTGCTTTCCGGCTCCAGCTTCTTGCGCTCGTTCACCTGGCGCTCGAAACGGCCCTTCTGGTCGATGGGGTCATTCAGCTCGCTGAAGGCATTGCCGAATTCGGTGGCGTTGATGAAATACTCAAAACGCTCGGTGAAAGCGGGGTCCTCCGGCTTGCGCTTGGCAAGGGGGCTGATCTCCACCGGGTAATCGTAAATGAAGGTGGGCTGGATGAGCTTTTCTTCCACGAACGCATCAAAGAACTCGGCCAGGATGGCGCCCTTGGTGGGCATATCGGGCAGGGCCACGTTGTGATTCTTTGCGGCCACAATGGCATCGGAATCGCTCTGGATCTCATCGAAATCCACGCCGGAATACTTCTTGACGGCCTCCTTCATGGTCAGCCGCTCCCAGTGGGACAGGTCGATGACCTTGCCCTGATAGGGCACCTGCAGGGTGCCGCACACGTTCTGGGCAACGGTCTTCATCATATCCTCAACCAGGTCCATCATGCCCTTATAATCGGTGAATGCCTGGTACAGCTCGATGCTGGTGAACTCGGGGTTGTGCTTGGTATCCATGCCCTCGTTGCGGAAGATGCGGCCCACCTCGTAAACACGGTCCATACCGCCCACGACCAGCCGCTTCAGATACAGCTCGGTTTCAATGCGCAGCACCATGTCCATATCCAGGGTGTTGTGGTGGGTGATGAAGGGACGTGCGGAAGCTCCGATCTCGAAGGGGGTCAGGATGGGGGTGTCCACCTCCAAAAAGCCCTTGCTGTCCAGATAGCTGCGCAGCTGGCGCAGGATCTGGCTGCGCTTTACGAAGGTATCCTTCACTTCCGGGTTCACGATCAGATCCACATAGCGCTGACGGTAACGCATTTCCTGGTCTCTCAGGCCGTGGAACTTCTCGGGCAGGGGCAGCAGGCTCTTGGACAGCAGCACCACCTCGCTGCAGCGAACGCTGATCTCGCCCATCTTGGTGCGGAACACTTCGCCCTTGACGCCGATCACATCGCCGATATCGAACTTTTTGAATTCCTTGTATTCGTCCTCGCCCACGGCATCACGGCGGACATACAGCTGCAGGTCGCCGGAATTGTCACGCAGGTCTGCAAAGCTTGCCTTGCCCATCACCCGCTTGCTCATCATGCGGCCGGCCAGGCACACGATGCGGCCGGTTTCTTCCTCCGGCTCCAGGTGGGCGTATTCCCGCTTGATGTCAGCCGCGAACGCATCCTGGGGATAGCTTGTCAGCTGGAAGGGGTCTTTGCCGCTTTCCTGCAGGTTTTTCAGTTTTTCCCGGCGCACAGCTACCAGCTCGTTATATTCCTTATCACTGAGTTCCTCGGCAGCCGCGGCAGCCGGGTTCTTCACTTCATTCAGTTCCATAGTCAATGCTCCTTTTAACGTGCCCACAGGGCGTCGGTTTTGCGTGTAAATCATACACTGTGCCATTATAGCACAAAAACAGGTGCCGTAACACCTGTTTTTGCGGAAATGTTTGATTTTCAGCCTATTTTTTTACCCTTACAGCACAGAGCGGGTGATTTCCAGCACCTTGTACTGGATCACAGCGCCGTTGGGCAGGGTGATGTCGGCCACTTCGCCGGCATGACGGCCCACAAGGCCTGCGCCCACAGGGCTCTCATCGCTGATGCGGCCCTTGAGGGGGTTTGCCTCGGCAGAGCCGGTGATGTCGTATTCTTCCTCTTCGCCGTCCTCATCCACGACCTTAACGTGGGTGCCCACCGATACGGTGTCAAGGTCCAGGGTTTCATTGTCGATCACCTTTACATGCTTGAGCATTGCTTCCAGCTCTGCAATGCGGCTTTCGATCTGGCCCTGCTCATTCTTCGCTTCATCATATTCGCTGTTCTCAGACAAATCGCCGAAGCCGCGGGCCACTTTGATCTTCTCAGCCACATCCGTGCGGCGCACGGTTTTCAGTTCTTCCAGTTCTGCCTCCAGGGCACGCAGGCCAGCCGGGGTCATCATAACTTCTTTAGCCATTTTCCTGTAAACACTCCATACAAAAAAATAATACGCACAGCGTGCGCATAATGACAGGTCAGCTCTCGCCACCAGTTCATCCAATAATATCAGTTCCTACTTTCAAAGTCAATATCCAGCCGGAACTTTCGGCTATTGTGCCAATGTTCGACCCTCTTTCTTGTATCAATCGAACGATAAGCAGCCCGCCTGTACAGCAAAAATACTGCAGACGGGCCGCTTTTTTGTTTACCTAATATAGTTTATGCAAAGATAACCCTTATCATTCCTCTTCTTCTGCGCCGCCGCCCAGCTTTTTGGCTTCCTCAATGACCTTGGCTTCCAGGTTTGCGGGCACCGGCTCATAGCGCACAAATTCCAGGGTAAAGTGTCCGCGGCCCTGGGTCAGCTGGCGCATAAAGGTGGTGAAGTCCTGCATTTCGGCCATGGGGACTTCCGCTTCCACCACCTGAAGGCCGTCTTCATCGGGGGTCATGCCCAGCACACGGCCGCGCCGCTTGGTCACATCGCCCATCACATCGCCGGTATTGTCGCCGGGAACATGGGCTTTCAGGGTGCCCACCGGCTCCAGCAGAACGGGGCCTGCCTCGGGCAGGGCCGTTTTATAAGCCAGCTTTGCAGCCATGATGAAGGCCATTTCGCTGGAGTCCACCGGGTGATAGCTGCCGTCCAGCAGGGTGGCCTTCAGGCCAACCACCGGGTATCCGGCCAGCACACCGTGCTGACTTGCCTGACGCAGGCCCTTTTCAACGGCCGGGAAGTAGTTCTTGGGCACGCTGCCGCCGAACACCTTCTCTTCGAACACCAGCTCTTCGCTGTCGCAGGGCTCGAACTCGATCCACACATCACCGAACTGGCCGTGGCCGCCGGTCTGCTTTTTGTGCCGGCCCTGGGCCTTGCACTTTTTGCGGATGGATTCACGGTAAGCCACACGGGGAGTATCCAGCTGGACCTCCACGCCGAACTTTGCCTTCAGCTTTGCGACCACCACATCCAGATGCTGCTCTCCAAGGCCGGTCAGGATCTGCTGGTTGGTTTCGGGGTCTACCCGGTATTCCAGGGTGCGGTCCTCTTCCATCAGGCGGGCCAGAGCCGCGCCGATCTTGCCTTCATCCCCCTTCTTGACCACACGCAGGGCCTGGGCCAGGGTGGGCTTGGGGAACCGGGCCTGGGGCAGGGCCGCCACACGGGCCGGGTCACACAGGGTATCGCCGGTCTGGGCGGTGGAAAGCTTTGTGATGGCACCGATGTCACCGGCACCGATGGTGTCGGTATCGGTCTGCTTTTTGCCGCGCACGGTGAGCAGCTTGCCGAAGCGCTCGGTCTCGCCGGTGCGGGCATTCACCAAAATGCTCTCGTTATTGAGCGTGCCGCTGAACACCTTCACGAAGCTCAATTTGCCCACGAAGGGGTCGGCCACGGTGCGGAACACATACGCTGCCGCCGGTGCTTCCGGGTTGCAGGCCAGCTCGACCGGGCTGCCTTCCTTATCTTCTGCCACAGGGACCTCCACCTCGGTGGGGTCGGGCAGCAGCACTTTCAGGTTATACAGCAGCATGTCCAAAGCCTGACGGTTCACAGAACTGCCGCAGAACACGGGCGTGATGGCGCCGCTCTTGCAGCCCTTGGCAAGGCCTTCCACGATCTCTTCGGTGGTGAAGGACTCGCCGCTGAAGAATTTTTCCATCAGGGCATCGTCGGTTTCGGCAACGGCCTCGCTCATGGCTTCCACCAGGCCGTCCAGGCGGTGGCCCATGGAGGGCAACTCCACCTGGATCTGCTGGCCGCTCTCATATTTGAAGGCCTTCTGGCTGAACAGGTTCACATAGACCATGGTGCCGTCTTCCTGGCGAACGGGTACGACACAGGGGCACACCGAGGGGCCGAACTTGGTTTTCAGGTCTTCCAGGATCTTGTAGAAGTTTGCATTTTCCAGGTCCATCTTGCTTACGAAAACGACCCGGCTGCGGTTGTATTTTTCTGCCAGCTTGAATGCTTTTTCCGCACCAACGGTCACGCCGGAACGGGCAGACACGGTAATGAGCACGCTGCCGGCGGCACGCACGCCCTCATACTGGCCCAGCTCAAAGTCAAACAGACCCGGAGTGTCCAGGAAATTCAGCTTGGTCCCCTCATACTCTACCGGAACGACCGACAGATTCAGGGATGCGCGGCGCTTCTCCTCTTCGGGGTCGAAGTCGCTCACGGTGTTGCCATCCTCTACACGGCCCATGCGCTCCAGGGCGCCGGTGGTATACAGCAGACCCTCGATCAGAGTGGTCTTGCCGCAGCCTGCGTGGCCGGCTACGAGAATGTTGCGGATGTCTTTGTTGGCATAGTTCATAATCGTAATAACCTCTCTTCTACCGCCAAATTCTTCCTTGGATGCAGCGGTAGCAACCTGTACAAAAAATTCTATCACATAAGAATTATTTTGTACAGAACCTTAGAGAAGATTCCCGCTTTCCGGCCAGCCAAATTTCAAGATACAGCTTTGGTAAATATGTCCATTGACAAATTGCCGGCAGCGTATACCTTGCCGGCTTCTGGCAAAAAACACACCCCGCAGAAAGCCTGCTGAAGGGCTTTCTGCGGGGTGTGGCAGATCAGTAATTGCGGAACAGGGGCAGTGCCAGGGTGAGAACGCCCCAGGCAAGGCCGTACAGCAGCACAGCCGCAAGCGACAGCTGGGCAATGCCGCCGGTGAAGGCCAGCAGCAGCGCCATGACACAGCTGAGGGCAACGCCCGCCATCTGCACAAGGCTTGCCGCACGCTCGCCGCTGGCGGCGCCGGCCGCAGCGGTCAGGCCGCCCACGAAGGAGGCAAAGCTGCCCAGATGGGCCATGCAGCCCTCGGCCTTGGGTGTGTAGCCGGTGTAAGGCTCCAGCACCTTGCGCTCCTTGCGGGAAAGCACCTTGATGCAGCCTTCGGAAAGGCCGTACACCCGAGCTGCCATTGCGGTGTTCAGGCAGAAGTCATCGCTGTGCAGCAGCACCGAAACCCCCTGGCGGTGCAGGGTGTCCAGGGTCTGCGCAACCTGGCTGTTTGCCCGGTAGCTCACCAGGAACATGGCGAACACCCGGCCGCTCACCGCCAGATAAATGGGCTGGCGCTTGCCTTTGGTGTAGCGGTTTTCATAATCCAGGCTGGGGATCTCCACCCCCTGCTCGGCCATCATTTCCCGGTTGCCGATGATCATTCGGTTGTTGTCCACCCAGGCGGTAAAGCCAAGGCCGGGATGATTTTCCAGGTTCTCCACCGGGTACAGGATATCGGTGCGCTCCTGAATGATGTTCATGAAAACGTCCCGCAGGGTGTCGCAGCCCTTCACCAGAATGGATGCGGCATACAGGATGGCCAGGTCGATGCGCTGCTTTTCAAAGGTCTTGATGCCATGCAAGCGCACACTGGATGCGGGGAAAAGGTCCTTTGCGCCGGCCACCACCATATTGGCCCGGCCCAGCTGGCTCACTGCGCTCCAGCCCGGAATGACTGCTCCCACACGGGCAGCGGATTTCTGCATCAGCATGGCAGGCACCGCACTGAGCAGGGTGGCCGCCAGCGGCGCACCCAGGCAGAGGGTGCCCGCAAAAGCGGTGATGCTCATGCCAAGGCCCTTGCCGCCAAAGGCGCAGATCAGCGCACTGACAAGCGCGCCGCCGAAAAGGCCCCAGCTCAGCTTCTGGGCGGCGCAGTCGCTGGCACGCAGCGAGAAGCTGCGGCGCAGATACCCCTGCACAAGGCTTGTGGGCCGGTTTGCCAGAAGGCAGGGGTCCGGCTCATCCATATCTTTGGTGATGCGTTCCAGCAGCTCCCGGTCCTGCACCAGCGCCGCCACGGTATGGTCGCTGCCGGCGCTCACCAGCTGGAAGCCCCGCAGCACCACGCCGCTCATCAGCAGGCGGCCCAGGGCATTGAAGAACAGCAGGATGGCCGCCGGTGCCGCAAACAGGGTGACCGAACCGGGCTGGAAGGCTTCCCCCTCCACCAGGCCGTACACCAGCTGCATCAGGGCCGCAATGCCGGCAAGCGCCGGGATGCTGTCCTGCGTGGGGGTGCTCCAGATGCCGGGGATGCCCTTGGCAAACACCCGCCAGTTCACACCGCAGACCACGGCCAGCAAAATCAGCTGCACCAGCAGCCAGGCCGCCGGGCTCAGCGCGGGGTCCAGCACCGGGATGGGCGGCAGCATGCTTTCGCCCACCGCAAGGCCCAGATACAAAAGCACCACCGAAAGGATGCCGCTGACCGCCGTACGCAGCACAAAGCCCGCCCGCATCCGTCCCAGGTGCGACTCCACGTCTGCGGCGTCCTCCGGGTCCTCATAATCCTCGATGTACCGGTCCGGTTCTTCCTCCTCGAAGGCGTCCCCTTCCGGCTCTTCTCTGCCAAACAGCTTGGGGAAGCAAAAGCCGCGCCTTGGCTCTTCCTGCTCTTCCTCCTCGTATTCTCCGTACAGCGTTTCGGCTGCACCGGCCATGGGGCTCAACGGGATCGTGCCTGTGCTGTCATCCAGCGGGATCGCAATGGTCGGCTCCTCCGCTGTCTGCTCGTCAAAAGCGGCTTGCTCTTCATCCGGCAGCGAAAGCGGGGTCTCCCCTTCGGCCGGCTGCTCATAGGGCTCGGTGTCCTCTTCAAAAGCTTCGGCCGGCTCCTCATAGGCTTCGGCCTCCTGCTCATCGGGCTCGGCGGCTTCTTCGTAAGCCGTGGCCGGTTCATAAAATTCAGCGGTTTCCTCGCAGGCTCCCGCCTCCTGCTCATAGGGCTCGGCAGCTTCGTACGTCCAGCCCGGCTGCTCATAGGCTGCAGCCGGCTCTTCGTAAGCTTTGGCTGGCTCTGGTTCCTGTTCGGGGGCCGGCCTTGCTGTCGGCTGTTCAAACGCACCCTCGAACAGATTGATCTCGCCGCTTGCCGCTTCCTCGCCGGGCCGGGCCTTCTTTTCCACCGAGGGGATCATCAGTGTGGGCTCTACCTGCTGATCTTCGGGGTCGGGAACGAACAGCTCGTCCTCTTCCTCCTCATAGAACTCCTCATCCGTATCCTTGCGCCGCTGCATGAAGCGGGCAAAAAAGCCGGGATGCTGCTCCGGCGCTTCGTCCGGGATCACCGCCACGCTTTCGCTGAAGAATTTCTGGAATTCCCTGTCGAACTGGACGGTGGCGCTCAGGTTCGGCGCCTTCACGTCCGACGGCGGCGTTGGCGCCGGCCGGCGGGGCTGCCGGACCGGGTAAGAGGGCGCTTCTTCCGGCTCTGGCATCGGCTGCTGTTTTTCCGCCGCTGTCTGCCGTTTTTCGGGTTCCGGCTGCCGCATTTCCGGCACCGGCTGCTTTTCGGACGGCTGGGCAAACGTGATGCGGCCGCTGCCCGGTGCGCTCACCGGCGGGGAGGGCGGCGTGGGCACTTCGGCCCGGCGCTTGGGCCCGCGGGCCTTTTGCCGGGGTGCCGGCTCGTATTCCGGCTCCGGCTCATACTCCAGTTCGGTTTCCGGCAGATACTCCGGCTCCGGCTCCGGTTCGTGTTCCGGCTCCGGTTTCAGCTGTGCCCTCCGGTTTTCTTTTGCCGGCGTTTCAGCTGGGGTGTCCAGAAAAGACTGGACGTTCCGCCTTCTCTTTGGCGGCTTGCCTGCCCAGGTCTCGGCGGAGCCCCGGCCAAGATCTGCCAGGATGTCTTCCACCATCTGGTCACTGGCCGGGCGCCCGCCTTCCCCCTGCTGTTTTTTCAGATTTTCCATGATCTCGTCAACTGAGTCGGAAAATTTACTTTGAGGCATGCTCTGCTTCCTCCTCTCGGCTTATGCTTCGGGGGATCACGCTCTGCGCTGACGCGCGATCTCGTACAGGATGATGCCGGCTGCCACCGACACATTGTAGCTGTCCACGCCGGTGCCCTTTGCACCCATGGACAGGCTCACCACACCGTCACACAGCTTTTTGACCAGCGGCGAAACGCCCCGGCCTTCGCTGCCCATGACCAGAGCCACCGGCCCGGTCAGATCGCTTTTTTCCAAAGGTGCGCCATCCATATCGGCGCAGTAAACGAACACGCCCTGCTGCTTGAGCTTGCGGATGGTCTCGCCGATATTGGCCACCCGGGCCACCGGCAGGCGTGCAGCCGCACCGGCGCTGGATTTCATCACAGTGGATGTAACGGCCGCGCCGCCGCGCTTGGGCACCACAACACCGTGCGCACCGCACAGAAGGGCCGAGCGGATGATCGCGCCCAGATTGTGGGGGTCCTCAATGCCGTCGGCCAGCACCAGGAAGGGGTCCTCACCCTTTTCACGGGCAGTGTCCAAAAGGCTTTCCAGGGTGGCATATTCAATTTCAGAGGCCCATGCAGCCACGCCCTGATGGCTGTCGGTGCCGCAGGTGAGGCGAAGCTTGTTTGCGTTCACACGCTTTGCCACTGCACCTGCCTGTTTTGCAAGGGCTGTATAATAGGCCGCTGTCTGAGGCGGCATGCTGTCGCTGATGAGCACGGTATCCACACCGGCGCCGCTTTTCAGCAGTTCCGCCACCGGATTTTTGCCCCATACCAGGTTCTGGCCGGGCTGCTTTGTCTCTGTTGTCACGGCTGTTTGACTCCTTTTTTTTAAAAATAACGCTATTCTTTAGAATTATACCATCTCTCAGCATTTTTTGCCAGCATTCCCGGTAAAAAACCACTTTTTTCACAAGGCACAGGGCCCCGTTCAATATGGGTCGAGCGTTTTCATTCTATACGCACAGATCGGCTCAAAAATCAAGCGTCCGCTTTTCCGCTTTGGGTAAAGCGTTTTATACGCATTGTAATTCACCGGTTTTTCCTCAACATCACTTTCCACATGTTGAAAACTCTGTTGAATGTGTTGACAACCCGCATAAATTCAACACTTTTTCATGGTTTGGTCACACTTTTCCAAAAGCTGCGCCCAAAATTGTTGAAAACTTATTCCTTAACGCTCCGTTATAAACCGGGAGGGCAGCACGCCATTTCGACAAAATAGTTCTGGCAAATGATGGTTTTTTCTCTTTATTTACCTGTTTCTTTTGGAAAGCTTCTGGGGCCGATCCGTGTTATAATGGCAGAAAACAGCTTTTGGGAGGGTCAGCTTTTGCTTATTTTTGAAAACGCGGGCGGGATGGATCTTGCCGCCACGCTGGACTGCGGCCAGGCTTTCCGCTGGAAGGAAGGCCCAAACGGCTGGCAGGGCATTGCGGACGGCCGGGCCGTGAGTGCACGCTTGGAAGGCCCGGCACTGGTTCTGGAGGGGGCCGGGGAGGCCGACCGGCAGTTCTGGCAGCAGTATTTTGCGCTGGATCTTGATTACCCCGCCCTGCTGGAAAAATTTTGTTCCGGCAACCGGAAACTGGCCCAATGCGTTCGGTCCTGCCCGGGCATCCGGGTGCTGCGCCAGCCTTTTTTCGAGGTGCTGTGCACCTTTATCATCAGCCAGAACAACAACATCCCCCGCATCCGGGCCATTGTGGAGCGGCTGTGCGAAGGGCTGGGCCAGCCCCTTGCCGGCGGCGGATACGCCTTTCCCACCCCGCAGGTGCTGGCGGCCCAAACCGAAGAGGACCTTGCGTTCCTGCGGGCCGGCTGGCGGGCCGGGTATCTGATCGACGCCGCCCGAAAGGTCGCTTCCGGCCAGGTTCGGGAGGAAACACTGCGGGGCCTTTCCTATGAAGAGGCCCGTGCCCTTTTAATGGGCATCAAGGGGGTGGGGCCCAAGGTTGCCGACTGTGTTCTTCTGTTCGGGCTTTCCTTCTGGCAGGCCTTCCCCATGGATGTGTGGATGAAAAAAGCCATGGCGCAGCTTTTCCCCCGGGGCATCCCGGTGTGCTGCCGGGGTTTTCAGGGAATTGCCCAGCAGTATATTTTCGACTATGCCCGCCGAAATCTGCCAAAGGGGGCTGAAGAAAAAAAGAAAGGGGCAAAAAAGCCCGCTTCGCATGGGTGAACCCTTTCGCTTCAAAAAGCGTTGTCCTTGTCAAAAATCCATTTTTGCTGCTCATTTTCTATATCCGGGCAGGATCTGCGGCTTTTCCTGTCAGCGGATGAAACAAAAGTACAAGCAAAAAAGGCAGTAAAGCATTGATTTCACAAAGTTCTTGGGTTATACTTATTGGCAGAGCGAACTTATACCAAGAATACTTTTGGGAGGTAACATACAATGTTAGTTAGCGCAACCGAAATGCTCAAAAAGGCTCGCGACGGTCACTATGCCGTCGGTCAGTTCAACATCAACAACCTGGAGTGGACCAAGGCCATCCTGCTCACCGCGCAGGAGCTGAACAGCCCCGTTATCCTGGGTGTGTCTGAGGGTGCCGGCAAGTACATGACCGGCTTCAAGACCGTTGCCGCCATGGTTGACGCCATGGTCGACAGCCTGGGCATCACCGTTCCCGTTGCCCTGCATCTGGACCACGGCTCCTACGAAGGCGCAAAGGCCTGCATCGAGGCCGGCTTCTCCAGCATCATGTTCGACGGCAGCCACTACTCCATCGAAGAGAACGTTGCAAAGACCACTGAGCTGGTTGAGCTGGCTCACAGCAAGGGCCTGTCCATTGAGGCTGAGGTTGGTTCCATCGGCGGCGAGGAAGACGGCGTTGTTGGCGCCGGCGAAGTTGCCGACCCCGAAGAGTGCCACAAGATCTCCAGCCTGGGCATCGACTTCCTGGCTGCCGGCATCGGCAACATCCACGGCAAGTACCCCGCAAACTGGAAGGGCCTGGACTTCGAGGCTCTGGACAAGATCCACAACGCCACCGACAACATTCCCCTGGTTCTGCACGGCGGCACCGGCATTCCTGCCGACATGATCAAGAAGGCCATCAGCCTGGGCGTTTCCAAGATCAACGTGAACACCGAGTGCCAGCTGAGCTTTGCTGCTGCTACCCGTGAGTACGTTGAGGCCGGCAAGGACCTGCAGGGCAAGGGCTTCGACCCCCGCAAGCTGCTGGCTCCCGGCTTTGAGGCCATCAAGGCCACCGTTAAGGAAAAGATGGAGCTGTTCGGTTCCGTCAACAAGGCATAAGCCGAGTTTTTCCAAAAACATTCAAAAGGCCGTCCCGTATGGGGCGCGCCGCAGGGGCGCATTCCGGGCCCCGATGCAATTTAAGCTTTGTTCCTGTAAAAGGGCGGTTGTGCTGCGGCACAGCCGCCCTTTTTGCGTTGTGCCGCCTCATGTTCTTTCGGTTTTCCGGCAGCTTCTGCCCAAAATCCCTTTGAAAGCCGGCCGATGAGCGGGTCTGTGGAGGTTCGACCATCAAGCTTTGCAAGGATTTCTTTTTATCCATCTTCATGATAGAATAAAAAATACCGATCCTGCAAAAGCGGATCGGTGAACGCTGTGCCAAGGGAGGCTGATCTGCAATGAAAACGATCGCCATCATAGACGATGATGTACATATCGGAAATGTTTTGGAAGAGATTTTACAGAAAGAGGGCTATGCAGCTCTTCGGGCCTATTCCGGCACAGAAGCGTTATACCTTCTGTCGCAAAATCAGCCGGACCTGGTTCTGCTGGATCTCATGATGCCGGGGCTTTCCGGCGAGGAAGTCCTGCCTCATATTCAAGACACCCCGGTAATTGTTCTCAGTGCCAAGGTGGATGTACAGGACAAGGTGGCCCTATTGCTTGGCGGTGCTGCGGATTATGTGACCAAGCCGTTTGACACCAACGAGCTGCTGGCCCGTATCGCTGTACAGCTTCGCAATGCAGAAAAACGTCCCGGAGCAAAATTCCTGCACTATGGAGATTTGAAGCTGGATGACACTTCCATGTCCGTTTCCGTCTGCGATACGCCGCTTTCCCTAACCAGAACGGAGTACGCCATACTGAAGCTGCTGATGCAGAACCCGTCACAGGTCCTGTCCAAAGGCGCTTTGCTGGATCGGATCAGCTTCGATACGCCGGACTGTACAGAGCGCTCCCTAAAGCAGCACATCTCCAACCTGCGCAGAAAACTGCAGGAGGTGGGCGGAATGGACTACATCGAAACGGTTTGGGGCATTGGGTTCAAGCTGACAGAGCAAAAATCTTGACCAAATCTTGACGAGTACCTTGACCGCTTTCTTGACCTTTGTCTGTTAAATTAAAGGTCATCAAAGGAGGCAGCAAACATGGACTATGTTTTAGAAACAAACAATTTGACGAAAACCTATGGAAACTTCCGGGCATTGCAGGGGCTGACCATGCACATCCCTCAAGGCTCCATTTACGGCTTTGTGGGCAAAAACGGAGCCGGCAAAACCACACTGATCCGTTTGATCTGCGGCCTGCAGGCGCCCACCGGCGGCACCTATTCGCTGTATGGGCTTGATTTTGACCAAAAAGAGATCAAAAAATCACGCCGCCGCATGGGCGCTGTGGTGGAAACGCCGGCAATTTACATGGACATGACTGCCGAGGAAAACCTCAAGCAGCAGTCTCTGATTTTGGGGCTCCCCTCTTACGACGGGCTGCGGGACATCCTAAAGCTGGTGGGGTTGGAAAATACCGGGAAGAAGAAAGCAAAAAACTTCTCACTCGGCATGCGTCAGCGGCTCGGAATTGCGATCGCACTGGTAGGCGACCCGGACTTTCTGGTTTTGGATGAACCGATCAACGGACTGGATCCGCAGGGCATCATTGAAATTCGAGAACTGATTTTAAAGCTCAACCAAGAGCGCAATATCACCGTGCTGATTTCCAGCCATATCCTGGATGAGCTTTCCCGCCTTGCTACCCACTACGGCATCCTTGATGACGGATGCATGGTGAAGGAACTGAGCGCCGAAGAATTGGAAGCGGCCTGCCGCAAGAAGGTGCACATCACGGTTACAAGCACAGCGCCGCTTTGCGCCGTGCTGGATGAAATGGGTGTGGAATACAAGGTAGTATCCCAAACCGAAGCCGATATTTTCGCAAAGATCAATGTGTCTCAGCTGGCTCAAAAACTTTCTTCTTATAACTGCGAGATCCTCTCCATGCAGCAGCAGGATGAAAGCCTTGAGGGTTACTACATGAGCTTGGTGGGAGGTGAGCGCAAATGATGAATCTGGTTCGTGCGGAACTTCACCGCTATCGCCGCAGTATGCTGTTTTGGGGTGCTGTACTGGTATCATTTTTTGCAGGCATCTGGAGTGGTCACGTCTCTGCCACGATTAGCTATGGAGGTAACTTTCAAGGTTCCTTTGAAGCGATTTATTATATCCCTCTGTTTGTAGTGCTGGGCATCTTTACCGCCTTTACCATCGGACGTGAGTATTCAGACGGAGTGATTCGCAACAAGGTAATCATCGGAAATACTCGCTCTGAGATTTTTCTTTCCAAGCTGCTGGTCAGCTTTCTGGTCAGTGCAATGTTCACCACAGCATTTCTGGTGGCTTATCTGATACAGACCGGGTCTGTTATGGCAGGCTATTTGCCGTTCTCCATTGCAGCAAAGGCAATACTTTCACTGTATCTTGTCAGCGGAGTATGGGCAGCTCTGTTTTCAACCGTAAGTCTTCTGATTTCTCGGCAGGAAGTAAGTGTGCTCGTCAATCTGGCGTTCGTTCTTGCGGTCTTTTTTTCGTCCATTGGCATTGGTGACAGTCTAATGCAGCCGGCAGAGATTGCAAACAATGTAACAGTAGAGATGACACCGGAGGAAGTGGAACAATATAAGAATGGCGAATGGGAGGAGTTTTCCTCCTTATTTACAGATGCGAATGGAGTGACATCCTATTATAAGAGGGAACAGCAAGGAATGATCCCCAACCCGAACTACCCTACAGGTATGGTGAGGGAGGCGATGGAGATTGTGGAAAGTGCGCTTCCTTACGGACAAGTGCTGCTTTATACCGACTATTTAACCGCCTGTTTGTGGAGTGATTCTCCTGAAAGTATACCGACATACGATGTGCAGTTCTTGCCATTGTATGCACTGGCTGCAATGGCACTGGTGTCCTGTGCAGGACTGAGTCTATTCCGCAAAAAAGAGTTACGATAAAAAGAAGGTGAAAAAGATGTTTCCATGGGTCCTGTGCGGCGCATTGACTATTCTTGTACTGCTGCTGGTGATCAAAATATTATTTCTAAAAAAAGGCATCCACGATGTGTGCGCATCCTTTGGGGAACATCTTTCTTCTGACACGAATACGCTGATTTTTGTGTCCTCTGGTGACCGTGAAATAAAAAAGCTGGCGGCCCAGATCAATGTGCAGCTCCGCCAGCTGCGCAAAGAAAGGCTCCGGTTTCAGAACGGCGACCGGGAGCTGAAGGAAGCGGTCACAAATATCTCCCACGACCTGCGAACCCCCTTAACTGCGATCTGCGGCTATCTGGATCTATTGAAGCGTGAGCAACAAAGCGAAACCGCCCAGAGGTATCTTGACCGGATCGAAGAACGGACCGGGGCCATGAAATCCCTCACCGAAGAGCTGTTTTGTTATAGTGTCATCCGCACAGAAAAAGACCTCAACCCCGAAAAGCTGAACCTTTGCCGAGAGCTTGAGGATGCGCTTGTTTCTTTTTATGGTGCCATGCAGGAAAAGGGCATCGTCCCGCAGATCTCACTCCCGCAGGAACCTGTCTGGAGAATGCTGGACAGAGCGGTACTGAACCGTATTTTCTCCAACATCATCCATAACGCAGTCAAATATTCTGATGGCGATTTGACCGCAGCGCTCACGGCAGAGGGGTGCATCACCTTTTCGAACAGAGCAAAAGACTTAACGTCAGTGGAAGCAGGCCGGCTGTTTGATCGTTTCTATACGGTCGAGTCCGGCCGGACTTCTACCGGACTGGGCTTATCCATCGCAAAGCTCCTGACAGAGAAATGCTCCGGTCAGATCACAGCGGAATATCATGGCGACCGGCTGTATATCAAACTGCAGTTATGAGCATGGTTGTTTTGAACGGATGCCCCAGACAGAAGCAAAAAACAGGAAAAGACCCAGCTGTACTGTTACAGCTGGGTCTTTTCCTGTCATCCTGTCAGCCTGCCCCTGGGGGCCCTTTGTGTCCTTGTGGGAATTTGCCGCTTGAAGCGGATATTTTTTCCAAAAACAGAAATAAAAGGCAGCCAAGGCATATTATTGGCAATTTTTTTTGCCCGAAACCGGCTGAAATCCCGCCTTTTTCCCGCTTTGCCTTCCCGGATACTAACGCCTGCGTTAGTGACTTACGCAAAAGTGCGTACTGGTGCACAGGCGCAAGGCTTGTTATAGTAGTAACAAAATGCTGAAAATCCGCTTTTAAAGCCGGTTCTTCTCGCCCCAGTCGCACAGCTCATTCAAAATGGGCATCAGCGACTCTCCCCGGGGCGAAAGGCTGTATTCCACCTTGGGCGGCACCTGAGGATATTCCGTGCGGATGATCAGCTGTGCGCTTTCCAGCTCCTTAAGGGTCGCGCTGAGGGTTTTGTAAGAAATCGTGCCGATAAAGCGCTGCATCTCGTTGAAGCGTACAACGCCGAAGGTTGCCAGCGTATAGAGCACCACCATCTTATATTTCCCGCTGATCAGCGACATGGTGTAGGCAAAGCCGGAATCCTCCAAATGTGCGTTCTGGATGGCTGTGAAAAAGCTCTTACCCATGGGGATCTCCTTTTCTGATTGTAACAGGGAACCGTTCAATAATACTATATCGAATATTCCCTTTGAATACAAGAGGCAGCTGCATTTCGCATCGTTTAACAGGGAGCACCGTGTGCGCAAAAAAGAATAACGTAAAAAAAGAGGGCTTTTTATGGAAACAAACGGAAATCGATATCAAAAAGGAATTCTGCTGGGCATCCTGGTGGGCATCCTCTGGGGCCTTGACGGTGTTCTGATGGGCCAGGTGGGCAAAGCGCCGATCTTTACCGACACAGCGGCGGCTGCGGCGGCGGGGGTGTCCTCCACCGCCTTTTCGCTTTCACCCCTGGTCACCGCTTTTTTCCACGAAAGCTTCTGCTTTGTGTGGGTGGCGCTGGTGCTGCTTTTCAGCCGGCAGCTCAAACAGGCCTTTCACGTTCTGCTTCACACAAAAAAGGGCCGGGCCACGGCTCTGGCAGCCCTGGTCGGCTCGCCCATCGGCATGAGCGCCTATCTTTTGGGCATCCAGTATGCCGGTGCGCCCTATGCTTCCAGCATTTCGGTCATCTACCCTGGTGTGGGTGCGCTGATCTCCTATTTCGTGCTCAAAGAGAAGCTTTCCAAACGGGCGGTGCTGGGCATTGCCACCAGCCTGCTGGGTTCCTTTATGCTGAGCTTTGATTCCAGCAAAGCCGTGCCCGAAACCTTTGCCAAGGGCGTGCTTTTTGCGGCCCTTGCTGTGCTGGGCTGGGCGCTGGAAGGCGTGATCATCGGCTTTGCCATGAAGCATGTCAAGGGTGAGGACGATGTGGAGGCCACCCCCCAGCAGCTGCTCTGCCTGCGCTATTTCATTGCGATGCTGGCCTATGCCGTCATCGTTCTGCCCGCTGTCAAAGGCTATCCCCTGGCCGGAGCCATTGTATCCGAGGGCCTGGTGCTGAAATACGCCGGAATTGCCGTTCTGGGCGCCATGACCTATCTGTGCTGGTACAAGGCAGTGGATCTGATCGGCTCTGCCATGGGCACGGCCCTCAACAGCACCGCCGCCCTGTGGACGATTATCTTCAGTGCACTGCTTTTCAAAGCGCCCATCACCCCGGCCCTGGTCCTTTGGGGCCTGGTCATTGTTGCCGGTGTGTTCATCTTTGCGGTGGACCCCGCCATTTTCAAAAAGAAAAACAAAACCGGGCTCTAAAGCCGAAGCACCGGCCAAACCATCCGCAGCCAACCCCCGAACCATGAAGGAGAGAGCTATGCTGAAAGAAGAGATCCTGCAGAATATGCGAGAAATCGCAGAGAACTGTATGGGTGAGGAGACCCCTGCCTGTGTGGCAACCTGCCCCATGCACACCAACGCCAAGGAATACATCCGCCTGATCGG
This sequence comes from Allofournierella sp., assembly GCA_020025635.1. Taxonomy (GTDB): domain Bacteria; phylum Bacillota; class Clostridia; order Oscillospirales; family Ruminococcaceae; genus JAHHRU01. Next base: position 41,597 of record JAHHRU010000006.1, read on the forward strand.
CGAAGGAAAGGGCGAGGAGGCCATTCGGGTCATCCGGGAAAAGCTGTTTCTGCCGGGCACCCTGGGCCGCATCTGCGCCCACCCCTGTGAGGGAAAATGCAAGTGGAACGAGGGGGGCGACCCCATGTCCATCCGTGCCCTGAAGCGCTACGCCGCCGACCATTTTGACCGGGAGGAAAACTGGGATCTGCACACCCAGCCGGAAATCGGCAGGCACGTTGCGGTGGTGGGCTCCGGCCCTTCCGGCCTGCAGGCCGCTTTGGATCTGCGCCGTGCCGGGTGTGCGGTCACTGTTTACGAAAAGCTGCCGGTCCGCGGCGGCATGCTGCGGGTGGGCATCCCCGAATACCGCCTGCCCCGGGAGCTTCTGGAACACGAGATCAGCTATCTGGACAAGCTGGGGGTCCGGTTCCGGCTGAACTTTGAAGTGGGCCGGGACAAAAGCCTTCAGGAGATGATCGACGGGCACGATGCCGTGGTGATCTCGGTGGGCCGCCACGGCGGCCGGGTGGACCGCAGCCTTGCCAACTGGGATGGCCAGGGCATTTACAGCGCTGCCGCCTTCCAGCGGGAGGCCGCCCTCACCCGGAATGTGGCCGGCGCCGGCAAAACAGTGCTTGTGGTGGGCGGCGGCAACGTTGCCATGGACTGCACCCGCACCGCCCTGCGCTGCGGCCAGGTGGAAAAGGTTTACAGCATCTGCCTGGAGGACAGCTTCCAGACCATGCCCGCCTCGGCCCACGAAATCGCAGATGCTTTGGAAGAAGGCGTTCAGTTCTTCCCCGCACAGGCCATCAAGGAGATCCATGTGGACGAAAACCACCGGGTGCACGGTGTCACTTTGCGCAAATGCCTTTCGATGTTTGACGACCAGCACCGGTTTGCCCCTTCGTTTGATGACAGCAACACCCTGGAGCTGCCCCAGGTGGACACCATCATTTTCGCCATCGGCCAGGCGGTGGAGGGTGAATTTGCCCAGGGCATCCTGGAGCAGCTGCCCAACACCAGCTTTGTGGTGGATCATGAGACCCTCCAGTCCTCCAAAAACGAAAAGGTGTTCTGCACCGGCGATGCCGCAGGCGAGTCGGTGATCGTAATCCAGGCCATGGCCACCGGCCGGCGTGCCGCCGAATCGGTGCTGCGCTACCTGAACGGCGAAAGCCTCACCGAGGGCCGTGCCCTGCGGGACACCTGGACCTATGAAACCAAGCTGGATATGCCCACAAACTGGGCCGAGATCGAAGGCGAGCGCATTGCACAGCACACCATCCCCCTGAAAGAGCGCATCAAAAGCTTCAAGGAAGTGGATGTGGGCTACACCAAAAAGCAGGCCGAGCAGGAAGCCGGCCGCTGCCGCCAGTGCGAATGCAGGCTGTGCATGAAGGAATGCATCATGCTGAACGATTTCACCAGCTGCCCCAAGGAGCTTTTCCGGGATTATCTGGAAAAAGGCTCGGATGCCATTGACCCGATGGTCGCCTATTCCTGCAACGAGTGCAGCCAGTGCACCCTGAAATGCCCCCACAGCAACGATCTGCGCACCGTGTTCCGGGCCATGAAGGCGGACAACGCCGCCCAAAACGGCGGCATCGTGCCGCTGGAAGCCTTAAAGCCCAGCGAAGCGGGCCAGGTGAAGGAATGTGCCGAGGAATACTGCACCAGCGTTCGCGCCCAGGCCAAGGCCCTCGATGCGCCCAAAAAGAACAAGACCAAGTATGTATTCGTTCCCGGCTGCACCGTGCCGGCCTATTCCCCTTTTGCGGTGGAAAACATCGTCCGCCATCTGAAGGACAGTCTGGGTGAGGAAAACGTGGGCGCACTGCTTCAGTGCTGCGGCAAGGTTTCCCGCTTTATGGGCGAGGATGTGAAGTTTGACCAGCGCAATCAGCTGGCACTTGACAAGCTGGACGAGATGGGCTGCGAGGTCATCATCACCGTGTGCCCCTCCTGCTTCAAGGTCTTCAAGGAAACCGCCCGAAACCAGCGGGTCATTTCTTATTGGGACCTGATGCACGATCTGATCGGCATCCCCGAGCGGGCAAAGGGCATCGGCAAACATTCCGATGTGGTGTTCAACTTCCACGACTCCTGCGTTACCCGGGACGAGCCCACCCACCACGCCAGCGTGCGCTGGCTGATGGACCAGATGGGCTACCAGTGGCGGGAGATCGAGCGCAACGGCGCAAACACCCGCTGCTGCGGTGTGGGCGGCATGGTGTGCACCTCCGACCCGGGCCTTTATGAGCGGGTCTACACCCGCCGCTGCGGCGATTTCAACGCGGATCACATCGTGACCTACTGCGGCTCCTGCCGGGGCACCTTTGAAACCGCCGGCATGGACTCGCTGCACATCCTGGACCTGCTGTTCGGCCCTGCCTACACGGCAGACCAGCAGCAAAAACGGGGCTATAAAAACGAAGCCGAAATGTGGGAGCGCCGCCTGGAAACCCGGGACCGGCTCAACCAGTTCAAAAAATAATTTTCATTTAAGGCGGCCGCCCCGAAAAAGGGCGGCCGTTTTTCTTTTTCGGCCCCTTTGAAAAAAGGCACACAGGTTTTTCAAAAAGGGCCGCAAAAAGCGTTTATCCGGCCCGGTCCAGCCGGAGCACCGCCACCGTGATGTCATCCGGCCGGCCCTGGCTTTCGGCACGCTGGCGGGCGGTGTTTGCCAGAATGTCGGCCACCTCCTGGGGGGATGAGCCCACCGAAGCGCAGAGCTCCAGCTGCTGAAGCAGCCAGCCGCTGCCATCGCACAGGGCCCCGTCACTGACCAGCACCAGCATGCTGCCTTGTGACAGATTGACCGTTTCCTGCCGGCCCACCACCCCGGAAAGGATGCCCACCGGAAGGCTGCCCCCTTCCAGCTCTTCGGCTTTTCCCTGCCGCACCAGGAAGGTGGGGCAGGCCCCGGCCTTGAAGAGCCTTGCCCGGCCGGTGAACAGATCCACCGTGGCAAGATCCAGCGTAGCGCCGCTCTCCTCATCGCTTTTCAAAGCCAGCGCCACGTTTACCAGCCTGGCGGCGCTGGATGCGGAAAACCCCGCTTTCAGCAGCCGGGAGGCAAGGCTTGCGGCCAGGTTGCCGTCAATGGCCGCCGGCCGGCCCACTCCCATGCCGTCGCACAGCATCAGGTGCGCATTGCCGAACACATCACAGAACTGCTCGGTGGCATCGCCGCAGGCCCCGGGCTTTGCCGAATGGGAGGCCACCCCGAACACCGGGCAGTACACCGCTTTTTCGCTGATGCGCAGAAGGCTCACCGTTCCGCAGTTGTCGATCTGAAAGGGCCCCAGCTCCCGCCGGCAGATCCGCTGGGTCTCTTCCCGCAGGTCCGCCAGCTCCTGTTCGCTGAAAGCGGTGCGGTTCACCGTGACCGATGCCTGAAGCCGCCCGGTGGCTTCGTATCCCACCTCGATCTCCAGCGGCTCCAGGCCGATGGATGCAAACAGCGACGAAAGCCGGGCTGTTTTGCCCTCATCCGGCGCAAGGCTTTTTCCCAGCTGCTGGGCCATGCCGGCCAGCGCCCCGGCCATGGCGGTGTACTGCTCGGTAACGGCCGCCCGCATGGCCCCGGCTTTTACCCGGCTTTCCCGCCGGCTGCGGAACATGGTATAGGCACGGCTGGCCGCCCCGCAAAGCTCCACCGGGTGCACACACCGGCAGAACTGGCCGGGCAGCTGCTCCACGGCGGCCCGCCCCTGCTGCTCCAGCACCGGCTTCATGCGGAAAAAGCCTTCCACCGTGTCGCTGTAATGCTCTCCCCAGCAGGTTTCCCGCCGCCCACAGCTTCGGCAGAGCTCTTCGGCCACATGCTCCACCACCCAGTTATAGTTCTCCCCTTTTTTGGGCAGGGACTCATACACCTTGTCCACCGTTTCCGCAATGCCGGTAAGGGCTTCGGCGGCCTGTTCCAGCCGGCCGGCCGCCCCGGCATATCCGGAACGCTGCCCGGCCGAAGCCGCCCCTTCGGCCCTGCCCGGCAGAGCCGCCAGCCAGCGGCGGGGCAGTGCGTAAAAAAGAAGCTCGGCCGCCACCGCACTGCCCAAAAAGCCCAGCGCCAGCATACTGTTTGGCGCGGCCAGGCTGCCAAACACACATCCGCTCAAAAAAACGGCCCCGCAGCCGGTGCGCTCACCCGGCACGGCCCAGCCGGCCGCAAGGCAGGCCGCGGCAATGCCCAGCCCCGCAAAGCTCAGCTCCGGCCGGGCCGCCGCAAGCACCGCACCCCCTGCCACACAAAGCCCGGCGCATTCCCGCACCCGGCCCCGGTAGGCAAGAACAAGCCCTGCTGTGCCCAAAAGGGCAGCCCCCGGCAGGAACGGCCCCGCCGGAATGGCGCAGAACGCCGGCAGCGCCCCAAGCCCCAGCACCACACCCTGCGGCGAGATGGGCCCGAGCCAGCCGGTGCGGCTTGTGCGGGTGCGGCGCAAAAGCCAGCCAAACCCCAAAGCCAGAATGGCCTCGCCCAGCGAGCCCACGGCCTGCGCCGGCGTGGAAAGCCCGCTGACCGAAAGCATCAGCTGCACGATCAAAAGCACACCGCAGCCGCCGGCGGCACTGGGCAGAAACGATTTTTTGAAAAGGCCCCTTCCCGCAAGGGCTGCCGCCACAGCGGCTATGTAACGAAGGCTGTCACCGGCCGGTGCCAGCAAAAGATATCCCAGCGCAGCACCCGCCGCGCCGGTCAGCGCATAGGGTGCGCCGATTCCAAATACAAGGCCAAGGCCCAATGGCCTCAGGCCGCCAAACACGCTTGCTGCCGAAAGGAGGACCCCTTCTGCGGCCGCCGCAAGCTGCCAAAGGCCCGGCCCCAGCTCCCAGATCTTTTGGGCCAGCGCCTGCCTGCGCAGGGTAACATTCATTTTTTCCACCTCACTGTTTTGTTGCGGGCGGCGGCGCGGCCCAAACACCGGGGCCCGCGCCGCGACCAACGCAGATTGGAAAACAGAGCCGCTTCTGCCGCTCTGCCCGTGGGCTTCAGTATAGCGCCCGGCCCGGTGCGGTTTTTGCCGCAGTTGGCAAAAGCGGCAAAACAATCCAAAAGCTTCCAGCAGCGGATAAAAAAGGACCCCTCCCGCCTCGGTTTCCCGAATTGGAAGGGGTCTTTGGTTATTTTGGCATTACAGGGCAGCCAGCTCGGCCTTTACACGGGCAAGGGTCTCTTCCTTACCCAGCATGGCAGCGATATCGGTGCCGCCGCCGGGGGTGGACTTTTTGCCGGAAAGGGCAATGCCCAGGGGGAACAGCAGCCAGCCGTTCTTGACGCCTTTTTCCTCTGCAAGCTGCTTGCAGCTGGCAAAGATGTTGTCCCGGTTCCAGTCCTGGATGCCTTCCAGAACGGGCACCAGGGCTTCCAGGGCCTCCTTGGCGGTTTCCGGGGTGGTCTTCTGCTTTTTGTTGCGGTACATCTCGGCATCGTGCTCCACGACCGCATCAAAGAAGTCCAGCTGATCCACGATCTCGCCCAGAACTTCGCAGCGGGGCTGCAGGTTCTGGCACAGCAGATCCCGGTCGATGTCCCGGTGAACGGCCTTGTCGATCCAGGGATCGGCCATCTCACGGAACTTTTCGGGGCTCAGGCGGCGGATATACTCCGCATTGATGGCCCGCAGCTTGAGGGGGTCGAAAATGGCGGGGCTCTTGCTGATGCCGCTCTCATCAAACAGCTTGGTCATTTCCTCCAGAGTGAAGATCTCCTCTTCGCCCTTGGGGCTCCAGCCCAGAAGCAGGATGTAGTTGAGCACAGCCTCGCTCAAATAGCCCTTGGCCACCAGATCCTGATAGGATGCGTCGCCGTTGCGCTTGGAAAGCTTGTTCTGCGCATCCTTCATCACCGGCGGGCAGTGGATGTAGGTGGGGATCTCCCAGCCGAAGGCCTCGTACAGCAGATTGTACTTGGGGGTGCTGGACAGATACTCAGAGCCGCGGATGACGTGGGTGATCTTCATGAGGTGATCGTCCACCACGTTGGCAAAGTTGTAGGTGGGCATGCCGTCGGTTTTGATGAGGATCTGGTCATCCAATTCGGAATTGTTCACCTCGATGTGGCCGTAAACCGCATCGTCAAAGCTGGTAACGCCTTCCTTTGGCATCTTCTGGCGGATGACATAGGGGATGCCGGCTTCCAGGTTCTTTTTTACTTCCTCTTCGGAAAGGTCACGGCAGTGGCCGTCATAGTGGCCCACAACGGCACCGGCAGATTTCTGGTCCTCCCGCATTTTTTCCAGCCGCTCGGGGGTGCAGAAGCAGTAATAGGCCTTGCCTTCCTTCACCAGCTGCTCGGCATACTGCTTGAACATGCCCATGCGCTCGCTCTGAACATAGGGGCCGACCGGGCCGCCGATGTCCGGGCCTTCGTCCCAGGTAAGGCCGGTCTGACGCAGGGTATCGTAAATGATGTCCACAGCGCCTTCCACATAACGCTCCTGGTCGGTGTCTTCGATGCGCAGGATGAACACGCCGTTTTCATCGCTGCGGGCCTTCAGGTAAGCGTACAGGGCCGTGCGGAGATTGCCCACATGCATATAGCCCGTGGGGCTGGGTGCAAAGCGGGTGCGTACCGAATTGTTTGCCATGATCTCTACTCCTTTTATCTTTCGGCAGAGCGGTTTTTGCCCGTCTGCCGGGTGCTTTTTGAACGCGGATCCCCATGGGGCCGCCTGTTCTATTCTAAACGCCTTCAGGGCCGTTTGTCAATTTATCTCTAGGCAAAAAGGGTATTTTTTTATATAATAGTATCAAATCTGTTTTTTCATCCGGATTTCCGGTTTCAAAAGGAGGTATCCGATGAGCTTTTTCACCCTGCAATTCGTGCTTTTTCTTTCGGCTCTTTTCTTTGCCTGGTGGCTGGTGCCCCAAAAGGTCCGCCCCTTCCTTCTCGCCGGGGCAAACCTTGTTTTTTCGGTGCTGCTGGGCCAGAAGGCCTTCCTTACCCTGCTTTTGGTCAGTGCCATCGGCTACTGCTTCGGCCTTTTGGTGGGGCGGTTCAAAAAGGCCCTGCCCTTCTGGCTGGGGGTCCTTGGGCTTTTAACGCCCCTTGCCCTTTATAAATACCTGCCGGTCCTGGCGGGCCATTTTGCCTGGGCAGCCCCCTTTTCCCAGCTGGCGGCTGCCTTGGGCATCAGTTTTTACACCTTCAAATCCCTTGCCCTGCTCATGGAGGTGTACCGGGGCAGTTTGCAGCCGGTGAAAAACCCGCTGCTGTATTTTGCCTACATCGGCTTTTTCCCCCAGCTGCCCATGGGCCCCATCCAGCGGCCGGAGCCGTTTTTCTCGGCCCTTTCCCGGCAGCCCCGCCATCTGGACAGTGCCCAGGCCATCAACGCCTGCACCCGCATCTGCTGGGCGCTGTTTTTGAAAAAGTGCCTGGCCGACCCTTTAAGCACCCATTACGGTGCCATGCGCTGGGCCGACTACGGCCACCCGCCGGCAGTGCTGGCAAGCCTTGTTTTTTACAGCCTTTACCTTTACTTCGACTTTGCGGCCTACTCCCAGCTGGCCATTGCCTTTGGTGAGCTTTTGGGCCTGCCCTGCGCCGAAAACTTCAAAAGCCCCTATTTTTCCCGCTCGCTGGGCGAATTCTGGCGGCGCTGGCACATCAGCCTTTCTTCCTTTCTGCGGGATGCCGTCTACATCCCTCTGGGCGGCAGCCGCAACGGCACCGGGGTGCTGATCCTTGCCACCATGGCCACCTTCCTTGTTTCGGGGGTGTGGCACGGCTCCACCGGCGGCTTCCTTGTGTGGGGCGCCCTGCACGGCGTATGGCTGCTCATCGGCCGGGCCACCCGGCCCCTTCGGGAGCGGTTCTGGCAAAACCGGGGCGAATTTGGCCGCGGGCCGGTGCGCAGTGTGCTGGGCTGGGCCTTCACCATGCTTTTGGTGGGCACCGGCTGGTTTTTCTTCTGTGCAGGTACCCTGCCCCAGGCTTTTGCGCTGGCGGCCCACCTGTTCCAGCCCTTCAGCCCCAGTGTGCTTTTGTTTAAGGAAAGCCTGACCCAGCTGGATTTCACCCCCGCACTGCTTTTGCAGCTGGCCCTGTTCCTGGTTCCCGCCGTTTGGATCGACTGGCGCAGCCGTGAAACCGGCTTCGGCCCCTGGGCCCAGAAGCTTCGGCCCTGGATGCGGGTGGTGCTGTGCTATTTCTGCCTGTTCTCGGTCATCTTCTTCGGCGCGGGCGGCGCACTGCCCGGCGTCTATTTCCAGTTTTAAGGAGGCGGTGGACCATGAAAAAGTTTTTGTCCCGCATCGTCCTGTTTTTCATCCCCATTTTGATGGTTTACGTCCTGTTCGGCATCGCCCTTTACCAAAGCGGCGAATGGCGTACCGAAGACGACATCGTGGAAATGCTCCAAAAGGGCGAGCCGGCCTTTTTCGGCCTTGCCTACCGGGGCAACGACCTTTACTTCAAGCATGAAGCGACTGTGGCCCTAAAGCCCCGCCTGCTGGTGCTGGGAACCAGCCGCAGCATGCAGTTTTCCTCCAAGTTCTTCACCGAGCCCAGCTTTTACAATGCGGGCGGCGCGGCGGGCTATACCCATGCGTACCGGTTCTTTTTTGAAAATCTGCCCCCTGAAGCAATGCCCGAAAAGCTCATTGTGGTGCTGGATCAGTATTTCTTCCAGGAGGGCTGGTCCTCCACCCTCAAATGGCCAGCGCTGGATTTTGCCCACTATGATTTTGATGCCCGGGTGGCCTTTTCCCAGCTGATGCGGGACTGGGCCAAGGGCAAATACCGGCTCACTGATATGCTCACTCCCCCCAAAAACACCTACGGTGTGGCAGCTGTGGGCCGGGGCAGCGGCTTTTATCCCGACGGCAGCTACTGCTACGGGAACCTGGTGGACCACCCCGAAAAGGGCACCGATGTGGGCTTTGCCGACACCTACGGCCGCATCCGGCTGGGCAACCGCCGGTTTGAATGGTCCGAGGACATCTACACCCCCTCTTTGGAGGAGATGGGCCGCTTCATGGCCCTGTGCCACGAAAACGGCGTTGAGGTGGTGGCCGTTATCCCGCCCTATCCCCCTTCTGTTTGGGCGGAAATGGAGGCAAGCGGAAACTACGGCTACATCCCAAAGCTGCTGCCGGCCCTCACCCAGATCCTGGAGCCCTACGGCTATGAGGTGTATGATTTCACCAATATGCCAAATACGCTGGACGAAGAATACATCGACGGCTACCACGGCGGCGACCGGGTGTATGCCCGCATCGCACTGGAGCTTTCGGAAAAAAGCAGGATCCTTTCCGGCCTCATCGACCGGGAGTATCTGGAGCGGGCCCTTGCCCCGGGGGACAATCCCCTGCGGCTTTCGGCCTGAGCCCTTGCCACTTTTTCAAAGCGGGTATATAATAAGATAAATTTATGCATTCCGGGGATATCGGCCAAAGATGCCGGCCCTTTAGAAACGAGGTAGTAACAACAATGGAGAACGAAGCAAAAAAGCGCATCCTTTCCGGCATTCAGCCCACCGGTTCCTTTACCCTGGGCAACTATATCGGCGCGGTGCGCAACTGGAGCAGCCTTCAGACCGATTTTGACAGTCTCTACATGGTAGCAGACCTGCACGCCCTCACCGTGCGCCAGAACCCCGCCGAGCTGCGCCGCCACACCCGGGAGGCCGCCGCCATGCTGCTGGCCACCGGCATCGACCCCCAGCAGAGCATCCTGTTCATTCAGAGCCATGTGCCCGCGCACACCCAGCTTTCCTGGATCCTGTCCTGCAACACCCAGTTCGGCGATCTTTCCCGCATGACCCAGTTCAAGGACAAAAGCGCAAAGCACGCCGACAACGTAAACGCCGGCCTGTTCACCTATCCGGCCCTGATGGCTGCCGACATCCTTTTGTACAACGCCGATCTGGTCCCCGTGGGCGCCGACCAGAAGCAGCATCTGGAAATGACCCGCAACGTGGCCCAGCGCTTCAACAACCTTTACAGCCCCACCTTCAATATGCCGGAGCCTTACATCAGCAAGACCGGCGCCAAGGTCATGAGCCTGCAGGAGCCGGACAAAAAGATGAGCAAGTCGGACACCAACGTGAACGGCTTTGTGCTGATGACCGATGATGCCGACACCATCCTGCGCCGCTTCAAGCGTGCCGTGACCGATTCGGACGGCATCGTCCGTGCCGGCGACGACAAGCCCGGCGTTACCAACCTGATGACCATTTACGGCTCGCTCACCGGCAAGGATTTTGCCGCCATCGAAAAGGAATTCGAGGGCCAGGGCTACGGCACCTTCAAGGAGGCCGTTGCCCAGTCGGTTATCGACACCTTCACCCCCATCCAGGCCGAATACAGCCGCATCCTGGAGGATAAGGAATACCTGGACGGTGTGCTTGCCGAGGGTGCCCAGAAGGCTTCCCGCATTGCCGAGCGCACCCTGCGCAAGGTTTACAAAAAGGTGGGCCTGCTTCAGCTGTAAGCGCCCCCCTTTTGCCCGCCATTCTGCGAAGACCGCCCAAGCGGTCTTCGCTTTTTTGTTTTGAATGGTCGAAAAGTCTTTTCGCTCAAGGGCTTGACCTTAGCACCATACCAGGGTTTATAATAAGAAAGTGATTGAAACATGAGAAAGAATAACAGCAAAGGAGTTCCCGTTTTAAAATGAATTTTCGCAAAGAGACCCTGATCCGCTATACTACCCTGTTTTTGGGCACTGCCATTCTGAGCTTTGGCCTGTTCAATGTTCACAGCCAGAGCGGTGTGACCGAAGGCGGCATCCTGGGCACCACCCTGCTTTTGCAGCACTGGTTCGGCATCTCGCCCGGTTTGAGTGAGTTTGTCATCGACCTTGTGTGCTACGCACTGGGCTTTAAGCTGCTGGGGGCCGCATTCTTCAAATACGCCATCATTGCCAGCAGCTCTTATGCCTGCTTCTACACCTTGTGGGAGTTCACCGGCCCCATTCTGCCCAGCCTTGCTTCCCATCCCCTTGCTGCGGCGGTACTGGGCGGCCTGTTCGTTGGTGTGGGCGTTGGGTTTATTGTGCGGGCAGGCGGCGCTTCCGGCGGCGATGATGTCCTTGCGCTGATTTTGAAAAAATACACGCCCATGAGCCTTTCCCAGTCTTACTTCTTCACGGATGCCATTGTGCTGCTGCTTTCCCTTTCTTACATCCCGCTGCGGCGCATCGCATTCTCCTTCATCACCGTTACCCTTTCTTCCTGGATCATTGAAAAGATGCAGGATATCGGGCGCATTTCAGCGGTCGGTCAGGATGCCTGACCGCCGCTTTTTTTTTGAAAATTTTTTCAAAAGATCCAGTCCTCTGCTTTTGAGCCGATTTGTTCACTTTTTGCCATATTTTATTGATTTTTGGTTTTTTTGCCATATATTGACATTTAAAACATTTTCTGCTATTCTAAAGAAAACATCCCGCATAGGGATGAAGCTGCATCGAAAATTCAGAAACCAAAGGAGCTGAAACAGGTTATGAAATCAACTGGTATGGTTCGCCGCATCGATAATCTTGGCCGGATCGTTCTGCCCATTGAATTGCGCCGTGTTCTGGAGCTTGAAAAAGATTCCGCACTGGAAATTTTCATCGAGGGGAATCAGGTCATTCTGAAAAAATATGAACCCTCCTGCATTTTCTGCGGCGAAGCCAAGGACGTTGAATCCTACAAAGGCCGAAACATCTGCGCCAAATGCCGCAAAGCCATCAGCGCCCTGTAAACGGCTGTATCAGCAGGCTAAAAAAGATCCGATGCTTTTAGGTGTGCCCCATAAGGAAGCATTTCCGAACAGATGCAATGGAGAAAATGAGTGCTGATCGATGAAAAAGATGATTTCATTCGGGCTGGCATTGATGCTTGTGTTCGCTTTGGCCAGCTGTAAAAGCAAATCTGATGGTGAATTGTATTGGTCCGTAACAATGTTTGCGGATGAAGTTACAGACAAATTTTCATCGGATGATAAATTTTATCTAACAATCGATCTTGATGACAGCATGATTGACACATATCATCTAGACGATGAGGAACTTACTATCGTCACCGGGAAAGAGCTTTATGATAAAATTGCCGGGAACGAAAAACTTTTGGGTGTGACTTTGCAGGTAACTGTGCCTGCAGATAAGAAGCCTGCTGAACAGAAAGACAGCTCCGATATTGTTCGTTGGATACTGCAAGAAAAGAATGTGGAATACTGTAAAATCGAGTCCATAACAACGAAGGATAATACGAAAATCAGTTAACGAAACTTTTCAGGAACTGTCTGGCTAATTCTGATTTATCGGGTAGTTTTAAAAGTAAAAAGGAGTGTATCGATTTTTGATACACTCCTTTTTTAATCTTTAAATTACTTTCTTGTCCGGCACCCGCATTTGCATCGGGTATTTTTTTTTTTTGAGTTACTCTGCATCGATCTTAATGCGCTCTTCGCTGCTTTCGATCAGCTTGAGCAGGCTGTAATCGTAAAGCGGATACTTCTTTTTGATGCTTTCGGTGGTCATTGCAAAGCAGTCCTGATCTTTGAACACCGGGCCGTCATCCACAAGCTCGCCCTCCAGAATGGCCTTCACGTTGGCCTCGGCGGTGAACATGGAGGCGTTGGAGTACCCTTCCCACCGGCCCTTGCTCACGCTGAACAGGCTCTGGGTGTTCTTGGGGGTGGAGGAATACAAAAGACGGAACATTTTGTAAACGGCCAGCTTGAGGTAAGCACTCACCTCGGTTACAAGAGCCTTGTTGGGGCACTTTGCCAGCTCGCCATACAGGATGTTCAGGCTGTTGGAAATGAATTTTTTATTCACAGTGGGCAGGGTGCTGCCCTTATAGATGCTGTCCTTTGCGGTCTCCGGGCTGGGGATGTCCTCGACCTTGAGGGTAAGGCCGCTTCGGTCTGCCGAACGGCCCAGCAGATAATCGCAGGAAACACCGTAATAATCGGCTACCCGCACCACAAAATCCAGCCCGCATTCACGGATGCCCTTCTCATAATGAGACAGCAGTGCCTGAGACACCCCCAGATCAGCCGCAGCCTGTTTTTGGGTAATTCCCCGCTCTTTACGCAGCAGGGTGATGATTCTGTTGAATTCCATCGTCATACTAATGACCCGCCCTTACCTTGAAATTCCCTGATTTTGCCCTTTTGACGGGGCGTTTCTATTCAAAGACCGGTCAGCGAAACACGGCAATGCCGGCAGCCGGCATACCGTTTTGGCCATGGTCTTTCCATTCTTTTTTCCGGCTGCCTTTCAGCCCAGGCAGCTTCAACAGCACCTCATCCAACCGCGTTTGTTTTTTAAGCAGTCTGCATATGGGTGCAATACACATTGTAAATTATAAAACACAAAAAACGCTTTGTAAATACATTTTTTATACCGAAATCCGTTTTTTACTGCCGCCGGGCCTTTCTCTTGACAGGTGTGCCTATATATATGATAATAGCATAGGACCAATGCTAAATGTTGTGTCACGATTGGGCTGTCCAGTCAAGTTTGTAACTATTTTGTAATAATTTTTCCGTCCATTTTCGGCCGAAAGGATGATTTTTTGCATGAAAACTTTTAAACTCCACCTCATTCGCCACGGTATTACACAGGGTAATCTGGATGGCCTGTATCTGGGCTGCCGCACCGATCTGCCCCTTTGCGAGGCAGGCCGCCGCCAGCTGGAACAGCTGCGGGAAAAATTCGCCTATCCGCAGCCTGCCACCGTGTTCACCTCTCCCATGAAGCGTGCCGCCGAAACCGCCGACATCCTGTTCCCCTCTGTAAGCCGCAAGCTGGTGATCGAACAGCTGCGGGAATCGGATTTCGGCATCTATGACGGCCGCAGCATGAAGGAGCTGATGAAGGACCCGGATTTTGCCCGCTGGATGGACCCCACCTCCGGCTTTGTGCCGGAAGGGGCTGAATCCCCCGCCGATTTCCACCGGCGCTGTGCAGACACCCTGATGAAGCTGTTTGAATACATGATGAAGGCCGGCATCCCGGAGGCCGCCTGCGTGACCCACGGCGGCGTGCTGATGAGCATGATGGCCCAGAAGGCCCTGCCCGCACACCTCCCCGAGGAATGGATGGCAGACCCCGGCTGCGGCTACACCCTGCAAATGGACACCGCCATGTGGATGCGGGACGGCCTTGCCGAGGCCGTTGAGGTGCTGCCCCTGGGCTACCTGGACGATCAGGAATGATTTTTTCAAAAAATCCCTTTTCCGTGAACAAAAGGCTCTCTCTGCGTTTGCAGGGGGAGCCTTTTGCCTGCCGTTTTTTTCTCAGCGCCGGATCAGCAGCACCGACACATCGTTCACATTGGTGCCGGTGGGGCCGGTCATCACAAGGCCGTCCACCGCTTTCAGGGCATGGTAGGCGTCGTTTTCCTTCAGCACCTGGAAGATATCCACGCCCTTTGCCTTGAGCGCCGCCTTTGTTTCAAAATCGGCATAGCCGCCGGCCGCATCGGTGGGGCCGTCGGTTCCGTCCGAGCCCACCGAGAACACTGCCGTGCCGGCAAGGCCCGCAATGCCCTCTGCCGCCGCCAGGGCAAGCTCCTGGTTGCGCCCGCCCAGGCCCTTGCCGGTAAGGTGCACCACGGTTTCGCCGCCCGCAATGAAGGCCAGCGAGCGCTGGGTATCTTTATGATATTGGGCAATGGCCGCAAGGAAGGCACCGGCCTGGCTGGCCTCGCAGGCCAGGCAGTCGGTTAGGATCACCGGCTCATAGCCCAGCTCCCGGCAGGCCTTGGATGCGGCGGCACACAGCTGACGCACGCTGCCGGTGATCTGGGTCTTTACATTGTCCAGCTCTTTGGGGGTTTCCGCATCCATCAGGGCAAGGGCCTTGCTTGAAAGCTTGAGGCCGTATTTTTCCACAATGGCACGGGCATCCGCCGCTGTGGCCGAATCCGGGTAGGCTGGGCCGCTGGCGATCATATCCAGCGGGTCACCCAAAACGTCGGACAGCACGATGCTGAACACCTTGGCCGGGGCGCAGAGCTTTGCGAACTTGCCGCCCTTTACCGCCGAAAGGCGCTTGCGCAGGGTGTTGATCTCCACAATGTCCGCACCGCAGGCCAGCAGCTGGCGGGTCACGTCCGCAATTTCTTCCTGGGGCACCAGCGGCTTTTCAAACAGGGCCGAGCCGCCGCCGCTTACCAGAAACAGCACCGTATCCTCGGCGCCAAGGCCCTGGACCAGGTCGATTGCGGCCTGTGCGCCTTTAAAACTGTTTTCATCCGGCACCGGGTGCCCGGCTTCCCAAATTTCAAAATCTGCAATTTTTCCCTTGCTGTGGCCGTATTTTGTAACCACCACACCGGCTTCGATCCGCCGGCCCAGCAGCTGGGATGCGGTGGCCGCCATCTGCCAGGCAGCCTTACCGATGGCCACCAGCCGCACACGGCCTGTGAACCTTTGATTTTCCAATGCTTTTCGCACCGCATTGTCCGGCAGGGCAGCATTGATGGCTGCGCGAATGATGACATCGGCATCATTCCTGATTGTAGACATTCCAATTTCTCCTTTCGGTGTTTCGATTCATTTACACGTTTTTGCGCGGGACACGCTCTTGTTTATATTTTTACCACAAAATCAAAAGCTGTGCAAGCGTATTTTTTATACACTCACACAGCTTTTTCTTGTTTCGCAGTGATTGGCCCAAAGCCCGGTCATGCGCCGGCAGCGGGGGCGGGCTCCGCTTCGGGCGCCGGCTGGGGTTCCGGAGCAGGTTCACCTTCCGGGGCAGGCTGGGCTTCGGGTGTGGGCGCAGGGTCTGCGGCCGGCAGCTCCGGCAGGGGCTGTTCCGCACCGTCCTGCCCAAGCAGTTTCAGGCTCTGGCCTTCCTGGCCGCCCCAGATGCCCAGATAAGTGCGGCCCGGTTCAATGTACAGCGCTTCTCCGGTTTCCTCCAAAAGGCGCAGCGGCATCTGTGCGCCGCCCTTCTGCCAGCGGATCGGCTTTGCCCCGCCCTGGCACAGGTAAAGGCCCCTGCCCTCGGTCAGGGTGTATTCCTGGGTCACCTTGTCATCCTTCAGGCCCGGCTTTGCCAAAATGAGCACCACATTTTTGAAACGTGCCGGCTCTTCCGGCTTTTTTTCGTCTGCCTGAGGCTGGCCGCCTTCAAACATTTCATAGTGGCTCTCACCGTCATAAACCAGCTGCAGCTGGCGGCTGGTGCCGTAGCCCACCTCCAGGGTGCGTCCGTTTCCATTCTGGGGGGCAGAGCCTTCGGCAAAATTGAAGAAGGAAGGGGTCTTGCCCTCCGGGCTCTGGCCGTAAAGCGCAAGGGCCCCCGGGATCAGATCCTTGTGGGTATACCAGCCGTATTCGCTGGCATAAATGCCCCGGCGGGAAAGCTCGTAATCAAAGGCGGATACGCCCGCATAGTGGCCGTCCAGCGGCTGATAGGAGAATTTATTCAGCAGGTTGGAGGAATAAACATCGCTGCCGTTGAACATGGGGATGGCCCCAAAGGGCATCACCATCTGCAAAAACAGGTCCCGGGCCGGGCCGACGGGGCCAGCCTTTTCCACCCCTTCCCAGCCTTCGAAAACGGCCATCAGGCGGCTGTTCTGCCCTTCGGTTCCGGCTTCGATCAGCATATCAGCCGAGCCGATGCCCCACTGGGGCCGGCATTCGGGGGTATTGTACAGCATGACCGCCACCGGCCGCTGCCCGGGAAAGCGCACAGCGCGCCCGGTGACCGGGCTGATGCCCTCCGGTGCGGGGGCAAGGCCCGCGCCCAGGGGTGCCTGGGTGGGGGCCGGCGTTTCAGGCACTGCCGTTTCCAAAGGCTGCTCCGGCTGAGAGGATGCCCCCGGCGCGGCGCAGCTTGCCAGCATCAGCGCCGCAAGCGTGATCGAAACAACTTTGAGGATGGCTTTCATCAATGGGGTACTCCTTTTTTCGTCAAAACAGGGCCTGCCCGAAAAGGCAGGCCCCTGTTGGGATTTTAAAATCAGTCTTCGCTTTCCTGGAAGGTCTCCTCGATGGGAGCCTCGGAGGTTTCGACCTTGCTTTCGTCGGCTTCCCACTTGAAACCGGGGATCTCGTCCTGGTCCACCACGGTCACATAGCTGGTGCCGCAGTTGATCTCAAGAGGCTCCTGGGTGTCAAAGGTGACCAGGCGCAGGGCCTCCAGCGGGGTGCCCTTTTCCCAGCGGATGCGCTCGATCTTGCCGCCGTAGCAGTAATAGCCGACGCCGCCCCAGTTGTAAACGACCTCCTGCAGGTCCTTTACTTCATGGCCGGGATAGGTGTGGATGTCGGTGAAGAGGATGATCAGGTTGTCAAAGGAGAGCTGCTTGCCATTGTTTTCGTCAATGGTGTCCATGTAGCTGCCCTTGGAGGAATAGAACTGGCCCATCTTGTACTGGCCCAGGGTGTCATCGTAATCAAAGCGGGTGCGGTAGCTGGCCGAATGGCGGATGGTCACCCGGTCGGCCGCCGGGGATACACCGTCCTCCAGGAATTTGCCTTCGGGGATGTAGGCAGGGTCCCGGTAGTCCACAAAATCGAAGAAGGTGGAGTTGTAGGAGCGGCGGTCGTCCACCTCGTGGCGGGCAACATAGTCGGCAATGCGCTCACCGCTCATGTAAGCGGTGTGCTCGGTGTCCACGCCCTTGCCGGCCCAGTTCACACGGTTGCGGTTGCGGTAAAAGAGCTTGCCGTCAAAGCCGCCTTCCAGGTTCCACTCGTCGTAATCATAATCGGCAATATACTGCTTCTGCACAACGCTCTGGCCGATGTGGGCATACAGCGGCTGGAACGGCAGCACCAGCTGGAAGAACTGGTCACGGGCAGAACGGATGGGGCCGATGTCCGGAATTTTGTTGTAATCATTGAACACAGCCATGAAACGGGTGATACCACCCTCGACCTTGATCTCAAACAGGATCTGGGCGTCCGAAAGGCCCCTCTGGGGGCGGCAGGTGGTGATGTTGTTCACCATCACCGCAGTGATGCGCTGGCCTTCGGGGTAATCCAGATTTTTTTCGTAGCCGGTCAGCACGTTGGGCTCATAGGGCTCCGGTGTGGGTTCCGGCGTGGGGGCAGGGGTCGCCGCGGGGGTGCCTTTGTTGGGTGCTTTGGGGTCTGAACCGCTGCCGCCGCAGCCGGTCAGGGCACCGGCCATCACAGCCAGCACCAGAAGGATACTCATAATGCGTTTCATGTGCTTTCCTCGAATTCTTTTTTATTCTTTCCCCCTAGCGGGGCCAGTACCAATTTCATTATAACAGCCGGCTGCCTTTGCCGCAACCGAAAAGGCCGGTTTTGTTCAGTCTTCAAACGCTTGTTCCAGCGTTTTTCCGTCGATGCGGCAGTTTGCGATCTGGCCGTTGTCCACAACGGCCAGGTAGCTGGTGCCGGGGTTCACCTTGATGTCCACCTCACGCCCGTCGTTTCCAACGATGCGAAGAGGGCTTGCGGCATCCTCCTTGATCCAGCGCACCCGCTCGTAGCGGCCGCCGCACAGATAGATGCCCGCCCCCTGCTTTTCGTCGAACCTTACATGGGCAAGCACGCCGTCGGGGTATTTTTCAATGTTTGCAAACAGCAAAAACAGGTTGTCGGCCCCATACTGCCGGCCCCCGTCGGCCATATCCACCTGGGGCTGGTCATATTGGCTTTTATAATAGCGGCCGTCCCCGGCATTGTAGGTAAAAAGCGAGTCTGCATAGCCGGAAAAGCGCAGATAAATTTCGTTTGCCTCGCCCCCTGCAAGCTCCCGTTTGGGCGCATCATACCGCACGAAATCGAAAACCGGGTTCGGCTCTGCCGCAAGGGCCGTATCCATTTTGTACTGCTCGGCCGCCTGGCGGAAGGTTTCGCCGTCGGTGTAAACGCAGTGCTCCTGGCCTTTGGTTTTGCGGCGCTCGGCATCGATCCAGTAATAGTTTTTGTATTTGCCGTCGATGCTTTTACTGTCTTCATATTTGTAGATTTCCAAAAAATCGCGGGCGGTGCTGGAAGCGCCGATGTGGGCATACAGGGTGTCCAGCGGCAGCATCAGCTGGATGTGCTGGTCCCGCGCGGAGCGCAGCGGGCCGACCACCGGCATTTTTTCATAATCCCGGTAAACCGCCATCAGGCGGGTGATGCCGCTTTCGGTCACGATCTCGTAAACAAGGTCGGCCGAGTTGATGCCGCTCTGCGGCCAGGCCACCCGCACATTGTTCACCATAACGGCAAGGCCCCGGCGCCCTTCGGGATAGCCCTCCCACTTGGGCAGGCCGGTATAGGGGTTCACATCGTCAAAGACCTCATACCGCACCGTGGGCAGCATCTGCGCCGGGCTTTTCTGGGGATCAGGCGTGTCGATTTCGCCGCAGCCGCACAGCATGGCCGCCAGCACACAGGCCACTGCTGTTGATCGCATGGGTTTCATGGTTCTACCCCCTTAAAACGTCTGATAACTATTATAATACTCAATTCCCGCGCCTTTGTAAACACTTTGTAATTTTCTGTCGATGTTTTTTAAATTTTCCCCGCCCGGCGGCCCCTGTTTTTTCCGGGATTTTGCCCCATTTATTATTTTTTCTTTTTTATGTATTGACAAGCGGCCAAATGCTTGTTATACTTGGAGAGCTGTTAAAGCAGCGTGAGCCATTAGCTCAGTCGGCAGAGCACCTGACTTTTAATCAGGGTGTCCGGGGTTCGAATCCCCGATGGCTCACCATGCCCCGTTCTTCGGAACGGGGCTTTTCTTTTTGCTGGCCATATTTTCCAAAATCCTTTTGCCGGCCGGGCAGATGTGTTATACTCTTTTCAAGACCTGAAACAGCGGAGGAACAAAAAATGAGCATGATCGTGATCGGCGCATCCTTTGTGGATATCAAGGGCTTCCCTTATGACGCCTATCTCCCCACCGGCCGCAATGTGGGCCGCATTGAATACATTCACGGCGGCGTTGCCCGCAATGTGGTGGAGGACATTGCCAACGCCGAGCTGCGCCCCACCTATCTTGGCATTGTGGATGACAGCCCCATGGGCGAGGCGGTGCGGGCAAAGCTTGCCCGCCACAAGGTGAATGTGGATTACACCCTCACCGTGCCCGACGGAATGGGCACCTGGCTGGCCGTGTTCGACAACAACGGCGATGTGGCCGGCTCCATTTCAAAGCGCCCCAACATGATGCCGCTGGCCGGCCTTTTGGACGAAAAGGGCGATGAGATCTTTGCAAAGGCCGACTCGGCAGTGCTGGAGGTGGACCTGGAAAAGGAGATCGTTCAGCGGGTGGTGGACCTTGCCGAAAAGCACAAAGTAAAGCTGTTCGGCGTGGTTTCCAACATGAGCATTGCTGTGGAGCGGCGGGACTTTCTGCAGCATTTCAGCTGCTTTATCTGCAACCAGCAGGAGGCGGGCCTTTTGTTTTTGGATGATTACACCCAGAAGACCCCGGTCCAGCTTCAGCGCATTTTGCAGGACAAGATCCGCGCGGCCCACATTCACTCCATGGTCATCACCCTGGGCGCTCAGGGCGCCGTTTATGCCGACTGCGAGGGCCAGAGCGGCTACTGCCCGGCCCGCAAAGTGCATGTAAAGGACACCACCGGCGCAGGCGACGCCTTCTGTGCGGGCGTTTCCATCGGCCTTACCTACGGCAAGACCCTGCCCCAGGCCATCGACATCGGCTCGATGCTGGCGGCTTCGGTGATCTCCTCTTCGGAAAACGTCTGCCCCCGTTTCCTGCCCCAGGAGCTGGGCCTGGATGTAACGATCTGATTGTTTGGGGGTGTTTCGCATGAATGCGGACGATTACGAGGAAGGCTCTGTTTTCAAGGGGCTTTCTCTTGAGTGGGAAGTGCTCACCGATCTTGAATTTTCCGGCTGCCGGTTCGAGGGCTGCACCCTGGAGCACACAAGGCTTGTGCGCTGCCGCTTTGAAAGCTGCACCTTTTCCGGCTGCCGTGCCGCAGAGCTGGACTGCAAGGACAGCATCCTGCTGGACTGTGCCTTTGAAAACTGCCACCTCACCGGCATCAACTGGGACGCCCTTTGCGGCGGCGGCTTCATGGCCCCCATTGAAACCCTGGACCACTGCCACCTGAAATACAACTATTTCACCGAAATGAACCTTTCCGGGTTCGATTTTTCCGGCAGCGAGATCCTGTCCTCCCTGTTTGCCGACTGCGATCTTTCCAAGAGCAAATTCAACCTCTGCCCGCTGGAACAAACCGAGTTTTTCCGCTGTGACCTGACTGGGGCGGATTTCCGGCAGGCCGCCGGATACCGGATCGACCTGGAAACCAACAAGCTGAAAAAAGCCCGGTTTTCCTTTCCCGAGGTGGTCGATCTCCTGAACGGGCTGGGCATTCGCATCGACTGAAAAAGCGGGACACACCCCCAAAAAGGGTGTGCCCCGCTTTTGTTTATTCGTTTCGTTTCAAGTGCCGGTAATACCCGATGCCCACCGCATCGGCCAAAAACCAGCCGATGGGCACCGACCACCAGATGCCCGCCACCCCAATGGCCGGGATGGCCGAAAGCCCGTAGGCCAGGGCCACACGGGTGCCCAGCGAAATAACGGTGAGCACCAGCGACATCCCCGGCCTGTGCACGGCCCGATACAGGCCATACAGCAAAAACAACACCCCGATGCCGCAGTAAAACGCCCCCTCGATGCGCAGATACTGGGTGCCGATGGCAAGGATCTGGGTTTCCTCGGCCGGGATGAAAATGCCCAGAAGCGGCTTTGCAAACACCCACACCAGCGCCGAAACCGCCAGGCTGAACAGAACCGCCGTGCGGGCCGCACTGGAAATGCCCTTTTGGATGCGCTCCGGCTTTTTGGCCCCGTGGTTTTGGGCCACAAAGGTGGAAAAGGCGTTCCCGAAATCCTGCACCGGCATATAGGCAAAGGAATCGATCTTCACCGCCGCGGCAAAGGCCGCCATAACCGCCGTGCCGAAGCTGTTCACAAGGCCCTGCACCATCAGGATGCCGAAATTCATCACCGACTGCTGGGCGCAGGTGAGCAGCGAAAACTGCCCGATCTCCCGCACCAGCGGCCAGGAAAAGCGCATTTCCTGCCGCCGCACCCGAAGGGCCGGTACCCGCCGCAGGGTATAGGCCATCAGCCCCAGGCCTGAGCCCCACTGGGCGGCCACGGTTGCCCAGGCGGCCCCGGCAATGCCCCAGTGAAAAACCAGCACGAACAAAAGGTCCAGCGCCACGTTCAAAAGGGATGCCGCCCCCAGAAACACCAGCGGTGTGCGGGAGTCGCCCACCGCCCGCAGGATGCTTGCATAGAAATTGCACAAAAAGGTGGCCGCAATGCCCCAGAAAACGCCCCACAGATAGGCCCGCATATCCGCATACACATTGGCCGGCACCTTGAGCGCATGCAGGATGGGGTCGATGCCAAGGAACACGCCGGCTTGCAGCAAAACGGCCAGCCCGCCGATGAGCACGAACGACACAAAAATGCCCGAGCGCATCTTTTGGGCCTGCCCGGCCCCGTACTGGATGGAAAAAAACGCCCCGCTGCCCATGCAGAGCCCCAGCAAAACCGAGGTGAGGAAGGTCATGAGGCTGTAAGAGGAGCCCACCGCCGCCAGCGCATCCGCACCCAGATACCGGCCCACGATGAGGGTATCGGCAATGTGATAAAGCTGCTGAAGCAGGTTCCCGGCGATCATGGGCAGTGCAAACCGAAGCATGGTGGCCGTGATGGGCCCTGCTGTCAGGTCCGGCGGGGTATGGGCAGTGCGGGTCATGGAAGTTCTCCTTTTGTGTTTTTGATGGCCCCCCCTTTGGGGCAGGAAGCTGTTTTTCAGTATAGCCCTGTTTTGCCCGGTTTGCAAGAAATTTGAGCGGAAAAAGCGGCCCCTTCTGCCGTTTTGGGCGAAGGGGCCGCTTGTGCGTTTTTCTCTCGAAATCAGTTGTTCCGGTTGCGGGCAAAAAGCCGCAGGATATACAAAAACAGGTTGATGAAGTCCAGATACAGCTCCAGCGCCGCATACACCGAAGCCTTTTTGGCCAGCTGCTCATTGCCCGCATAGGCAAAATAGGCGGCCTTGATCTTCTGGGTGTCGTATGCGGTGTAGCAGGCAAACAGAACGATGCCGGCGCAGCACATCAGGATATTCACCCCGCCGATGAACATGCCCACCACGTTTACGATCAGCATGGCGATGAGGCCGAAGAACAAAGGCTTTGCCCAGCCGCTGATGTCCCGCTTGGTCAGGTAGCCGTAGCCGGCCATGATGCCGAAGTAAAGGGCCGTTGCGCCAAAGGCCAGCACCAGGTCGAACAGATCGAACAGGTAAAAATAGCTGCTGAACACTACGCCGTTGAGGGCCGCATAGGCAAAGAACATTCCCCGGGCGCCCTGCACGCTGATGCTGCGGATGCGTGCTGACATGGTGATCACCACCGCAAACTCGGCAATGGCCAGCAGCACAAACGCAAAGGGCAGCGTGATGAGCATTGCCGAAAGGCCGGTGGCATAAAACACCAGAGCGGTCACAAAGGTAAGGCCCAGGCCCGCAAACATCCAGCCAAAGGTTTTGGTGGTGTAGCTGCTCAGGGTTTCGTACTGAAACGCGCCCCGGGCATTCTGGTTTGCGTAAACAGTGCCGGTTTCACAGCCTTGGTTGTAGTTGTAATCATTCATAGAATTCAGTTCCTTTCTGTGTATGACTATAATTATACTATCTAGTATAACTCCGTTTGTAAATAAATTCAAAATCTTTTATAATAGGTTTGTGAAAATCCCGCAAAAGGAGGGTCCCTTTCATGGCCTTTGGAATTTATCTGCACATCCCCTACTGCACCGCCAAGTGCCGTTACTGCAATTTTTATTCCCGGGGCGCAAGCCGGGGTGTGCCGGAAGAATACATCGCCGCCCTTTTGGCCCGTATCGAACAATATGTGCCAAAAGGCCGCCGGCCAAACACCGTTTATTTCGGCGGCGGCACCCCCAGCCTGCTGACCCCGGACCAGGCCGCCCGGCTGATTGCCGCCTGCCGGCCCCTGCCCGGGGCCGAGATCACCCTGGAAGCAAACCCGGAGACCCTCACCGCCCCGCTGCTGGAGGGCTTTTTGAAGGCGGGTGTGAACCGGCTGAGCCTGGGCGTTCAGACCGGCCGGGACGACAGCCTTGCCCGGCTGGGCCGCCCCCACACCGCACAGCAGGCCCGGGATGCGTTTGCGGCCGCCCGAAAGGCGGGTTTTACCAACATTTCCGGTGACATCATGATGGCCCTGCCCCAATACAGCCGGGCCGAATTCGATGAAACGCTGGACCTGATCCAGTCTGGCGGGGCCACCCACATTTCGGCCTATCTTTTGAAGATCGAGCCGGACACGGTGTTTGGCCGCAAGCCTCCCGAGGGCCTTCCCACCGACGATGAAGCGGCGGATTTTTACCTTTACGGCTGCCAGCAGCTGGAAAAAGCAGGCTACGCCCAGTATGAGATCAGCAATTTTGCCCGCCCGGGCTTTGAGAGCCGCCACAACCTGATCTATTGGGACTGCGGCGACTATCTGGGCCTTGGGCCTGCCGCCCACAGCTGCATGAACGACCGACGCTTCTACTGGCCGGCCAGCACCCCCGGCTTCCTTCTGCCAACCGCCCAGCCGGTGGAGGACGGCGGCTGCGGTGTCGAGGATTTCCTCATTTTGCAGCTGCGGCTTTCCTCCGGCCTTTCGCTGACCCGGCTTTCGGAAAAGTTCGGCATCCGTTTTTCCGAAAAGCAGCTTCGCTTCATTGACCGATGTGTGAAGGCCGGTTACGCCCGTTTTGACGGCGAGACCCTTCGGCTGACCAGCCACGGCATGATCATACAAAACAGCATCCTGTGCGGACTTTTGGAGTAAACAAAAGGCGCACCGCCTTTCCCTTTTTTGGGGGAAAAGCGGTGCGCTTTGTTTTGGCTCTGCAGGGTGCTGCAGGGCATCAGTCCTGCCATTTGTCGCACAGGGCCTCGATCTGGCCTGCCATGCGGGCAAGCTCCTTGTTGGCGTGGCCCTCTTTTGCCTTGATGATGTTCAGCAGGCGGTTGCCGGCCTCCCAAAGGCGGCGGAACACCGGGCTCTGCCGGCGGATGCCCGGGCGGACCGTATCCTTGATGCGCCTGCGGTTGCCCTCTTCCAGGCACTCGCCGGTGAGCAGGTCATACACCGCACCGTTGTAGGGGGCCGATGCCTCACAGCCCAGCTCATTGTGCAGCCGGCGGGCAAAGGTATCGGTCACCTCGTCTTCGCCGTGCACCACAAAGAAATGGGCAGGCTTCGGGTCAAAGGCCGATGCCCAGTGCATCAGGCCCGCATCGTCGGCATGGCCGGAGATGCCGGCCAGCACCCGGATCTCACAGCGGACCTCGATGGTTTCGCCGAACAGCTTCACCTGATCGGCCCCTTCCACCAGCGCCCGGCCCAGGGTGCCCAGGGCCTGATAGCCCACGAACAGCACCGTGTTTTCCGGCTTCCAGAGGTTGTGCTTCAGATGGTGGCGGATGCGGCCCGCTTCGCACATGCCGCTGGCCGAAAGGATGACCTTGCGGCTGTTGTCAAAGTTGATGGCACGGGAATCATCCGGGCTCACCGCCAGCTTGAGGCCCTTGAAATTGATGGGGTTTATCCCCTGCTGCACCAGTGTGCGGGCCTCTTCGTCGTAGCATTCGGCCCAGCAGGATTTGAAAATGCTGGTGGCCTCCACCGCAAGGGGACTGTCCACATAAACGGTGAAATCACCGTGGCCCTTCACAAGGCCCTGTTCTTTGATCTGCCGCAGGAAATACAGCATTTCCTGGGTGCGGCCCACCGCAAAGCTGGGAATGACCAGGTTCCCGCCCCGGTCAAAGGTGGTTTGCAGGATCTCGGCCAGCTCCTTCACATAATCCGGCCGGGGGCCGTGGCTGCGGTCGCCATAGGTGGATTCCATCACCACATAATCCGCCTCACGGATGGTTTCCGGGTCCCGCAGAAGGGGCTGGGCGTTGTTGCCGATATCGCCGGAGAACACCAGCTTTTTGGTCTTGCCGTTTTCGGTCACCCACAGCTCGATGCAGGCAGAGCCCAAAAGGTGCCCCACATCGGAAAAGCGAGCCTTGATGCCCTCGGCTACCTGGATCTCGGCCCCGTAGGAGCAGCCCACGAACAGCTGGATGGCGGCATCCGCATCCGCCATGGTGTACAGCGGCTCATAAATGGCATCGCCGGAACGGCGGGCCTTGCGGTTGCGCCACTCGGCCTCGAATTCCTGGATGTGCGCCGAGTCACGCAGCATGATGGAGCACAGGCTGCTGGTGGCGTTGGTGGCATACACCGGGCCGCTGTATCCGTTTTTCACAAGCAGGGGGATGCGTCCGGAGTGGTCGATGTGGGCGTGAGTCAGCAGCAGAGCATCGATCTGGCCGGGGGCGATGGGCAGGGGCTGATTCTCATAAATATCGGGCCCCTGTTCCATGCCGCAGTCGATCATAATGTTCCGACCGGCCGCCTGCAGGATAAAGCAGCTGCCGGTTACCTCATGGGCCGCGCCCATAAACAATAACTTCATGATACGGCCTCCTTTTACCGCCGCCGGACAAGCTTCCGGCCGTCGGTTTTGTTACTTTTATTATACGCTTTTTCCCCCGCTTCTACAAGAAAACTCCGGGCCGAAACCCGGAGTTTTCAATTTATTCATTTTTGCCTGAAAGCTGCCAGAGGCTGCCCTCAAAATCCGCAAGGTCCCGGGGGTCATGGGTGATGAGCAGCAGCCACCGGCCAGCAGCTCTCTGCTTTGTCCACAAAACGGCTTTTTTGCGGGCGGCTTCGTCCAGACCCTTGAAGGGTTCGTCCAGCACCACCCCGTCCGCCGGGGCCAGCATGGCCCGGGCAAGGCTCACCCGCCGCTTCTGGCCGCCGGACAAAAGCCGGGCCGGTTTTTGGAGCTCTTCTTTTCCAAGCCCCAGCGCCGAAAGCTCTTGGGAAACCTGGGCTTTGTCCGGGCGTTTTCCCAAAACCAGCGCCACATTTTCCACCGCCGAAAGCTGGCCGCAGAGCCGGTCCTCCTGAAAAAGGGCCGAAAGGCGGCCGTCGGTTTTCACCGTTCCCCCGTCCGGCTTTTCCAGCCCCAAAAGCAGCCGGGCCAGGGTGGTTTTGCCCCGCCCGGAAGGGCCGGTCAGCAGGGTGGTGCCGGTGAGCGTTTTGCTGATGTTTTCCAGCACCGCCGTTTGTCCATAGCGCTTTGTCACGTTTTGCAGCTCTGCCTTCACGCCGGGCCGCCCCCTTCCATGCTTTTTCCCAGTCTGCCCACCGCCCAAAGAAACAGCCGCTCAAACCCCGCGCTGAGCAGCACGATCACCAAGGTCCAGGCAAACAGCTCGCCGGTTTCCAAAAAGAGCTTTGCGTTGTACAGCGCTTCGCCGATGCTGCCCCCCGGCAGGCCGATCACCTCGGCCGCGGCGCCGCTTTTCCAGCAAAGGCCCAGGCCCACCCGGCAGCTTTGCAGGAAATACGGCCAGGCCGCCGGCAGCCAGATGGCCCGCAGCCGGGCCGAAAAGGGCAGTCGGAACACCCGGGCCATTTCCAGAAGGCCCGGGTCGGTGCTGCAAAAGCCTTCCAGCACCGCCGAGTAGATCACCGGCAGCACCATCAAAAAACTGATGAGCAGCGAAAGGTTGCGGCTTTTCACCCAAAGCAGGGCCAGGATGATGAAGCTTGCCACCGGCGTTGCCCGGATGAGCAGCATGGGCGGGCGCACAAGCGAGCGCACCGCCGGGCTTGCGGCGCTGGCCGCCGCCAAAAGCACCCCCGCTGCCGCCGCCAGCAAAAAGCCGCCCGCCATGCGCAGCGAGGAAAACCCGATGCGCTGCCAGAACTCAGGGCTGGGCAAAAGCCTTGCCAGCTGAAACAGCACCTCTGCGGGGCCTGCCAGAAGCAGGCTGTCATCCAAAGCAAGGGCCGCCAGCTGCCACAGGGCGATCCACACAAAAACGGCCTGCCACCCGGGCAGGCCGCTCTTTTTATGCCCCATAATAGAAATCATCGGCGGGAAGCTTTCCGCCCACGGCTTTGGGCTCCTGTTCAAACAGGGCGGCAAGATAGCCTGAAAGCTTCTCTTTCATTTCCCCGCCCGCAATGCAGGTGATGTTGCAGGCAGGCAGGGCCTTCTCGGCAATGGGTGCCTTTGCCACGATGCCGTATTCCGCAACCAGCTGGGCCGCCTCTGGCACATTGGCATTCACCCATTCAATGCTGTTTTTGTATTCCGAAAGGAAGCTTTCAAAGGCTTCCTTCTTCTGCTCGGCCACTTCTTTTCTCACCAGCAGAACACCGGTGACAAGGGCCGAATCCGGGCTTACCTTGTTCCACTCCTCGGTCAGGTCCAGCACCGGTTCCAGCCCCTCAACCTGCATTTGGGCCGCTGTCACATAGGGCTGGGGCAGCACGGCCACTGCGCCCTTTTCGGCGTTTTTCAGGGTGGCCAGTACCTCGGTTGCCTCGCTCTTGTATTCCAGTGTCAGGTCCTTGCTGGGGTCAAGGCCGTTTTTTTCCAAAAGATAGTTCATCACATATTCCGGGGTGGTGCCCTTGCCGGTGGAATACACCGTGCGCCCGGCAAGGTCCTGGATGGAATGGATGTCCTGACCGGTGCTCACCACATACAAAACGCCCAGGGTGTTGATGGCCGCCGCCTGAACCTGACCTTCCAGCTTCTGGTAAAGGTTTGCCGCAAGGTTTGCGGGCACGGCCGCCATATCCAGCTCGCCTTTTTTCAGAAGGGGCACGATTTCATCCGGCGTGCCGAACATCTCCACCTGATACTTGTGGGCGGTTTTGCCCTCTTCGCCGTCCTTCATCAGCTTTACCATGCCCATGGTCGTGGGGCCCTTGAGGCCCGCAATGCGAAACTCCGGCTCTGTCTGCTCCGGGCCGGGGGTCTCGGCGGGGGCTTCGGCAGGGGCGGGCGCTTCGGTCTGCACGGCCTGCTGGGCTTCAAAGGTTTCTTCTTGTGCCGAAGAAGGCTGCGAGGCGCCTGCCCCGCCTGCGCACCCCGCCATGGCAAGCACCATGCACAGGCTCAGCAGCACTGAGATCCATTTTTTCATTGTTTGAATTCCTCTTTTCCGCAAAAAAGTTTTTTGCGCAAACTGCCATTCTTCGTTTGCGTTTATCTGTTTAGTTTACTATAATATGAATAGAATTGCAGTTGCTGTGGCAACTCAGGGGAGGGTATCCATGAACGACTACTACGATCTGCTGTGTTCCACCAGCCTGTTTCAGGGCATAAACGCTTCTCAGATCGACCACATGTTTGAATGCTTCCGGCCGGCACGGAGGCTGTTCAAAAAAGGGGATGTGCTGCTTCTGGCAGGCTTTGAGGCCTCTGAGGTGGGCATCATCCTTTCCGGCGAGGCCAGTGCGGTGAAAACCACGCCGGACGGGGCCAGTGTATCCATCACACGCCTTGGCCCGGGCAGCATCTTCGGCGATGTTCTGGCCGGCTGTTCGCTGAAAAGCCCGGTCACGATTCTGGCCAGCGCCCCCTGCGAAGCCCTTTACATCCCCTGTGACAAGCTTCTGCACCCCTGCCGGGCCATGCATTCCGAGCACATGCAGCTTTTGGAAAACCTGGTGCGCACCATTTCGGAAAAATATTTCACTTTGAGCAGCCGGGTGGATCTTCTGATCCTCAAATCGCTGCGGGCAAAGCTCTGTGCCTATCTGCTGGGGCAGTCGGCCCTTGCCGGGGCCGACACCTTTTCGGTGCCCTTTTCCCGGGCGGGGCTGGCGGAATACCTCAACTGCGAGCGCAGTGCCCTGTGCCGCGAGCTTTCCCGCATGAGGGCCGAAGGGCTGATCGAAACCTATAAAAACAGCTTTAAGATCCTGGACAAGGCCGCACTCCAGCGGCAGTACGAGCACTGAAGGAGATCATCATGAAAACACCGGTACTTTATATCGTGATCCCCTGCTACAACGAGCAGGAGGTCCTTCCCGTAACCAGTCCCCTGTTTCTTTCGAAGCTCACCAGCCTGATCGAAAAGGGCCGCATCGCCCCCGAAAGCCGGGTGGTGTTTGTGAACGACGGCAGCAAGGACGACACCTGGGCCATTATCCGGCAGCTGCACCAGCAGGATGAACATTTTGACGGCATCTGCCTTTCCCGCAACCGGGGGCACCAGAACGCCCTTC
This sequence comes from Allofournierella sp., assembly GCA_020025635.1. GTDB lineage: Bacteria > Bacillota > Clostridia > Oscillospirales > Ruminococcaceae > JAHHRU01. The sequence continues at coordinate 71,666 of JAHHRU010000006.1, forward strand.
TGGGCGGGCTTATGACCGTTCGAAAAAAATGCGATATCACCATCAGCATCGACTGTGACGGCCAGGATGACATTGACGCCATGGACAAAATGGTGGATGCCTACTGGGACGGCTGCGAGGTGGTTTACGGCGTGCGCAGCAAGCGGGACACCGACACCTTCTTCAAGCGCTTCACCGCCGAGGGCTTTTACAAGCTGATGAACCGGATGGGCGCTCAGGTGGTGTTCAACCATGCCGATTACCGGCTGCTCAGCGCCCGGGTGCTGGAGGAATTTTCCAATTTCAAAGAGGTGAACATCTTTCTGCGGGGCATGGTGCCGCTGGTGGGCTTCAAAAGCACCAGCGTTTACTACGAACGGGCCGAGCGCATGGCCGGCGAAAGCCACTATCCGCTGAAAAAGATGCTGGCCCTTGCCTTTGACGGCATCACCAGCCTTTCGGTAAAGCCCATCCGGCTGATCACCGGCTTTGGCGTGCTGGTGTCGGCCTTCAGCTTTATCGGGGTGATCTGGGCCGTGGTGCGGGCGCTGATGGGCGCCACCGTGGCCGGCTGGGCCTCCACCACTGCCATTTTGTGCTTCATGGGCGGCATCCAGCTGATGAGCCTTGGGGTGATCGGCGAATATGTGGGCAAAATCTATATGGAAACCAAGGCCCGGCCCCGCTACATCATCAGCGAAACCACTTTTAAGGGAGAAAACGAATGAACGAAAAAGAACAGTGGCGCGGCAGTGCCCTTCTGGGCCCGGTGCCGCCGGTGCTGGTCAGCTGCGGCGAAGGCGAAAACGCAAACCTCATCACTGTGGCCTGGGCAGGCACCATCTGCACCCAGCCGCCCAAAGTATCCATTTCCATCCGGCCCAGCCGCCACAGCTATGGCCTTATTCGGGAAAGCGGCGAGTTCGTGCTGAACCTGCCCACCGAGAGCCTTGCCCGCGCGGTGGACTGGTGCGGGGTGAAAAGCGGACGGGATGTGAACAAATTCGAGGCCATGCACCTGACCGCTGCCCCGGCCAGCCGGGTTTCCTGCCCCATTGTGGCCGAAAGCCCGGTGAACCTGGAATGCAGGGTGTTTGACGTGATCCCTCTGGGCAGCCATGATCTGTTTTTGGCGGACGTGGTGGCCGTGAACGCTTCCAAAGAACTTTTGGACGAAGCCGGCAAGCTGCATCTGGAACGGGCGGGCCTTCTGGCCTATGCCCACGGCAGCTATTACGGCCTTGGCAGGCAGCTGGGCACCTTTGGCTGGACGGTGCGCAAAAAGCCCGCCCCCCGCAAAGGCCGGCCCCAAAAGCCGTCCGGCCCCCGCCGGCAAAAGCGCTGATATGCTCAAAACGCTCTTTTCCGTTTTCTGCCTTCCATCTTTTTTTCTTGACGGAAAGGGCCTTGTGCCGTATAATGAGTTTTAGATCTAGTTTTCAAAACCAGATGTTTTCGGCTTCGGCCTTTTGATTAAAGGAGATGTTCTTATGTCTTGGATGATCGTCAGCGACTCTTCCTGTGATATCCGCACCCTTGCGCCCTGTGCCGACGGTGTGAACTTTGCCACTGTTCCGCTCAAGATCCGGGTGGGCGCGCGGGAATTTGTGGACAATATGGCTTTGGACACCGGCGCCATGATGGATGCCATGCACAACTACAACGGCGCTTCCACCACTGCCTGCCCCAGCCCCGAGGAATGGGCCGAGCAGTTTTTGAAGGCCGACCAGGTTCTGGCCATCACCATCAGCAGTGCGCTTTCCGGCAGCTACAACAGCGCCATGGTGGCAAAGGACATGATCGAAGAAGCACACCCGGAAAAGAAGATCTTCGTGCTGGACAGCCTTTCCACCGCCGGTGAAATGGCCATTGCCATCTGGAAGGCAAACGAGCTGATCGGCCGGGGCCTTTCCTTTGAAGAGCTGACCCGCCAGTGGGCCGCCTGGTATGAGGACCGCAAGATCCTGTTTTCGCTGGCAAACTTCGACAATCTGGTCAAAAACGGCCGGATGAACAAGCTGGTGGGCTTTATGGCCGGTGTGATGAACATGCGGGCCGTGGGCTGCGGCAACGAGGAAGGCAAGCTGGAAATGCTGCACAAATGCCGGGGCGAGACCCGGATGCTGGCCCTGCTTTTAGAGGAGCTGGATCACCGGGGCTACAACGGTGAAGGCCCGGTGGTCATCAGCCACTGCCAGAACGAAAAGGCGGCCCACACTTTGAAGGGCGGCATCGAGAAAAAATGGCCGGGCGCCCCGGTCACCATTCTGCCCTGCGGCGGCCTCACCAGCTTCTACGCTGAAACCGGCGGCCTGATCATGGCCTTTTAAACACGAAAACCGAAATCCATCCTGGGCGGCCCCTTCCGGCCGCCCATTTTTAAAAACGGAGGAGATCCGGATGAATTCCAGTTCCAAAAACACTCTGCTTTCCCCCGCCGAAAAAGCGGCCCTTGGTGCCGGGGTCTCGGCCATTGCCGCAGCCGGCCTGGGCCTTGCCTACTATGCCGCCCGGGTCGAGCCGGAAACCCTCACCGTAACCCGGCCCAAACTTTGCAGAAAGCCCCCGGTAAAGACCCTGTTTTTCAGCGACCTGCATCTGGGCCCCATGTACGGCCCGGATCATCTGGCCCATGTGGTGGATGCCATCAACCGCCAGCAGCCGCAGCTGGTGGTGTTTGGCGGCGATTTTTTTGCAAAGTTCCTGCGGGATGCCCACATGCTGCCCTTTCGCTGGCTGGTGCAGCAGCTGAGCCGCATCCAGGCCCCTTTGGGCAAATATGCGGTGCTGGGCAACCACGAAATGCGCCAGGGTGCCCGGCCCTTTTATGAGCTGCTCTTTTCCGAAGCGGGCTTTCGTGTTTTGTGGGACGAGATCGTTTCCCCCGCGCCGGGCATTGCCATCTGCGGCCTTTCCCCCTATTCCAACGGCCGCATCCTGAAAGAAATGCCTCAAAAGGGCTGGCGGCTGGTGCTTTGCCACATGCCGGACAAATGCCGCTATCTGAATTTGAAAAACGCCGATCTTGTGCTGGCCGGCCATTCCCACGCCGGTCAGGTGCGGCTGCCCATCCTGACCAAAATGATTTTGCCGCCGGGCGGCAAGCTCTACCCCTACGGCCTTTACCAGCCCCAGGGGCCCGAGTGCGCCCAGCTGTTTGTGAGCCGGGGCATCGGCATGAGCGGGGTGCCCTTCCGTTTCCTCGCTCCGCCGGAACTGGTGGTTCTGGAGTGATCCACAAAAAACAAAACAGGCGCTCTGCCCTTTTCAGAAAGGGTCCTGAGCGCCTATTTTTGTATTATATTGTAAATATTATACAAATAGTAAATCAGTTACGCCGCTTTGCGCTGTTTTTCCGGCATCTGCGCCAGCAGGATGGCCGCAAACATCAGCGCACAGCCCAAAAGCTCCCGCAGGGTCAGGGTCTGGCCCAGCAGCACCCACCCGGCCAGCACGCTGAACACACTCTCCAAGCTGAGCACAAGGCTTGCCAGGGTGGGGTCCACCCTGCGCTGGGCCAAAATCTGCAGGGTATAGCCCACGCCGCTGCTGAGCACGCCCGCATACAAAAGCGGGCCGGCCGCCCCCAGCACCGCCTCAAGGGTGGGCTGTTCCAGCAAAAGAGCGGGCAGGATGCAGACCACCCCGGCAGTGAAAAACTGGATGCAGGACATTTTCACCCCGTCCACCCGGGGCGAAAAATGATCGATGACCAAAATGTGCAGGCTGAACAGGCCGCTGCAGCCAAACAGCAAAAGGTCCCCCGCATCCAGGCCGGAGCCGCTCCAGCAAAGCAGATAAAGCCCGGCCACCGCAATGCCCACGGCTGCCCACACCTTTGCACCGGGTGCCCGTTTCACAAAAATGCCCAGCACCGGCACAATAACGATGTACAGGGCCGTGATGAAACCGGCCTTGCCCACCGCCGCATACAGAAGCCCCCACTGCTGCAAAGAGGATGCCGCCGCCAGCACCAGCCCGCAGAGCACACCGCCCAGCCACAGATCCTTTTTGTTCTGCTTTTGGGGCCGGGGCTCTTGCTTTTCACCAGAAAGGCTCTGTGCATAAAAAGCTGCTGGTAAAAGGGCCAATGCCCCAATGAAGCTGCGCAGGGCGTTGAAGCTCAGCGGCCCCAAAAGATCGTTGCCCACACTTTGCGCCACAAAGGCACTGCCCCAGATCAGGGCGGTGAGCATCAGCAAAAACAAAGATCCGTTGCGTTTCATATCGCTTTCATCCTTTACCGCAAAAAAAGAGTATTGGTGTCAGTGTACTACAAAAGGCCGGCGCTGGTCAAGCGCCGGCCTTTTAACTATTCAAAAATTCTGGATTTTTATACTGCCTGCTTATCGGTCCAAAAAGCCCAGCTTGGCAAGGTCCACCTGCTTTTTTGCGTCCGGGGCGGCCGGTGCGGCAGGGGCTTCGGGCTGGGCAGGTTCGGCGGGCATTTGGTACTCTGCAAACATTTCGTCCGCTTCTTTTGCTGCAAAAAGGCTCTGACCCCAGTCTTCCTCAAAGGCCGGTTCCTCATCTGGCTGGCGGGCCGGTTCAATGGAAGCCGCATCCCGAAGGAACTGCGGGTCCACATCCTTTGGCCCGGCGCCGGCGGCTTCTTCATCCGCCTGTTCCTGCCGTTCATGGGCAAAGCTGTGGCGGAAAAGATCCTCCTTGACGGGGATTTCCTCCTGCTCCACCCGGTTTTCCCGGGGCTCCATCACCAGGTCGAGATCCTCTTCTTTGGGGGGCAAGGCGGCCAAAAGGCCTTCCATCACCCGCTGCATGGCACCGCAGTTTTCGGGCATATCGGTGAGCGACTGGCCGTAGTGGGCAAACAGAACCTCGCCTTTTTCGGCCACCACCGCAGTGAGCGGCAGCTGCTGGGGCTCTTTGCGGTTTTCTTCAAAGCCGCGCTTTTTGGCCCGGTTGATGATCTTAAGCGCCTTGAAGGAATAGCTTCGCAGCCAGTTTGTTTCCTTTTCCACGCCGAAATACTCATACAGCACCCCTTCTGCATCGCAGATGAGCGGATACGGCAGGCTTTCTTCCTGCATGGCTTCTGCGATCACCTGGGGGCGGGTCTGCACCACACACACCAGGCGGGCATCCCAAAGCTGATCGATGGTCTGCGCATATTCCATGATATAATGGCGGCTCAGCGGGTGGCCGAAATTGCGCAGGAACACCAGCATCACAGGCTTGCTGCCTTCCAAAAGCTCATAAAAGCTTTTCTGCGCTTCATAAGGGGTATCATATCGAAATTCCGGGATCACGCTTCCCTGAGTCAGCTTACTGGTCATGACCTTCTCCTTTTCAGCATATTCTTGCACTTTCTCTTCTTATTCTACACGCTGTACACCAGCTGTCAAGAACTGCCGGCAGGGAGGCGGAGATTTTATCCCTGGTTTTTTCGGTTTCAGGCACCTGTTTCGAAACATTTCCAAAGCAGGGCCGTGCCATACCGGCAAAAAAAGGTTCCTTTATGAAGCACGCAAAATCCCTTCCGTTCATGCCTGCCCAGGGCCCATCGGAATGCTGCGGCTTGCTGATTTTTGCGCACAAAAAAGCCGGCCCTTCCGAAATTTTCGGAAAGACCGGCGCTTTTGCTTTTTTAGAAATCCAGGAACACATCCGGGTCCGCATCGCTGGGCATGCGCCAGTCGCCGCGGGGCGACAGCGAGATGGGGCCGGCCTTTACGCCGTCCGGCATGCAGCTGCGCTTGAACTGCTGGGCGAAGAACCGCTTGTAGAAGGTGGTGAGGGTGGAGCGGATGGTTTCCACCGGCACCTCCGGCCAGGCAAGGCAGGCCATGCGGAAGATGCGCTGCGGCTCATAGCCATGCTTCATCATGTGATACAGGGCAAAGTCATGCAGATCGTACTTGCCGATGGCATCTTCGGTTTTCTGCACCATGCTGCCATCCTCGGCCACCGGCAGAAGCTCCGGGCTCACCGGGGTATCCAGGATGTCCAGCAAAACCGGGGCCAGCTGCGGGTCCTTTTGGGCGTGCCAGCGCACCATGGCCTTGATAAAGGTCTTGGGCAGCGAGCCGTTCACCCCGTACATGCTCATCTGGTCGCCGTTGTAGGTGCACCAGCCCAAAGCCAGCTCCGACAGATCGCCGGTGCCCACCACAAGGCCGCCCTCCTGGTTGGCAAGGTCCATCAGGATCTGGGTGCGCTCACGGGCCTGGGTGTTTTCAAAGGTCACATCATACAGGTCACGGGGGTGGCCCAGATCATCCAGATGCTGCTCCACCGCCTTGCGGATGTCGACCTCCCGGTATTCGGCCCCCATCAGGCGGCACAGCTCGGCGCCGTTGGAATGGGTGCGCCGGGTGGTGCCCACGCAGGGCATGGAAACGGCCAGCACATCCCGGGGGCTGCGGCCCAGCTCCTTCATGGCATCCACGGCTGCGATAAAGGCAAGGGTGCTGTCAAGGCCGCCCGAAAGACCGATCACAGCCCGCTTAAGGCCGGTTTTTTCCAGCCGCTGTGCAAGGCCCATGGCCTGGATGCGGGCGGTTTCGGCGCACTTCTGGGCCAGTTCTTCCGGGTCAGAGGGAACAAAGGGCAGCCGCTCCAGCGGGCGCAGGTGCAGGGCATCATCCACCTTTTCCTGCGCACACACAAGGCTGCCGTCCAGCCGCACCTGGCGGTGGGCCGGGGCCTGGGAAATATCCACAAAGGAGGCACGGCCCACCCGCTCATTGCGGGAACGCTCCAGATCCAGCACCCCGTGCACGGCAGAGCCGGCCTTGGGATACATGGCCTCGGCCAGCACCTCACCGCACTCGCACACCAGCGTATGGCCCGAGAACAGCAGGTCGGTGGTGGATTCGCTTGCCCCTGCGGAAACATACACATAGCCGCAGCAGCAGCGGGCGGACTGCATATTCACCAGCTGGCGGCGGTAGGCACTTTTGCCGGCCGTCTCGTTGCTGGCCGACGGGTTCAAAATCAGGTTTGCGCCGGCCATGCAGGCAAAGCCGCTGGGCGGGGCCGGCACCCAAAGGTCCTCGCACACATCCAGGCCGATCACCACGTTTTCGTCGCAGTCGCTCAAAAGGATGTCCTCGCCGAAGGGGATCTCCAGCCAGCCTTCCTCGGTGTGCCAGCGCAGGGTATCGCTGCGGCGGTGGTTTGCGGGCACGAACCAGCGTTTTTCATTGAATTCGCCGTAGTTGGGCAGGTTGATCTTGGGCAGCACCGCAACGGGCTTTCCTTTGTAAAGGTAAACCGCGCAGTTGAACAGCTGCTGGTCGGCCCGGATGGGCGCACCCACCACCACAAGGCCCTCATAGTGAAGCTGCTGCCAGACGGCCTTTGCCAGCCACAAAACCTGGCTGCGGGCTTCATCGATGAGGAGGCTCTGGTTGAACAGGTCCCCGCAGGTGTAGCCGGTAAGCGAAAGCTCCGGGAAAAGGATCACGTTCGCCTCACGGTTCTGCTCCACGATCTTTAAAATTTCGGCTGCGTTCTTTTTGGGAGAGGCCAGGTGCACATAGGGCACTGCTGCCGCCACTCGTACCAGTTGCTGCTTCATGTTTGCTTTTTCCCCTTTCGCCGCAAAAGCGGCATCCCTTCAAAAAGGCCCCCGAAGCGTCCTGCCCGGACCATTCGGAGGCCGTTTATTCATTTTAGAATTGCTCAGCCCGCATGCGGGTTCACAATGTTGCGCCATTCCAGGTCGCCGCGCTCAAGGCCGTGGATCAGCACCTCGGCGGTTGCAATGTTGGTTGCAAGCGGGATGTTGCGCACATCGCACAGGCGCAGCAGGTTCATCTCATTGGGCTCATGCGGCTTTGCGCTGATGGGGTCCCGGAAGAACAGCAGCAGGTCGATCTCGTTGCAGGCAATGCGGGCCGCGACCTGCTGGTCGCCGCCATGGCTGCCGGGCAGGCACAGGTCCACCGGCAGGCCGGTCGCTTCCCGCACCATTTTGCCGGTGGTGCCGGTGGCGATCAGGTTGTGCTGTGCCAAAACGCCGCAGTAAGCAATGCAGAACTGAACCATCAGCTCTTTCTTGGCGTCGTGTGCAATCAAGGCAATATTCATGTTTATAAAGCCTCCTCTGTAAAATCAGTTGGGAAATATCAAAGCGAATGTCAGTCTGCTCTTTGTGTCAGTGCCGAACCGCCAGGGGCACCTGCTCCCCCAGAATGCGGCGGGCAAGATTGTCCAGTGCAGTAAAGGCGGTGCACCCTTCCGAAAGGGCATATCCGCCGCTGGCGGCCTGCTGGATCTGGTCGCTTTCGGGCACCACAGCGATCAGCTGGGCCGCCACTGTGTCGATGCATTCATCCAGATCCCGCACAGCGCCGCCAAAGCTGCGGCTGGTGACACGGTTCATCACCAGGCGCACGTTTTTAAGGCCTGCATCCACCAGCTCGTCCGCCGCGATGCGCCCGTCCCGCAGGGTGACCGGGTCCGGCGTGAGCACCAGCAGGGCCATGCTGCTTACCCGGCTGGCCGCCTGAAAAGGCGCCCCCAGCCCGGCAGCGGTATCAACCAGGATAAAATCAAAATACCGGGCCATCCGGTCCACCAGGACCTTCAGGGCCTCGGGTTTCACTACACCATTTTCATAAGGGGCCGATATCACCGAAAGCCCTTTGTAGATCGGGCTTTCCACCACGGCCTTATCCCCCTCGCAGCGGCCGGAAAGCACATCGGAAATATCGTAAACGGTTTTGCCGTATACCCCCGAAATGATATCCACGCTGCGCAGGCCTGAATCCAGTTCAATGAGCAGCACCTTTTTGCCGCGGGCCGCAAGCCGGCTGCCCGCCAGCACCGATAAGGTGCTTTTTCCGGTGCCGCCCTTGCCGGACGCCACCATCAAAACCTTTGCTCTCAGAAAACAGTCCCTCCTTCTTTTGCGCCGCCAAATGCCGCGCGGGAGGGCCTCATCCCCTGCGGAGCCATTTCGCCCACGGTATAATCATAACACAATCTGTGTATAATGCAAAGTATTTTTGGTACACAAACAGTCGTTTTTTGTCATTTGCTCAGTTTCTTTTGTACAAACGGCCCTCTGTCAAGGCAGGAAAACACCCTCACGCTCCGGCTGCAGGGCACTTGTTTTTTCCACAAAATAGGCATTGAAAATGTCCTTTACCAGCGGGTTCAGGTTGGAACCGCCGCCGCCGTATTCGATCACTGCGCCAATGGCGATCTGCGGGTCCTCCACCGGGCCGTAGGCGATGATGGCACTGTTCACATAATGGATGCCCTTTACCGGGTCGAAATATTCCCCTCGCTGGGGGCTGCCGGTTTTCACCGCCAGTGTGATGGGGTAGCCGTGCAGCGCCGAATAGCTCTGGGCTGCCAGCACCATGCCCTGCTCCACTGCGGCAAACGCATCCTCATGGCCCTCGATGCGGCTTTCCACCTGGCCGTCAAAGCTTTCCACCAGCTCGCCGGTGTTGCTGTCACGGTAGCCGGAAATATAATGGGTTTTATACCGCACGCCCTTGTTTGCCAGGGTAGAGGCGTAGGTTGCCAGCTGCACCGGGGTAACGGCGGTGTTGCCCTGGCCGATGGCAGCCATCAGCTCAAGGCCCTTGGTAAAGTTTTTGTCATCGGTGTGGGTCAGGCGGCCGGTGCTTTCCGGCAGTTCCACACCGGTGGGGCCTGCAAGACCCAGTTTCTGGGCCATATCGTTCACTTTGTCCACACCCAGGCGCCGGCCCAGATCATAGAAATAGGTGTTGCAGCTGTACTGAAGCGCTTCATACAGGTTCAGGCTGTCACCGTGCACATGCTTGATGCCCTCGCACTTGGGGCCGCCGGAAGTCACATAGTAGTTGTAGGAAGCGCCCGCGCCGCCGCAGCGCACCGGCTCCTCTTCGGGGGTGACCATCCCATCCACAAGGCCTGCCAGCGCAACCACCGGCTTATAGGTGGAGCCAGGCTCATAAAGGCCCTGCAAAGGCCGGTTCAGCATGGGAAGGCCCGGGTCGCTTGCGTATTCGGAATAGCGGCTGCTGTAAAGGTTCGAATCGTAGCTGGGATAGGTGCTGCTGGCAAGGATGCCGCCGGTTTTCACATCGATCACCACCACCGATGCGGCGGTGGCCTCTTTGCCCTTGCCGGGCTTTGCGTTTTCCTGCAGGTTCTTTACCAGGCGCTCCAAAGCCTCGTTGCAGCTCTTCTGCAGATCCCGGTCCAGGGTGGAAACAGCGGTGCGGCCCGGCTGCGGTTTTTTGACCACCGAGCTGGACACGATCACGCCGTTTTTGTCACGGCCCACCTGCTTGATGCCGTCCTTGCCGCGCAGCTGGCTTTCGCAGGCCTTTTCCAGGCCGGAACGGCCGATCAGGTCGTTCATTTTATAGCCCTTGTCCTTCAAGGGATAGCTCACGCTGCCGTCCTCGCCGGTGACCTTCCAGTCCTCGGCAAAGATCGCGCCCACGGTGCCCAGCAGATGGGGCGCAAGGGTGCCGTCTTCATAAATGCGGTAGCTGGTTTCGGTGATGTCGGCGCCTTTGCTGGTAAGGCCCCGCTCCCGCACCACCGCAACGGTACGCAGGCTCACGTCCTTCGCCAGGATGAAATTGCTCACATCGCTGAAGCCTTCCACCACCATCTGGTAGCGCACACCGGCAAGGCGGCGCTGCCATTCCGGGGGATACTCCTCCAGCTCATACCGGTCCACCAGCATTTCCATCACCTGGTCGGCGGTGGCATACTGCTGTTTCCCCACATAGTTTTTCAACTCTTCCAGCATCTTCTGGGCGTGGGGCTGGTCCTGCTGGATGAACTCCCAGCCGCCCCCGGCAGCCGGGCCGATGGGCATCTGGTCGTTCCACTGATCGCCGCTGTCCATCAAAATGCCGATGAGCTCTGCCAGCATCTCGTTCAGGTCATCGGTGAGCATGAGCTTGTTGATCACCAGGTTGTAGCCCGAAGCATTGCTGGCAAGGCTTCGGCCGTAGCGGTCCACGATGTCGCCCCGGGCGGCGGTGATGCGGAACTCATAGTTGGTCACCGCATCCGCCTTTTGCAGCAGCTCTTCGCCCTGCACCAGCTGATACTGCACCAGCCGCAGCACAAAGGCCGAAACTGCCAGCGCAACGATCACGATCATGGCGGCAAGGCGGCGCAGGATGGTCTTTCTGTCCATATCGTTACTCCTCCACCGTCAGCCGGTTCGATACCGCCCGCACCGCATAAAGCGCCAGCGGCGAAAGCGCTGCCGTGAACACCACCGTGGGCAGGGCCACGCTCCAAAAGCGCAGGGCCCTTTCCACATAACCGGGCATCAGGTAATAAAACAGGAAATCCACCCCCACCACCAAAAAGCAGGCCGCCGCATTCACCAGCACAAAGTTGGTGGCATTGCCCCGCAGATAAAGCTGAACCAGGATGGACACGAAAAAGCAGATCACCAGCAGCCCCAGCGCCAGCAGGCCCGACACCCGCCCGGAGGTGAAATCCCACAAAAGGCCGCCCAGTGCGCCGAACAGCGCACCGGCAAACTCGCCCTCATAGGTTGCCACCGCAAGGCAGAGCGGCAGGATGAAGATGGGGCGCATACTGCCCAAGACCAAAAATCCGGGAACGGTCTGCAAAGTGGCTGCCACCATAAGCAGCAGGAAATACACGGTCCACTTGGCCGTGAGGATCCATTTACGTCTGCGCAGCGAGGTCATGGGCCGTTTTCCCTCTCTTTCATTTACTGGTCATGATATAAACGTACTTGATGTTGTTGATATCGGCGCCCGGCTCCACCACCGCAATGGCGGATTTGCCGCTTGATTCCGGCAGCAGCTGGCTGATGGCACCCACCCGGATATCCGGCGGGAATTCGCCGCCAAGGCCGGTGGTGATGACCTCATCGCCCACCACAGCCAACGTATCCCGGGAGACGTTTTCCAGGATGCACAGGCCGTCCGGCGCATATTCCGAGCTGCCGTTCAGGTTGCCGCTGTCACGGGTGCGGCTGATGGCGCAGGCCGTGTAGGAGCCCGGCTGCAGAATGGTCATGACCCGGCTGGAATTGATTCCGGCTTCCTGCACCCGGCCCACAAGATAGCCCCGGTCGCTGACCACCACATCGTTTTTGTTCACCCCCTGGGCCGTGCCCTTGTCGATGGTGAAGCTGCCGAACTGGGCCAGCGGGTCCCGGCCGATCACAAAGGCCTCTGCATAGGCGTATTCCGGGTTTTCCTCCATGATGTTGGCCATGCCCTGAAGGGCCTTGAGCTGGATCTTCATTTTGTCGTAATCCACCAGCTGCTCCCGCAGGCGGGTATTTTCCTCGGCCAGGCGCTCGTTTTCTTCCAAAATGGAATCGATCCGAACATATTTGTCCAAAAGGCCCTCCACACCGCCTTCCATCAGGCGGGCGGCCTTCTGGAACGGCATCAGCACAGCGCCCAAAATCTCCTGCGGGGCACTGTTCAGCCGGTTGTTTGCGCCTGCCCAGGCCATCATGCCGGCCAAAAGCACAGCCACAGCCAGCAGGATCTTAAATTTTTTGGTGTAGAAAAAATCTTTCAAAAGGCTGTCCCTCCCGGTTGGCAGATGGTAAAAACAACAAGACGGGCGGCAGGACTGCCGCCCGTACAGTTTTTAAAAGGACGGGCTTATTTTACCCGTTTTTTGCGGCTGCTCAGAAATGGCTGGAATCATCATCCAGCACGTCGCTGAGCAGATCCAGGTTGTCCAGCACGGCACCGGTGCCGATGGCAACGCAGTCCAGCGGGCTTTCGGCAACGTGTACGTCGATGCCGGTCTCCTGCTGGATCAGCTGATCCAGGCCGCGCAGCAAAGCGCCGCCGCCGGTGAGCATGATGCCGTGGTCGATGATATCGGCCGAAAGCTCGGGCGGGGTGCGCTCCAGAGTTTCCTTGATGGCATCCACGATCTTCTGCAGGCTCTCGTCCAGGGCCTCTTTGATCTCGGCGGTGTGCACCTGAATGTTCTTGGGCAGGCCGTCCACCAGGTTGCGGCCCTTGATGTCCATGCTGGATTCCTGCTCGATCTTGAAAGCAGAGCCCAGCTCGATCTTGATCTGCTCGGCGGTGCGCTCACCGATGAGCAGGTTGTATTTGCGCTTGATGTAGGCAATGATGCTCTGGTCGAACTCATCGCCGCCTACCCGCACGCTGCGGGCCGCCACGATGCCGCCCAGGCTGATCACGGCCACCTCACTGGTGCCGCCGCCGATGTCCACGACCATGCTGCCGGAAGGCTCGCTGATGGGCAGGCCTGCGCCGATAGCCGCTGCCATGGGCTCTTCGATCACCCGCACCTGACGTGCGCCGGCCTTGAGCGAAGCTTCCTTCACCGCCCGGCGCTCCACCTCGGTAACACCGGAGGGGATGCAGATGACAACACGGGGGCGGAAGAACATGCTGTTGCCGCACACCTTTTTGATGAAGCGGCTGAGCATGTTTGCGGTAATGTCAAAATCGGCAATGACGCCGTCCTTCAGGGGGCGCACTGCAACGATGCTGCCGGGGGTGCGGCCGATGACCGCCTTGGCCTCGTGACCCACACTGCGCACCTCGTCATTTTTTGTATCCACGGCAACCACGCTGGGCTCCCGCATGATAATTCCCTTGCCCCGCAGATATACGATGGTATTCGCGGTGCCGAGATCGATTCCAATATCCTTACTCACGTTCGTTCCTCTCCTTCTTGCGCCTTGCCCGGCGCTTTTGCAAGCCAATGTATCTGAAACCGCCGGCATTTTCCGGCTTTTATGCAGAATCACACAGATATATTATAGCCAAAGCGCTGCGCCTTGCCAACGCCGGCGGGCAAGAATTTGCAAATTATTCAAAATTTTTAAGCATCCGGGCCACTTGCGACACCGGGAAGCCCACCACATTGTAGTAGCAGCCCTCGATGCCCTGGCAGAAAAGGGCGGCCTTGCCCTGAATTCCGTAGCCGCCTGCCTTATCGTATGGCTCATCGGTGGAAATATATTCCTCGATCTCCTGTGGGCTGAGCGGGAAGAACCGCACCCGTGTGGAGACCACAGCCAGCTCTTCGTGGGCACCCTTGCGGATACACACCCCGGTGTGGACCCAGTGATCCGCACCCGAAAGCGCGGTGAGCATCCGGCGGGCATCGGCCTTGTCTTTGGGCTTGCCGAACACCTGGCCCTCAAAATCCACAACGGTATCGCAGCCGATCACCAGATCCTCCGGGTGTTTTTCTGAGACCCAGCGGCATTTTCCCCGGGCCAGCGCCTGGGCAAGCTCTGCGGGGCTTTCGGCGGTAAGGCCGCTTTCGTCAAAGCCGCTGGGCAGCACGGTGAACTCTGGCCGGATCATGGCCAGCAGCTCTTTCCGGCGAGGGCTTGCGGAAGCAAGTATCATTGACATAACGTTTGAACTCCCTTGTTTATTTCACACACCTGTTAAATATGGGTGCGGTTGTACAGAAAGATCGCCAGGCTGATGGTGATGATCTGCGCCACACTGATGCCCATGGTGCAGTTCAGATCCAGGTTGATGACCGAGAGATCCAGCACCGGGTGAAAGCTGATGCTTCTGGCAAAGGCCAGCCAGCTGATGCCCGGCACACCGGATGCCACGCTGGCGATCAGCGCCCCCAGCACGATGCCGGACAGGATGAAAAAGCACAAAAGCAGGGTACGTTTCATAAAAATCCTCCAAAAAGTGGGTGGTATGCTTGTTACAGCCGGCCGGTGGAGCCAAATCCGCTGCTGCCCCGGCTGGTGTCATCCAGCTTGTCTGCCGGGGTGAACAGGGCCTGCGCCACCGGAACGAGCATCAGCTGGGCGACCCGCTCGCCGGGCTGGACGGTATAGGCTTCACCGCCCTGGTTCACAAGGCTCACCTGCAGTTCGCCCCGATAATCGGAATCGATGACCCCCACCCCGTTGCTTAAGGCAAGGCCGTGGCGGCAGGCAAGGCCGCTGCGGGCACAGATGAGCGCCACCCATTCCGGCCCGGGCAGCTGGATGGCAACGCCGGTGGGAATGGCGGCCCGCTCGCCCGGCGCAAGCCGCAAAGGCGCATCCAGCACCGCATGAAGGTCGGCCGCCGCCGAACCGGCGGTGGCATAAGCGGGCACCTGCGCGCCCGGGCGGGTCAAGGTGAATTTCACTTCCATATCGCTCTTTGTTTCCTTTCGCTCACAACAGGGGTCACTGCACGTTTTTGTAGTAAAGGCCTCGGGTGAATTCCTCCGGCCAGGGCTGGCCGTTCAGCAGAAATTCCAGCGCGCGGGCAGCTTCTTCCCGGCTTTCGCCGGTGAAATAGGCAATGCCCGCATCCACCGGCATTTCCGAAAGGCGCTCGCCCATATAAAGGGGCACCGGGTTGTAGATCTGGCGCACACCGCCCGAGCAGCGCACCGGGAACCGGCGGCCCTTGCGGTCGGTCAGGGTGCCGCCCCGCTGTTTGCAGCGGGCGCAGTCGGTGACGTTCTGCAGCGGGCAGGCCCGGGTCATCATCAGCGGCATGTGGCCGTAGCACAAAGCCCAGGTGGCGGCATCCGGGGCGATCTTCGCCATTTCCGAAAGGGGCAGCTCCGGCAGCAGTGTCATGGCCTTAAGGCCCAGCTCCGCATATTCCCGTGCCGCCAGGGGGTTCGAGATGTTCAGCCCGAAGCCGCCGAAGAGGGGCAGGCCTTCCGCCAGCTCAAAATGGGCAATGTTCTGGCACAGATAGCCCTCAAAGCCCAGCTGGCGGGTGGCGGCGATCTGCGCTTTCACCCGCTCCTCCACCGCACCGAACATGGCGCGGGGCAGTTCCAGAACAGTTTTTGCCCGCAGCTCCGGGGGCACTTTGCCGGCCTCGGCCAGCGGAAGGATGAGCCCGGAAAGCTTTTTCACAAAGGGCAGCGGCACCTGCTGCCAGCTTTCAAACCGTGCCCGGATGGGCAGGCGCTGGCAGGTGCCGTGGTGCTGCGCAGCCGGCAGCTGGGGGGCCGCAACCGGGATAGGGTGCAGCTTTTCCCGCTTTTTGAGCAGCATTTCCAGGGCGGATCTGCGCATTTCGTTCCACTCGCTGCCGGGCAGAAAGCCGGGGGTTCCCTCAAGGGCCAGCCTGCCCATTTCAAAGGGGGTGCCGCCGGTTTTGGACAATGCCCGCCGGATGGCTTCCTCCTGGGGTTTCTCGGCCGGGGCCGGCTCCGACTCGCTGTAAGCGGCGGCAAAATTGCCGTTTCGGTCACGGGCGGTGAGCTTGACCCCTTCCGGGTCGAACAGGACGGTGAAATCCACCGGCACACGGGGCATTTCCCGGCGGTAAAGCTCCCGGATGGAGGGCATCACCGCACGGCTGGCGGCGGCATCCGCAGCGGTGCGCACGCCGAACATCCGGCCGTCGATCTTCCCCTCTATATAACCATTTGTAAATCCAGAACGTGAAAATACGTTTTGTAAAACCTTTTCGTCGTATTTTTCCCCGCAAAGGCTCTTGCGGCAGGCTGTGACCGCAGCGGCCACATATTCCGGCCCGCGCAGCCGGCCCTCGATCTTGGCGCTGGCCACCCCCGCTTCGGAAAGGCGGGGCAGCTCGGCCACCGCCGAAAGGTCCTTGAGGGAAAGGTGGGCGCTGCCGGAGCCATCCGCCGCAAAGGGCAGACGGCAGGGGCCGGCACAGCTTCCCCGGTTGCCGCTGCGCCCGCCCAGGAAAGCACTCATGTAGCACTGGCCCGAAACCGAAACACAGAGCGCACCGTGCACGAACACCTCGGTTTCGATGGGGGCCTTTTGGGTGATCTTTTCGATCTCCGCCATGGAAAGCTCACGGGCCAGCACCACCCGGCTGAAGCCCATTTGGGCCAGCTTCACCGCGCCCGCAAGGCTATGTACACTCATCTGGGTGGAGCCGTGCAGGGCAATGCCGGGGGCCGTTTCCCGGGCAAGGCGGGCCACCGCCAGGTCCTGCACGATCAGGGCGTCCGCACCCGCACCGGCAGCGATTCGGATGGCCTCGGCGGCGGTTTCCAGCTCACCGGGCCAGATGGTGGTGTTCACGGCCACATATACCTTTACGCCCCGGGCATGGCAGAAGGGCACCGCCCATTCCAGCTGCCCGCGTGTAAAATTGCCCGCCGAACGGCGGGCACTCAGCTCTGTAAGCCCCAGGTAAACCGCATCGGCCCCGCTGAACACAGCGGCACGCAGGGCGGCTTCGTCTCCGGCCGGGGCCAGGATCTCGGTGGGAATACGGGCCATCAGTGCTGGCCCTCCTTCAGGCGCTGCAGCTCAACGCGCAGGCGCTCCACCTCGCGGCGGGCATCCTCGGCCTCCATCTTGGCCTTGGCCGCATCCTCCAGATAGTCCTTGATCTGCGAGCGCATATTGTCGGTACCGGCATTGTTCTTTTCCAGCTGGTCCAGATAATCCAGGGCCACCAGGATGGCGCTGGAGGTCACGCTGGCGGTGCTGCTCTGGGCCATGATCTCGGCGATATCGGCATCCAGCCGCTGGGCAAGGCCCGTCACATACTCCTCACTGTCGGTGGTCAGCACCACATAATTGGAACCCGCGATGCTCAGTCTCACTTTGTTTGCAGGCACGATAAAAAACCTCACTTTCCATACTCTTCAAAATTCCGGCACACATGCCTAAAAGATACGCATTTTATGGGCAGCGGCCCCGTTTTTCGGGTTTCCGCAGACGTTCCATAATATCATTATAGTATAAATTGCATGCACATTAAACCCCATTTTTTTGAAAATAGGCTTTTCCCTGTGTTTTTTGGCCTGTACAGCCGCATAAAAAGCCCCTTTTTGCCTTGAATTCGCTATATAAAGTTGCTACAATTGGGTGTGTGCAGCTTTAGAACAGGGCCCGGGTCCTGTGCGCATTCAGCCGAATATCGAGATAGGGAGAGGAAACGCATTGACTAAGTATACCAAACGTGAGTTCGAGAAGCTTTTTCTCGCAAGACTCAACGCCGAATACGGCGTCAGCCTGGATGTGGCCAGCAATCAGCAGATCTACCGCGTTCTTGCACTGATCGTGCGCCAGATGATGAGCGACCAGCACAAGCGCTTTCAGAGCCGTGCTTACGGTACCGGCGCAAAGCACGTTTATTACCTGTGCATGGAATTCCTGATGGGCCGCAGCCTGAAAACCAGCCTTTTCAACCTGGGCCTCAATGAGGCAGCCGAGGCGGTTCTGGCGGATGCCGGCATCAAGCTGGAGACCATTTACGATGAAGAGCCGGATGCGGGCCTGGGCAACGGCGGTCTGGGCCGGCTTGCCGCCTGCTATCTGGACGGTATGGCCACCACCGGCATCGCCGGCACCGGTTATTCCATCCTGTACGAATACGGCATCTTCAAGCAAAAGATCGTGGACGGCTGGCAGCAGGAAAAGGCCGACAACTGGCTGCCCGGCGGCCAGGTATGGCTCAAGAGCCACCCCGACCAGAGCATCGAGGTCAAGTTTGACGGCAGCATCGAAGAAAGCTGGGAAGGCTCCTTCCACCATGTGCTGCACAAAAACTACAACAGCGTCATCGCCGTTCCCAGCGATATGTATGTGCAGGGCTACGACGGAAAGGGTGTTGCCAAGCTGCGCCTGTGGCAGGCAAAGGCCCCCGATTTTGATATGAAGAGCTTCAACGCCGGCGAATATGGCAGCGCCATCAGCAAGAACGCCTCCGCCGAGCTGATCTCCAAGATCCTGTACCCCAACGACAACCATGTGGAGGGCAAGATCCTGCGCCTGCGCCAGCAGTATTTCCTGTCTGCCGCTTCCATCGGCGATATCTGCCAGAACCATCTGTCCCAGTACGGCAGCCTGGACAATCTGCCCGATATGGCAGCCATTCAGCTGAACGACACCCACCCGACCCTGGCCATCCCCGAGCTGATGCGCATTCTGCTGGATGATTGCGGCTACGGCTGGGAAAAGGCGTTCGACATCTGCCGGCGCACCTTTGCCTACACCAACCACACCGTTATGAGCGAGGCCCTGGAAAAGTGGAACATCGACATTTTCCGCATGACCCTGCCCCGCATTTACAGCATCATCGAAGAGATGAACCGCCGCTGCCGTGCGGATTTGGAAAAGGCCTTCCCCGGCGATGTGGGCAAGATCGACTATATGGCCCTGCTGGGCGGCAACGAGGTGCGCATGGCCAACATCTGCTGCTATGTGTGCCATTCCATCAACGGTGTTTCCAAGCTGCACAGCGAGATCATCAAGGACGATGTGTTCCACGACTATTTCCTGTACAAGCCCGAGGCCTTCAAAAACGTGACCAACGGCATCGCTTACCGCCGCTGGCTTTTGGCCTCCAACCCGGAGCTGACAAAGCTTTTGTCCGCCACCATCGGCGACGGCTTCAAGCACGATGCCGCAAAGCTTGCAAAGCTCAACGATTTCAAGGATGACAAGAAGGTGCTGGAAGCCCTTGAAACGGTCAAGCAGAACAACAAGACCGTTTTTGCAAACCACCTGAAAAAGGTCACCGGCCAGGTCATCGACCCCGGCTCCATCTTTGACTGCCAGGTCAAGCGGATGCACGAGTATAAGCGCCAGCACCTGAACGCGCTGAACATCGCCGCCCAGTACCTGTATCTGAAAAACAACCCCAATGCCGAGTTCACCCCCAAGACCTATATCTTCGGCGCAAAGGCCGCTCCCGGCTACTACATGGCCAAGCAGATGATCCGCCTGATCTGCAAGCTGGGCCAGCTGATCGACCAGGACCCCGCCGTGCGTGAAAAGCTTCAGGTGGTCTATCTGGAGGACTACAACGTCACCATGTCCGAGCGGCTGATGCCCGCAAGCGAAGTGAGCGAGCAGATCAGCCTTGCCGGCACCGAGGCTTCCGGCACCGGCAACATGAAGTTCATGCTCAACGGCGCCATCACCCTGGGCACTCTGGACGGTGCCAACGTGGAGATCGCCGATGCCGCCGGTGAGGAAAACGAGGTCATCTTCGGCATGCGCACCCACGAGGTGAACGCCCTCAAGTCCATGGGCTATCATCCCAGCATGTTCATCAATCAGGATGACGTGGCCATGGAGGTGCTCAGTTTCCTGGAAAAGGGCTGGAACGGCGAAAACTTCCACGAGATCGTGAACAACCTGCGCACCAACGACCCCTACATGGTCATGGCCGATTTCAAGGATTACCGCCGCGCACAGGCCGACATCCAGAAGCTGTATGCCGACCGCACCCACTGGAACCAGATGAGTCTTGCCAACATCGCCAACAGCGGTGTGTTCAGCGCAGACCGTTCGGTCATTGATTACGCCAACAACATCTGGCACGCAAACCCCGTAAAATAAGGGGTTCAAAGCAGAATTCCGCCCCCGGACAGGCTGTTTCATGCCGGCCGGGGGTCTTTTTCTGTTTTCTGCATCACACCACAACGGTTAGGAGTTTTTCCCTTTGGAGCATTATTTCAACAGCACAGACCCCGCCTGCAAAAGTCCGCTGGGTGCGGTAAAGGCCGGCGAAGCCGTGACCTTTACCCTGCGGGTGGACCCCCGGCAGGATCATGCCGTTCCCCGGCTGGTGATCGCGCAGGACGGCCGGCCGGCGGTCCACCATGAAATGCAGCCCGCAGGAACCGGGGCCGACGGGATGTCCGCTTACACCTTCACCCTGCACCCGGAGCAGGCCGGCCTTTATTTTTATCATTTCGACCTTTACTGGGATTTCCGCAAGCTTTACCGGGGCCCTTTGGGTGAGGCCGTGATGAGCTGGACCGAGGGCCGCAGCTATCAGCTCACGGTGTACGAAACGGATTTCACCACCCCGGAAGCTTTTCGGGGCAGCGTGATCTACCAGATCTTCCCCGACCGGTTCTATGAGTCAAAGCCCCACACCAGCCTGCCCTTTGCCGACCGGGTATACCGCACCAACAAGCAGGGCGAGCCGTATTTCTGGCCCACCGAGCAGGGCGGCGACCTGAACATGGACTATTTCGGCGGCGATTTTGCCGGCATTCAGGAAAAGCTGCCCTATCTGGCCGACCTGGGCGTGGGGTGGATCTACCTGAACCCCATCTTTGAAGCCCACTCGAACCACCGGTACAACACCGCAGATTATCTGAAGGCCGACCCTTTGCTGGGCACCAACGAGGAGTTCAGCGCCCTTTGCGCCCAGGCCCAAAAATACGACATCCGCATCATCCTGGACGGTGTTTTCAGCCACACCGGGGCCGACAGCATCTATTTCAACAAAGAAGGCCGCTACGGCTGGGGCGGGGCCTACCACGACCCGGAAAGCCCCTACCGCAGCTGGTATGATTTTTCCGATGAGTACCCCTGCGGCTACCGCAGCTGGTGGGGCTTTGACACCCTGCCCGAGGTGAACGAGAACGACCCCGCCTACCGCCGGTTCATCTGCGGCAGGGGCGGCGTGATCGACACCTGGCTGTCGCTGGGGGCCAGCGGCTTCCGGCTGGATGTGGCCGATGAGCTGCCGGACAGCTTCATCGAGGAGATCCGCCGGGCCGTCAAGGCCCACGGACAGGATAAGCTTTTGATTGGCGAGGTGTGGGAGGATGCCACCAACAAGATCGCCTACGACCAGCGGCGCACCTACCTTTTGGGCAGGGGTCTTGACTCGGTGATGAACTACCCCTTCCGCAGCGCGGCCCTGGATTTTGCGGCCGGCGTGGACACAAAGCAGGTGGCGGACGGCATCCTTTCCATCTGCGAAAACTATCCGAAGCCCGCTTTGGACTGCCTGATGAACTTTATGAGCACCCACGACACCGAGCGGGCCCTCACCGCCCTTGCGGACGAGCCCAGCGAAGGGCGCAGCCGGTACTGGCAGTCCGGCCGGCGGCTGGACTACCCCCAATATGAGCACGGCATCCGGCTTTTGCTGCTGGCCTACGCCATGATCTTTACCCTGCCGGGCGTGCCCAGCATCTATTACGGCGACGAGATCGGCATGCAGGGCTACCGGGACCCTTTCAACCGGGCCTACTACAACTGGAACTCCACCGAAAAGCGCCTGCGGCCGGTGTTCCGCCAGCTGGCCGAGCTCCGCCGGGATTGCGACGCCTTTTTGGACGGCGATTTCCGCCTGACCGGCGCCCAGGGGGACATCCTGCAATACCAGCGGCGGGGCAAGACCCAGACCGCCGAGATCGTTCTGAACCGGGGCCCCCGGCCCCATGTGGTCACCGCGCTGGATCAGGCGGTGGAGGTGAACCCTTTCGGCTTCACCATCCTCACCCGGGACAACTGACCCCCAAATCCAATTTTTGCACAGTTGCATCTTCAATTTACACAATGAGTTCCGTGTTTGCACTGCCGGCGGCCGCTTCCAGCAAGCGGCCGCTTTTTTTACAAAATTTTAACCTCACACTGTTAATTTGTTCACAGCAAAGACCTTGCGCAAAACCGACGGATTGTTTATAATAGGGTCAGGCAAACAATACCACTGCGCCGGGCATTCCCGCCCTGCGCAAAAGTTTTTATTTTGAGAGGAGTTAATTACAATGGGTTTAGGTAAAAAGACCGTTGAAGAGCTGGAAGTCCGCGGCAAGAAGGTTCTGGTCCGCTGCGATTTCAACGTCCCCATGAAGGAGGGCGTCATCACCAATGACAACCGCATCGTCGCGGCCCTGCCCACCATCAAAAAGCTGATTGAGAACGGCGGCAAGGTCATCCTGTGCAGCCACCTGGGCAAGCCCAAGAACGGCCCCGAGGAGAAGTTCAGCCTGGCCGCTGTTGCTGTTCGCCTGAGCGAGCTGCTGGGTCAGGAAGTTGTTTTTGCTAACGACGACGAGGTTGTTGGCGAGAACGCTCGCGCTGCTGTTGCTGCTATGAAGGACGGCGACGTGGTTCTGCTGCAGAACACCCGTTTCCGCAAGGAAGAGACCAAGAACATCGACACCTTCAGCAAGGACCTGGCTTCTCTGGCTGAGTGCTATGTGAACGATGCTTTCGGCTCTGCTCACCGCGCACACTGCTCCACCGCCGGTGTCACCGACTACATCAAGGATACCGCTGTCGGCTACCTGATGGAGAAGGAGATCCGCTACCTGGGCAACGCCGTGAACGATCCCGAGCGTCCCTTCACCGCCATCCTGGGCGGCGCAAAGGTTGCTGACAAGCTGAACGTGATCGACAACCTGCTGGAAAAGGTCGATACCCTGATCATCGGCGGCGGCATGGCTTACACCTTCCTGGCCGCCAAGGGCTACGGCATCGGCAAGAGCCTGTGCGACGAGACCAAGCTGGACTACTGCAAGGACATGATGAAGAAGGCCGAGGAGAAGGGCGTGAAGCTGCTGCTGCCCATCGACACCGTTGTTGCTGCCGGCTTCCCCGACCCCATCGATGCTCCCATCGATGTGAAGACCGTTGCTGCTGATGCAATTCCTGCCGACATGGAAGGCATGGACATCGGCGAAAAGACCCGCAAGCTGTTTGCTGATGCCGTTATGGCCAGCAAGACCGTTGTGTGGAACGGACCCATGGGCGTGTTCGAGAACCCGACCCTGGCTGCCGGCACCCTGGCTGTTGCCAAAGCTATGGCTGACTCCTCCGCTACCACTGTGATCGGCGGCGGCGACTCCGCAGCTGCTGTTATGCAGCTGGGCTTCGGCGACAAGATGACCCACATCTCCACCGGCGGCGGCGCTTCTCTGGAGTATCTGGAAGGCAAGGAGCTGCCCGGCATCGCCTGCATCCAGAATGCCTGATCGTTTTTGAATGACCGTGCCACAGCCGGAAAGCTCCGGCTGTGGCCTTTTGGGGCATACAGCCTCTTTTAACCACATACAGAAAGGGACTTGTACAATGGATAAGCAGAACCGCAAGGCCGTTATTGCCGGCAACTGGAAAATGAACAAGACCGCCACCGAGGCAAGCCAGCTCATCGACGAGCTGATCCCCGCTGTGAAGGGCGCTGACTGCGAAGTCGTGATCTGCACCCCCTTCACCAGCCTGGTGACCGCTGTTGAGAAGTGCAAGGGCACCAACATCCACGTTGGCGCTGAGAACGTGCACTTCGAAAAGAGCGGCGCTTTCACCGGCGAGATCAGCGCTGATATGCTGGTTGACCTGGGCGTTGAATATGTTATCACCGGCCACTCTGAGCGCCGTCAGTATTTCGCTGAGACCGACGAGACCGTGAACAAGCGCACTCTGGCCGGCCTTGCTGCCGGCCTGAAGGTGATCGTCTGCGTGGGCGAGAACCTGACCCAGCGTGAGCAGGGCGTTACCGAAGAGCTGGTCCGCATGCAGACCAAGATCGCTCTGAACGGTGTGAGCGCTGAAGATATGAAGAACATCATCATCGCTTATGAGCCCGTTTGGGCCATCGGCACCGGCAAGACCGCTACCAGCGAGCAGGCTCAGGAAGTCTGCGCCGCCATCCGCAAGGTTCTGGGCGAGCTGTACGGCGAGGCCGTTGCCAAGGCTGCCACCGTTCAGTACGGCGGCAGCATGAACGCCGGCAATGCCGAAGAGCTGCTGGGCAAGGAAGATGTTGACGGCGGCCTGATCGGCGGCGCTTCTCTGAAGGCTGACGCTTTCGCTGCCATCGTTGCTGCTGCAAGCAAATAAATCTTTCCCGTAAACCAAAAACAAGCTCAAGGCCGCATCGCCCTTTGCCCCCCGGGCGGACGGTGCGGCCCTATTTATTCTCAAAGGAGAAACGATATGTCTAAAAAACCTGTTATGCTCTGCATCATGGACGGTTTCGGCTGGGTTCCCGATCAGCCCGAACACAACGCCATTGCCGCCGCAAAAAAGCCCTTCATCGATCATCTGATGGCCACCTGCCCCACCACCACCATTGGTGCTTCCGGCATGGATGTGGGCCTGCCTGACGGCCAGATGGGCAACAGCGAAGTG
The DNA here is from genome assembly GCA_020025635.1 of Allofournierella sp. Classification (GTDB taxonomy): domain Bacteria; phylum Bacillota; class Clostridia; order Oscillospirales; family Ruminococcaceae; genus JAHHRU01. Next base: position 96,423 of record JAHHRU010000006.1, read on the forward strand.
GGCCACACCAACATGGGCGCCGGCCGCATCGTTTATCAGGAGCTGACCCGCATCACCAAGACCATCCAGGAAGGCAAGCTGGGCGAGGTGGAAGCCATCGCCAATGCCATCCATTCCGCTGTTGACAACAGCAAGGCCCTGCATGTGATGGGTCTTCTGTCTGCCGGCGGTGTTCACAGCCACCTGACCCACATCTTCGGCCTGCTGGACCTGGCCAAGGAGATGGGCGTGAAGGAGCTGTATGTGCACGCCATCATGGACGGCCGTGACGTTCCCCCCGATTCCGGCAAGGGCTACATCGAACAGCTGCAGGCAAAGCTGGACGAGCTGGGTGTAGGCAAGATCGCCTCCATCAGCGGCCGCTACTATGCAATGGACCGCGACAACAACTGGGATCGTGTGGAAAAGGCCTATGCCGCTTTTGTTTACGGCGAGGGCAACCACGGCACCCCCATGGAGATCATGGAAAAGAGCTACGCCGACGGCAAGCTGGACGAGTTCGTTCTGCCCTCCGTCACCTGCGAAGGCGGCCGCATCTCTGAGGGTGACAGCGTGATCTTCTGCAACTTCCGCCCCGACCGTGCCCGTGAGATCACCCGCACTTTGGTGGACGACGACTTCAAGGGCTTCGAGCGCCGCAACGGCCGCTTCCCCGTGAACTACGTCTGCTTCACCCAGTATGATGCCACCATGCCCAATGTGGACGTTGCCTTCAAGCCCCAGAGCCTGGACAACGTGATGGGCTCCTATCTTGCCAAGATGGGCAAGACCCAGCTGCGCATTGCCGAGACCGAGAAGTACGCTCACGTCACCTTCTTCTTCAACGGCGGCGTGGAAGCTCCCTTCGAGGGTGAGGACCGTGCTCTCATCAAGAGCCCGGCAGTTGCCACCTACGACCTGAAGCCCGAAATGAGTGCTTACGAGGTTGCCGACGAGTGCGTTTCCCGCATCGAGAGCGGCAAGTACGATGTGATCATCCTGAACTTCGCAAACTGCGACATGGTTGGCCACACCGGCGTATTCGATGCCGCTGTCAAGGCGGTTGAGGCCGTTGACGAGTGCGTGAACCGTGTGGTCACCGCTGTTGTCAAGGCAGGCGGCCAGGTCCTGCTGACTGCCGACCACGGCAACGCTGACAAGATGGCCGAAAACGACGGCTCTGTGTTCACCGCTCACACCACCAACCCCGTTCCTCTGGTCCTGGTTGGCGCCAAGGAAGGCACCAAGCTGCGTGAGGGCGGCGTTCTGGCAGATCTGGCTCCCACCATGCTGGAGCTGCTGGGCCTGCCCCAGCCTGCCGAAATGACCGGCAAGAGCATGATCCTGTAAAGCTTTGGCATTTTATCCCCGGCGGCTTTCGGCTGCCGGGGATTTTTTATATCCAAACTGTATTTTACTGTAAATATTCTCCTTTTTGTATTTATTCTTTCAGGGTTTTGTTCCAAAACAGCCGGCGTTTTTCGGCATACCCTCCTATTTACGCCGCGGCAGGACCGATGCTATAATGAAGCTATGTTCCGGGGCCTGTTTTCATGGCCTTCGATGAAAGGAGACTTTGCTGTGAAACCCCCTTTGGCGCTCAAGTGGAAGATCCGTGTATTTCTTTCAAGCACCGCTTCTTTTCTGGAGATCGTTCTGGCTCTGCTTTTGGCCCTGGCGCTTGGCATCTGTACCATTCAGCTGATACCGGCGCTTTTCGATCTGCAGGTAAGCGTTCATGAAATCGACGTTTTCCACGATTATCTGGAAGCGCTTTTCGTGCTGGTGATCGGTGTGGAGGCCCTCAAGCTGCTGTGCAAGCACACCCCCGGCTCGGCGCTGGAGATTTTGCTGTTTGCCATCGCCCGCGGCATGATCGTGAGCCACACCACGCCGATGGAAAACCTGCTGGTGGTCATCAGCATCGGAATGCTGTTTGCCATCCGCAAATTCCTGTTTGTGCCCGCCTGGGGCATTGAGCATGAGGTTTCCTCCTTTGACCAGGCAAGCGCCCTTGCGGCCAGAAAAGGCAGCGAAAAAGAGGGCGGCGAAAACAGCGAAGCAGAATAAAAAAGCAGGCGGCAGCCCCGCAAAAGGGCCATGCCGCCTGTTTCTTTTTGTACGATAATGGTTCAGATCTTCACTTCGCCCTCACAGACCGTTACGGCGGGGCCGGTCATCTGCACACGCCATTCCCGGTCCACCCGGATCATCAGATCGCCGCCCAGAAGCTCCACCTTGATGTCGGTTTCACGGGGGCTGATGCCCAGGGCCACACAGGCTGCCGCCACCGCGCAGGCGCCGGTTCCGCAGGCCATGGTCTCGCCGCTTCCCCGCTCCCACACACGCATTTTCAGGTGCCTGGGGCTTATCACCTGCACAAACTCAGTGTTTACCCCCACCGGGAAGGCCGCATGGTGCTCAAAGGCGGGGCCCAGTTTTTCGATCTGCACCCCGGCCGCATCCTTTACCAGCGTGATGCAGTGGGGGTTGCCCATGGAAACACAGGTCACCGAGTAGGCTTTGCCGCCAACCATCAGGTCCTTGCTCACCACCGGCTCCGCGCCCATGCCCTTCACCGGGATCTCTTCCGGCTCAAAGGAGGCATAGCCCATATCCACCTGCCAGTCGCCGTCGCCCACACGGTGCATGTTTTTGATGCCCGCATCGGTTTCCACGCTGGCCACATCGCCCACACGGCCGTGCTCAAACAGCCACTGGGCCACACAGCGCACCCCGTTGCCGCACATGGGGCTGCGGCTGCCGTCGGCGTTGTACATCTCCATGCGGGCGGCCGCAATGCTGCTTCTGCAGATGCAGATCAGGCCGTCCGACCCGATGGAAAAATGCCGCACCGAAAGTTTTTTTGCCAGCTCCGGGAGGTTTTCCGGGGTGCTTTCAAAGCAATCCAGATAGATATAGTCGTTACCGCAGCCGTGCATTTTGGTGAATTTTAAGGCCACTGTGATTCGCCCCTTTCTGCGGTTTCCCGCTTTCCGTCTTGTCTTTTCCTTATTATAATCTTCCTTTGCCGGGAACACAAGAAAAAACTTTGTCTTTGGCCTTGACAAGCCCCCGCTTATAAGATATAAACATAGGTAGATAACTTTATGCCGCCCTTTTGCGGCATCGAATAGGAGAGTTTAGAACGAATGGATACCTTTGAAAAAATTTCTGCCATGCTTGCTGAACAGCTGAGCATCGATGAAGACAAGATCACCATGGAAAGTGATATCCTGGACGATTTCGACGCTGACAGCCTGGACATTGTTGATATGATCATGAACCTGGAAGATGAGTTCGGCGTGGAAGTTCCCGATGAAGAAGTGGAAAATCTGCGCACCGTAGGCGACGTGGTCCGCTACATCGACGAAAACAGCAGCGGCTCTGAGGACTGATCCCGGCATTTTTAAATTTCCCTGCCCCCGCCTGCACGGGGGCTTGTTCTTTGATGGAAGGAGAATAGATTACGATGAGCGAACAGAAGAAAAAACTTGTGGAAGCGATCACCCCGATCAATGAAGACTTTACCCAGTGGTACACCGATGTGTGCCTGAAGGCTGAGCTGGTGGATTATTCCACCGTGAAGGGCTGCATGATCCTGCGGCCCTATGGCTACGCCATCTGGGAAAACATCCAGCACATCCTGGACGGTATGTTCAAAAAGACCGGCCACGAAAATGTGGCAATGCCCATTTTCATCCCCGAAAGCCTGCTCCAGAAGGAGAAGGACCACGTTCAGGGCTTTGCTCCCGAGGTGGCCTGGGTCACCCACGGCGGCACCGAGCAGCTGGAAGAGCGCATGTGTGTGCGCCCCACCTCTGAGACTTTGTTCTGCGATCACTTCGCTCATGTGCTGCACTCCTGGCGTGACCTGCCCATGAAGTACAACCAGTGGTGCAGCGTGGTGCGCTGGGAAAAGACCACCCGCCCCTTCCTGCGCAGCCGTGAGTTCTGGTGGCAGGAGGGCCACACCATCCACGAGACCGAGCAGGAGGCAAAGGACGAGACCCTGTCCATCCTGAACCTGTATGCCGATTTCTGCGAAAAGGACCTGATGATCCCCGTTGTGAAGGGCCAGAAGACCGATAAGGAGAAGTTTGCCGGCGCTGAGGCCACCTACACCATCGAGGCCATGATGCACGACGGCAAGGCCCTTCAGAGCGGCACCAGCCACTACTTCGGCGACGGCTTCTCCCGTGCGTTCGGTGTTCAGTTCACCGGCCGTGACAACACCCTTCAGCACCCCTTCCAGACCAGCTGGGGCGTTTCCACCCGTCTGGTGGGCGCCATCATCATGACCCACGGCGACGATGACGGCCTGATCCTGCCTCCCGCCATTGCCCCCTTCCAGGTGGTCATCGTTCCCATTGCCACCCACAAGCCCGGCGTTTCCGAAAAAGCCGAGGAGCTGGCCCAGCGCATTTCCCAGTTTGCCCGTGTGAAGCTGGACAATTCCGACAACGGCCCCGGCTGGAAGTTCAGCCAGTGGGAGATGAAGGGTGTTCCCCTCCGTCTTGAGATCGGCCCCAAGGACATTGAGAAAAATCAGTGCGTGCTGGTTCGCCGTGATACCCGTGAAAAGTATTTCGTGAGCCTGGACGATCTGGAAACCGAGATTCCCCGCCTGCTGAACGAGCTGGCCCAGAACATCTACAACCGTGCTCTGGAAAACCGTGAGAAGCGCACCTTCACCGCCACCACCATGGACGAGGTGAAGAAGCTGGCCGAGAACAACTGCTACATCAAGACCATGTGGTGCGGCGAGCTGGAGTGCGAGGAAAAGATGAAGGAAGAGGCTGGCCTTTCCAGCCGCTGCATGCCCTTCGAGCAGGAAGAAATTTCCGGCGTGTGCCCCCTGTGCGGCAAGCCTGCCAAGAAGATGGTATACTGGGGCAAGGCTTACTAAGAAAAAGCCCCGAATTCAAAACAGCAAAAAGCCCTTCCCGGCCGGGAAGGGCTTTTTTTCATTTGTTTTTTACTTTGCAAGGGCTTCCAGCAGCTGGCGGTACACATCGGCAAACCGGCCCGCATCCCGCTCAAAGTGGCGGTTATCGGTGAACACCCGGCCCATGAGCTCATCATGCAGCTGAGGGTCTGCTTTGCGCAGGCAGCGCAGCAGCTCCAGGTCCTCGGTGCCCCGGCGCTCGGCTTCCAGGCGCAGGCTGAGCCAAACCGGGTTCTCTGCATTGCCCGGATACACGATAAAGGCATCGCCGCAGGGGAAGTTGGTTCCAAGGCCGGTGGGGTTGTGGCAGCTGGTGGCCTTGAAGGGGTCCATGCCTTCCGGGAACTGGTTCCAGCCCCAGTGCAGGTAGCCGGACAGCTGGTTCTTTTCGCAGCCCCACATCAAAATGCGGGATTCCAGCACCGGCTTGTCCAAAAAGCGGTTCAGCCAGTCGCCCTCGGGCACACAGCACACATAGGTCCAAACCTCTTCGCCCAGCCGGCGCATTTGCTCAAACTCTTCCTGCATGGGCTCGTAGGCGTTGGTCACCGGCACCCAGATATCCACACCGCCCCGGAACCGTGCGGTTTTGACCGCTTCGATGATGCGGCACTGGGGCAGATACTTTTTCACGATGCCAACCGCCATGTAATACTGACGGCGGCGGGCTTCCAGGGCCTTGTCATCGGGATAGTGCACGTCCGGCTCATCGTGGATGTGCATCATCACGTCCTTGTCCCAGCCGTGGCGCTTGAGGTACTGGGCCAGGTTCTGCATCATCCTGCTGGTGATGGCGTAGCCCTCGGGGGATTCCACCGGGATCTGGGGTGCTGCCATGCACTTGAAGGTATCGGTCATCATATCGGGCATGCCGTCCGGCAGGTTCCCTCGGGAAAGCAGGCCGCCGATCTCCAAAGTTTTCAGGCCCGCATTGAAGAAGGTCTCGATCTCGGGGGTGAGATATTCAAAATCGAACTCCCAGGGGTCCCGGCTTTTCACACAGCGGTCATCCAGCTGCACAAAGAAGGCGGTCTGGCGCACACGGCGCATGGCGGCCGCATACTGGCTCACCACATTCCAGAACTCCGGGGTGCCGGGCTCTGTGCCGGTGCCCAGCTTCATTGCGTCCAGAGAGTACCAGTTGGTCACAGCAAAGCTTTCGTCCGGGATCATAACATCGTATACTTCTAGCTCCACATCCAGGCTGTAAACGCCCTCGGCGGCCTCTACGCAGACACACACCGTCTTTTTGCCTGCGCCCTCGCCTTCCTTCAGTGCAAAGCACAGGTACAAAGCGGCACGGCCGTCGGCGGTTTCCAGCACCCCTTCCGGCTTGGGCTCAAGGCAGTCATACACCCAGAAGGGAGCCTTGCGCACAGCGTAGTCGGGCTTTTTCTCGGTCAAAATGACCATGGCCCCGCCCTGCTCCTGGCCGTCGCCGGTGTTGTATTCCACCGGCACTTTTTTCATGCAGTAGATCTCGGCCTGTGCCTGGCTGCTTTCCACCCGGACCTTGACACTGGGGCCGGCGGTTTCCAGCAGGATCTGCAGGCCGGGGCGGCCGTTTTTGGGCATATCCAGCCGGATGGCTTCGGGAAGCTCCCCACAGGGGCTGTCCGGGAAAAGGAACTCTTCGCGGGTATTTACAAGACCTTTGATTTCTGTTTTCATTCTGCTTCTCCTTTTATTTTACGCAGGGCCCCCGGATGGGTACCTGCTGTAATTTTTCAAAAGCTTCCTTATTATACCATGAAGTATCCAAGAAGTATCGAAAAAACAAAAGATAATCCGCAAAAAAAGGGATAAACTGCCCCAAAAAGCGGTTGATCCCTTTTTTGTTTTTTCAGGTATCCTGCCTGCGGGCGGCACATTCTTCTGCCAGCCGCTCAAGGGCTTTGGGGTCCCCGGAAAAGCCCCAGCATTCCAGCCGGTCTGTCTCCTGGGTTTCCACAGCCGCCAGCATTTCCACTTTCAGCGCATCCAGAATCAGTGTCTCCCCATCCCCTTTTTTCAGCCGCAGCACCGGGCCTGTGCAGAATTCCGGCGGCGGAATGCGGTGCCAATCGCCTGTGTTCAGCATTTCTTTCAGCTGAGTTCGGGCGGTTTCGTCCAAGGGGTATTCGTGCCACGAGGCACCAAGCTCTTCGGCCGGGTCCGGCTGCTGCACCATCAGGGTTTCCCAGCCGTCCAGACTCAGCGGGCAGCTGCCGTCCAGTTTTTCCTCGGCCCAGGAAACCCCCTCATCCCGGGAAAGGAAATAGCGCATGGTCTCCTGCCCGTCCTTATTTTCCACAATGGGCAGAACAATGGTGTCCCCTTTTCGGAACGGGTCCATGCCATAGGCCTTATTTTCCGGCGGTGTTCCGGTGATTTCCAGCATCTGCCAGCTGTCTGCTCCATCCCGGCTCACCTGGATTTGGAGCGGGTGATCTTCCAGGCTGTTCCAGCACACCACCCCGAACCCGGCGCTTGTGAAGCCCATGCCGCTGGGCCAGCAGCCGCTGTGCTCAAAATCCATACATACGGGCATTTCGATCCAGCTGGAGCCGCCGTCCCGGGTGGTGAAGCACTGCACCATTTGGTTTACCGATACCAGCAGCACGGCGCCCTCGGTTTCGCTCCAAAAGCTCATGGATGCACGGGTGCCCTCCACCATCATCAAATCCAGCGGAATGGACCCCACCCAGGCCCAATCCGTATCCGGGTCCTTTCGGCAAACGCCCAAAAGCCCCTCGTATGGGTCCAGCTCCAAAAACCATTTCCGGTTTCCCTGCCGCACACATACGTTGGCATATGGGCCCAACATGTTCCGTTCTGAAACGCCGGCGGGGAATTCCTGATATTCGCTCACCTCAAACTGCGGCACCCGGCCCTCATCCTCGGGCCGAAGGGTAAAAACCGTTGTGTCCGGCCCCGGGGTGGGCCAGGGGTGCGGGGTTGCCTGCGGGGCGGAAGTGGGCCGGGGGGCTGAGTCAGGCTGGGCCGCAGGCAAAAGCTCTGCGTCCTCTTGGGGCAGCGGCCCGGTTTGGCCCGCACAGCCGGCGAAAACGGCGGCGGCCAGCACCAGCGCTGTGATGCGCTTCACTTTTTTCATAAAAGCCTCCAATTTCATCAGCCGAACTCGCCGGAATGCAGCTCCGCAATGCGCCAGCCCTCCTGGGTCTTTTGCATCCGAATGGGATATTCCCTGCTGGAAAGGGTCATTTTGTTCTGCTCGGGCGTTTGGTCGTAATGGGTGATCAGGGTGAACACCACCTCATTTTCGGTGCTGCTTTCCAGCCGGAATTCGTCCGGGTGCTCTTCCATCACCGCCCGGGTGCAGCCCTTCTGCAACGGTACACCCGGTTTTTGGTCGGCGGCAAGGGTGCCTTCCCAGTTCCGATACCGGCCCGCCTGCTCCAGCTGCTGCCAGCATTCTTTTGTGAACACCGTGCAGAAAGCCTTTTGGAACTCTTCATAGCTGTTTTCATACAGGATGTAGCTTTCGCCGTTGATCTCCACCGTTTCCCCGCCCTTGAAGCGGAAGGTGCAGCCGCCTTTTTCGCCCATCAGGCTGTCGGTGATGCCCCACAGGGGGTAGACCCACTGCTGGGCATTTTCATACAGCTGCCGCTGCTCTTCGCTCAAAAAAGAAAGCGGCTGCCCGGGCTTTGGCAGGGTTTCCTTTGCTGCTAGCCGCAGGTCGTCCCAGACAAGATCGGCCGACCGGGTAATGAAATTTTCAAACCGCCAGCCATCGGCGGTCTTTACCATTTCGATGGGATATTCCACCCGGTAGGGCTGGTCATTTTCCCAAAAGGCAAGGACGCTGAACCGGATGCGCTCCTCGGTTTTTTCCAAAAGCTCAAAGCCCAGTTCCCCCGGGCAGCTGCTGCCCCGGTCTCCGCCCACAAAATAAAGCCGGCCATCCTGTTCCGTCCAGGCAGGCACCTCATCGTCTGTGTTCAAAAAGCAGCTTTCGGCAAAGGACGGGGTAAACACCTGGTCCAGGGCCTCTGTCCATTCCTGCAGGGTGGGGTAAAGCTGCTCCAAGGCGTAGCTCCAGCCGTTTGGGCTGCTGATGGTTTTTTCCGTATCGGTAAAGCCAAGATAGCCCCGTATATTGGCCACCCCCAGGCAGTAGCCGTCGTAAAGGCCCTGTGCCTTGAGGAACAGCAGCTTTTGTTCCGGCGAAAGGAACTCCGGCAGGGCGCAGGGCTCTTCCTCAAAGCGGGTGCTGATGGCATCCGAGGGGATCCAGCCCTCTTTTTCGCCAAACAGGCACCGGCTCCAGCCGTTTGTCTCTTCCAGCCGGATCACCGGCATCATGTCCGGCACGGAAAAAAGCGGCTCTGCACCGCCGGGCGCATCCAAAACCTGCACCGTTTTTCCGCTATAGACCCGCCGGGCATTTTGAAACGCCTCTTCCCGGCCCGGCTGGGAGGCAGGGGCAGCGCTCTGTGAAGGCTTTGCAGCTGGGCCAGGCTCCTGCCCTGCATCCGGCCCTGCGGAGCTTTGCTGCCCCACAGCCTTTGCACATCCCGAAAAAAGCAGCACACAAGCCAAAAAGGCCGCTGCCGTTTTTTGAAGCTTCATGTTTTTTACCACCTTTCCTATTTTGCATCCATGCACCCTTAAAACGAATGGGACCTTTCGAATATCACATTTAAAAGAACGGACTGGTTTTTCAGAAGCCTTTTTCCTGCGCTTTTGCCGCACAGAAAGGTGCTGCCAACGCAAAAAGCCGGAAGGCACCCGCTTTTCGGTTTGAAAAAGCGGATGCCTTCTTTGTTTTGAATGCTTATTCCACGCCCGAAAGGGTGCGGATCACCTCACCGGCCATGATGAGCCCGGCCGCGCCCGGCACAAAGCTCAGGCTGCCCGGGGCCATCCGGCTGCCGTTTTTGCCCATTTCGCCCTGCAGGCGGGCCGGGGCGGGCGGCTCCGGCGAATAGACCACCGGCACGTTTTTGAGCCCGCGCAGGCGGCATTCCCGCCGCATGACCCGGGCCAGGGGGCAGCCCTCGGTTTTTTCCAGCACCGAAAGGCGCAGAAGCTCCGGGTGCAGCTTGTTGCCGGTGCCCATGCAGCTGATCACCGGCACCCCGGCGGCACGGGCCCTTGCAATGATCTCCAGCTTTGCGGAAACGGTGTCCACCGCATCCACCACATAATCGGCCCCGTCAAAGGGCAGCTGGTCTGCGTTTTCGGGCAGGTAGAACATCTCCACCGCCCGCACATCGCAGGCGGGGTTGATGGCCAGCACACGCCGGCAGGCCGCCTGGGCCTTGGAACTGCCCACGGTATCCACCAGGGCCAGGATCTGCCGGTTGCGGTTGGAGTCGGCAATGGTGTCGCCGTCCACAAGGGTCAGCCGGCCCACACCGGCCCGGGCCAGCGCTTCGGCCACATAGCCGCCCACGCCGCCAAGCCCGAACAGGATCACATGGGCAGCTTTGAGCTTGTCCACCCCGTCCATGCCAAGCACCTGGGCGGTTCGAATTTCAAAGGAGGTCGGTTCACGCATGAAGGTTTTTTCCTTTCCGATCAGCGGTCAAAGGTGATGTCCAGATGGGTGTTCCACTCCTGGCCGGGCTCCAGGGCGGCGGCACAGGGCTTGTCGTTCCAGTCGCCGGTGGAGTCCTGCGGGTCCTGCAGGTTGTGCCAGGGCTCGATGCACAGGAACTTGAGGGTCTCGGCCTTGGCTGAGCTCCACAGCAGCACATAGGGGAAGCCCTCGATGCCAAGGGTGATGCGGCGGTCCGAGTCTTTTTCCACGATGCTGATGGTTTTTGCGGTCAGCTCGCTCATGGCAAGGGAATCGGCATCGAACATCCGGTCGCTGAGGGGGATGACGGCGCTGTTTTCCACCAGGGCGAACTTGGTGCCGGCCACAAAGCCCTTGTTGGGGCCTTCGGCCACATTGTCGCACACCATGGGGGTCTGGGGCACTTCAAACCGCAGCTCATAATCCTGGGTGGTGTGCTTTTCGTCAAAGGGGAAGTTGAAGCCCGGGTGATAGCCAAGGCCGAAGCGCAGCTGCTTGTCGCCGGTGTTCACCACCCGCACTGCGTGGCGCAGGCGGCGGCCTTCCAGGGTGAAGGTGGTTTCAAAGCGGAAGGCACGGGGGAAGCGGGCCAGGGTCTCCTCGTTTGCTTTTAAAACAAAGCGCAGGGAATTGCCGTCGGCACCCAGGAATTCATGCTCATAATCCCGGGCAAAGCCGTGTGCGCTGGACTCATAGCTTTTGCCGTCCAGCGTGAAGCGGCCGCCCCGCACCCTGCCGCACTGGGGGAACAAAATGGGAGCATGCCGGTCCCACAGGGCGGCATCGGCCTGCCACATCATTTCAGCGCCGGTCTGCTTGTTCACAACGCTCACCAGCTCTGCGCCGCGGCTGTCTACTGTAACTTTCAGGAATTCATTTTCCAAGGTATGTTTCATTGTTTTAAAACCCCTTTCCGAATGGTTTTGATGTCCTTTTCAGTATAGTACAATTCCCGCCCGCTGCCAAGAGGGAACATCCCGCCCGCCGCCGGAATAAGCTGAGGCAGACCGAACCCATCACAACCGTTTTGAAGAGGAGTTTTTTCTATGTTTACCGGAACCATTCTATTTCAAAGTTCCGCCGCCCGGGAAAGCGCGGCGGTGCCCGGGGTCCGCATCACCCTTACCGGGCCGTGCGGATGCGACCGGGTCCTTTTTACCGATGACGAGGGCAACGCCCGGGTCCCGTGCCTGCCCGCACCGAACAGTGCGCTTTCGCTGGATGAAAACAACCAGCGCCAGCCTTACAGCCTGTGGGACGTTACCGCCGAAAAGCAGGGCTGGCAGACAGTGCGCATCAGCGGCATCCAGCTTTTTGCCGGGCAGAGCACCCTGGTGCCGCTGGAAATGATTCCCATTCAGCGCAGGGGCGCACCCGATTCCCTGCCGGAAACCACCCAGATCCCGCCCCATTCCCTGTTTGAGCCGCAGAGCCCTTCCAGCGTGGGTCCCGATGAGATCTGTGAGCCGAGGGTGCTGGAATTCCCCATCATCCCGGAGCGCATCACCGTGCATCTGGGAAAACCCGCCGCCAGCGCCCAGAACGTGACCGTGAGCTTTCGGCGGTACATTGCAAACGTGGCTTCCAGCGAGGTATACCCCACCTGGCCGGAAGCGGCCCTGCGGGCCAACATCCATGCCCAGCTGAGCCTTGCCCTCAACCGGGTGTTCACCGAATGGTACCCCTCCAAGGGGTATCCCTTCAACATCACCAACTCCACCAGCTACGACCAGTATTATGTGCATGGGCGCAGCATCTTCCCGGTGATGGAAAAGATCACCGACGAGATCTTTGACACCTATGTGCGCAAGCTGGGCACGGTGGAGCCTTTTTACACCGAATACTGCGACGGCAAGCAAGTCACCTGCAAGGGCATGAAGCAGTGGGGCACGGTGGACCGGGCCAAGGAAGGCAAAAACGCTTTGCAGATTTTGAAATACTACTACGGCAGCAACATCGAGATCGTGCGTTCCCGCAACATCGAGGCCATCCCTGAAAGCTACCCCGGAACGCCTTTGAAAAAGGGGGATACCGGCAAGTATGTGCGCATTTTGCAGCGTCAGCTCACCCGCATCGCCAAGGATTACCCCTTCTTTGGCCAGCCCGGCACCGACGGCATCTTCGGCGAAAAGACCCGCCAGACGGTGATGGCCTTCCAAAAGCAGTTCCGCCTTACGGTGGACGGCGTGGTGGGGCGCACCACCTGGTACAAGATCAGCTATATCTATGTGAGCGTGAAGGATCTTGCCGAGCTTACCAGCGAGGGCGAAAAGCCCACCGGCAGCCAGGAGACCCTGAGCGGCTCCGGCTATCCCGGCAGTCCGGTGCGCCGGGGCGACCGGGGCAACCCGGTCACCCAGATCCAGTTCTGGCTGCAGCAGCTGGCCGAATTCACCCCGGGCCTTGTGACCCTTTCGGTGGACGGCATCTTCGGCGCCGGCACCGAGCGCGCGGTGCTTGCCTTCCAGGAAATGGAAGGCCTTACCGAGGACGGCGTGGTGGGCCGCACCACCTGGGACGCCCTGTATGTTCAGTACCAAAGCCTGCAAAACGACACGAACCAGAGCCCCAACGGCTACCCGGGCCAGCCCTTGCGAACCGGCAGCCGGGGCGACAGTGTGCGCCGCATCCAGTTCTGGCTGCGGATCATTGCCACCAACTATTCCACCATTGCCGCCCCTGGGGTGGACGGCATCTTCGGCCCTTCCACCGAAAGCTCGGTGCGCTCCTTCCAGCGTGAGTTCGGCCTTCGTGCAGACGGCGTGGTGGGGTCCGCCACCTGGGAAAAGCTGTATCAGCTTTACTCGGACGTTACCAACCGGCTGCTTTCGCCGGATCAGCGCCCCGGCGTTTACCCCGGCAGCCCCCTGCGCATCGGCAGCACCGGCCGGGCCGTGCGGGAGGTGCAGTATTATCTGGTTCTGATGGCCGCCTATTACGACTCGGTGCCCCGCATCGTCATCGACGGCAATTACGGCCCGGCAACCGCCCGCGCGGTGGAGGCCTTCCAGCGGCTGGTGGGGCTTTCGGCAGACGGTGTGGTCGGCCCAAGCACCTGGAAGGCCCTTTATGAGCGCAGCCAGGTGCTGCGGGAGGACAGCGGCCTTATCCATGTGTTCGATCTGCTGCCCTGGCCCGGCCAGATCGTTTCCGAGGGCGACACCGGCCAGGATGTGGCCTATATCCAGTACCTGCTGCGGTACATCGGCTATTTCTACCAGGCTGTGCAGCCGCCCAAAAAGGCGGACGGCATCTTCGGCCCCGCCACCCGGACCGGGGTGGAAAGCTTCCAGCGGCAATTCGAACTGCCGGTCACCGGCAGCGTGGATGAGTTCGACTGGAACGCCCTTTCCGCCACCTTCATGAGCCTTGCCTCCAGCGGCAGCCAGGAGATCGCCAACGCCGCCGACCCCGCCTACCCGGACACGGTCACCGGCATCGGGAGTGCGGGCGGCTCTGTGATGCAGCTGCAGCAGCAGCTCAATCGGCTGGCAGCCCTTCAGTGCAAGCCGGATTACCTTGCTGAGGACGGCATCTTCGGCATGGAGACCCGCCGGGCAGTGGAGGATTTCCAGACCCAGGAAACACTGGTCGTTACCGGTGTGGTGGAGCGGGAAACCTGGGATCTGCTTATGCTTCGCACCAAAGCCATCACCGCTTTGGACCATCAGAAAGGAGATGAGAACAACGGCTAAGATCTTTGTTTATGACTCGTACTCGAACCGGATCATGACCTATTATCTCAACGAAAACGACTCGATGCCTTACAGCTACGCCCAGACCATCACGGTGAAGGAATTCCGAGGCTCCAGCGGCAGCAATGTGCTGTGGACCACCACCGCCGCCATGGAGGCCTGGAACCTGACCCGCCGCAGCTACGGCAAGCCCATTCATGTGGGCTATGCCTTCAAGCGCATCTGGGAGGGCGGCCACGGCACCCGCAGCCAGCACTATGCCGGCGTTGCCTTTGACGTGGGCCAGGGGCAGGGCCAGACGGTGCGAAACGCCATCTGGAGAGCGGCCCAGAACACCGGTGCCTGGGGCTATGTGGAGCCCCTGAGCATGACCCCCAGCTGGGTGCATTTCGACCGGCGCTATGGCCGGCCGGCCTGCTCCGGCACCACCGCCGGCTACCCCACCCTGCGCCGGGGCAGCCAGAACACCTATGTGCTGATTTTGCAGGATGCCCTCAACGCCCTGGGTTACAGCACCCGCACGCTGGACGGCAAGTTCGGCGGCAACACCGAAAACGCCCTGCGTGCCTACCAGCGCAGGGTGGGCCTTACCGCCGACGGCATCTGCGGCTGCAATACCTGGAAAAAGCTCACCGCAAGCGTGGTGGGCATTGGCCGCACCCAGACGGTGATCGACTGAAAAAAGCGCGGAGCCCCCTTCCCTTTTTTCCAAGGGAAAGGCGCTCTGCGCGCTTTTTTTGAAAGGAAACGGGTATCAGTCCACCGGTTCTGCCCCGGCGGATGCAAACAGCTCCTCGTCCACCTCCCCGGCGGTTTCCAGGCTGGGCCCTGCCTCCGGTTCGGCGGCAGCTTCCTCGGCCGGGGCCTGCTCGGGCTCGGCGGCAGTCTCTTCGGCCGGGGTCTGTTCGGGCTCGGCAGCGGTCTCTTCGGCCGGCTGGGCCTCACTTGCGAACTCGGCCGCAGTCTGGGCCGCCTTTTCCGGGTCCAGCGGGGCACCGGCCGGGGCCGGCGTAAGGCCGGTGACCTCGCCCGAGGGCTTATTCACCAGGTAAGCGCCCACCGGCTGCTCCTTATGCACCAGAACCACGCCGTAGGCCTTCTGGTCGCCGCTGCTGCGGCCCGGGCACAGCACCATCCATTTTTCCACCGTGCGGCCCTTATGCTTTTCCAGGTCCAGGCCGCTTTCCTTCACCACGGTGTTGAACGCCGAAAAGCTTTCGTCCCACTTGCGGGGGATCTTGACCTTATCCACCGTGGCATCGGCCAGGTCCATCTCCATGCCGTATGCCTTGAAAAAGGCGTCCAGCCCTTCGGTGTTCTCGATCTTCATGCTGGCGGGGTCCGGCTTTTCGCCGCCCGGCTGTGCGGCCGCCGCCGAAACCTCGTCCCCTTTCCAGATGCCGCCCACCGCAAACACCGCACCTGCCAATGCCGCACCGGCCAGCGCCACCGCGCCCAGCCGCTTCAGCCCGTTTTTACCAAGGGTCAATACAAACATCGGTTTCCCTCCCTGTTTTGGTATGGATTTTACTGCATACCTATTCGGCATCCGCCGGGTTTATTCCTTGCGCAGACAGTTTTGAAGGGGTATAATGAAAACAAAGCGATGCACAGGAGGTTTTACGGCCCATGTATGATGAACTGACCGAGGTTGACATTAAAAAAATGCAGGAGGAGATCGACTACCGGGATCAGGTGCTGCGCCCCAAGCTGATCAAGGACGTACAGTATGCCCGTTCCTTTGGCGATCTGAGCGAAAATTTCGAATACAAAGAGGCCAAGCGCCAGCAGAACCGCAACAGCAGCCGCATCCGCTATCTGGAACGGATGATCCGCACCGCCAAGGTGGTGAAGGCCGAGCACAGCGCCGGTGTTGTGGGTTTGTTTGACCATCTGACCCTGTATCTGCCCGAGGATGAAGAGGAAATGAAGGTGCAGCTGGTGACCACCCTGCGTGTGAATGCGGATGACGGCTATATCAGCAAGGAATCCCCCCTGGGCCGGGCAGTGTTCGGCCACAAAGAGGGCGAAACCGTTACCGTGAAGGTGAGCGACGAGATCTCTTACCCGGTCACCATCCGTTCCATCCAGCCGGGTGTGGATGACGAAAACCTGCCCATCAGCAAATACTGATTTTCTAAGCAAAGGAGGCTTTCTGCATGGATCTTGAGCATCTGCGGTGCGCCGCGCCCTTGAACCGGCAGCCCGCCCGCATCCGCATCGGGCCGGCCATGCTGATTGCCGCTTTGGCCGTGGCTTTGCTGCTGTTTATGCTGGACGGTAAAACCGCCCTCCAGTACCGCCGGGCTGAAAAGGCCGCCATGGCCGGGGATTTTGAGCAGGCCCGCCAAAGCTTTGGAAGGCTTGCCAGCCGGCATTATAAGGATGCCGAGGCCTGGCAGCATTACTGCATGGCCAACATTGCGCTGGAAAACGGCCGCCCGGGCGAAGCCAGGCGCCTGATGAACAAAGCCTTTTTCCACCATCTGAACGAGGAACAGGCCGCTTTCATCTCGGACTTTCGCAAAAGCCTTGATGCAAACGCCCCACAAAGCAAAGCCGCTTAAAGGAACACACCTTTAAGCGGCTTTGCTTATTTTTCAAAATGGGTATGGGGGGTGTAATGCTCAAAGATCACGGCATCAAACTCCTCTTCCAGCGCCGGGGCCTGCCGGGGGTCCCGGGCGGTCCAGCGGATCTTGAGCGGGCCAAACGCCTCGCAGAGCTTCACCATCCCGTTTTTTTTGGCCGGCCCCCAGGCAATGAACTGGGGCCGGGCGATCACGTTGCCCAAAAGGCGGCTTGCGGGAAAAGCCATCTTGTGGCCGTTGTATTCCCGGTATCCGCTGGCAAGCTGGCCCCGCAGCACACCGGGCGCGTTTTTCCGAAACCAGCTCACGATGCGGGGATCAAAGCTTTCGATGCAGTAATCGCCGGAATATTCCTTCAAATAGGCCCAGGTCTTTTCACACAGCTCCCGGTTGCGGGGGCCGGTTTTCAGCTCCACAATGAGGGGCACCCGGCCGTTCACCAGCTTCAATACCTCTTCAAACAGCGGGATGGTCTCATCGGTGCCGCAAAGGCGCATGGCTTTGA
Source organism: Allofournierella sp. (assembly GCA_020025635.1). Lineage (GTDB taxonomy): Bacteria > Bacillota > Clostridia > Oscillospirales > Ruminococcaceae > JAHHRU01. The sequence continues at coordinate 113,668 of JAHHRU010000006.1, forward strand.
GCTCTTCCAGCGAAAAGCTGTCCACCCGGCCGTGAACACCGGTCACCCGGTCCAGCGTGTCGTCGTGGAAAACGACCACCTTTCCCTCTTTGGAAAACTGCACGTCCAGCTCGATGCCGTAGCCCGCGTCTGCGGCGGCTGCAAAGGCCGCCAGGCTGTTTTCCGGCACCGACCGGTCTTTGGTATGCAGGCCCCGATGGGCAAAATTGCGGCCCCGGAACTTTGCTTCCTGCACAGGGTTTGGCCGCCCGGGCCGTATCACAAACAAAACCGCCAGCAGCAATACCGCCAGCACACAGATCCATTCAGCCATTTTATACGCCTCCTTTTGCTATTGTACCACCCCGAAATGCCCTGGGCAACCTTATATTTTTTTGCAAGTCGGGCCGGTTTCACACTTTTTCCACACACTTTCGGCCGGATTGGTGTATAAATAGAGAGAGGGAATGGAAACGAATACGGACAAGCATCCAAAAGATATGGAGGGAATTCTCATGGCAAAGATCCTGATCGTTGACGACGAGCCCCGGATTCGGGAGCTGATCACCACACATCTTGAGCATGCAGGCTACACCTGCACCCAGGCCGGAGACGGCAGCGCAGCCCTGGCAGCCCTTTCGCTTGGCGGGGTGGATCTGGTCATTCTGGATATCATGATGCCGTTTATGGACGGCATGACCTGCCTGAAGGAGATGCGCCGGCGCAAGATCACCACCCCGGTGATCATGCTCACCGCCCGGGCCGAGGAATACGACAAGCTGGAAGGCCTTGAAAACGGCGCAGACGATTATGTGGTCAAGCCCTTCAGCCCCCGTGAGCTGGTGGCCCGGGTAAAGGCGGTTTTAAACCGCACTTTGCAGCGCAGCGAGGCCGCTTCCGACAGCTTCACCTTCGGCGGGCTTGTGATCGACCAGGCCGGCCACAAGGTGACCGTGGACGGGGCCGATGTGGTGCTCACCCCCAAGGAATTCGATCTTCTGGTGTTCCTTGCGGCCAACCGGGGCCTTGCCCTGAGCCGGGAGCGCATCCTGCAGAAGGTTTGGAACTACGACTATTACGGCGAGGACCGCACGGTGGACACCCATGTGAAAATGCTGCGCAGCCACCTGGGCCGCTACCGGGATGCCATTGTAACGGTGTGGGGCATCGGCTATAAATTCGACCCGGATGCGGTAAAATAAGGAGTGCTTTCTTTTGACCCGAGCAAAACCGAAAAAAAAGCAGCGGTTCGTCAGCATTCAAAACCGGCTGATGGTGCTGTTTGTGATCACCGGCCTTTTTTTGCTGGGCCTTGTTTGGTGGTTCACCACCCAGTTCACCGACCCGCTTTATCAGTATCACATCTACCGCCAGCTTTCCACCCAGGTGGAGCAGCTGGCCGGCATGATCGAGCGTTCGAAGGACCCCATCAGCACCCGGCCTTTCCCCTTTGCGCCCACCCCCACCCTGAACCAGGAATTCTGGACCCAGGTGAACGAAGCCATCAAAAACGGGGCGCTCCATCAGGTGGACTGCTGTGTGGATATTTCTGACAGCAGCCTGCGCTGGGTGAATTATTATGAAGGGCTGCATCCCTGCCTTGTGCACGAATCCGGCCAGGATGTGTTTTCCATCTTTCCCAGCCGCTCCTATCACACCAGCGGCCGGCAGTGGGTATCGGACACCGAAACCATGGTTTCGCTGCGCCGCCAGCTGCGGGAAAGCAGCAGCGGCCGGATGGTTCAGCTTTTGACCACCGAAAGCGGTGCCCGCCAGATGGTGGTGGGCCGCTTGGTGCAGAACGGCGATTTTGACAGCTACACCGTGATCTTTTCCACCGACCTTGCCCGCATCGACGAGGCCGTGGCGGTGATCGGCCGGCTGATGCCGGTGATCTGCGCGGGGCTTTTGCTGCTTTCGCTGCTGTGCGCCTGGCTGTTCAGCCGCTGGATCTCAAAGCCCATCAGCAGCCTTTCGCAGGCGGCCCGCAAAATGGCCGAAGGCGATTACACCGTTCGGGTGAACGCCGAACCCACCGATGACATCGGCGTTCTTGCCCAGGACTTCAACCACATGGCCGGCCAGGTGGCCGCCTCGGCCCAGCTTCAGCGGGAGCTGCTTGCAAACGTGAGCCACGATCTGCGCACCCCCCTGACCCTCATCAAGGGCTACGCCGAAACCGTGCGGGACATCTCCGGCGACGACCCCGGCTCCCGCACCGAGCAGCTGAATGTGATCGTGGATGAAACCGACCGGCTTTCTGCCCTTGTGAACAGCGTGATGGAGCTTTCCCGGGTGAGCAGCGGCACCGAGGCGCCCCAGCGGATGCGGTTCGATCTGGGCCAGCTGTGCGATGAAGTTTCCCAGCGCTACGAGGTCTCCTGCACGCAGAACGGCTGGACCCTTGTGCGCGAGATCCCGGACACCCCCTGTGACGTGTTTGCGGACCCGGCCATGATGGAGCGGGTGATGCACAACCTTTTGGGCAACGCCACCCACCATCTGGGAGAGGACGGCGTGTTCATCCTGCGGGTGATCCCCATTGAAAACGGCGCCCGGGTGGAGGTGGAGGACCACGGCCCCGGCATCGACCCGGAGGACCTGCCCTATATCTTTGACCGCTACTACCGCAGCCGCAAGGATTCCGGCAAGATCGGCACCGGGCTGGGGCTTTCCATCACCAAGGCCATTTTGCAGGGCCACGGCTTCCGGTTCGGCGTTTCCAGCACACCGGGCAGCGGCAGCTGCTTCTGGTTCGAAGCAAAAAACGAATAAGCAGGCATCGGCCGCCCCGTAAATTTTGAACACGGGGCGGCCTTTTTTTGCCTTTTTTGCTTTTCTTTGCGATTTCTGCAATAATAAGGGAAGTTTAAGTGTATACACAATAGAAAGGGGATGCTGCTGATGGACGCATTGGCAACAAAGATCCTGACCCCCGAAGAAGCCGTAAGCTTTTACGGCGCCTTGGTGCTGCGCACCGCTTACAGCATGGTGAAGAACCAGCAGGATGCGGAGGACATTGCCCAGGAGGTCTTTTTGAATATGTTGAAGCTCGACCCTGCCTTTGAAAGTGCGGAGCACCAAAGGGCGTGGCTGCTTCGCTGTACCATAAATCGCTGCAAAAGCCATTTCCGCACCGTGTGGCAGAGCCGCACCGCCGGGCTGGACGAAAACCTTTCGGTGCCGTTCACCCCGGAGGAAAGCGGCGTTGTGCAGGCGGTGAACGCCCTGCCCCTCAAATACCGGCAGGTGATCTACCTGCACTACATAGAAGGCTATTCCACCGCCGAGATCGGTGAGATTTTGGCCATCAACCAGAACACGGTGCTCAGCCAGCTGGCCCGGGGCCGCAAAATGCTGGAGAAATCTTTGAAAGGAGCATTTTGACCATGGAAAATCATGAGCTTTATCGGTCTGCAATGGACAAGATCACTCCTTCTGCCCAGTGGGAGCAGGACACCCTCCAAAAGCTGGCAAAGGCCCGGGCCGAGGTGGCCGGCCCCGCACCCGAAAAGAAAATCCGTTTCCATGCAAAGCGGGCGCTGCCGGTTCTGGCGGCCGCCGCTGCCGCTGTGGTGCTGGTGATCCCCGCCGCCCGCAGCCTGCCTGCAAAAAGCACCGCTGCCGCCGATACGGCAATGGAGGGAGCCTTTGACGATGCCCTTTTGGAGGGTGCCGCCCGGGCCGTGGACGGTGCGGAGCAAGCCGCGCCCTTTGCCCTTTTCCGAAATGCGGGCGGGCCGGCCCTTGAAGCCGGCGAAGAGATCTCGCTGCGGGATGCTCTGCCCGATCACCCGGACCCCTGCCCGGAAAACCAGCCCGCCCCCGCAGCCGAAATGGCGGGCGGCGGCGGTTCCCCTGCCCCGGTGCGCTGGTATCGGGATGAGGCAAACGGCGTTTCCCACGAGGTTTATTCCATCCATTCACTTGATGACATCAAAACCCAGAACCCAACCTGGAACCTGCCCCAGGAGCAGCTGCCCAAGGCGCTGCCGGTGTGGCAGGCCCACGCCGGCTTTGAAAACGGCCGCCTGCTGTTTGACCGCATGGAAGAGGCCGCCCAGATCCTGGGCCTGCCCCTTTTAAAAAGCCCGGCGGAACCGGTGCCCACCGGCTACCCCGCGCCGGAGCTTTGGCCCGACTTTGCCGCCGGCAGCCTGATGGACCCGGAGCTTTTTGTGCCGGAGCTGCCCCTTTTCGAACAGTCCCGGGAGGTGGTTTTATGGCATCTGCAAGCGGCCCAAAACTACATTCAGCTGGACTATGCCCAGCCGATGGTGGAAACGGTGCCGGACCCGGAACTTGAGCGCACCGCTGTGCGCAAAGCGCTGGAAACCTTCGGCTCCATGCTGGGCACCGACACCCTGGTTTATTCGCCCGATGAGTTCGGCTTTTGGTATGATCCGGGCCTTGCGGAAGATGCCGCCGGCCAAAAGCTGCTCAATTACAGCTTTAAGCGCCTGGAGCTTTCCGCCCCGGATGAAAACGGCGACCCCCGGTGGCTGCGCATTTCGCAGATGCCCTCCTCGCCGCTCATGGGCAGTTACCCGCTGCTTTCCCTGAAAGAGGCAAAGGCCGCCCTGGATGCCCGGCTGAAATTGGAGCCGCCCACGGCCCCCCTGCGGGAAAGTGACCCTCAGCCTGTAAAAAATGTTTCGGCAGAGGATGTGATTGCCTGGGAAATCCAGTATTTCGAGGGCAGCTTTTCCCCTTCCATCCTGCCGGTCTATCATTTTGTGGTAAAAGTTCCGGTAAAGGCCGATGCGCTGTTTGTGCCCGACGGCCAAAAAGCGCCCCTTGAAACCGACCTTGTGGTTGCCGATTATTACATCAGCGCCCTGCCGGATGAATTTTGTGTGCCCTTTGAGCCAAACGGGAACTGATTTCTGAATGTTGGAAAGGATGTGTGCCGCCGTGAAGAAACTGTTGTATGTTTTTCTTTCCTCTTTCTTTGTTTTGAGCCTTGCCGGCTGCGGCAGGGCCGCCAAAGCCCCCGCAGACCCGGCTCCCGTCGAAAGCGGTCAGCGGACAAGCCTTTTCACCCTTGTGGAAGGGGCCGGCACCGACACCCTTCTGCTGGCGGGCGAAACCGCCGGCGAGGTGTTCACGCTGGATGCCGAAGACCTGTGCCTTTTTCAGGATGGCAGCAGGGCCGAACCTTCGGCCCTGCAGAACGGCCAGCAGCTGGAAGTGGCCTTTGAAAGCCTGGACGAAGGCTTTCCCGCCGCCGTTTTAGGGGCCAAAACGGCCAGCATCCAGCCCTGCCGCGGGTATTTTGACCTTTGCGGGCTGTATCTTCAGGTTTTGGAGGACCTTTGGGGCGATGAGCCTGCCCTCAATGATGCGGTGAAATTCATCAATGTGGATCTTTCCACGGCACCGGGAAATCTGACCGAGGGCGAAAAGGCCGCCATTGCCCACGTTTTTGCCCAGCGCCATGGGGCCAGGGCCCTGACCCTGACCTATGAGCAGCTGGGGGCCCAGGGGTATCTGGGCAAGGCCACCACCGCAACCGACGGCACCCTCTTTTACACAGACGGTTTCCGGGAGGGGCTTTCCTTTTCCATTTCCCCTGCTGTGGATCATTTTTCAAGCCCCACCCGGCTTTGGTTCTCTGCCCAGAAATACGCCGGCCCGCTGGCCGCTGTTTTCTTTGAGGAATGCTCCGCTTTCTGGCCGGAGGGCAAAAGCTGGGCCGACGGCAAAGCCGCCGGCTACACGGTGGAAAGCTATGCGGTTTCTTAAAAGAAAGGGGGCATTTTCATGAAGATCCCAATGCGTTTGCGGGTGGCGCTGATTGCCGGCGCAGTGCTTTTGCTGCTGTTCCTTCTGCTGCCCGGCCGCACCGTTTATCTGGACGAGGGCACCACAACCTATTCGGCCCCGCTTTACTCCATCACCCACTGGTGCTCACCCGACGGGAAGCAGGGCACCGAGGTGTGCCTTTTGCCGCACCTTTTGAACCAGCCCATCTATTCCAGCGTGCAGCAGGCCGGCGCCTGACCATTTAAAAATCACAAAAACCGGGCACACCCAAAAGCTCATGCCGGATAAGGAAGTAATTTAGAAAAACACTGAAATCAAAAAACGGAGTGTATCGAAAATGGATACACTCCGTTTTTTGTCATATAACTGCCCGATAAAATGGAATTGGATCAACTTTATTTAAGATCATCCAACATCAGTCCATGGTAAAATCTATATCATATCTTGTACCGTGGGAGAATAACACGCCTTCGGTAAGCTGAATACATAGAATGCATGTATTCGGATCTTCTTCATTTATATGTCCGTTGTTATACCAAGAGGCAAACGCTTTTCGAAGGCTTTTTGCGATCTCCTTGTTTTTCTCTTCCAAAATGTGGCCTAAATTCCTTCCGACGCCGTGTGCAGTAAACCATTCTCCACAAATTGAAACATTCGAATTTTTTTCAATTTGCTTCATTTTTCCAGACGATGCATCTGTAATAACATAAAACGCACCCTCTTGATAATAACTGTTTACCGCACGGACATATGGAATCGTACCATTCGCCGTTGCAAGTGCAATGAGTGTATCATGATTAAACCGCTCGTTCATTATTTCTTGTGCTTTTTGAGGAAAGTTCCCGTTCATTTTTATTCTCCCTTCTATACAGCTTCTCTGTGTCACCTTTGCGAGCATACGGTTTATACTCCCGCAAAGATAAAACAGTGCAATCGTTAGGAACAAGTTCCTAAAACCTTTTTGAAAAATGCTTCCTTACGGGGTATATCTCAAAGGGTGTGTCCGGTTTTTTATGTAGAGCTCAAGGCCTTTGCTCTTTGGGCTTTGCGGTTTAAAATGCGCACGATGCGGCAGCGGTTATACCGCTGCATGGCCGCCAGCATCAGGTCCACCAGAGCGGTGCCCGCTGAGGCCAGCAGGTTCAGCGCAAAGCCGCCGGTCCAGCGGGTGAAAAACAGCGGCGCAAAGCTCAGCAGGGCGTTTGCCTCATGCACCCGTTCCGACTGGCACATGGTCTGGGCAATTTCATCCTTTGTGTGCAGCTTGGAATCAAAGGTGGAAGGGTCGTAGGTGGGCATTTTGTCTTTCCAATGGCGGATGCCCAGCTTTTGATAAAGCTTCATCTCCCAGTCCGCCACCTGATACCACCGCCGGTTATAATCCGCATGGTTGTGCATTTTGGCATTGCACACATTGCTCACAAACAGCCGCATATAGCAGTGATAAAAGCACAGCCAAAGCGGCAGGGCCGCCAGGCGCAGCAGGGCATTCCGGGTGAAGCGATACCCGGCGGCCAGTGCCGCCGACAGCACCCCGCAGCAAAGCGCAATGCGTTTTAAAATCACAAACATCTTTTTTCTCCTGTTTCACAAAGTGAATTGTCAAACTAAGTGCAACACTTAGCGAGTTCAAAGTCCCACAGC
>JAHHRU010000007.1 GCA_020025635.1 Allofournierella sp.
ATTCGCACATGCTCCCAAAGCAGGCGCGCTACCAACTGCGCTACACCCGGTTATTTAGTTTTTGCTGGAACTGTGCCTGAACTCCCAAAGCAGGCGCGCTACCAACTGCGCTACACCCCGGTGGTTTGCTTTTTTGCTGGGCACTTTTGCTATTATACATGATTCGGCCCGGCACGTCAATGTGTCGGGCCGAAATTCGGGCAGGGCCATTCAGCTGTTGAGGATCTGCACCGTGAAGAAATAGATGATCGAACCGCGCCAGCCGAAATCCGCCTGGATGCGGTAACGGTAGCTGCCGGCTTCGGCCGGGGTGATGATGGGCCCCATGCCCACATCCACAAGATCCATAAAATTTTCAAAGTATTTATCGTCTGCCCGGCTGATGACCAGGCTTTTGGGCTTTATGGAAAAGTCCAGATCCAGATAGGTCCTGGGCATCATCTGCACCGGCGGGGTCACCTGGGTAAGGTCCTGCGGGCTGTACGGCGGGGTATGCTTTGCGGTGGTGGTGAAAAAGTTCCACTCATAGCCCGCCCGGAACACGTTTTCACTGGCAAGGGCCGTGCTCCCGTTCATGGTAATGGTAAAGGTGGGCAGCGCCATTTCCGGCTCCTGCACATTCATATTTTCTCGGATGAACACCGTGATCACAATGGCCACGGCAAGCAGCACGGTCCCCAGTGCCAGTTTCCGGATGATCTGCTTTTTGGTATACATTCAAACCGCCTCCTTAACGGGCGAAACGATCGATCTCGTCTTTCATTATATACGAATTTTGCAAAAAAATCCACTAAAAGGCGGCTTTGACAGCGGCCGGGCTTGCCTTTTTCGGACTTTTTCTTTATAATGAGCGGGTACTTTCAGCGCCGCCTGCCGCCGGCTCGGCGGCCTGTCTTTCAGGAAAGGAGAAAGTGAGATGCCTCGTTCGCAAAAAATTGAGCAGCAATTCTGGCGTTATGCGCTGCCCAGCATGTTCAGCCAGCTGCTCAACAGCTTCTTTATCATTGTTGACGGTTTTTTCATTGGGCAGAACATGGGCGACGTGGGCCTTGCAGCCGTCAACGTGGCCTGGCCGCTGGTTGCGGTGATCCAGGCGGTGAGCCTTGCCATTGGCACCGGCGGCGCTGTGCGGCTTGCCACCTCTGTGGGCGCGGGTGAGCTTGAGGATGCGCTGCGGGTGCGGGGCACTACCATTGTAATGCTTGGCGGCGCCTCTTTATTGCTTGGCATCGGCTTTTATTTCACATACCCTGCTCTTTTGCCGCTTCTGGGCGCAAACGAGCAGCTTTACCCGCTGGCGGCCGAATACATCCGGGTGGTCTGCATCCTGGCGGTCTGCCAGGTATTCACCACCGGGCTCCTGCCGCTTCTGCGGGGTTCGGGCCGCTCGGTGACCGCGATGGTGCTGATGGTGCTGGGGCTTCTCGGCAACATTTTTCTGGACTGGCTGTGCATCCAGCGGCTGCACTGGGGCATGGCGGGCGCGGCGCTTGCCACCGCCTTTTCGCAGGGCGTCTGCGCGGCGCTGCTTGTGCCCATCGTTCTTCTGCACAAGGGCTGGCCGGTCCGGGCCGAGCAGTTTCGGCCGGGCGGGCGCCGGATGCTGAACATCCTGCATCACGGCATCTCCCCCTTTGGGCTTTCGCTTTCCACAAGCGTGCTCATTCTTTTGAACAACCTGCGGGCGATGCGCTACGGCGGCACCGAGGGCGTGGCGATATACGCAGTGCTCAGCTATGTTCTGGGCAGCGTGATCCCGCTGGTTTCCGGCATTGGCGACGGTTTGCAGCCGCTGCTCAGCAACGCCCGGGGCGCGGGCATGACCGGCACGGTGGCACGGCTGCGCCAAAAGGGGCTTTGCCTTGCGATCGGGGTCGCCCTTATATGCAGCGGGGCCTGCTGGCTTGTGCGGGAACAGCTGCCGCTGATCTTCGGTGCGGGGCCTTCGGCTGCCGAGCACGGCACCGCTGCCATGTGGACACTGGTTGCCGCCTTCCCCTTCATGGCGGTGGTCCGGTTCAGCTGCAGCTATTTCTGCGCGGTGAGCAAGCCTGCCGCAAGCTCACTGCTGGCCTACGCCGAGCCCCTTGCGGCCCAGCCCTTCTTTTTGCTGCTTCTGCCCCTGTTCTGGGAGCTTTCCGGCGTATGGATGGCCTACCCGGCGGCGGTGATGCTCATGGCGGCCGTTTCCCTGTGGCTGCTTTTGCAGGACAAGCGGCAGGCTGCCGCTCTCAAATGACTTTTGCCTGAAAACGAAAAAAGCGGAGCGCATCCATTTCCCGGATGCGCTCCGCTTTCTGCATTCCCTGAAAGCCGTATGATTTATCTTTCCGGCTCGATCTCGGCCTTTTCGTTTTTGATCTCCCAATGGATCAGGAAGGTGAGCGCCGCCCGCAGCAGGATGATGCAGCCCACGATCATGATTTCTTTCAGGTCCCGCACCACCACCGTGCGCAGGATCTCGCTGCCAAGCTTGAACTCAAGGCCCATGGCCATGCCCTTTGCCAGCTTGAGGCGGGTCAGTTCATCGCGGCGGATGTAATTGTAGATGCCCTGAAGGCCTGCCACAATGATGACCCCCACGCCAATGAACTCGAAGATGATGATAGCCAGGTTTACAATGCTGTTGAGCACCGTATGCAAAAGATCCATTTTTCCGCCTCTTTCCTGCCCTTTGAAAGGGCCTTTTGTTTTTTGCTTCCATTATACCAAACCGGAAGCTTTTTTGCAAAACCGCAAAAGAGAAAGGCCGAAGGGAAGGCCCGTGCCTGCGGGCTTCTCTTCGGCCTTTTGATTTCAGCCGGCCTTCGGCCGGGTTTTGTCAGCAGTAGATGCCGTTTGCCTGCATATAGTCCGAAAGGCGCTTGCCGTGGTGCTGCTCCTGCTGCTGGATGCCGCTGAGCACCTGGCGGGCCTGCTCATCGCCAAACTCGAACACCGAGGTATTGTAGCTGGCGGAAATATATTTTTCGGTGGCCAGCAGGTCATCCAGCAGGTAGGCATCCTGCTTTTTGCCGGCCCGGCTTGCCTGGCTCTTGAGCTGCTCGGGGGCCTTCTGGCGCTTTGCCTCCACCCCGCGGGGCTGGGGCACTTCGCCGGCCAGCATCTGGGTAACGGTTTCATAATGGTCCTGTTCGGCGGTTTCGATCTGGCTGAACATCTCTTTCAGGATGGGGTCGTTTGCGGCCTCGGCGGCCTTGTGATATTTTTCGGCACACATCTTTTCGGAATTCTGCAGGTCCTTTAAAAGGCTCTGCTCTTTTTTGGTAAGGTTCATGGAAATTTCCTCCTTTTTGTCGGTTTTGGGCGGGGCTTTGCGCCGGGTCTTTCTTTAGTTTTGCTGAAAGGCCCTGTTTTATGCGTGGAAAAGCCTGTTTTTTTATTGCACCGGCCTTCGCACTTTAGTATAATAGAAGGCAACAATGGACCCATGCGCCGAAACCGGCGCTTTTTGGAAAGAAAGGACTTGGTTTTATGTCAGAACTGGACCTGCGCCTTGCCGGCCAGCGGGATGCCATGGCCCAAACCCTGCGGCGGCTGGTGCGCATCCGCAGTGTGGAGGATCTGGGCGGGGGCGGAAAGCCCTTTGGCGAAGGGGTGCACGCCTGCCTTATGGAAGCCTTTGCCATCTGCCATGAAATGGGCTTTGAAACCTTTGATCTGGATGAGCATGTGGGCTGGTGCGAGTTTGGCACCGGCGAAGAGATGATCGCGGTGCTGGGCCACCTGGACGTGGTGCCCGAGGCGGACGGCTGGGACGTGCCCCCCTACGAGGGCCGGGTGGTGAACGGCCGGATGATCGGCCGGGGCACCATTGACGACAAGGGCCCGGTGGTGGCATCCCTCTACGCCCTGAAGGCCATCCGGGATCTGGGCCTGCCGCTGAAGCGGCGGGTGCGCATCCTGTTCGGCCTGAACGAGGAGACCGGTGCGGCCGACATGAAATATTACCTGGCCCACGGGGGCGAGGTGCCGGTGATGGGCTTTACGCCGGACGGTGAATATCCCCTCATCAACGGGGAAAAAGGAATTCTGAACGAGAGCTACCGGCGCACCGTCACGGCGAAGGGCCCCTGGCAGGTGGAAAGCTTTGTGGGCGGCGTTGCCGGCAATGTGACCCCGGACAGGGCCGTGGCCCGGGTGCTGTGCCCCGAGGGCGCTGTGTGGCCCCAGGCGGAAAAGATCACCCTGACCCCTCTTGCCGGCGGGATGCAGGTGGAGGCCGCCGGCGTTTCGGCCCACGGCAGCCACCCGGAAACCGGCGAAAACGCCATTGGCCGGCTGGCCCTTTACCTGAAACAGCTTCCCTTTGAGGGCGACTGCCGCCGGGTGCTGGATTTTCTTGCGGACAGGATCGGGATGGACAGCTTCGGCCAAAACCTGGGCTGTGCCCTTAAGGACGAAATTTCCGGCCCGCTCACCTTCAACATGGGCGTGATCCACTGGCAGGGCGGCACCGTTCAGGTGAAGCTCAACTACCGCTACCCGGTGACCTTTACCGAAAAGGACTGCCAGCCCCTTGTGCAGGCCGCCTTTGAAAAGGCCGGGTGGAGCCTTGCCTGCCACCTGCACAAGCCCCGGCTGTATGTGCCGGAAAGCGAAAAGCTGGTGCAGTCGCTTTTGAAGGTATACCGGGCGGCCACCGGCGACAACGCACCCCCCAAGTGCATCGGCGGCGGCACCTATGCCAAGGCCATCCCCAACATCCTTGCTTTCGGCCCGCTTTTTGAGGGGGACGAGGTGCTGGAACACAAACCCAACGAGTCCATTTCGCTGGACCGGCTGGTGCAGAACGCCCAGATCATTGCGGCGGCCATGCTGGAACTGGCAAACAACTGATTTTACACAACGAACGGAGTGAACTTTTATGATCGAGCTTTACAACGAAGGCGTTTACCTTTTGAACGGAACCACCCTGGCCAGCCCCCAGGAGGCTGCCCAGCGGCTGGGCAGCCTGCCGGACCCGGACGAGGCCCGCAAGCAGACCATTGCCTATGGCATTTTGAAAGCCCACAACACCGGGGACGACATGGACAAGCTGCGTCTCAAATTCGATTCCATGACCAGCCACGACATCACCTATGTGGGCATCATCCAGACCGCCCGGGCCTCCGGCCTTGAGCGCTTTCCCCTGCCTTATGTGATGACCAACTGCCACAACTCGCTGTGTGCGGTGGGCGGCACCATCAACGAGGACGACCACAAGTTCGCCCTTTCGGCCGCACACAAATTCGGCGGCATCTATGTTCCGCCGAACCTGGGCAACATCCACAGCTACAACCGGGAGACCATGGCCGGCTGCGGCCGCATGATCCTGGGCTCTGACTCCCACACCCGCTACGGCGCCCTGGGCACTTTGGCCGTGGGCGAGGGCGGCGGCGAGCTGGCAAAGCAGCTTTTGGGCCGCACCTATGATTTTGCCCGCCCCGGCGTGGTGGCCGTCTACCTGACCGGCACCCCCAAGCCCGGCGTGGGCCCCCAGGACGTGGCGCTTTCCATCATTGCGGCGGTTTACAAAAACGGCTATGTGAAAAACAAGGTGATGGAATTCGTGGGCCCCGGCATCCGGGATCTTGCCATTGAATACCGCAACGCCATCGACGTGATGACCACCGAGACCACCTGCTGGTCCTCGGTATGGGTGACCGATGAAGAGACCCAAAAATATCTTTCCATCCACGGCCGGCCCGAGGCCTACCGGGAGCTGCGCCCCGGCGACACCGCCTATTACGACGGCTGCGTGTATGTGGATCTTTCCACCATCGAGTGCGTGATCGCCATGCCCATGCACCCCTCCAATGTATACACCATCCACGAGCTGCAGCAGAACGGCCCGGACATCCTGCATCTGGTCCAGCAGGAGGCGAACCGCCAGATCCGGGGCGCCCAGATGGACCTGGTGAGCCACTGGCACGACGGTGCGGTGTGGGCACAGCAGGGCGAGATCGCCGGCTGCTCCGGCGGCACCTACGACAACCTGTGCGCCGCCGCCGACATCCTGCGGGGCGCTTCCTGCGGCAACGGCCCCTTCTCGCTGAGCATCTACCCCGGTTCGCTGCCCGCAAGCCTTGAGCTGGTGCGCAGCGGCCGTGCCGCCGACCTGATGGCCGCCGGCGTGCTTTTGCGGGAATGCTTCTGCGGGCCCTGCTTTGGCGCGGGCGACTGCCCGGCCAACGGCGAGCTTTCCATCCGCCACACCACCCGCAACTTCCCCAACCGGGAAGGCTCCCGCCCGGGCGAGGGCCAGATGGCCGCCGTTGCCCTGATGGATGCCCGCTCCATTGCCGCCACCGCCGCAAACGGCGGCCGGCTCACTGCCGCAAGCGATCTTGAGGTGGTTTACTCCGACCCGGATTACCACTACGACGCCGGCATCTACGAAAAGCGGGTGTATTCCGGCTGGGGCCGCCCGGAACCGGAGCACCCCCTGCGCTTCGGCCCCAACATCAAGGACTGGCCCGAGTTCCCCGCCCTCACCGAGGACCTTCTGGTGAAGGTGTGCACCTACATCACCGACCCGGTGACCACCACCGACGAGCTGATCCCCTCGGGCGAGACTTCCAGCTACCGCTCCAACCCCGAGCGGCTCAGCGAATTCGCCCTTTCCCGCCGGGACCCCCAGTATGTGCCCCGCAGCAAACAGACCCGTGCCATCGAGCGCACCCGCCGGGCCGGGGGCGAGCTGCCCGAGGACGTGATGGTGGTTTACGCCGCCCTGAAAAATGCCGGCTTTGATGTGGACCCGGCAAACACCGAGTACGGCTCCACCATTTACGCCAACATGCCCGGCGACGGCTCTGCCCGTGAGCAGGCAGCCTCCTGCCAGCGGGTGATGGGCGCGGCCGCAAACCTGGCCCGCCAGTACGCCACCAAGCGCTACCGCTCCAACTGCATCAACTGGGGCATGGTGCCGCTGGTTGTGGAAAACCCCGAGCAGTTTGAGCTGGGCGACCACATCTTCCTGCCCGGTGTGCGCCGGGCGGTGCTGGAAGGGGCCGACCCCATTCCCGCCTGGGTGGTAAAGCCGGACGGCCGGGTGCTGCCGCTTGCCTGCTCCACCGGGGCGCTCACCGGCCCCGAGCGGGAGATTATTGCCGCCGGCTGCCTTATCAACTATTACCGGGGCTGACAAGGAAGGAGAAGGCCTTTTGACCAAAGAGGAAGCCTTTGCCCGGCTGGGGCGCTCCCGCTTTCGCTCCGGGTTCCATCTTTCGGAAAAGGAGCGGGCCTACACCCGGGAAAAGGGCATGGACACCATCCGCCGCCACGCCCGGGATTTTGTGAGCACCCGCCTTGCGCCCGAGGTGATCCCCAATGACGGCCGCCAGACCCCCACAAAGGGGCATCCGGTGTTTGTGGCCCAGCACGCCTGCGCCTGCTGCTGCCGGGGCTGCCTTTACAAGTGGTATCGGGTGCCCATGGGCCGGGCGCTCACCGAGGCCGAACAGCAAAAGATCGTGAATTTCCTCATGGCCTGGATCGAGCGGGAAATGGCCCGCCCGCCCCAAAGCCGCTAAAACACAAGGGAAAGCCGAGTTGTTAACCTATTTTTAGTTTTAGGTTGACAACTCGGCTTTTTGTTTTATAATAAAAGCAAATGCGCAAACGAGGTGCTGTTTTTATGACCACAAAAGAGAGTGTTCTTGCCTGCCTGGAGCAAAACCGGGGCCGGCCCCTTTCGGGGGAGGCTCTGGCCGAAAAGCTGGGGCTTTCCCGCACGGCGGTGTGGAAGGCCATCAAGGACCTGCAAAAGCAGGGCCACGCCATCTGCCCCGCACAAGGCCGGGGCTATATTTTGCAGCCGGAAAGCAATGTGCTCAGCGAACAGGGCATCCGCCGCTGGCTCAAAACCGACGTTCCGCCCATGATCGTGGCGCAGGAGATCACTTCCACCAACACCACCGCCCGGGAGCTGGCCGCAAAGGGGGCCGCCCACGGAACGCTGGTGATCGCCGACCGGCAGACCGGCGGCCGGGGCCGGCGGGGCCGCAGCTTTGCTTCCCCGGCGGGCACCGGGCTTTACCTTTCCATGATCGTGCGCAGCCAGCTGCCCATGGAGCAGGTGGTGCTGGTCACCAGCGCGGCGGCGGTTGCCGTTTGCCGTGCGGTGGAAGAGGTCACCGGCAAGCAGCTTTCCATCAAGTGGGTGAACGACCTTTTTTACGGCGGTAAAAAGTGCTGCGGCATTCTGACCGAAGCCGCCGCCGATATGGAATCGGGGGGCCTGGACCATCTGGTGGTGGGCATCGGCCTCAACCTTCTGCCCCCAAAGGACGGCTGGCCCCAGGAGCTGCGGGAAATTGCCGGCTCCATTTTTGAACAGGGCGAGCCGGTGGACCGGTGCCGCCTGGCCGCCGCCATCATTGAAAAGCTGCTGGAAGCCTGCGCCCTTCTGCCGGATACCGGCTTCATGCAGGAATACCGCCGCCGAAACCTGGTGCCCGGGCGGGATATCTACATTGTGCAGAACGGCAGCCGCCGCCCGGCCCACGCCCAGGCCATCACCAACGACGGCCACCTGCTGGTGCGCCTTGCGGACGGCACCCCGGAGGAGCTTTCCTTCGGCGAGGTGAGCATCCGTTTTTGATTTTTGCAGAATGCGGGAGGTATTTTTATGAAAAACAGAACATCCCTTCGGCCGATGGTGCTCACCGCCTTTTTTGCGGCCCTGACCGCCGTGCTGGCCCAGATCCAGCTGCCCATTGGGCCGGTGCCCTTCAATCTGGCGGTTTTGGGGGCCTTTCTGGCCGGCATGCTGCTGCCGCCCCTTTGGTCGGCGGCGGCCATGGGGGTATATCTTGCGCTGGGTGCCTGCGGCATCCCGGTGTTTGCCGGGTTCCAGGGCGGGCCTGCCGCTCTGCTTGGCAAAACCGGCGGCTATGCGGCGGGGTATCTGTTCATTGCCGGGTTCACCGCCCTTGCGGTGAAGCATTCGGGCCGCATCCCCTTTGTTCTGGCCGGCATGGCGGCGGGGCTTTTCGTCTGCTATGCACTGGGCACCGTCTGGTTCATCACCGTTACCGGGGCAGATGTTTTGTCGGCTTTGGGCTGGTGCGTGTTCCCCTTTATCCTGCCGGATGCCGGCAAAGCCTGCGCCGCCCTTTTGCTGGGCCGGGCGGTGAATGCCCGGCTGGCAAAGGCCGGTGCCCTTGGTTAAAGCCGCCGGTGAATGTTTTTAAACAGCAAACGGGCCTTCCTGTGGAAAACTCCGCCGGGAAGGCCCGTTTTTTGTATTTTATTTATGTTTTTTACAGTTTGTATAATCAGTCATCCTGCCGGCCGCCGTTTTTTTCCGGCCTGAGATGGCCCAGCCATACAAACAGCACAAGGCCCAGCGGCAGTGCCCACACGGCCAGGGTGTGCATCAAATTATAATTGAAGAAGCCGGGGCCTGTTACCACAATGGCGGTGGGGCCGTCGGCCCCGCCGATCACATTGGCCACCGTGCCCATGCCCAGATCATACAGCAAAAAGGCGGCCGCCGCCAGGGCCAGCGCCAAAAACACCCAGCGCCAGGGGCTTTTGCGGTAGGTAAAATCGGCCATTTCCCGGTTGATGCCCTGGGCCACCTGCCGGGGCGTGCCCATATCCTGCATGATGGCCTCATAGCTTTCGCCCGCTTCGTGGCGCAGGATGATGCCGGTGGTTACATCCTGCATCACCTTGGCACGGGTCTTAAGAGGCAGTGCCAGCCGCAGCTCGATGCCGTTCACATACCGCTTGATCTGCGGCATAAGATCGATGGTTTTGCCGTTCATTTCAAATTTCATCTGTTTGCTCCTTTCCGTCCAGCACAAAAGCCACATCCTGCTGGAACTGCTGCCAGGCCTTTTTCTGCTCTTTGAGCAGCGAAAGTCCCGCCGGTGTGATGGTATACACTTTTTTGGGCACCGCCCGGCTGGGCCCTGCCTGCCAGTCGGA
The DNA here is from genome assembly GCA_020025635.1 of Allofournierella sp. GTDB lineage: Bacteria > Bacillota > Clostridia > Oscillospirales > Ruminococcaceae > JAHHRU01. The sequence goes on from JAHHRU010000007.1 coordinate 9,922, forward strand.
TTTCAGCATCCCTTCCTCTTCCAGCCGGTACAGGATGGGGTAAAGGGTGCCCTCCTTTACCTGCAGGGTGCCGCCTGGTGCCTGCCCCAGGCGGGTGAGCAGCTCGTAGCCGTAGCCCGGCTCTTTTGCCAAAAGCTCCAGCACCAGCATTTCCATCACGCCCTTTTTGATCTGCCGGGCAAATCGTTCCTGATTTTCCCCCATGGGTTAGCCTTCCTTTCCTTAGTATTTAGTTTTCCTAAATACTAATATACGCAGAACCCCTGCCTTTGTCAAGAGAAAAAAGCAAAATCGGCACAGCGTTTTTCCCGCGGGGGCTTTTTTCAAAAAACGGCCTGGTTTTTTCCTTTGCTTTTTAATGACAGCCGCCCTTTCAAAGGGTTATAATAGCGGTAACAGAAAAGCAAAGAAGCAGTCCCCTTTTTATTTTCACAACAGAAAGAAGGAACCAGCCATGAACAAGGTTTTGGAGGTTTGCATCGATTCCCTTGGCTCGGCCCGGGCCGCCATTGCCGGCGGCGCCGACCGGCTGGAGCTTTGCTCGGCCCTCACAGTGGGCGGGCTCACCCCTTACGGCGAGCTGCTGCGCCAGATCCGCCGGGAAAGCAGCATTCCCATCCGGGCCATGATCCGCCCCCGGTACGGGGATTTTCTTTACACAGAAGATGAACTGGAAATGATGGTGATGCAGATCGAACACTTAAAGCAGCTGGGGGCCGACGGCTTTGTTTTCGGCTGCCTTACCCCCCAGGGCGCTCTGGATACGGCCGCCATGCAGCGGCTGATGGATGCCGCCGGAAGCTGCCCTGTGACCCTGCACCGGGCCATTGACGTTTCCAAGGACCTGCTGGACACCTACCGGGATGCGGCAAAGCTGGGCATCGACACGGTGCTCACCAGCGGCGGTGCGGTAAACTGCCTGGCCGGCAGCGAAACCATCGGCCGGCTGCTGGAAATAAACGCCGCCGGGGGCGGCCCCGCCGTGCTCATCGGTGCCGGGGTGAACGCCGGGGTCATCACACAGCTGCGGGCCCGGTTCCCCGCCGCCTGCTGTTTTCACCTGAGCGGCAAGCGGGAGGTGGAAAGCGGGATGCTTTTCCGCCGGCAGGAGGTGCCCATGGGCCTGCCGGGCCTGGACGAATGGCACATCCAGCAGGCGGACCCGGAAAACATCAGGGCCGCCCGGGCCGCTCTGGACGGGTGAGCGCTCCCTTTTTCGCTCTTATACAAACAAAGCAGCGCCCGGACAGGTTTTGCCCGGGCGCTGCTTTTCTATTTGGTTTATCGGTCAGCCAATGTTTTATATATGATTTTTCGGGCCGCATTTTTTCGGGCCGCAGCCGGGGCATTTTGGAAAAATCACCCCTCGGTGAATGTCACCTTCACGCCCCGCTTTTCAAGCTCATCCCAAAACTCCTGCTCGTTTTCGATGGCAAGGAAAAACGAAAAGCTGGCCATATCGCCGAACTGGCCGTCTGTGAAGCTGTAACCGATGCGGTCCTGCTGCATGTTGATGTATTCCACCCGCTCGGTGCGGCCCACCACCGTGACCAGCCTGCTTTTTTGGTTCAGCTCCACATGATGGATGTTTTCATAGGCGATCTGGTCCACCATGGTGTTGAGCCGCCATTTGCGGTTGAATTTTTCATGGTAGCCGAACTGGATGCCCGAGCGGTTGGTGAGAAGGAACATCATCTGCATGCCGGTGTAGGGCTTGCCCAGGATCCGCTTTGCCTGGCTTTGGGTCACATAGGCAAAAATGAAGGGCAGCACCGCCAGGATAAAGCCCGCCAAGACCAGCAGCACCCGTGCGTCCAGAGAAGGCACGGTGGGGTCTGCCGCCTGAATGCACATCACCACAATGGCCGCCACGCCGATGAGGATAAAAAACCAGCTGAGCAGGCACAGGTATTTCCAGGGCTTCTTTTGGCTGTACCAGTTTTTTGCAAGGCGGTAAAACTGCTTGCGGTTTACTTTATAAAACTTTTCTTCCATGGGGGTGATCCTCTTTTGCATTGTACCGGCGGCGGCTTTCTGCCGGGGATTTGTGGCCTTGCCCGCCCTTTTGCGGCCCTGCGGCCCTTTCAGGCTTTTTCGCAGAAGGGGCGGCGCTTTGGGCGGAAACGATTTCAGCTTTAATTTACCATAAACTGGCAGATTTTTCAATATGGCCGGCGGCCCTGCGGGCCGGTTTTGACCCTTCTTTTTTGTGAAATTTTCAAAAGCACCCGGCCCGGTGCCCCTTTGCCCCAAAAACAAAAACCGGCGGCACCCTTTCCAAAAGCGGGTGCCGCCGGTGTGTTTCATTTTAAAGAAATCAGCCCAGGATCAGCTTGTTCAGGGTAACGGGGTCAACGATGGCACCGTCCTTGTAAACACGCATGTTGCCGGAAGCGATCTCGTCGATCAGGATGACTTCGCCGTTGTTGTAGCCGAACTCAAACTTGATGTCGTACAGATCCAGGCCCTTCTTGGCCAGCTCGTCTGCAACCAGGCGGGTGATGGTGAGGGTCTGCTCCTTCATGGAGTCATACATCTCGCCGCTCATCACGTTCAGAGCAACCAGAGCGTCCTTGGTCACCAGGGGATCGCCCTTCTCGTCATTCTTGAAGGTGGTCTCTACATAGCCGCCTTCCAGACGGGTGCCATCCTCAATATAATCGCCGTAGCGGCGGATAAAGCTGCCGGTTGCAACCAGGCGGCAGATGACCTCAAGGCCATGGCCGAACACGGTGGCAGGCAGAACTTCCATGGTGGCGTTGTCCAGATCGGCAGACACATAGTGGGTCTTGATGCCGGCCTTCTTCAGCAGCTCAAAGAACATCACAGAGGTTTCCAGATTGGCGCGGCCGATACCGTCGATGGTCAGGCCCACTGCGTTCTCACCCGGATCGAACACACCGTCTTTGCCGGTGCAGTCATCCTTGAATTTCAGCAGTACGTTGCCGTTCTCCAGCTGATAAACGTCCTTGGTCTTACCCTTATAAATCAGTTCCATTTTGAACCCATCCTTTCTGTAAAACAAGAACAGCCGTGCTGACTGTTCAAAAACGACACATAAAATGTACAGCAAAAAACCCGTAAATGCAATAACTTTTTGAAAAGAAGAAAAGAATCCCGCATTTTGCGCAATCCCCACCAAAAGTGAAGAATGTTTTTTGTATAAAACAGAGGTGATTTTCGGCTCATTTTACAGCCAAAAGTAGTACTTCTGACGAATTTTTTCCAACTTTCATCCAGTTCCTCTCTTTTATGCCCAAACTCTGCTTTGGGCCCTTTGGGGGCCGCTTTCCGCAAAAAAGCCGGGCTGGAAGCGGCGGGTATTTTAAAAGGAAAAGGGGGTTTCCGCCACTTCTTTCTTTGTCTTTTCGGCTTTTTCAAACCGGCCGCCCTTTTGCCAAAAAGCCCGGCCTGCAAAAAAAGGCAGACCGGGCCGGTTTTCATTCAGGCGAAGGGATTTTCGCCGGGATACGGCAGGTTTTTGGGCCGGTTGTAGGAAATATCCTCGATGCCCAGATACTTGAACAGTTCGAACAAGGCCCCGCCCCAATGGCCAAACGCCACCGCGCCGTGATGGGGGAAGCGCTTTTCAATGAGCACATGGCGGTAGAACCGGTCCATTTCCGGGATGGCGAACGCACCGATGGAGCCAAAGCTCTCACAATCCACATCCAGCACCGCACCCTGGGCCACATAGGCCTTCAGGCGGGTATCGGCGGTGCTCTGCAGGCGGAAGAAGGTGATGTCGCCGGCCTTCAGGTTGCCTTCCATGGTGCCCCGGGTGATGTCCGGCTCGGGCAGGTCCGGCTCCAGGTCCCGCTTCATGATGAGCTGGTAGCCCATGTGGGGGTCTTTCAGCAGCTGGCTGCTGGTGTTGCCGCAGTGGAAGCCCATAAAGGTTTCGGAAAGCCGCGCGTCATACCGGCCCCGGATGGCCTTTTCATAGATGGATGCGGGCACCGTGTTGTTGATATCCAGCAGCGTGGTGACCTTTTCGGACACACACAGCCCGATGTACTCGCTGAGCGCGCCGTAAATATCCACCTCGCAGCTCACCGGGATGCCCCGGGCCGCCAGCCGGCTGTTCACATAGCAGGGCACGAACCCGAACTCGGTTTGAAAGGCGGGCCAGCATTTGTTGGCAAACGCCACATACCGGCGGGCGCCCTTGTGGGCCTCGGCCCAGTCCAGCAGGGTCAGCTCATACTGGGCAAGGCGGGGCAGCACCCCGGCATAAGGGTTGTCCAGGCCCAGCTCCGCATTCATTTCGGCCATCACGCCGGGGATGCGGGCATCCTGTTTGTGCCGGTTGTAGGCGGCCAAAAGATCCAGCTCGCTGTTTTCTTCCACCGCCACGCCCAGGTCATACAGGGGCTTGATGGGGCCGTTGCAGGCAAGGAAATCATCCGGCCGGGGGCCGAAGGTGATGACCTTGAGCCCTTTCAGGCCCAGCACCGCCCGGGCCACCGGCAGAAACTGCCGGATCTTTTCGGCCACCTCGGGGGCGGTGCCCACCGGGTATTCCGGGATGTAGGCCCTTTTGCCCCGCAGCCCCAGGTTGTAAGAGCAGTTGAGCATGCCGCAGAAGGCATCGCCCCGGCCATCGTGCAGATCACCGTCCCCCTCGGCGGCGGCCACATACATGATGGGGCCGTCGAACCATTCGGCAAGAAGGGTCTCGGGGGTCTCGGGGCCGAAATTGCCCAGGAAAACCACCAGCGCGTTCACGCCGGCATTTTTTACGTCCTCCACCGCCTTTTGGGCATCCAGTTCGGTTTCCACCGTTACCGGGCACTCATACAGCCCTTTGCCGTATGCTTCGCACACCGCATCACGGCGGCGCTCGGAAAGGCTTCTGGGAAAACAGCTGCGGCTCACGGCAATGACACCCGGGCGCACTGTTGGAATATTGCTGAACATGAAAATTTCCTCCTGTTTTTATTCTTCATTTGTGTCCCGCAGGGCTGCAAACAGCGGCTTGCAGGCGGGATAGATTCGTTTGAACTGCCGGTAGCGCCGGTCATACCGGGCGGTGAGCGCGGGGTCCGGCTCAACGGTGCTTTCCACCTGCACCAGGGCATCGCAGGCCTCGGCCACCGAACCGAACCGGCCGCAGGCGGTCATGGCCAAAAGGGCCGCGCCGTAGCCCGGGCCCTCGGCGGTGCGCACCGTGTCCAGCGGGATGCCCAGAACATTTGCAAGGATGGTCTGCCACAGCATCGAGCGGGAACCGCCGCCGCAGATGCCGGACCGGGGGATGGAAATGCCCAGCGCCTTTGCCTGCTCGAAGGAATCCCGAATGGCGAAGGCCACCCCTTCCAGCACCGCCTGGGTCATGTCCTGGCGGGTGGTGTCCATGCTCATGCCCACAAAGGTGCCCCGGGCGTTGGTGTCGTTGATGGGGCTGCGCTCCCCCATCAGATAGGGCAGGAAAAACACCCGGTTGCGCCCCAGGGCCTCTTTGGGGATGCGGGCCTGCTCTTTTGCGTGGTCCGGCTGCTCCAGAATGGCGCTCTGCCACCACTGGCAGCAGCTGGCGGCGCTGAGCATGCAGCCCATCAGGTGCCAGCCGCCGTCGGCATGGGCAAAGGCGTGCAGCCCGTAAGAGGGGTCGGCCGCAAATTTTTCCGAGGAGATAAAGATGGTGCCGGAGGTCCCCAGCGAAATGTTGCACCGGCCCCGGCCCACCGTTCCGGTGCCCACGGCGGCAGCGGCATTGTCGCCCGCACCGGCGCACACGATCACCCCGTCGGGCAGGCCCATGGCCCGGGCAGCCGCCGGCACAACGGTGCCCACCGGCTGGGCGCTTTCGTAAAGCTTGGGCAGCTGCTCTTTTTGAACGCCGCAAAGCTCCAGCATTTCCCGGCTCCAGCAGCGGTGCGCAACATCCAGCAAAAGGGTGCCGGAAGCATCGGAATAATCGGTTGCATGGCAGCCGGTGAGCCGGTAGACCAGATAATCCTTGGGCAGCATGATTTTATGGATCCGGGCAAAATTTTCCGGTTCATACCGGCGCATCCACAAAAGCTTTGGGGCGGTGAAGCCCGCAAACGCAATGTTGCCGGTGAGCCGGCACAGCTCGGCCCGGCCCGGCTCCTCGTTCAGCCGGGCCACCTCCTGCTCGGTGCGGCTGTCGTTCCAGAGAATGGCCGGGCGGATGATCTTGTCCTCCCGGTCCAGCACGACCAGACCGTGCATCTGGCCGCCCACGCCAAGCCCTTGCACGGCGGCGGCGTCCCGGCCTTCCAAAAGTTCCTTTACCCCGGCAATGCAGGCCTCGTACCAAAGCTGAGGGTCCTGCTCACTGTGGCCCGGCTGCGGCATGGAAAGCGGATAGCTTTTGGAAACGGTGTGAAGGACCCGGCCGTCCTCATCTGCCAAAAGCAGCTTGCAGGCCGAAGTGCCCAGGTCCACCCCGATATACAGCATTGAAATCGCTCCTTTTTATTTTTTGCGGGCACCGGCAGCGGCGCCCGTTTTTTGTTCAGGTTTCACGTTTTTTTTGCATCATTCCAATAATATTCCATTCAAGCTAACCTGTCAACGCAAATTTTTCACCTTTGATTGTCAGGTGCCGTTTTCCGTGCTATACTGAAAGAAATTCATCGGCCAAGCCGGCCGTTTTTTGAAAAAAGAAAGGGGCCGCAATGCCGAACATCATCAAGATCCAGGATCTTTCCATGCCGGAGCTGGACATCTTCACCCGCCTCACCGAAACCCAGCTGCGCAGCCGGCTGGAGCCGGAAAAGGGCGTTTTCATCGCCCAGAGCACCAAGATCACCAAGATTGCACTGGACAGGGGCTGCCTGCCGGTGTCCATCCTGGCCGAGCGCCGCCAGCTGGAAAGCGCCGAAGGGGCGGCCATCCTTGAGCGGGTGGGCGATATCCCGGTTTACATGGGCGAGCGCTGCCAGCTGGAAAGCCTCACCGGCTACGCCCTCACCCGGGGGCTGCTGTGCGCCTTCCGCCGGCCGGTGCTGCCCGAGCTTTCCCAGCTTTGCCAAAACGCCAGGCGCATCGCCGTTTTGGACGGGGTGGTGGATTCCACCAACGTGGGGGCCATCATCCGCTCGGCCGCCGCTTTGGGCATGGATGCGGTGGTCACCACCTCGGCCGGGTGCGACCCGCTGAACCGCCGGTCGGTTCGGGTGAGCATGGGCACCCTGTTTCAGATCCCCTGGACCATTGCCCCCTCCGGCCCAAAGGGCAGCGCCCAGCCCTGGATGAGCCAGCTGCAGGAGCTGGGCTTCAAAACGGTGGCCATGGCCCTGCGCAAGGACACCGTGAGCATCGATGACCCGGCTTTGATGAAAGAGGAAAAGCTGGCCGTCATCCTTGGCAGCGAGGGCTGGGGCCTGGCCGAAGAAACCATTGACCAGTGTGATTACACCGTGCGCATCCCCATGTTCCATGGGGTGGACTCTCTGAACGTGGCCGCCGCCAGCGCCGTGGCCTTCTGGCAGCTGCGCAGCCGGTGAACCTTTTGAATTTTCATTATTATATATATTGGAGGTTTTTTCATGACTACTTGTGACTTCTTTTTGGTATCAGGCCTTGAAAAGGTGCTGCCTTACCAGAAACCCACCCCCTGGCAGCAGCCGGGCTTCACCCTGCTTTCCGGCGAGCGGCGGGCCTTTCAGCTGGCCTGCCGGGGCGTGGAGGACAGGGTGTGCGGCGGCGACACCGCCTTCACCGTTTCGGTGAAAAGCGACCTGGGCCCGGCCCTTTGCTGCCGGCAGGTGGGGCTTGTTCCCTGCGATTACCCCTGCCACGGCCTTGCGGATGAGGACTACCTGACCACCCGGCCCGAGCTTTTGCCGGACGTTCTGCGCCCGGTGGATCTTTCCGGCCCGCTGAAGCTGGTTTTGGGCCAGTGGCGTTCGCTTTGGTTCACGGTGGACACCGAAGGCCTTGCCCCCGGCAGCTATTCGGTGCAGCTCACCGTGACCGGCCCTGCCGGAAATGAGCCGGTGCAGTTCACCGTGCCGGTAACGGTGCTTTCCGTGCGGCTGCCCGCCCAGACCCTTTATCACACCGAATGGTTCCACGCCGACTGCCTGGCCGATTATTATCACGTCCCGGTGTTCAGCGAGCAGCACTGGGCCCTGATCGACAGCTTCATGGCTGCCGCCGCCCGCTGCGGGGTGAACATGCTGCTCACCCCCGTGTTCACTCCCCCGCTGGACACCGCCCCCGGCGGCGAGCGCACCACCGTTCAGCTGGTGGATGTGGAGGATGTGGACGGTGAATACCGGTTCGGCTTTGAAAAGCTGCACCGCTGGGCCGGGCTTTGCAGAAAGAACGGCATCACCGAGCTGGAGATCGCCCATCTGTTCACCCAGTGGGGTGCGGAAGCTGCCCCCAAGGTGATGGTGAAGAAAAACGGCATCCTCACCCGCCGCTTTGGCTGGGACACCCCGGCCGTGGGCGGCGAGTACACCCGTTTTCTGCACGCCTTCCTGCCCGCTTTGAAGGCGGAGCTTTCCAAAATGGGGCTTCTTGAGCACAGCTGGTTCCACATTTCGGACGAGCCTGCCGACAGCGCCAAAAACACCTATCTTGCCGCAAAGAACGAGGTGAAGGAGCTTCTTGCGGGCTGCAAGGTGATCGATGCCCTGAGCAGCTTCGACCTTTATAAGGAAGGAATCGTGCCAAAGCCCGTGGTCTGTGTGGATCACATCCAGCCCTTCCTGGACGCCCGCACCCCCGGCCTTTGGGCCTATTACTGCACCTGCCAGGCCGTCAAGGTGCCCAACCGCTTCATCGCCATGCCCTCCACCCGCAACCGCATTTTGGGCGTGCTGCTTTATGTGGAGGATATCGAGGGCTTTCTGCACTGGGGCTTCAACTTCTACAATTCCCAGTTCTCCCTGCGGCACATCGACCCCTTCCGGGTGACCGACAGCGGCGATGTGTTCCCCTCGGGCGATCCCTTCCTGGTTTACCCCGCACCGGACGGCACCGCATGGGATTCCATCCGCAGCGAGGTGCTGGGCGAGGCCATGCAGGATCTGCGCCTTCTGCAGCTCTGCGAAGAAAAGCTGGGCCGCCCCGGCACCCTTGCGCTGGTGCAGAAGGCCGCCGGCATGGAGATGCGTTTTGACGAATATCCCCGTGACGCCGCCTTCTTTGACCGCCTGCGCGAAACTCTGCTGTCTGTTTTGTAAAAACACAAAAGGCACATTCCGTTTGGAATGTGCCTTTCTTTTTTGTCAAAGCGAAAAGAGGCTCCTTTGGGGCATGCCCCATCGGTGGGCAGTGCCCTTCCCCGATCAGCGGGTCATGAGCTGCCTTTTTCCCCCTTCTCTTTTTGGGATACGCCGAGCCCAAGCGGGGTTTTCGTCCGCCGGCGGGTCAGTCTGCAAAGTAGCGGTTCAGGTCATACGGCGAATAAATGCCCTTGTTCGTCACGATGCCGCTGACCAGGTGGGGCGGGGTGATGTCGAATGCGGGATAGATCGCCTTGACCCCTTCCTTTGCGGTGCGGGTGCCCATGGCGTCCAAAACCAGTGCCGGGTCCCGCATCTCGATCTTCACGCTGTCGATGGTGGGGTGGCCCTTGTCCGGTGCGCCGGTGGTGAAATAGGGCAGGCCGAAATACTTGCACAGGATGGCCAGCTGGAAGGTTCCGACCTTGTTCACCACATGTCCGTCGCAGGAGATGGCATCTGCCGCAGAGGTGAACAGATCCACCATTCCGTTGGACATGGCATAGGCGGGCATATTGTCGGTGATCACGGTCACATCGAAGCCCTGGTCATAGGCAACGCTGGCGGTGAGGCGGGCACCCTGGAAATAGGGCCGGGTCTCGGCGCACATGACCTTGATCTCCTTTTTCATCTCCTTGGCCTGGCGGAGCATCAGGCCCACGATGGTTTCGCCGAAGCACTGGGTCAGGATGGTGCCATGGGTGGGGAACAGCTGGGCCAGATAGGCAGCGGTCTTGTCGATGCGCAGGTACTTGTTGTTGATCTCTTCCAGCGTGTGCTCAAAGATCGCCTCGTCCACCGGCTTACCCTCTGCCAGGGCCTTCCGGCCGGCCTCCAGGCAGGCGGCGGTGATCGCCGCCATGCGCACCACGGTGGTGGGCCGGGCATGGCTCAGGGTATAGGCTGCCTTTTCCAGGTAGGCATCCGCCTGCTGCTGATCCATGCCGCGGCACTCCCAGCCGGCCAGCGCCATGCCCATTCCGGCCGCCAGATAGGGGCCGGCGCTCTGGGTCACCATATCCGCAATGGCCTGTGCCACCTCGGTATGGTGGTGGCATGTGACAAATTCCACCCGGACAGGATAGATGCGCCGATCCAGGATGCGCACAGCGCCCTGCTCATACCAGGCAACGTTTTCATACTGAAGCATAAATGCAAGATCGTGGTCTGCACGGATCATAAAAACTCCTCGCTTTCAATCAAAAGATCGTTTCGTATATGGCCATCACGCCGGCCTTGTCGGGAATTGCAGGCGACGTGCCGATGCAGCCGTCCTGCAGGGCCTTTTCGGCCATCTCGTCAAAGCTCTCCCGGGTGACACCCAGCTCGGACAGGGGCAGGTTCGTACCCACCCGGGCGCTCAGGCTGCGGATCAGCTCCACCGTGAGGCGGTCTGCCTCTTCGGGCGTTTTGCCTTCGCACTCTGCCGGGGCAAGCAGGCGGGCGACCCGGCCCACCACGCCGGGGGCAGCGGTGCAGTAGTATTCCAGCACCGCCGGCAGCAGCACTGCGTTGCTCAGGCCGTGGCCCAGATGATGGACCGCGCTGAGCTGGTGAGACATGGAGTGCACCAGGCCCAGGCCCGCATTGCCGAAGCTGAGCCCGGCCAGATACTGCGCCAGCGCCATGCCGTCACGGGCCTGCTCGTTCTGTCCGTCTTCCACTGCGGCGGGAAGCCATTTCCAGATCAGCCGGATCGCGTTCTCTGCCAACAGCGCCGTGAACTCGGTGCTGTTGGAGGCGCAGAAGCTTTCCACCGCATGGGTCAGGGCATCCATGCCGGTTTGGGCGGTGATGGATGCGGGCAGGCCGAGCATCAGCTCTGTGTCGTTCACCGCAATGTCCGGCATGGCAAAATCATCCTTGAAGATCAGCTTGCGGCGTGCCTGCTCGTCGCTGATCAGGTACGCGCGGGAAACCTCGCTGGCCGTGCCGGCGGTGGTGTTCACCGCCACCAGGAAGGGTCCCCTCACCTGGCTTTTGTTGGGCCCCTGGTACTGCTGCAGCTGGCCGCCGTTGGCAGCCATCACCCGGATCGCCTTGGCGCAGTCGTTGGCGGAACCGCCGCCGACCGCCACAATGAAATTGCAGTTTTCACGCTGATACAGCGCAAGGCCCTCCTGCACGTTTTCCAGGGTGGGGTTGGGGCACACGCCGCTGAACACCACAAAGGGGATCTCCCCCAGCGAATCGGTCACCTTCTGGCGGATGCCCAGCTTTTCCAGCGATGCATCGGTGACCACCAGCGCCTTGCCCACGCCCTCACGGCGCAGCAGGGCGGCCAGCTCCCGGCGGCAGCCCAGGCCGAACAGGCTGATGGGCGCGGCGGCAAATTTCAAAAACATGGCAGTTTCCTCCTTAGCACTCCCGCAGGGGCAGATTGTACTTTTTGCGCAGATATTCCTCATCCTCGGCAGTGATCTCGATGGGCTTGCCCATCAGGCGGGCAAAGTGGTATGCCTTGGCGGCATCTTCCACATAAACGGCCCGCAGGTAGGCCTGCTCGCAGCGTGCGCCCGTGGCCACCACGCCATGGTTTTCCAGCAGCGCCGCATTGCGTCCCTGCAAAGCGGCCGCCGCGTTGATGCCCACCGCATCGGTGCCGGGCAGGCCGAATTTGGCCACCGGCACGTCGCCTCCCAGGAAGGGCAGCATCTCCACAAGGATCAGGGGAATGCCCTCGTGAACGATGGCAAAGCCCGTGGCATAGGGGGAATGGGTGTGGATCACCGAGCACACCTCCTGCTTCGCCTTGTAGATCTCGGCATGCAGGCGCCACTCTGACGAGGGCTTGTGTGCGCCCTCCACCACATTTCCGCACAGGTCGGTGACCATGATATCCTCCGGGGTCATGACGCTGTAATCCAGGTTGCTGGGCGTGATGTACATCAGGTTGTTTTCACGGTCGAAAAAGCTTACATTTCCGCTGGTGCCGGCTACCAAGCCCTCCCGATAAGAGCGCTGAGCGGTTTCCTGGACCATTTTTTTGTATTCGTACACAGTATTCATAAATCGATCTCCTGTCTTTAGCTTAGAAGGGGCCCCAGTTGATTTTTACTGCCACAAGCAGGAATGCCCAGCACACGATGTAAACGCTGAGCACCACCTTGACAGCAAACTTGAACCAACGGCCGAAGGGAACTCGGGCAATGCCGCACATCGCCATCATCGCACCCATGGTGGGGTAAATGATGTTGGTGATGCCGTCGCCCGTCTGGAAGGCCAGAATGCTGGTCTGGTCCGTCAGGCCGACCATTTGGCCCACCGGGAACATCAGCGGCATGGTGGCCGCCGCCTGGCCGCTGCCGGACGGGACCAGGAAGTTGACCGCGCCATGGATGAGGGTCATCAGGATCGCGGCCGCATAAGGCCCGAAATGAACGATGGGAGCGCTGAGGGCGTTCACGATGGTGTCCATCACATGGCCGTTTTCCAAAATCACCTGGATGCCGCGGCCCATGCCCACCATCATGGCGGCGCCGAACATTTCTCCCGCACCCTGGCAGAAAAGATCCAGGGCCTTGCTGGTGGAATAGCGGGCAATAAAAGCGGTAAGGATCGCCGCGATCACAAACACGGCCATCATCTCATCCAGATACCAGCCCAGCAGGGTGGGGCCCACGATCAGGCAGACGAACAGGCCCAGCAGCACCAGCAGCACCAGCTTGTCGGTCCTGCCGATCCGGTAATCCTCCAGGGACCGGGAAAAGCCCAGGCCCTCGGTGCTGATATCCCGCACATAGCTGCGGGAGGGGTCCTTTTTCACCTTTCTGGCATAGGCGGCGATCACCAGGCTGGATGCCAGGGTGCAGGCAAACCAGTTTGCGGTGCGCAGCCCCATGCCGGAAAACAGCGGCAGCCCGCAGATGGCATCGCAGGTGCCCACGGTGGACGCGCAGATCGGCCCGGTGGCAAACCCGATGCCGCCGCCCACAACGATCATTGCAAGGCCCACGATCAGGTCATAGCCAAGGCCCAGCGCAATGGAAACGCCGATCAGCGTAAAGGGGATCTGGATCTCAGGCCCGACCACCAGACCCAGCGCAGAGAACAGGAACGTGATCAGCACGATCACTGCGGTGGAGGGCACCCGGGAGCGGTTGATGCCCCGGAGCATCACGCCGATGCTGTTTTCCAGCGCACCGGTGGAATTGATCACCTTGAACGCGCCGGAAGAAAGCAGGATCATGAAGATGACGTTGGCCGACCCCTGAAGGCCCTTGGGAATGGCCAGGAAGATGTCGAACAGGCTGGCCGGCGCCTGCTCCACCGCATGGTAGGTGCCCGGCTGGATCAGCTTCCGGCCGGTTTCATCCACCACACGCTCAAATTCGCCGGCGGGCACCACCCAGGTCAGGACCGCCGCAAAAACGATCAGCGCAAACAAAATCACATAGGTATTGGGAATGCGCTCGTACCATGGTTTTTTGCCGAGCTGCAGATTCGCCATAACTATCAAGCTCCTTTTCAAATCAAAAATCAAAACAGGGAATCGCTTGTTGACGATACAAAAACAAACAGGTACAATAAATAAAAAGAAAAATACGGAAAGGGGAAGATCAGGTGCTGGCCGCTCTGCGAAAGGAAAAGATCAAAAGCATTCTGTTCAATCAAAAGGAAGTCTCGGTCTCCGCGCTGGCCGCACATTTTGAGGTGAGCGAGGAAACGATCCGCCGGGATCTCACCTCAATGGAGGGCGAGGGCATCCTGGTGCGCAAGCACGGCGGCGCCATCATGGCAGACAAGGTCCTGGGCGATATGGCCACCAACCACCTGCTGCACAACGTGTTTGTGGAGAACAAGGAAAAGATCGCAGCGGTATGCCGGCCCTTCATTCAGGCAAAGGACTGCCTGTTTTTCGATTCCTCCACCACCGCCTACCAGGTCTGCAAGGACATGCCGGATGTGGAGCTCACGGTGCTCACCAATTCCCTGAGCATCATGAACCTGCTGGCCCAGCGGGAAAAGATCAATCTGATCGCGGTGGGCGGCACCATGCTCAAAAACAAGGACTGCTTCATCGGGCGCAGCGCCATCAATTTCCTCAGCCTGTTCCATGTGGACAAAGCCTTTTTGTCCTGCCGGTCGCTGAGCATGACCGACGGGATCACCGAGGCCAACGAGAGCATTGCCGAGGTCAAGCAGACCGTTGTGGAGCATGCGAACCGGGTGTTCCTGATCGCCGATTATTCAAAGTTCGGCAAGGCGTCCTTCACACGGGTCTGCGGCTTTGACCGGATCAACGATATCGTTACCGACAAGCCCCTTTCCCCCCAATGGCAAACCTTTGCCCAGGAGCACGGGATCCGGCTGTGGAACCCCGAATCGCCCTTTATCGACGATGTATGAGCCCAGGCAAACCGTCAGGCCGTTCCCGTTTCTTTGCAGAAACAGGGAACGGCCTTTTCTTGATTGGTTTAGAAAGGACCGTAGCCGATCTTAACAGCCACAAGGATCGCTGCCAGAGAAACAACGAGTACGATCATCACAAGCTTCCACACGAAGCGGACCCATTTTTCAAAGGGTACACGGGCCAGGCCGCACATCGCCAGGCAGGCGCCCACGGTGGGCATCATGACGTTGAACAGGGTGCCGCCGATCTGCATGGCCAGCACGATGGACTGCTGGGTGATGCCCAGAACGTCTGCCAGGGAGGCATACAGAGGCATCACAGTAACCGACAGTGCGCTGCCGGAAGGGATGAAGAAGTGGATGATGGCGGTGATCACCGCAACGCCGCAGGCCGCAATTCCCGGGGTGAAGGTGGACAGCGGAGCGCTGAGTGCGTTTACGATGGTATCCATGATCTTGCCGTTTTCCAGAACGATCTGGATGGCACGGGCAATGCCGATGATGAGGCCCAGCTGCGCCGTGTTGCGGGCGCCTTCCACAAAGCCGTCGATCACTTCCTGAAGCTTCAGGCCGTATGCCAGGCCGGCCACCAGGCCGCCGATCAGGAAGATGGCGCTCATCTCGTCCAGATACCAGCCCAGTTCCACCGCACCGTAAACGATGCCCACAAAGATGCCCACCAGAACCAGCAGCACCACCCACTGGCGGCCGCTCACCTTATAGGTGTCCAGATCCTGGGAAAGGCCCAAGCCCTCGGTGCCGATGCCCTTTACCAGGCTCTTTTCGGGGTCCTTGCGGATCTTTGCGGCATACACGGAAATGAATGCGGCCACGATGCAGGTGGTGATGAACCACAGCACCATGCGCAGGCCCACGCCGGAGAAGGTGGGCAGGCCGGCAATGGAATGGGCAGTGCCGATGATGGAGGCGTTGATGGGTCCCATGCCCCAGCCCAGGTAGCCGGCGCCCATGACCATGGCCAGGCCGACCATCAGGTCATAGCCCAGGCCCAGCGCAATGGAAACGCCGATCACCGTGAAGGGGATCTGGATCTCGGGCCCGGCGATCAGGCCCAGAGCCGAAAACAGGAAGGAAACGATCCAGATCACCGCAGTGCCGGGGATCTTGCTCCGGTTGACCCGGCGCAGCAGCGCACCCACGCCGCTTTCCAGCGCACCGGTCTTGTTGATCACGGTGAACGCGCCGGTGGACAGCATGATGATGGCGATGATGTTGGCCGAGGCACTGAAGCCCTGGGGGATCGCCTTGAAAATGTCGAACAGGCCGGCGCTGTTTTTATCCACCAGATGGTAAGAGCCGGGCACAACGGCCGGGCGGCTCACGCCCTCCATGGCCACACGCTCATATTCGCCTGCGGGCAGAAGCCAGGTAAGGGCGGCAGCGACCAGCACAATGCAGAACAGGATCACATAGGTGCTGGGCATGCGCTGATACCACTTCTTTTTTGTCTGGGAAGCGGTGTTTGTTTTCACAATAATTCCTCCTTGAAGTTGAATTTACAGATCATACGGCCCGTTTTAAATCAATCCGCATAAAACCGATAGACCGTTTGATTGTGATATGGAACGTTTCCCTTCAGCACCGGCGAGGGGAACTGGGGCATGTTGATGCTGTTGGGGTAGAACTGGGGCTCCAGGCATACGCCGGAACGCCGCCCGTACACGGCACCCTGCTTGCCCTGGGAAACGCGCAGATAGTTGCCGCTGTACAGCTGCATGGCCCCGCTTTCGGTGTAAAAGTCCATGCGGATGCCGCTTTCTTCCCCCATCAGGGTGGCTGCGGGGCCTTCTCCGCCGGCAAAGATCAGGTTGTGGTCAAAGCCGCCCACCGCATCCAGCTGCGGGTCCGGCTGTTCCAGGCGGGACTGCAGCGATGCCGGCTCAGAGAAATCAAGCACGGTGCCGGCGGTGCGCTGAATGGTGCCGTCCACGATGCCGGCCGCATCCACCGGTGTATAGAAGGGGGCGTTTGCCCAAAGCCGCTGTGCGCAGGCGCTTTCCTGCGTGAAGCGGCCGTTCAGATCGAAGTAGCTGTGATTGGTCAGGTTGAACACGGTGTCCGCGTCGCTCACTGCATCGGTTTCAAAAACGAGCCGGTTGTCGTCGGTAAAGGTGATCGTCACCGTTACCCACAGGTTTCCGGGATAGCCTTCTTCCCCATCCGGGCTGAACAGGGTCATTTGCAGCTGATCCTCCCGCTGGGTGCAAGAGGCGGTCCAAAGCCGCTTGCTGAAGCCGACCCGGCCGCCGTGCAGATGGTTTTTTCCCTCATTGCACAGCAGCGGATACTCTTTGCCGTTCAGACGGAAGGCTCCGCCCACGATCCGGTTTGCGCAGCGGCCTACGGTGGCCCCGATGAAGCCGCCCGCAGCTTCATAGCCGGCGGCATCGTCGAAGCCCATGACCACATCCTGCGAGGCTTTGCCCGGCAGGCAGGGCACCACCGCCTGCAGGATGCATCCCAGATCCAGCACCGACACAGAGCCGCCGGCCTGGTTGGTGATGGTCCAGCAGGTGACCGGCGTGCCGTCTGCGGTGCAGCCGAAGGGGCGCTTTGTGATCGCCATTGTTTCCTTCCCCCTTTTACAGCTGGCCTTCCAGAATGCTCTTCCAGTCGGCGGCGGTAAGGGTCGATGCCCGGTTCAGGATCAGCTGCTTGGCAATGATCAGCAGCTTCTTTTCCAGCTCGGCCCGGCGTGCCTCGTCCTCGATCAGGGTGATGTCCTTCACCTTGGCCACGCCCACGATGCGGCGGATCAGCTCCATGCCGGTGGTGGCCGCAGTGTCGGCCATCACGCCGTTCAGGTAATATTCGCAGAAGCCCTCGGTCCGGGCCAGCTTGTCGGCAGCCACCTGCTCATATTTTTCGATGAACTTTTTGCGGAACAGCTCCACCACCTGATACACGGTGTCCAGCGCCCAGGCGCGGAATGCGCTGCGGCGGGGATCATCCTGCTCCAGCGTTCCCTCTGCGTGGACCAGGCTGAACAGGGTGTGCGCGATCACGTTGCCCACATCATAGCCCATGGGGCCGTAGAACGCAAACTCCGGATCAAAGGCCTTGGTGTCGGTATCGGTCACAAAAATGGAGCCGGAATGCAGGTCGCCGTGGATCAGTGCCTGAGCATGCTCCATAAAATCGAATTTCAGCTTGGCAGCTTCCAGCCGGAGGGCCTTGTCCTGATAGATCTCCCGATCCACATATTCGGTCAGCGCATCCACCACATAGTTCTTGCCGGCGAAGTTGCCCACCGCATCATCGTATACCAGCTGCTCGGTGATGCTGCACAGATCCGGGTTGATGTAGCTCTTCACCAGAGCCTTCTTTTCCTTGTGGTCCATGGCCACGTCTGTGGTGGGCAGCAGGATGTTCACCATGTAGCTGGTGATCTGATCGGCAAATTTGGGGAAGGTCTGGTAGTTCAGCAGTGCGGTGCGCAGAATGGTGTAATCCTTCAGATCCTCCATTGCGCAGCAGCACATGACCGGGTCATACCCATAGATCTTGGGAACAAAGCCGGGGGCCAGCGCATCCTGGCGCTGCAGGATCTCTGCCTCGATCCGGTTGCGGTCCACATCCACCTTGCGGCCGGAGCGGGCACGGGTCTCGACGCCCGAATGCTTCAGGATCACGGATTTACCGGTGGCAGGGTCGGTAATACGGAATACATAGTTCAGATTGCCGTCACCGATTTCCTTACAGGTCAGCTGGGCATCCTTGGGGAAAAAGTCATATTTCTCCTGGACATATTCCAGAATGTCCTTTTCCTCCATCAAAAAGTACTGGTCAAATCGACTCATGGTGCATCCTCCTTCAAACCTCAAAACAACAACAACACGACCTTATGTGGGAACCCACGTTTGAATCGTTGGATTTTGTGGTTTTATGTTAGCATTTTGAGGTTTTTAAGTCAATACAATCAAACAAAATCATCGAATTGCCGAAATATCGGGATTTATTTTTTGCAAAACAACATAAAAATGTTGGAAAATGTTGGTTTTGTGAGTTTTCGCCCGCATTCTGACTGTTTCCCCCGTTCCCATCCAGAACTATGCTCAAAAAAAGGCCCCCGGTTTATCGCAAACGCTGATGATTTTTTCAAAACCACCGGCCAAGCCAACATTTCTCGGGTTTTCTGAACCGGGGCTGCACAGCAGCGCTCACCGAAAAAAGGGCCGCTGCAAAACCGAAGCTTTGCAGCGGCCCTTTTGGAATCCAGATCCATTCATTGCTTTTCCAGCGCCCGGTTCCAATTCAGCCCGGACAAAACAAAAGGCTCAAGTACAAATACTTGAGCCTTTTGGGTGCAAGCCGGTTGCCTTGCCGAGGGCCGCGGGCTGAAAGCAGCCCGCCGGGCTGTTTTTGAACGCCCTGTTCGAGCCCTGCCCGCTTCGGGCAGCAAAAAAGCCTTGAGCAAAAGCTCAAGGCATTTTTTGGTGGGAGCGGGTGGATTCGAACCACCGAAGCGGATACGCAGCAGATTTACAGTCTGTCCCCTTTGGCCACTCGGGAACACTCCCATATTCAATTGGGCACCCGTTTTGTGAGTGCTTGATTATTATAACAAGCTCTTGCAAAAAAAGCAAGCGTTTTTTTGATTTTTTTAAAAGTTTTTTTGATTTTTTGAAATTCCCCGAAAAATACTTTGCTGTAATGAAGTATATTTATAAAATAGACACATTTTATTTGTATTTTTGTGTTATGATAAGTGAAAATATTTTAAAAGAGCCGCTGCGGCGGTGAAAAGGAGGTATGGAAGATGGCGGCATCTTCTTCGGAATATTCCCGGGTCACCCCGGAGCTGGAGGCACTTGCCCAGATCTGCCGGGCCAACAACCAAATCAACAAGGACGATTACGCCCGGTTTGAAGTCAAGCGTGGTCTGCGTGATCTGGACGGCACCGGCGTTCGGGCCGGCCTCACCGAGATCAGCGAGATCGTGAGCTTCAAAAATGAGGACGGCCAAAAGGTCCCCTGCGAGGGCGAGCTTTATTACCGGGGCTACCCGGTGGAAGAGCTTGCCGGCGGCTTCATCAAGGACAGCCGGTTTGGCTTTGAGGAAACGGCCTATCTTCTGATGTTCGGCCAGCTTCCCACCAAGGCCCAGCTGCGGGACTTCAACGCACAGCTGGCCTTTTACCGCAGCCTTCCCACCAACTTTGTGCGGGACGTGATCTTAAAGGCCCCCAGCCAGGACATGATGAACACCCTGGCCCGCTGCGTTCTCACCATGGCCAGCTACGATGAACACACGGACGACACCTCCCTTGCCAACGTCATCCGCCAGTGCATCGACCTGATCGCCATTTTCCCGCTGATCTCGGTTTACGCCTACCAGGCCTACAACCACTACAAAAACGGCTGCAGCCTGTACATCCACGCCCCCCGGCCGGAGCTTTCCACCGCCGAAAACATCCTGAGCCTTCTGCGCCCGGATGAAAAATACACCCCGCTGGAAGCCCACATCCTGGACCTGTGCCTGGTCCTGCATGCCGAGCACGGCGGCGGCAACAACTCCACCTTCACCACCCATGTGGTCACCAGCTCCGGCACCGACACTTACAGCTGCATGGCCGCCGCTTTGGCAAGCCTCAAGGGCCCCCGCCACGGCGGCGCCAACATCAAGGTGGTGCAGATGCTGGATGATATGCAGTTCTCCCTGCCCGACTGGTCGGATGAGGATGCCATCCGGGATTATCTTGCCGGCTGCCTTGAGGGCGAGCGTTTTGACCACAGCGGCTTGATCTACGGCATGGGCCACGCGGTCTACTCCATCAGCGACCCCCGCGCAAAGCTTTTGAAGAGCTTTGTGGGCCAGCTGGCCGAGGAAAAGGGCATGCAGAAGGAATTCAAGCTCTATTCCGCCGTGGAGCGGCTGGCCCCCCAGGTGATCGCCGAAAAGCGCAAGATCTACAAGGGCGTTTCTGCCAATGTGGATTTTTACAGCGGCTTTGTTTACCGGATGCTGGGTCTGCCGGTGGAGCTTTACACCCCCATTTTCGCAGTGGCCCGTGTGGCCGGCTGGAGCGCCCACCGCATGGAAGAGCTGATCAACATGGGCAAGATCATCCGCCCGGCCTACATTGCGGTGCAGCCGCACCGGGATTACAAGAGCCTTGCCGAGCGGGGCTGATTTTTCCCTTTTTCAATGCAATCACAAAAAAAGACCGGCAGGTTTTCTGCCGGTCTTTTTTGCGGTTTCTTTTGGGGGCATTTGGGGCCGGGCACATTTTCCAAAAGCGGCGGGGCGTTTTTGTGGGATTTTTTGGGGTGACGGCTCTGCCTTCTTATATTATAATGAAGAAAAACCCCAGACCCCACAAAGCAAAGGAGTGTTTTTATGGGCGTATTTTTGAATGTTCTCACAGCGCCGGGCGCATCGGAAAAGGAGCTTTCGGCCCTGCTTTCGGACGTTGACAAAGCCAGCGCCAAAGACTGGAACCTGGATGCCGCCAGCTGCCAGATCTGGAAGGCGGACAAGGGTGCCGGCGCCATCCTGAACGATTTCTGCGCCGGCTACGAGGAAATGACCCGCCGGCTTTCCCAAATGCGGGGCGGGCCCCTGATGCTGTGCTACATCTACGATGACGATGCCTGGGGCTACTACTTTTACGACGGCGGCTGGGAGGTGGATTCCTTCTGCACCGTTCCCGATCTTTTGGAAGAGGTCACCCCCAAGGAGCGGCGGCGGCTTTCCGGCTGCTCGGCGGCGCTGGCCTCCTATTTCCCGGCCCGGCCGGAGCAGCTGGACCCTTATCTCACCTTTTGGGAGGAGGGCGAGGGGGATGCCTGGCAGATGGCGGACTTTTTGGACGAGCTGGGCTATCCCCTGCCCGAAGAAGAGCCCGAAGCGCCGCCCTGCCCCGAAGAGGACCCAAAGCGGGATTACCCATTGCTTGTTCAGCTGGCCCAGAAAAACAGTCCCACCGGCTGGGACGAGGCCTCGCTGATCGACTTTTGCAAAATCATCAGCGTTTACAGCATGGACCATATCCCCGAAAAGCCGGTGCGTAGCGGGCTCATCCAGCGGGACACCGAGGACCTGCGGCTGCTGGTGCTGTTTTTGCAGCAGTACCCGCTGCCGGACGGCTTATACCGGCTGATCTGGCAGACCCTGGAGCTGAAAAACGCCCAATACGGCCGGGCGGCGGTTTTGTACGGGGAGCTGCGCCGGCAGCTTTTGTCCCTGCGGCCGGAGCTTTGCCAGCTTGCCCCTCGCTCCTACGATGCGCTTCGGGTGGAGCTTATCCGGGCGCTCAGCGGCCGGGGCGAAACCGAAAAGGCGCTGGACGCCCTGTTTGCCCGGCCGGATTTTGCCGCCGCCTTTTTTGACGACAGCTTTGTGCTTTCCACCTTCGTGTGGGAACAGCCCTATTATTCCCCCGCAAACTCCCCCCTGTTTTTGGCCCGGATGATCACCTTTTATGAACAAAACCCCGCCGCGCCCTATGCGGATATCCTTCGCCCCCGGTTTGAAGCCGCCCTTGTGCCCCTGCGGCAAAAGCAGCGCAGGAAGGAGGAAGCGCTGGCAGCGGTGCCCCGCAAGGTGCCGGGCTTTGGCTCCATGCCCTTTTTCTTCTACTGGCTCAACGCCCTGTGCTGCATGAAGGAGCTGCCCGTGCTGTACAAGCAGCTGCGCCGGCAGGCGGATTTCGATCTGGACTGGGGCCGCAGATTTGTGGGACTGGACGAAACGTCCGGCCTGCCCGGCTTCCAGAAGCTTTTCATCCCCTGCATGGGCCAGCGCATCCAGGTGCGCTTTCACCTGCGGTATCTGGAATTTTTCCGGGGCCGAAAGCCCATCACGCAAGCCTGCTTTACCCTGGAAGAGCTGGAGGGGCTGCAAACCCCGGAACACTTTTTCTATCTTCTGCCCCTGATGGCGCCGGTGGAGGACCCCGCCCCCCTTGTGCGGGAAATGGCCCGGCGGCTGGGGGATGCCGCCCCCTTTTTGACCGGCACCGAATGCCGGGTCCTTGCCCGAAAGCTGGCCAAGGGCTTTGTTTATTCGCCCGAGCGGCTGAGCGAAAGCCAGCAGCTGGTTCGTTTCCTTTGGGAAGAGGCGGAAAACGACCCGGATCTTGACCCGGATGAGCTGCTTTTTGACTGGCGGGAAGAGCTGCCGGAGGATGCGCCCGCAGAGCCTGCCCCTGGCAATGCGCTTTTGCTTCGCTGCCAAGCGCTGTGCGAAGAAACCGACTGCATGGAAGAGCTTCTGCCAAAGCTTTTTGCCCTGTGTGAGGGCCGGGCGGACGAGCTTTCCCGGTGGCTTTTCTATGTGCTGAAGGAATGGGAAGAGCTGCGCCGGAAGCAGCAGGCCATGACCGAGGAGGAAAAGCGGGCCGCATTCCTGGCCTCGCTGCCCCAGCAGCTTTTCTGGGAAAATTACGACAAGCTTTTCTGCTACCGGTGCATCCTGGACCAAGGCCAGCTGTTCCCGGAGATGCTCTGCCAGGACCCCAAAACCGGGGCGTTCTGCCCGGTGAACAGCGCAAAAGGCTTTTTCCACCACCCGCTGGAAGTTCTGCCGGCCGGCCCAAAGCTGCGCAAGGAGCTTTTGGAACGGGCCCAGCGGTTTTTTGGGGAATTGGCCTGCACCAGCTATGTATTCAAGCTTGCCCAGCTGCCTGAAACGGTTTTTATTGACCCGGACCCCCAAAAGGCCCAGGACGACCGGCTTACCGGCCTGCCCCGCCTGCTGCACGGCAGCGATCTTTTGCCGAAACAGCTGGACAAGCTGCTGGGGCTGTTCCGCCAGGGGCTGCTTTTGCGGCTGGAGCTCTGCTGGGACAGCTCGGTCCTGGTGGACGAGGCGGGCAATGTGGCTTATGCATCCGGCGGCCGCCCCATTTCGCTGGTGCTGATGCGGGATGGGGACAAATGGGCCTGCTTTTTGTTTGACGACATGGGCCCCAACGCCTACCAGCTGGTGCGGGATCTGGACAGCTACCTCACCATCGATTTCCGGTCGGTTGAGGCCATCCCCTTTGCCTATGGCACGGTGCCGGCCCATTCCGTTTTTTATGAGCCCGAACCGCTTTTGGCAAAGCTGCCCAAGCTGTTTTCCACCGTCACTTCCCGGCGGCCGGATTTCCAGGCACCCGGCTTCTGGTCCACAATTGCTTCCTCTGTGTATTATAACAGGGAAAAATACACATTGGATAAACGCATCCTGGGCGGTTTTGCGCCCCAGCGGGCCTATAACGCCCTCACCACCCGCTTTTATCTGAAGGACTACCCCTCTGCCATTGAGGCCCTGCCCCAAAAGGGCGATGTGCAAAGGCTGGTGGTTTCGGCCGCAAACCGGGACCTGCCCCGCTCGTTCCTGGAACGGTTTTTCGGGCTTTGTTTTCAAAAGCTGGTTCTGCATTTTGAGCCGGGGCTGCATCTGGTGCTGATGCGGGAGCACTCCCATTCCCGCATGGTGCTGCTGGATGACGAGGGCCGCCGGGCGTTTTTTGCCGTGTCGGACAGTGCCTCCCCCGCCCCCGGCACCCAGCCGGTGCCGGTGAGCTTTTTCGGCAGGCCTGCCGCAGCCGGGCTGGTTTTTGAGGAGCTTATTTTCCTGCGCAGCAGCACCGAGCTTCTGCTCACCTGCTGGAAAAACCGGGAAACCCTTCTGGCGGACCCCCGGCTGTTTGCCCCGGCGGACCCCTGCCGCCCCTGTGCTTATGAGGAGCTTCGGGCCGAGCTTCTGAGCTTTTGAAAAAAGCCGGGGGCCCTTCTTTTAAAAAACCCAGGCCTTCAAAACCAAAAAGCCGCCGCAGAGAGCTTTGCGCTTTCTGCGGCGGCATTTTTTGGTTTGTTTTTAGAAAACGATGACGTGCTTTGGGCAGGCTTCCACACACTCGCCGCAGCCAACGCACTTGGAATAGTCGATCCTGGCCAGGAAGTTTTCCACCTTGACGGCATCATGCTGGCAGGTCTTCTGACACTTCATGCAGCCGATGCAGCCGGTGGAGCACTCCTTGTTGACCAGAGCGCCCTTTTCCTGGTTGTTGCACAGCACACGGGGCTTTTCGGGGGTAACGCCCAGAATGCTGATCACGTTGTGGGGGCAGACCTTGGCGCAGGCACCGCAGCCCACGCACTTGGCCGGGTCCACCTGAGCGATGCCGTCCACAATGTGCATGGCATCGAAGGGGCAGGCCTTTACGCAGTCGCCCAGGCCCAGGCAGCCAAAGGTGCAGGCCTTGGGGCCGCCGTGCAGGGCAGCGGCGGCAGCGCAGGAAGAAATGCCCTCATAGCTGAACAGCTGGGTGCACACGCCGGGCTTGCCCTGGCAGCCGACCACTGCCTTTACAACAGCGGTGGCGCCGGCTTCCACGCCCATAACGGCAGCCACGTCAGCGGCGGCCTTGGCACCGCCGGGAACACACTTGTTCACCGCAGCGCCCTCTTCCACAACCGCGCGGGCATAATCGGCGCAGCCGGCATAGCCGCAGGCGCCGCAGTTTGCGCCGGGCAGGCAGCCCGAAACCTGATCGATCCGGGGGTCCTGCTCAACACTCATGAATTTTGCGGCCAGGACCAGGATCACAGCACCGATAAGGCCCAGAACGCTTACGATCGCAATAGCGAGACCAATTTCCATCTTTCTGCAACCTCCTTACACAGTGCCGAAGATGCCTTCGATGATGCCGCCGAAGCCGCCGAAGGACAGGGCAGCGGCAGAAGCCGCCACCAGGGTGATGGGCAGGCCCTCAAAGCACTTGGGGGGCTGTGCATCCTCCAGGCGCTTGCGCACGCCGGAGAAGATCACCATGGCCAGCATGAAGCCAAGGCCCGCGCCGATGGCGCAGACGATGCTTTCCACAAAGTTGTAGCCGTTGTCGATGTTCAGCACGGTAACACCCAGCACGGCGCAGTTGGTGGTGATCAGGGGCAGGTAAACGCCCAAAGCCTTGTGAAGCGGGGGCATATACTTGCGCATGATGATCTCAACCAGCTGAACCAGCACGGCGATGACCAGGATGAACACGATGGTCTGAAGATAGCCCAGATCCCATTTCAGCTGGCCGTCGGGGCCCATGGGGGTGAGCAGGAAATTCTGGATGGGCCAGGTCACGGCGGTGGCCAGGGTCATAACGAACACCACGGCGCAGCTCATGCCAAAGGCGGAATCCAGTTTCTTGGAAACGCCCAAAAACGGGCAGATGCCCAAAAACTTGACCAGAACATAGTTGTCCACCAAAATCATGGTGAACAGGATGGAAGCAAGTTTCACTGCCATTATTCACAGCCTCCTTTGCAGCCGGCCGCATTGGGGCAGCCTTCGCAGCCGATGCTGCGCTTTTTACGGTTGTTGGTTTTGATCTCGATGAACACCACCAGGGCCATCAGGCAGCCGAAGGTGAAAAAGCCGCCGGCAGGGGTGGTCATGAAGGTGAAGTGATCGATTTCGGAAAGGCCGGGCACCGCCATGCCAAACCAGGTGCCGGCGCCGATGATCTCACGGATGGAGCCCATCAGCACCAGGGTGAGGGTGAAGCCCAGGCCCATGCCCAGGCCGTCCAGTGCGGAGTCGAACACCTTGTTTTTGGAGGCGAACATCTCGGCACGGCCCAGAATGATGCAGTTCACAACGATCAGGGGCAGGAACACGCCCAGGGCCTTGTCCAGGTCCGGCACGAATGCCTTTACCAGCATCTGAACGATGGAAACGAAGGTTGCAATCACGGTGATGTATGCCGGCAGACGGACCTTATCGGGGATCACGCTGCGCAAAGCGGAAATGGCGATGTTGGAGCAAACCAGCACGAAGGTTGCGGCAACACCCATGCCCAGGCCGTTGAAGGCCAGGGTGGTAACAGCCAGAGTGGGGCAGGTGCCCAGAACCAGGCGCAGCACCGGGTTCTCCTTCACGAGGCCGTTGGTCAAAATCTGCATTTTTTTCATATGGAACAGCCTCCTCTCTTATGCGTTCATGGCTGCAAAGGCCTGGATGCACTTGCGCACGGCCTTTTTCACGCCGATGGTGGACTGGGTAGCGCCGGCAATGGTATCCACGCCGTCCAGGCCTGCCTCATCGGCAATGCCGGTGTACTGGCCCAGATACTCGCTGCCGTTTGCCTGATCGCCGATGCCGGGGGTCTGGCCGGAAACGTCGGCCCAGATGCCCTTGATGGCGCCGGTGCCGTCAAACGCGACCATAACGGTCATGGGGGTGCCGTACTCCCAGCCCATTTCCTCGGCGGCCAGAACGGTCACGTCACCGTTCTTGTATGCGCCCTTGAGGCCCTCGGGAGTATCCATCGGCTCGACCGGGCCGCCTGCCAGATATTCGGCAGCGGTGTCTGCGGTCAGCTCGGGCACTTCCTCTTCCACCACTGCGGCCTGGCCCAGGGCAACCTCGGCAAAGCAGTTCACAGCGCTGTTGATGGCAGCCACGGCAGCCTTGGAGGAAACGGTTGCGCCGGTGATGGCATCCACCGTGTCGCCGATCTTCTGCGCGCCGGACTTGCCCTCAAACTGGGCGGCAAACTTCATGCCGTCCTCGCTGCCGTCCACCAGCTTCTGGCCGAAGCCGGCAGTCTCGCTGTTTTCCATGAACTGCACCTTCACGATGCTGCCCTCTGCGTCAAAGCCGACAACGGCGGGCACATCGCCGCCGAAGCCCTTTGCGGAGGCCTGGATGACCCAGCCCGCGCCGTTCTGGGCCTTGAGCACCTTGGAAACACCGGTGGTTTCGAACTCGGTGATCTCATCAAAATTATCTGCCTCGGGCAGAACCGCCAAAAAGGCTGCGTTTGCGGCAGCAGCCTGCTGCTGGGCAATGATGGGAGCGGTAACGTAGTTTGCGCCTGCGAGAGCGGCGCTGGACAGGATGCAGATCACGACCAGCACCACAATGGGCTTGACAAGGTCGTTCCAGGTTTTGCCTTTCATGCCGCCTTCGCCTCCTTCTTCTTTTTCTTCTGGCCCAAAGCCTTCTGGCGGGTCAGGTCATTGATATAGGGAACCAGCAGGTTCATGAACAGGATGGCATAGGAAACACCCTCCGGCATGGTGCCGAAGGTGCGGATGCCGAAGGTGACAAGACCCAGGCCGATGCCAAACACCAGCTTGCCCTTCAGGGTGAAGGGGCTGGTAACATAATCGGTTGCCATGAACACAGCGCCGAACAGCAGGCCGCCGGCCAGCACCTCATGCAGCACAACAGCGCCCAGGGCCTCGGTGCCCTGGCTCAGGTGATACAGAGCGCTGAACACTGCGTAGCTGCCCACATAGGTAAGGGGGATGGCAGCGCTGATGGTGCGGGTGACCAGCAGCCAGGCAAAGCCCAGCAGGATGGCGGCGGCGCAGGTCTCACCCAGCACACCGCCGTGCACGCCCAGCAGCAGGTCCTTCAGGGGGTAGCTGCCCAGCAGAGAAGCGCCGGAGCCGTCCACCAGCTGCAAGGGGGTTGCGGCAGCAGCGGCATCCACGCCCAGAGCGGCCATGGTGTCGTTTGCCTTTGCGGGGAAGGTCCAGGTGGTCATGGCACTGGCAAAGCCGGTGAACAGAACGATGCGGGCCACCAAAGCGGGGTTCACAAAGTTGCAGCCGATGCCGCCGAACAGCTGTTTTGCGATCACGATGGCAATGAATGCGCCGATGATGGCGATCCAGATCTTCTGGGCCATGAACACGGGCATATTGAGGCCCAAGATCAGGCCGGTGACCACGGCGGACAGATCGCCCACGGTATTGGGCTTTTTGGCCAAAAAGCAGTACAGCCACTCAAAGCCAACGCAGGCGGCGGTGGTGACGCCCACCACCAGAAGGGCCTGCCAGCCAAAGATCAGGGCACTTGCCACCACACAGGGCAGAAGGGCGATGATCACATTGCCCATCAGGCCCCGGGTCGTGACGTTTTCACGGATATGGGGCGAAGCAGTTACTTTCAACAGATTTTCCATATTACTTGCGCGCCTCCTTCATTGCAAAATCCTTGGCCAGGCGCATGGTCTGGGTCACAGGGCGCTTTGCGGGGCACACATAGCTGCAGCTGCCGCAGAGCATGCACAGGTCAATGTTCAGCTTGCCAAGCTGCTGGGCATCGCCCTTTTTGAAGGCACCGGCGATCTCCACCGGGGACAGGCCCATGGGGCAGGCCTCGATGCAGCGGCCGCAGCGGATGCAGGCCTGTGCCTGGGGCAGCTGGGCCTTCTGGGCGCTGAATGCCAGGATGCCGTTGTTCTGGCGCAGGATGGGGCCGGAAAGATCGGCCACAGCAACGCCCATCATGGGGCCGCCCATGATGACCTTGCCCAGCTGAACGTCCTCTTTCAGGCCGCAGAAATCCAGCACATCCTGAATGGGTGTGCCAATGGGTACTTCCACATTTTTGGGGTTCTTCACAGCATCCCCGTCCACGGTGACACGGCGGGTGACAAGGGGCATGCCGTCAGCCAGATAGCGGCCGATGCCGGAAACGGTTGCGGCGTTCAGAACGATGACGCCGGCCTGTGCGGGCAGGCCGCCCTGGGGCACCTCACGGCCGGTCAGGCTCTCGATGAGGATTTTTTCAGCGCCCTGGGGATAGCGGCTGGGCAGCGCCTTGACAGACACACCCTCCACGCCCTTCACAAGGGTTTCCATTTTGTCGATGCACTCGGGCTTGTTGCGCTCAATGCCGATGATGCAGGTCTTGAGCTCCAGGTACTTCATAACAGCCCGGATGCCGCTCATCACGGTATCGCTGTTTTCCAGCAGCTCACGGGTATCGCTGGTAAGATAGGGCTCACACTCGGCTGCGTTGATGAGCAGAGTGTCCACCGGAGTGCCGGGGCTGAGCTTCACCCAGGTGGGGAAGCCGGCGCCGCCAAGGCCCACAAGGCCGCTGTCTGCAACGGCTTTCACAAAGCTTTCCCTGTCGGCAACTTCCGGGGCTTTGCAGCTGGGGTCCGGGGTCTGCTGGCCATCGGTTTCGATCACAACGGCCGGGCAGCTCATTCCGTTGGATATCCGGTAAGTATCCAGGGCCTGAACGGTGCCGGATACGCTGGAATAGATGCTTGCGCTGATTCCTTCCGGTGCCTTGCCCACAAGGGTGCCTACCTGAACGGTGTCGCCTTTCTTGACGACCGGCACACAGGGCTTGCCGATGTGCTGCACCATGGGAAAAATGACCTTTGCGGGCACAGGCATCTTTTCGGTTGCCATGGCCGCGGTCCCTTTCTCATGAGGCACACGGGCACCCAGCGCCGCACGCTTCAATTTTTTGAACATAGTTCCATGTTCCCCCATTTCTCATTTTACGGAAGATCGCACAGCAAATAAAAACGCGCAATCGCCCATTCTTTTTTATTGTAACATTTTTACTGTAAGAGTCAACCATCTTACCTGTTTTTACAGCTTTGTTATGTTTTTCACGGTTTTTTACGCTTTTTCGCCGCAAAATCCATTTGCACATCTGTTTTGCATTGTGGTATAATATCTGTATCCAGCCAAAGGCCTTTTGGGGGCCTTCGGCAAACCAGCTCTGCCGCTCTTTTTGGGGGCCGGCAGCGTTTCAAGGAGGTTTCTGCCCTTATGAAAATGTTCGTCAAACTGCTTGTGTTCCTGTCGGCGCTGACTGCCGCTTTGGTGGGGCTCTCCCTACTGGCAGAGGAAAAAGAAAACCGCTATATCTCGGTGTATGATTCCGACGATGATCTCCCGTTCTGAGTTTTCCCGGCATCCTCCCGGCCCCTTTTGAGCGGCCGGGTTTTCTTTTCCCTGTTTTTTCCCCTCAAAACCCTGTTTATATAAATGTAAAGGAGTTTTTCAGATGAAAGCCCATATCCGCAAAAATCTGCCCTCGGCAGTCGTATGGAATTTAAAGGACCTTGCCCCTGTAAAACAGGTGTGCGCCGAGCTGGGCCTTGCCCTTGTGGAAACCGCCGAGCAGGACCTGGACCGCTGCCTGGGCGAGATCCTGGGGCTTCCCGGCCGGTATCAGGCCGGGCTGCACACCCCGAAGGGGGATTTCCCCGCCGCCCTCATCCTGCACGGCCTTGCCGATGCCCAGCTGGACACCCTTCTTGCCCGCCTGCGGGAAAAAGAGATCTCGATCCCTTTGAAGGCCGTTGTCACCGACACCAACCGCCAGTGGCCGCTGGGCGCCCTTTTGCAGGAGCTGTGCGAGGAGCGGGCCGCTTTTGAGGCCGGCAGGTAAGCCTGTCCTTTCCCCTTTTTTCATTATTTTGAAACCCTTTTTTAATTGACAATTCCAAAACGAACTTTTATAATGAGTAGCTGATAGCCCGTGAGGTTATTTTACGAGTGTGAGGTCAGTCCTCACATCCAATCATGACAAAAAGGAGAAAAAGATCATGAAAAAAGCACTTTCTGTTGTTCTTGCTCTGGTCCTGGCTCTGAGCCTGGTTGCCTGCGGCGGCGAAGCTCCTGCTTCCGAACCCGCTTCCACTCCCGCTGAGACTTCTTCTGAGGCTTCTTCCGAAGCTTCTGCTCCCGCTGAGGATGTTTCCGCTCCCGCTGCTGAAGGCGGCGTGAAGACCGGCCTTGGCATCGTTGCCAACGGCGCCGTTAAGGGCGAAGCTTCTGCTGACGGCAACGGCAAGGTTCAGTCCAACACCACCACCGCTGCTGTTCTGGTTGACAGCGAAGGCAAGATCCTGGACTGCAAGCTGGATGTTGCCCAGACCACTACCGAGTACACCACCGAGGGCAAGGTCGTTGCCACCGAAGATTTCCGCACCAAGATGGAAAAGGGTGCTGACTACGGCATGGTCAACGCTTCCGGCATCAAGAAGGAGTGGGACGCTCAGGCTACCGCTTTTGCTGAGTATGTGATCGGCAAGACCGCTGAGGAAGTCAAGGCCATCCCCCAGCTGGGCGAAGACAAGCACAGCGGCCCCGATGTGGCTGACCTGGCTGCTTCCTGCACCATGAACGTTACCGATTTCAAGGCTGCCATCGCTGCTGCTGTTGAGTCCGCTCAGGATCTGGGCGCTCAGGCCGGCGACAAGCTGGGCATGGGCGTTGTTACCAACATGCCTGCTTTCTCCAACAAGGACGCTTCCGCTGACGGCGAAGGCTCCATCCAGCACGACACCACTGTTGCTGTTACCACCACCAATGCCGACGGCAAGCTGACCAGCAACCTGTTCGACG
Organism: Allofournierella sp.; assembly: GCA_020025635.1. Classification (GTDB taxonomy): domain Bacteria; phylum Bacillota; class Clostridia; order Oscillospirales; family Ruminococcaceae; genus JAHHRU01. The sequence continues at coordinate 41,604 of JAHHRU010000007.1, forward strand.
TTACCCAGACCAAGTACACCGTTGCCGCTGACGGCAAGGCTACCTGCACCACCGAGACCGTGACCTCCAAGCACGCTCTGGGCGCTGACTACGGCATGGTCAATGCTTCTTCCATCAAGAAGGAGTGGTTCGAGCAGGCCGATGCCTTCATGGCTTATGTGAACGGCATGACCGCTGCTGAGATCGAGGCTATTCCCCAGCTGGGTGCTGACAAGCACAACGCTGCTGACGTTGCCGATCTGGCTGCTTCCTGCACCATGGACGTTACCGATTTCAAGGCTGCTCTGGTAAAGGCTGCTAAGTAATCGCTGACAAAACAAGGCTTTTTGGCCCGGCCCCTTTGCGGGCCGGGCCTTTTGATTTAAGGAAGGAACTTTACCCATGCACAAACGAGTTCTGGCCCTGGCGCTTGCCCTGTGCCTGGCGCTTGGCCTTTTCGGCTGCGGCGCGGCCCCTGCGGCCGAAAGCCAGCCGGAAACGGCACCTTTTGAAAAATACACCGCCACCTGGTTCGACGTGTTTGACACCGTAACCACCGTTTTAGGCTACGCCGAAAGCGAAGAGGCCTGGAACCGGCAGATGGATGCCCTGCACGCAGACCTGACGGCCTACCACCAGCTGTATGACATCTACCATTCCTACGAGGGCCTTGTGAACCTGCGGGACGTGAACCTGACGGCCGCCCAAGCCCCGGTGGAGGTGGATGCCCGCATCTTTGCCATGCTGGCCGAGGCAAAGGAGCTTTGCCGCATCACCAACGGCCAGATGAACATTGCCCAAGGCCAGCTGTACAGCCTTTGGCACGAAAAGCGGGACCAGGCCGAACAGGACCCCCAGAAGGCCGCCCTGCCCGACCCGGATGCCCTGAAGAAGGCGGCGGCCCACGGCAGCATCGACGATCTGGTGCTGGACGAAAACGCCTCCACCGTGTTCTTTGCGGACCCAGAAATGCGCATCGACGTGGGCAGCGTGGGCAAGGGCTACGCAGTGGAAATGGCCGCTCAGGCCGCCCAGCAGCGGGGCCTTTCCAGCGCCCTCATCAGCGTGGGAGGCAACCTGCGCTCCATCGGCACAAAGCCGGACGGCACTAAGTGGACCGGCGGCGCCCAGAACCCCTGGCAGGGCATTGCGGGCATGCCGGAAGATGCCTACCTGCGGGTGGTGGAGCTGGAGGACACGGCCCTTGTGACCAGCGGCGATTACCAGCGCTTTTTCACGGTGGAGGGCAAGCGCTATCACCACCTGATCGACCCGGACACCCTCTACCCCGCCGGATTTTATTCGGCCGTGAGCGTGCTGGGGCCGGATTCCGGCCTGGCCGACTGCCTTTCCACCGGCCTTTTCTGCATGGAATTCGACGAGGGCCTGGCCCTTGTGGAAGGCATGGAAGGGGTGGAAGCCATGTGGATGTTCCCGGATGGCAGCCTAAAGTTCTCCTCCGGGTTTGAAAGCCGCTGCAAAAGCACAAATTGAACAGACAAAGAGAATGGATGGTCTATATGAGCCATCCATTTTTTGTGTTATAATAGGGCCATCGAAAACATTTCAAAGGAAGTGCATTGTATGTCCGGCCCTCTTTTTTCGTTCCACATCCTCAGTGACGTCCATGTGGACGGCACCCCCGAAATCTCCCGGCTTTATCAAAGCGCACTGCTGGATATGGCCCGTCTGGACCCGGAGGGGAAGGCCCCCCTTGTGGTTGCCGGCGACCTGACCGGCCGGGGCGAACAGAGCCAGAGCGAGGAGTTTTTCCGCCTCACCTATGAAAACGCCCCCACCTGTGACGAAAACCTGCTGCTGCTTTTGGGCAACCACGATGCCCGCGGCCCGAAAACCGAAACCTGGAACCGGGTGCCCGGCCGGCCCTGCCCGGGCTGGGAAGAGATCCGTGCCCGGTATCTTTCGCTGAACGGCCGGTGCCTGCCCCCGGAAAGCGAGCGCTGCGGCCTGAGCTTTAAGCGGATCATCGGCGGCTACACCTTTTTGATGCTGAACACCGAGCTGGGTTTGAAGGATGCGCCCTACTTCGGCCCCGAGCAGCTGGCCTGGCTGGAAGACTGCATGCGCAGCTGCTGGGAAGCCGAGCCGGAAAAGCCGGTGTTCCTTGTGTGCCATCAGGCGCTGAACAACACCCATTGGCGCAGCAACGTGCTGGATGCCTTCGACGGGCTTTCCAACGAAATGGGCACCGGCCCCGCCGGCAGGCCTCAGGAATACTGCTGGCATGCGGATGAAGCGTTCAAGCAGATCCTTGGCCGCTACCCCTGCGGGGTGTTCCTTTCCGGCCACATCCACAACCAGTTCGGCATGGCCGAACTGCAGCTGCGGCCCTACGGCGCCGCACTGGACCTGCCCAGCTTCGGCCAGCCGGAGCTTGGCTGCCCGGACAAGGGCACCGGCTACGAGGCCGAGATCTGGCCGGACAAGGTGCTGTTCCGTGCCCGCAACTTTGCCGCCGGCCGGTGGATGCCCCAGTACGACCTGACCCTGCCGCTGCCGGCCCTGCCGGTCGTTCTGAAGCGCACCGGCACCCCGGCCCCGGCGGAAATGGAGCGCATCTACAACCAGGAGGGCATGGCCTGGGACTATCTGGGCCTGCCCGAACAGCCCCTTTTCGATGCCGGCACCCTGGCAAAGCTGGAAGCCTTCCGAAAAAAGCTGCTGTAACATTCAAAACGGCCCGGAGCAGGGCGCATCTGCTCCGGGCCGTTTTTTATTTTTTGGGGGCCGAATTGCGGCAGTTCCAGAACTTGCGCCCCACTTTTGCAAAGATCACCAGATACACCACCATCAGCCCGGCAAACACCGCCGCGGTGGGATAGCGCTTGTCGCACACGGCCAGCACCAGATTGGGGATCAGCAGAAACAGGAAGATGAACAGCAGCGGCCTTACCCGCCCTTTCCAAACACGCAGCAGCATATCCATGCGGGAATCCTCATCGCAGAAGATGGACTCCTCCCCCTGCATCTGGGATGCGGGCTTGCGGAAATAGCTGTATCCCACATAATCCTGCAAATACTCCCAGCCGCAGTCCCGGAACATCTGCACATATTCCTCCTGATGCTCCATGCCCTCCCGGTTGTAGTCCAGCTGATAGATCACATCCTCCGGCTGGCACCTTTCAAAATGGAACAGGCACAGGCCGTTGATCTTCACCAGCTTCCAGCCCTTCTGATGCTGCCGGCGAAGGAATTCCTGCTCTTTTTCCCATTCCGCCACCGAAAAAAACCGGATCATTGTTTTTTTATCCTTCATTTTCGCGCACCTCCATCATATTGCGGTACAACCGGCCGATCCGGTCCATTTCCAGCTCCAGCACCTGGGTGCCCAGCGGGGTGATCTTGTAGATCTTGCGTTTGTCCTCTTCCCTTACAAAGCCGATCAGGCCGTCTTTTTCCATTTTGGAAAGGCTGCCGTACATGGTGCCGGGGCTGAGCCGGATCTGGCCTTCGGTGAGCTGTTCCACCTTCTGCACAATGCCGTAGCCGTGCATCTCACTGCGCAGGCACAGCAGGATGTAAAAGCCGGTTTCGGTCATGGGAACGTAAACCTTTCGGATGTGGTCGTTCATCCCTTCGCCCTCCTTTCTATCCACTGCGATACATCGCGCTTCGATATACACAGTATAGCACTGCGATATACCCCTGTCAAGAAAAAAGTTCCGGCAGCTTTTGCTGTTTTCGGCAGAAGGTGTGCGGCAGTGGGGGGCATCGCTATGGGCACGGGCCTTTTCCATATCGCTGCTGTGCCAAGCGGCTTTGGGGGTTGTTTTGCAAAAGCATCCCATGAAAAGCCAAAAAGCGGCAGAGGGAAATCCCTCTGCCGCTTTCTGCTGCCTGCCGCCCTTTCGGGAGGCCGCAGGCAGGCGTTATCGACTGTAAAACTCCTGCATGAGCCGGCTGATGTCGGCTTCTGCGCCTTTCAGGATGTAGTGGGCTTTTCCGGCTTTGTAGGAGAACGCAAAGCGGATGTGCGACAGGGCCCCCGCCGCATTGCAGAAGAAATCCGCAATTTCCTGTGCCTTGCCGGGCTCCAAGGTGCGGTCCAGGAGTATGCACATTTCATTTTCGCTCTGGTCCTGTCCGGCCAGAAAATCGTAGACGATGGCATGATGCTTTGCCCGGATGCTGGGGCGGACCGAAGGATGATGAATGAATTCAAAGACCTGCTGTTCGGTGAACTGCCAGCTGCCGGTATCCTTGCTGCCTTTGAGAATCCCCGATTTCAAATAGCTGCGCAGTGTGCGGGTGGTAAGACCTGTGATGAGGGAAAGCTGCTCAAGCGTATACATACTGGTTCCTCCTGATAAAATGTATTCTGGGTCTGTAACTCCATTATAAGCGGGAGGAACCGGGAAAACAATTTGAAAAAGCGGCAGTTTTTCACAGCGGAAAAGGGCTTCGGGAGGCCTCTTTGAGGGGGCCTGCCCCTGTTTTCTGCAAAGCTGCCGCCTTTTGCGGGGGGCGTTTGCCGCCGGCCGGCGGGAAGGCCGCCCGGCATTTTTCACCCCGGCCGCTTTTTTGCAAAACCGTTGCGGCAGGTCAGATCTCTTCTTTGTTCAGATAGGCCTTGAGCATCTCTGCATACTGGGCCGGGTCTTCGGTAACATAGGTGCAGTGGTCCCTGCCCGGCCAAACCTTGAACTGTGCCTGGGGGTATCTGCGGGAGCAGACCTTCTTTGCCTGCTTCAGGTCGCCGTCCTTTTCCCCATAGGCAAAAACCGTGTTTTTCTGCTGCTCTGGGCTGAGTGCCGGCAGCTCGACATAGGCACAGTCATGCACAACATTTATAAGGCTCTTTTCGGAGATCCCGACCATCTGGCTTGCCATGATCTGCTTGACCTGTTCGCCGTAAAGCTGGGCCATCTTCTGCACGGCGATCTCCGGTTTTGCCTGCGCTTTGCGGTGCTTTGCCAGCATGATGCGCTTCATCATGAAATTCAGGGCGCCGGCGCCGGTGTACATGCTGGCCCCCTCAAAGAAGAGCCGGTCGATCTGGATATCCGGGTCCTGCAGCAGCTTCATCAAAACCACCCCGCCCATGGATGCCCCGAATGCCAGCCGGATCTTGCCGATCTTCTGCTTTTTGAGATACGCCGAAAGCTGCCGGGCCTCTTGTGCGGCACTCTCATAATCCGAGTCTGCGGCTTCGCCGTGGCCGGAAAAATCCGGGATGATGTACCGGAAACCGTCCCCCATCGGCTCTGCCAGCAGCATCTGCATCATCTGTGCGGTGGCCAGCATGGGATGAAGCAGCAAAACGACATTTTCCTGTTCCGTGTGGATATCTTGTATTTTCATAGTTCCTGCCCTCTTTTGTTTGTCTGTTCCGGTTTGTTGCGTCAAACCCAATGCAATTATAGCACACAAGGCCGAAAAGCGGCAGAGGAATTTTTCCTCTGCCGCTTTTCGGGCGATTTTCTATCCTTCTTTTACCCACCTGCCGTAAACTTCCGAAGCAAGGCTTTCCGAATAGCTCAAATGGGCATAGCCCAATTTTTCAAGCAGGGCCATGCTTGCTTTGTTCTCAGGCTCTGTAAAGCGGATGAACTCCATCCGAGCACCTCCTGAATGCCTGCCGCTCAAACGTGCCGGCAATCAGCCGGGTCGGGTCCGGCCGGTTTGGCGGGGAGCCGTTTCAGGTTTCGTTTTTGTCGAAAACCATCACAACGCCCAGCGCTCCAACCAAAAGCCCCAGCAGCGAAAACGGAACATCCGAGAAGCTGCTCAAAATGGTGCTGTTGATCTCCGGGCTGCTTGTCGAAAGCAGGATGCCAAACAAAATCAGCGCAATGCCTTTTAATCCCTTGTTGTTCATGCCGATCCCCTCCTGATTTTGAACCCGGCCCGGGCCTTCGGGCCGGGCCGATATTTCCAATCACATTATATCATATTTATCTCTGAAAGCAATTTCGGTATGTTTGGCGGTTAATTTGTAAACCGCAGCAAATACCCATTGGGATCTTGTATCAGGAATTCTTTTTGTTCTATGCACTGGTCATTGACACGATAATAAGAGATTTTCAAATCCCGATAAAATTCCATTTGCGCTTCTTTCAGCCTTTTATACAGGCAGTCGATTTCATCTGCTTCGATCGAAAAATTCACCCCCTGCCCCAACGGGTAACACATTTTTCCTATATTCCATCCATCGTTGTGGATCTGCTCAAACATGAACTGACTTCCCTCAAAAGACATAAAAACAAACCGATCTTCGGGCCTTTCATAGACGGTTTCAAAGCCCAGCTTTTTGTAAAATGCAATCGTTTGCTCAATATCAAAAACCGAAAGCTCCGGTATCATTTTGTGAAAGTTCATCTTTTGGGTCCTCCCGATCTGCTTGATCTATTCAGATTTCTTTTGCCGCTGTGGATTTTGCTCAAACCGCTCTGTTTCTCTTTTTTATCGGCTCAATCTATCGCAACAAGGCCAGCTCCTTATCCTGACACAAAAGCTTTTGTGCAGACGACCCATTCTTTCTTGATCTCCCAAAAGACCGCCTGTGTCGTTTTAGGCTCCGGCCAATATTCATTCCTTTCATCCCACTTGAAAATATCGTTCCAGCTTTCCCGGATTTCTTGTTCCGTGTATCTCTTTTCGCTGTCTATGCAAAAGCTTGCCTCGCCGTTATTCAAAACACAATGCCACATATCATAATCTGATAATAAGACGAGATGGTCCGGGATTTCCAGTGTTAACAGCACGATCGGTGTACCTTTCACACTCCAGCGGCGATGGGTGCGCATATCCAGCCGTTTGCGCTTTCCTTCCCACTGATACCAGGCCCAGATGGGATAACGCACACCATTCGGCGCTTTTCCAACTCTCTGTGTTAGCTGTTCCGCCATCCAATCATACGCAAACCTCAGCTCATCCTGGCAGAAAAGATATTTTTCATTGGCATGAAGAACGCCCTCCGTTTGGAGTTTATCATAGGCGGCCTTGTGCTGAATACTCCATAGCTCCATGGCAATCGATCTCCTTTCTGCATATCATGAAGCCCCTGCTGCATTGTACAGCAGGGGCTTTTGGTTCAGCGGAGTCAGTAGTTCTCTTCCCGGACCTCAAAGAAGGACTGGGGATGCTTGCAGACCGGGCAGACGTCGGGGGCCTTGGTGCTCATGACCAGGTGGCCGCAGTTGCGGCACTCCCACATGGTGATGCCGGCCTTTTCAAACACAGCCTTCTTCTCCACATTCTCCAGCAGCCTGCGATAGCGCTCTTCGTGGGCCTTCTCGATGGCCGCCACACCCCGGAACTGCTCGGCCAGCTCATGGAAGCCCTCTTCATCGGCCTCTTTGGCCATACGGGCATACATGTCGGTCCACTCGTAGCTTTCGCCCTCGGCGGCGTGCAGCAGGTTCTCGGCAGTGTCACCCAGCTCACCCAGCGCCTTGAACCACAGCTTGGCGTGCTCCTTTTCGTTGTCGGCGGTCTTCAAAAACAGGGCAGCGATCTGCTCATAGCCCGCCTTCTTGGCCACCGATGCAAAATAGGTATACTTGTTGCGGGCCTGGGATTCCCCGGCAAAGGCATCCCACAGGTTCTTTTCGGTCTTGGTGCCGGCGTAGGGATTTTTCCCGGAGGGTGCCGGGGCATCCGCAATTTTTTCAAATACGCTGGCAGGCTGCTTGCACAGGGGGCATACGAAGTCCTCCGGCAGGGGGCCTTCATGGATATAACCGCACACCGTGCACTTCCACGCTTCACCGGTGGGTTTGGGCGCCTCCTGCTGAGGGGCTTTTGCAGGCTGAACGGCCTCTGCCGGCGCACCGGAACCGGCGTGAAGGATGCCGCTTCGGTCCTGATAGGCGGTATGCAGCATCTTTTCGGCCATTTCGCTGAGGGGCTTGCCGTAGAATTCCTCATACACCTGCTTGATATCCGGGTTCTCATGGCTCTTGCGGATGGTCATGCTGTTGTCCTTGGTATAAAGGCCCCGGATGCGGGCTTTGCGTACCGCATCCTTATCCTTCAGGATGTTTTTGGGCTGTCCGCCGCCGCCAATGCAGCCGCCGGGGCAGGTCATGATCTCCACAAAATCATACTGCTTCTCGCCGGAGCGGATCAGCTGGATCAGGGTTTTTGCGTTCGCCGTGCCATAGGCCACAGCCGCCTTCACGGTCAGGCCGCCCACGGGAATGGCGGCCTCCCGGATGCCTTCGTATCCACGGACCGGCGAGAGGCTGATGAGGTCGAGGGGCGCAGGGGTGTTGGTGACAAATTCATAGGCGGTGCGCAGGGCGGCCTCCATGACACCGCCCGTGTTTCCGAAAATGACGCCTGCGCCGGAGGCCTCGCCCATAAGGCTGTCGTAATCGCTTTCTTCCAGACTGCCGAAGTCAATTCCGGCCTCTCTGGCCCACATGGCCAGCTCTCGGGTGGTGATGACCTGGTCCATGTCCCGGATGGATTCATCCCCCAGGTACACACCGGCTGCATGCATCTCATCCCGGCGGATCTCAAACTTTTTGGCGGTGCAGGGGGTTACGGCCACGTTGACGATCTTTTTGGGGTCAATGCCCATCTTTTTGGCGAAATAGGTCTTGATGGTGGGCCCCTGCATGCCGATCGGGCTCTTGGCGGTGGAGAGATGATCCGTCATGTCGGGGAAGTAGGTCTCCATATACTTGACCCAGGCGGGGCAGCAGCTGGTGAACTGGGGCAAGGGTGCGGTCTTTTTGGTCAACCGCTCAATGAGCTCGCTGGCCTCTTCCACAATGGTCAGGTCTGCGGCAAAGTTTGTGTCCAGCACATGATCCGCCCCCAGCTTTCGCAGCAGGGCCACCATTTTCCCCTGGACAAAGCTGCCGTCGTCCAGGCCGAATTCCTCGCCCAGGGCCACACGGACCGAGGGAGAGGTACTGAAAATCACGATCTTGTCCGGGTCCTGAACGGCCCGCATCACATCCTGATACTCGTACTTCTCGGTGATGCTGTCCACAGGGCATACATTGGCGCACTGACCGCAGTTGATGCAGACAGCCTGATTGCCGGTCTGTTCCAGGGTGTATGTTCCCAGAACACCAATATCCTGGGTGCATACGTCACGGCACATGCCGCACTTGATGCATTTATCTTCAAATCTTTGAATGCTGGGGTTGTCCAGCTCGATGGGGACCCGGATCTCCAAGGGCATATGATTCATAAAGTGATACCTCATTTTTTCTTGAAATCAAAGAGAGCGCCGTCCGGCGGGGCGGCGCTTGTTTTGTGATCGCTTCAGCATACAGGAGCCGCCCCTTTAACGGGCGGTTTTGATGCGGACGCTGTGGTCTTTGCAAAAAGAGAAGCTCAATAGTTCTCTTCCCGGACCTCAAAGAAGGACTGGGGATGCTTGCAGACCGGGCAGACGTCGGGGGCCTTGGTGCTCATGACCAGGTGGCCGCAGTTGCGGCACTCCCACATGGTGATGCCGGCCTTTTCAAACACAGCCTTCTTCTCCACATTCTCCAGCAGCCTGCGATAGCGCTCTTCGTGGGCCTTCTCGATGGCCGCCACACCCCGGAACTGCTCGGCCAGCTCATGGAAGCCCTCTTCATCGGCCTCTTTGGCCATACGGGCATACATGTCGGTCCACTCGTAGCTTTCGCCCTCGGCGGCGTGCAGCAGGTTCTCGGCAGTGTCACCCAGCTCACCCAGCGCCTTGAACCACAGCTTGGCGTGCTCCTTTTCGTTGTCGGCGGTCTTCAAAAACAGGGCAGCGATCTGCTCATAGCCCGCCTTCTTGGCCACCGATGCAAAATAGGTATACTTGTTGCGGGCCTGGGATTCCCCGGCAAAGGCATCCCACAGGTTCTTTTCGGTCTTGGTGCCGGCGTAGGGATTTTTCCCGGAGGGTGCCGGGGCATCCTCGATTTTTTCAAATACGCTGGCAGGCTGTTTGCACAAAGGGCATACGAAACCCTCCGGCAGGGGGCCTTCATGGATATAACCGCACACCGAACATTTCCATTTTTCCATTGTCTTTTCCTCCACTTTCTCATTGAAGTTGAAATTTTTAAAGAGCGCCGGCCAATTTTTCCGTTTTTGCAAAGCCCTTTCGGGTGTTCTTTCAAAAAAGCTTGGCATTGGCGCTCTGGGGGGCATACCGCCCGCCTTCTGGCTGTTTTTTCACAGCCCTTTGCCCGATGGGAACAGCGGAAGCGCTTCTCCATACCCCAGCACCCGGCCCGGGGCCTGTGCAGGCTGCAAACCGCTTTCATCTGTTCCGACCGCTCTAATCGCATTATATCATACAAACACAGAAAAGAGGCAGAGAAAAATCTCTGTCTCTTTTGGTCACTCCGCTGTATGCGGCATATTGGGGATAAAAACGCCCGCAGCCTTTGGCCGGCTCATGCGCCGCATAGGGGCGGCAAAGCCCGCCAGGCTGCCGCTTTTACAGCATAAGCTTCTTCCATTTCCTGATTTTTGTGCGGAAGGTGCCGAAGGGTGCCACGGTATTGATATGGATGAATTTAGAAACCTCCCAAACCGCAGATTTGGTAGCGCCATCTGCCCACTTGCGCCTGTGGGGAACAAAAAGATCCTCGTCAGACATGGAGTCGATCATCTCATAAATTTCCTGAACATTCCTGTCCAGCATTGTCCGGAGTTCATGGATCGACAGCCCGGCATAGGTATCCGTGAACCACTGATACAACGCCCCGAGCTGATTCCATTTGAACTGATCGGAAGGCGTTTTTACTTCCAGACCCTTTCTCTCATCCCGTTCCCACTTGAGGACAAGGGCAGTCCAGCCAACCTGATAAGCCAAATTCTCCGCCGGAGTACGGTCAACCTCTTCTGCATGGAGATCTTTCATATCTTCCGGGATATCGTCAAACTCAGCAATAAACTTGGAATAGCTTTTCCTGATCTCGTCTTTCAGCTCTTGTTTGCTGGCATATACCCTCATAAATTCCCTCATTTCGGTATCTGTTAAAATGGTTCGAATAGAACCAACCCTTAATGGTCGTTTTTCCCGCTGCTTTTGAAATAAGAATGCAGAAAACCTGCCCCGGCGATCAGCATGCAAACGGCTGCGATGCACAGGCCATATCTGTTCAGATACAAAGCATAAACGGGGGCTTGCGGCGGGAATTCTTTAGAGCTGTTTATGATCCCTGCAATCAAAAAGCATGTCCCTCCAATAAGGAAAAAGATCGATGCCGCAAGATAGCCTATCCTTCTTTTCATTTGTATCATCCCTTTCTGAAATTCATCTGTTTGGAAAATTTTGATTTCTCCAACCGCATTCTATCACACCAAGCTGAAAAGCGGCAGAGGGGGCAGATCATTGTTTTGCGGTAACCTTGCTGAGGTATTCAACCATTTTCTCAATATCCTCCCGGTAGAGCACCACTGTCAGATAATTTTCGGTCAACCCACCATCCCACATGTATGTTTTCCATTCGATAAACACATCCTGAAATCCACAGCCGGGCGCACAATAAGCACATTCTTTTCGCAGGTCTTTGACCGGATGCAGGACCATCCTGAAATCAGGCTCCATGAACTCGATTTCTCTTTCTTCTCCGACCTCTTGATCGCACAGCAGTTCACGCATCAAACGAAGCATCCCTTCTATTTCGCTGTCCAGGAACAGCTCTCCGCTTCGGTTTAGGTGCAGCCAATCTGCTGAGGTTAATTGCAGCTCACATCTGCACCATTCCTCGTCCCACATTTCGGGTGTGGACTTCTTGTATCCCTCAATTTCAAATTGAAATTGAATTCCGGCCAAATCAAGGCAGACACTCATTTTTTCGCACCTCTGTTATCACGCAATTTTTCTCCATCAACAGCGGGCCGCTTTGGACGATGGGGCGGCCCGGGCAGGGGCGGCACTCTATTTACCCGCTTCCATTTTAACCGACGATGCGACGGCATAAATGAGTGTGACCGCAAGCAGGACCCAAAAAGCGGCGAAAAGCCAGCGCAGGTTCAGAAAACAGTACAGGGAATAACTTACAAATGAAATCCCCAGAAGCAGGAACACCCAGCCGGACTGGCGGTAATGGGGACGTTTCATTTCTTTCTTTTCATCCATTTGTTCCCGCTCTTTCGGGGAGGCCCAAAGATAGGCATTGTTCAAAAGAAAGCCCTTCTCCTGAAACTGTAAAACGCTTATAACAAATAAAACGATGCCTGAAACCGCAAAGAACACACCCGCCGCCATGTTCACACATCTTACCGCCTTTCCAAAGATCCGTTGTTCTCTGTTTGGATCATTTTTGTCCCTCTACCCGCATTATATCATACAAGCGCAAAACAGCGGCAGAGAAAATTCTCTGCCGCTGTTGGTTATTCTGCCCCTTTCGGTATATTCTCAATAAAAATGCCGCAGCTCCTTGCGGGGGCATTTGTCCGCACATGGATCACCGCCCCCGCCAGCCTGCCGGCCTGAATGCTGGGGCGGCCTGAATGCTGGGGCACCCCGCCTTGCGGGCGATTTCCATTCGGGGCAGCCGCTGACAGAGCAATCGGAAGTTACCACAAGCTCATAATATAAATTTGGCAGGGATTCCATTCATCCCACAAGGTCGGGAACACCTCAAATTCCCGGAAGCCGAGAGAAAGATAAAACTTGTTTGTTTTGTCGTATTCCTCGTATTTTCCCATCTGCACGGTCTTTACCTGCAGAAAGGAATATCCGGCTTCGCAGGCGGCTTTCTTTGCACAATGAAACAATTTTCGGCCAACGCCATGCCGATGATATTCCTTCAAGACCCCCATAACATACAGCTCAACTGTGGCATTGCCTGTTTCTTTCAAATATAAAAAGCCAACAGGCCGATCCTGTTCGCAGGCACAAAAGAATATTTTATCGGCGCTTTCTTGGATGTATTCTTCTCTTGCTTGCAAAATGCCGAACCACTCCGGCAGCGCTTCCAGGATGAGCCTTGTCACCTTCTGCTTTTCTCCCCCGTTTGTCAGCTGCCTTATTTCCATTGTGTTCACCTCACGCAAATTCTGATATTTCGAACGGCTGGGAAAATCTTGAGTTCATCCAACCGCATTGCATCATCCAAAACCGAGAAGCGGCAGAGGAAAATCTCTGCCGCTTTCCGCATATTTTCAAGAAAGATGCCCCCAGCCCCTCATAGGGGCACTGACCAAAACATGGGCCATGGCGGCCTTGCCGCTTGGCTGACGTCTTTTTCCCTTGGCTGCCCGCCGGGCCCGGTCGGTCAGGGGTTCTCCTCCACCAGCTTTCGGATCAGCGCTTCGTCTGCCCCGGAATGGAGCACCCCGTCCCAGCGGATGTTGGGGCCTTTGCCGCACAGGCGCATGCAGCCTGCGTATTTCAGCGCAAAGCGCTCCGGCTTTTTGCCGTAGGTCTTTTCCACAAACGCCGCCAGGCCGGCCTGCCGGGTGCAGTTCGGCCCGCCGCACAGCTCCAGACAGTGGGTGCCGTCCAGCCGCAGGCCGGACACCCGCCGGATCAGCGCTGTAAGCAGGACGGGCCGGATCTGATAGCCCTCCGCCACGGCGCCCAGCAGCTCCCGGCTCAAAACGCCGCCGTTTTCCTCCTGGATCTCTTTGAGCAGGTGGATGAGCACCATCTGGTCTTGGGGCGCCCCCTGGCTTTTATAATAGCTCATGGCCTCGTGCAGCTCCCAGCCCATTTTCGCATCCCCTTTCCTTTTCCGGTTTTGTCATTTCCTTTTGGCTTTTTCTTTTGTTGCCTTCGCAATGGTCCTGTGACAGCCGCAGAAGGAGCGGCCGCATAAAACAGAATCCCCCGCAGCCGCCGGGATGGATACGCCCGTTCCCGGGCCTGCGGCTATTGCCCGCCCCGGGGCGGGGTCTTTGCCGCCACAAAGCACTCCGGCAGCGGGTCGCCCAAAAGCAGGGTCTGCTCCATAACGGAAAAGCCGGCCGCCGTCAAAAAGGTGGTCAGGCCCGCCGAGTCCCACTTGTGGAAGGAGCGCAGCCCCGCCAGAGTGGTGAGCTTCATCCGCAGCTGGTTCACCCTTCCCTCATAGACGAAGGTGGGTGCCAGCAAAACCCCGCCCGGGCGCAGCACCCGCAGGATCTCCCCGCAGGCCAGCTCCGGCCGGGGCATGATGTGCAGGGCGTTAGCAATGAGCACCACGTCAAAGCTGTCCGTCTCATAGGTCAGCGCCGTGGCATCCTGCACACAGCAGCTCACCTCTGGGCACCGCCTGTGCAGCTGCTCCAGCATGGGCCGGGAGAAGTCCGTGGCCTCCCAGAAGGCGGCCTTTTTGTGCAGCGGCAGGGTCAGCTGCCCCGAGCCGCAGGCCAGCTCCAGCACCCGGCTGTCCCGGTGGATATACCGCCCGCAGCAGCCGGCCACCTGGTCATAAAGCGCCCGGTTGGACTTTTCCTGGATGGGGCTGTACAGTCTGGCCGTCCTGTCCCAAAACTTCCGATTGCTGTCCATGCCTTCCCGCCCCTTTTGCAGCCTTTTCACAGGACCGAATTTTGTTTATTATACCGTGTCCTCTGTTAAAAAGCAACGGCACCCGGCCCCGGGCCTTCGGGGCCGAAAACTCTGTCCCGAATTTTTTGTATATCCCGCCGCACTGGCGGCGGTTTTGCGCATATTTCCCGCAGAGCTGCCAAAGCCCGTTGCAAAGGTCGTTCACCGGCACATGGAGCACCGCCCCACCAGATGCCCGTTCTGGACAATGGGCCTGGCGGGCAGGAGTGATTTCCATTCGGGGACAACCGCTATGGTATAAACTGAAATCCAACCGAAATGCTTATCCTTTTAAACTTTCCAATTCGCTCAGTGAAAGTCCTTTTACCAAAAGGGCATCTTGTTTTGAATCAAGAGAATATTTTTCAGCCTTCTTCAATGCTGTAAAATATTCCATATCTCCGATAACCATATTTTTTGTTATACTGACCAGCACCAATTTCCATTCCGATACAGCTTTACCATCTACTCTGTATTGGTTCTGCAGAAATTTCGGCAAAACCGTTTTCGTTTCTTCTGTCAGTGTGATCACACCAAAAGGTTCAACGCCGGGTTTTTCGTAGAATTTCGGTGCAGCGGTGTATGCGCTGGTCCAATCCGCTGCTTTTTTTCCTTTCAATTTATCAAACAGCCCCATGAGGATTCTTCCTTTCAAATTCTGATTTCCCGGACAATATTGTATCACGCAAAACCCAAAAGCGGTAGAGGGAAAAGCCCTCTGCCGCTGCTTCCCTGTTTTGAACTTGACTTTCTTTATCAGACAGAATAAACTAATAACAGAATTTACAAAAGGGCGCTGCTGCGCAGAGTGCGAAATGAACAATTAAGTATTTCATCTGGAAACATGAATTGCTTCGGACAAAGCTGATCGTCACGGAGCTGTTTTGTTATGCCGAATGAGATGCTGGTATGTACGCACAATTGTCTGCCTTTTGTATGGGGATATTGTATGTATTGCTGTGCCTGTTTTCGGCTTCGAAAACAGGCACTTTTCTTGTTTCGGCGAGTGAAAACAAGGAGGCTGTATGTTACAGAATAAAAATGTGGGTTTTGTAAAAAAACCATCTTTAATTCCATATTATCGTTCCTTTTTTCGGAACAACATCAAAGATTTTATCCTGGGAATGATCGCCACGGCGGCAGAGTCTGCCTGCGCTGTGGGCATTGCCTGGCTCATCCAGCAGCTTCTGGATGCTTGTACCGGAAATCCCGGCGCATTGCCATTCCGTGCGCTTTTGGTGATTTCTGCCGGGCTGCTGCTGCTTTTTCTGGGCTTCATCCAGCTGGACCGTCTGACCACCTCCCGCTTTATCCCCAAGGCGATGGCCCAATACAAGCGCTTTCTCTTTTCCCGAATCTCCCGAAAAAGCATCGCGGCCTTCCGTCAGGAAAATACGGCCGCTTATCTCTCTGCGGTTGCCAATGATACCCAGTCCATTCAGATGGGTGTCAGTGATCTGTTCAACGGAGCCAACAGCCTGCTGACACTGATTTGCGCCGTCTGCCTCATGGTTTGGTATTCTCCCATCATGACTTTGGCGGCGCTGGCACTGGCAGCACTGTTTTTCATCCTTTCCCTGCCTTTTGGCAAAAAGCTGGTTGAAGCGGAAAAGGAGCTTTCGGACTGCAACGAAGGCCTGACGGCTCGGTTCAAGGATTTTTTGACTGGTTTTTCTGTGGTCAAATCTTTTCAGGCGGAGAAAGAAATGGGGGTGCTGTTTTCCGAGGATGTGGGCAAAAGCGCCAACGCAGATAAAAAGCGCCGGATGGCGAATCTGATGTTTTATTTCACCATCGACGGCGGCATTGCCGCTGCACGGGTATGCATTCTTCTTGTGGGCGCTTATCTGGCAATCACCGGGCGGGGTGTTTCCGCCGGCATGGTCATTGCCTTTGCGGAGCTGCTCAATCATGTGATGGCGCCGATGCAGCAGCTTCCCCTTTGTTTTGCCGACCTGAAGGCTGCCAGCGCCCTGATTCGCAAGGCGGCCGATAATCTGGAGAAGAACATCCGGGATGAAGGGCAAGATGTTCCTTTGGTGCTGGAAACCGGGCTGGAGCTTCGGGATCTTTCCTTTGCCTATGAACCGGGAACCCCCGTGCTGCAGGGCATTTCCCATACCTTTGAAGCCGGAAAACGGTATGCTTTGGTGGGCGCCTCCGGCTGCGGAAAATCCACCCTGCTGCATCTGCTGATGGGTGGAAGCACCTACGACGGAGAAATCCTCTGCGACGGCCGGGAACTGCAGGGCATCAGCAGCCGCTCTCTTTATGCGCTTGCTTGTCTCATCTCGCAGAATGTCTTTCTTTTTAACGCTACCATTCTGGAAAACGTAACCATGTTCCGGGATTTTCCACAAGAGGAAATAGAGCGAGCACTGCGCCTTTCCGGGCTGTCCCAGCTGATTTCTCAAAAGGGAACCGGCTTCCTCTGCGGCGAAAACGGATGCAATCTTTCCGGCGGCGAAAAACAGCGGATCTCCATTGCCAGATGTCTGCTTCGGAAAAGCAGCCTGCTGCTGGTAGACGAAGCCACTTCTTCTCTGGATGCAGAGACCGCAGCGCAGGTTTCTCAGGCGCTGCTGGATCTCACCGGTGTCACCGAAATCGTGGTCACCCATTCGCTGGATGCTTCGCTTTTGCGGCAGTACGATGAGGTGATCGCGCTCAAGGCCGGAAGTCTGATCGAAACCGGGACCTTTGACGAGCTGATGGCGAAAAAAGGTTACTTTTATTCCCTTTATACGGTTTCGACCCCGTTCAGCTTTTCCTGAAGGCTCATAAGGGCAAATGCAAGGGAAAGAAAATCCAATAAAAAGTTACAGCAGAGTGTGGCAATCTGCACATAAGCGGCATATGTGCAGATATATTATACAGGAGGATTTCAGAATGGACAGCATCCGGGCGTGTGCCGGAGAAATCGTAAACGCTGAGATCATTTACGCCTGATCATCGATCGGGGGCGATCCTTCGGGACCGCCCCCAATTTTTTGCGCAGAGTCTTGACAGAACAGTTTACAGCAAGTAAACTATAATTGGTTTATCGATAATAAACTGAAAGGAGATGCCGTTATGGCCGATATGAAACTGGGTATCGTGGAGACTCACTTTGCGGATATTATTTGGGCGAATGAGCCTTTACACTCCCGCGAACTGGTTAAGCTCTGTGAGCAGGAATTGAGCTGGAACCGTTCCACCACTTACACGGTCCTGAGAAAGCTCTGCCAGCGGGGAATCTTTCAAAATGAGGGTGGCATGGTGTCTTCCATCCTCTCCAAAGAAGATTTTTACGCCGTCCAGAGTGAACAGTTCGTGAAAGACACCTTCGACGGTTCTCTGCCTGCCTTTATTGCCGCCTTTACGCAGAGAAAAGGCATTTCACAGGAGGAGGCCGCAGAGATTCGGAGGATGATCGATGCCGCAGCCGGAAAGGAGTAACCTATGGGCGAATTATTCCTGAAAATCCTCAACATGAGTTTTGTGGCAAGCTGGCTGATCCTTGCTGTAATTCTGCTGCGGCTGGCACTGAAAAAGGCCCCGAAGTGGATCACCTGTGCCCTGTGGGCCCTTGCAGCCATTCGTCTGGTCTGCCCATTTTCGTTGGAAAGCAAGCTCAGCGTGGTTCAAAACCAGGAGCCGTTCACGCAGGAGATCGTGGAGGCCATTGTACCGGGGGTTTCGTTTGAGGCACCCAGTGATCGGGATCAGAACAACGGGGAGGAGCCAACAAAAAACCCGGAGGACGTACACGTCCATGCGGCCCATGCCCTGAACGGCACAGGAGTTGCAGCCGGAATTTGGGGGCTTGGTGTGGTTGTGCTCCTGTCCGCAGCCAAAGTCAGCTATGGCAGGCTCCGCCGCAGAGTACGTCCGTCCCTGCATCTCCGGGACAATATTTGGCTGTGCGATGAGATCACAGCACCGTTTCTGCTGGGCGTTTTCCGTCCTAAAATCTACATTCCTTCCGGAATAGACGAAAGCAGCCTTCCCCCGATCATCGCCCATGAAAATGCTCATTTGAAGCGCCGGGATCACTGGTGGAAGCCCCTGGGCTTCCTGATCCTGTCCATTCACTGGTTCAACCCTCTGGTATGGTTGGCCTACATTCTTTTGTGCAGGGACATTGAACTGGCTTGTGATGAGAAGGTCATCCGGGATCTGGGAAAAGAAGAAAGCATTGCATACTCAGAAGCTCTGCTGTCGTGCAGCATCAGCAGAAGAACCATTCTGGTTTGCCCCCTGGCCTTTGGCGAGGTGGGCGTAAAAGAACGGGTGAAGTGTGTGCTGAACTACAAAAAGCCTGCGTTTTGGATCATGGTCGTGGCCGCTTCTGCAAGTTTGGTGCTGGCGGTCTGTTTTCTCACCGATCCGAAGGGTCCCCGGGAATTTCCGATGTCCGGCCGCAATCTTTCCGATCTGGATACGGATCAGATTTTGTCCGGGATCTGCAAGGCCGAGGGCTTGGATGACGGCTCCAGCCTGAACCTCAATGCAGGCAGCTTTGACCTGATGGTGACCTCTGGGTTTGATCTGAACAATGCCGGGGCAATTCCTTTTTCTTATGTGCAGAATCAGAAAACTTATAGCGCTCAGCTGCGTTTGTTTTACGAAGAAAACAAATATTTTGTCACCGATCGATCTGAATGGCCCGAGCAGACACAGATCTGCAAGCTGAGGGATCACTTGGACGCTTTGCGTTTTCTGCCGCAGGAAGAAATCCGGAAGCTGTCCCCGGATGCCGACCACTATTCCATCTATATGCGTTCAAAGGGAACCCCGGAGGATTACAGCCGGGTCGTGACCTATGACAAGGACGGCCCCTGTGCCATAGGCGGATGGCAGATTCATCTGGAGATTCAGCCTCTGCAAAATGGTCATGGCATCGGTGCGGATGCGATCCATGCTTTTTATACCTCGTCCGGATTAGATACTCTGGCGGATTCATCGCCTTTCGGACGGTCCTATCATGTACAAGAGATCGCCTACAGCGATCCAGTCTATAATTTTGCCTACACCTTGGAGACAGCACCGCTCTATGAACTGACAGACGAAAAGGGACTCTTGTCCTGTGAAAACAAAAGCGACAGGATCTGGCTGAATACCGGGACCTTCCGGGAGATCACACTGGGAGAGCCGAACTTTGCAGCCTGCTTCCGGGATCTCGATAACATGGGATGGAACGGTATGGATGCCGGCACCCTGGTGAAAGGAAATCAGCAGGCTTGGCAGCTGGCAGTGGCAGACCAGGCTGAGAACACCGTGATCTATGATCTGCTTTTGCAGAAGAACGGAGACCTCTATCTGACCTATGGATATGGCGATGCAGCAAACTCGGACGGCACAGAATTGTCGTCCATTCGATGGGTGTTCAAGCTGGCAGAGGGCTTAGAGGCGGCTCCGATGTCCGATGAGCCCTTGGAGGTAATCGATGCATCTCTGGATGAGGCAATTCAGAAGGCCCTTACAGATCACTATACGCCAGGCAAGCCGGATGGCCTTATCCATGTAGAGAGCTGCAAGATCCTTTTCCAGCAGGCGCTGCGGGGTGCTCCGAAAGCAGGCGCTGAGCAGGATGCAGAAAAAGTGACCGTGTATCTCCTGGTTCTGCACGAGAGCTTCCGACCGGATTCTGATTTCACCCAGCCCATCGAGGAAGTGGAAGGCGACTATACCCCCACCGCCCTGACCTTCCGTTTGTCCGACGGCAAGTATCTTCTGGAGGAATACTGGGAGCCCAGAGACGGCAGCTATTATACGGACGATATCAAGGCGAAGTTCCCAAAGGGAACCGTACAGCAGGTCTGGGATGACCAGGAGACCATCAAGGCATTGCAGCAGGCAAATCAGGAACAGATTCACAGGATCTTACAAAAGCAGGGCAGCTTTGAGGAGCTGGCAGGCAGACTTCTGGATACCATCTGCAAATCCGGCAATCTTTCTTCCGATCCCGGTGCCTGCATTCAGAAGGCGCAGGAACAATATGATGAACTTCTGGGATACGGGGAAACCACCCTGCAATATTGCTTCCGTCAGTTTTTAGAAGGTGGCCAGACCGGCTTGGAGGGCCATATCATGGCCCAGCTGTGCCGGGATATCATGGAAAAGCAGTTTGGCATGGCGCAGGTGGATACGCTCTATGAAACCGGCCAGGCCTGGTTTGATGCGTTTTATGCCAGCTCTCTGGAAGCCGCAGAAAATGTCTCTTTGGAGGACTTGGAAAAACACCATCCCGCCAGTAAGCTCCTGCTGGATATGACCGGCCGAGAGGCTTAGTGAAAAATGCTTTTCACTAAGGATTTTTACGAAATCCCGAATTCTCAATCGTTGGATATCTCAAACCTCATCCTATGTGATCCGCCGTGTATGGTTTTACGCCGTACACGGCGGTTTTTGTCCCAGCTGCCGCTTCCTGTCAACGGGCTTTTGCTGGGTGTGTTTTGGTTTGCCTTTCTGCTGAAGCTGCCGCCCCCCCTTCGTGGGGTCGTTTGCCGGAACGTGGCCCCCCCCTTCCGGGCGGCCGTTCTGGATGATGGGACTGCTGAGAATGGGTTCGCTCTCGGGGCAGCAGCTGTTAACCAAATTCGAATAGGCTGCATTCAATTTCGATGATTTCGGAATACCCAGTATGTAGAACTGATGACAGCCAGCAGTATCACTCCCACCAGCAGAACTTCTGCTGGCTTTTCGGCACTGATTGCACGGGGAAACCAGATGACAGCAAATAAAAGTGCCCACCACCCGTTATGAAACAGTTTCATAAGAGTCCCCTTAAAACCCTTTACATTGGTTTCCAGCTGTTCTGGATGCAGCGCTGTGCATCGGATGACTGCAACCGGGCAAGGCCCCATTCGCCTGTAAATACGCTGAGCACTGTAAGCAATGCCGTCAATTTCAAATTCCGGTTCAAGTCCCTCTTTTGTGATCACCAGATCGAGTGCCTGCTCATTTGCAAACTTACACAAAGCTGTTGTAAATTCCTGCGGTGTGGTGATGGCATCATCCGGTGTGAAGGAAAAGCTCTTCTTTACCTGCGCTGCCGCCACTTTTCGATAGTCATTTTTCCAGTTGTCGAACAGCTTCCCCTGCATATCAGGCGCATCCATCTGATGCAGTATTTTGTCTATATAGGCATCATCCACTATATCCGCCGTTTGCAGTCCCCTGCAAAAATGGATAGATACGGCAAGCTCCTGCTGCTTCATCTTCAATCTTGTTTCCTGTTCCTTTGCCAGCTCCTGAATGGTCCGTTCATTCGTCAAGCAGGCATTTATTTCTTCCAATGGCACATCCAGCATTCTAAGGGTACGGATCAGTTTCAGATCATGAATATCTTTTTCTGCATAGTCCCTGTAATCGTTATCTGAATTTCTGGCTGGGTGAATCAGTCCTTGTTGTTCATAGAACCTGAGGTTGCGTCTGGAAATACCAGTGACTTGTTCCGCTTGTTTTGCATTCATGATGTCTGCCTCCTTTTTGGTTTCTGTGCATTCAACATACACTGTGCACAAGGTGCCAAGTCAAGTATTTCCGATCATAATGTTCGATAAATTTTGATTTCCCGAACAGCATTATACCATGCAGCCGCAAAAAAGCGGCAGAGAAAGTTCTCTGCCGCTTTTTTCACGCCGCCTGCGCCCAGCATATTTCCGATAAAGCTGCCGCGACCCTTTGTGGGGTCGTTTGCCGGAACGTGGGTGACCGCCCCTGCCGGGCGGCCGTTCTGGATGATGGGGCGGCTGGGAATGGGTTCGCTCTTGGGGGCAGCAAGAGTTCGGTCTAAGGATCGGTCAGTCTGGAATGACCCGATATTTCATGTGGCGGCCTTTAAACCAGCAATGGTTCGATGTGATTTGTTCAGCTGTCACATCACAATCGTCAACGAGATAAATAAACCCATTCTCAAAAAATATAGAACCATCCAACCAATAGGGATCGAAACGTTCGCTGTCTCTGGCGGATATATCATATTCCACATCACCCCAGAACCACAGTTCGATCGAGCATCCCCACACATCCTCCATCAGCACATATAGCGCAGCATCCTTCTTCCACTCGACTTTCTCTACACGACCGTCATGGAAACATCCAGACACCCATTCCAGATCCTCTATGTCTTTTTTGGTTTTTACTTCCCGGAATTCCTGATATGTAAAATTATCATCCTCTGCCATACACTGTTTTCTGATTTGCTCCGGCAAAGTCTTTTTCTGCACCAATTCATCCGCCAATTCCTTGGGCAAAAACGGGACCCACTCTGATCGTGTTTTGGAGTCAAACACCCATCCTTTCTGGTCGCCATCCACAATTAAAATCTGAGGAATAATATGTTCTGTGCCTTGAACATACTGGTGTTTTTTGATCAGAGCTGTTTTTTCTTCATTCCACACAATATAGTAGGGATACCTGCTGCACCTGATATATTCCTCATAGCTATCATCTTTTGGCAAGCTTCTGAAATAACCAAATACCGCCGAAACATAGTATTCTCCCTGCCCTTTTCGTATGATCGCATGCATCATTATCTCCCCTTAAATGATTTTCTTGATTTTGATTATATCACGCCAACTTGTTCTGTCAGCTTTTATTTTTTTCAAACAGGCGTACTTCAACGTACCGATCCGTGAACACACCCGAACGTAAAAAATCCGGGCAGGAATCTCTGTTCGGATCTTATATTATCATGCCGCACTATCGGCGGTTTTGAGCATGTTTTCAATAAAAAACCATACCCACGGGTGGGGTCGTTGGTCAGAACATGGGTGACCGCCCCCGCAGGGCGGTCGTTCTGGATGATGGGGCGGCCGGGCATGGGTGATCGCTCTTCGGGGCAGCAGCTGTTGAGAAAACAATGAATTTATCAAACAGTTGATGGTTAGAAACTACTTTATTCGTGTGCCGATATGCTTCTCTTTTCGCCACTGAGGGACATCGCCATCATCGCCCCAATATTCGTCCATGAAGGCGATTTTATCACCGCTCAAATGAATAAAAGAAGTGCAGTGACAGGAGATTCTAAAATCTGTACTGCATACATGGGTGGCTGCAACAAGCATATCCTGTGCCTGTATTATTTTTTCAATTTCGCCGGTCCAATCACCCGGATATTCACAGTTGGCCTGAATGTACTCTTCCACGGTAAAATGTTCATTGGTATTATGCCAGTTGATATAGGCATCCGGGAGGAAAAATTTACGCATTGCCTCAGCATCCTGCCGTAAAACGGCTGTAATAAAGTTTTGAATATTCATCACGTTGACTCCCTTTGGTATACGCCAATCTGTTACGATCATTCTGATAAGACTAGCAACTGATCGTATCTAATTTTCCTCTGTGAATCGCTCTAACTCTTCCGCATTATATGCTTTTGTCCAATGGTACGGCTGCAGTTCTTTCAACTCCACAAACAAGATCTCACCATTTTCTGTGGTAACACCGATCTGCACCTCTTCGCCCCAATATCTCAATCGTTCCTGGCAGATGCCACAGGGGGATAGCACTTTATATGGAGAATCCTCATTATCCCGAACGATGCACAGACAATGGGTGACCTTTTCGTTATATTTATGTGCATCGCACATGGCGCCGACTTCAATGCACAGCATTGCAGAGCTGTTGGCCGTTTCAATAGCCACACTGGAAAAATAGCTGTCCTTTTCTGTACGGATCACAGCGGCTCCGCCCCAGCCTGTGGGATATCTTTTCTTGATCAGCTCTTTTGCGATTTCCAACATTTTATTTTCAATTTCTGGATTTCTCATTTTCATCCCCCCCAAAGCAAAACTCTTCGACTGTTGGATTTATCCCCATTCATCTAACCGCATTATATCATACAAAACAGAAAAGCGGCAGAAATTCAAAATCCTCTGCCGCTTTTCATTATTCTGCTGCGTTCAGCATATTTTCGATAAAGATGCCGTGACCCCCTGTGGGGTCATTTACAAACACATGGGTCACAGCACCCACCAGCTTTCCGTTCTGAAGGATGGGGCTGCCGCTCACGAGTGATTTCCATTCGGGACAACAGTTGTTAGACTCACTGGAATTTACTCAATTCGTTTTTCAACCCATTCATCAAGTTTCTCACGGCTGAAAATATAGTTTGCACCTGCCACAGTATATGTTCCATCAAGTTCTCCAGAAGAAAATAATTTATCCACATCTTCGTCTGTGATGCTGAGGTATGCAGCAACCTCATTCTTTGACAGATAGTTGCCATACTGTTCGTCTTGTGTCTGTGTTATCACAGATAGATTTGACGGCACCTGTGTTGTGTTGGGTAGTTCTTCGCTGATAAGCCAACCCGCAGCAATAATGCTGACGCCAATAACGCAATGGCCCAAGAATTGCGAAAAATTAAAGTTCTTCATGCAATTACACTCCTTCTAAAACTCATCTGTTAAGTTAACTTTGATTTGTTTAACCGCATTATAGCATACAAACGAAAAAAGCGGCAGAGGGATTTTCCCTCTGCCGCTTTTCATTATTCTGCTGCGCTGAGCATATTTTCTATAAAGATACCATAACCCTTCGTGGGATCATTGACCAAAACATGGGTCACAGCACCTATCAGCTTGCCGTTCTGAATAATGGGGCTGCCGCTCACGGGTGATTTCTATTCGGGACAACAACTGTTAACTAAATTGGAATAGAACTAACACTTTATTCTTATTTTATTTGTTGTAATACGACTCTGTTGCGGCTACAGCTTCGTTTACTCGTTCTTCAAGCCCTTCTTCATATATGTCGTCCCAGCCGAAGTTTAATATCTGCAACTGCTCTACCGGATTTTCCGAATCATCTGTTTTTTCTGACGAGATCCAAAGTGTCACGGACTTAAACGGCAAATGGTTTTGCTCCATAATGGCTTTTAGCCTGAGAAACGATTCCGCAGCTGCTTTGACCGAGACATCACGAGATGTAACACTCAAAAATACGGTGCCATATTGACCCGACAGCTCGGAAATATCATATTCCCCATCGAGAACCAATTCCTGAATGTTCCATTTCTCAGGGTAAACTCCCGGTTCATGCTGCTGTTCTTGTACTCCGGTTCTTGCAGACTGAAAATCTCCGCTTATATCAGCGGCAAAGGGAAAATCGCTGTTTGCAAATACATCCCGAATCTTTGCGTTGTAGTCGTTGCTCAATCTTATAGCTGTATTCGCTTTATTCAACACATCTTGCTCATAAGTATCATATTTGAGCGTTCCGCCACGATAAAAGCTGATGGAGAAATGGTTATCAATGGTATTCGGAATAGAAGCCTCCATATCAAAACCACCTAATTTCAGGCTATATGATGGCTTTGACAATACATAGTCCATGCCGGAATAATTTTCTTCCATGTATTGCTCGGCTGTATGCTGTACCCGGAAATAGCTAACCGGATATCCTGTGAAGAAATCAACGATATAGACTAAAAAACCAATCAAAAGCAATGCGACGAGAAACGCTCCAACTTTCAGATATTTTTTCATTTCATATTCTCCTTTCGAAATGCAAAATGTAAAAGGCCCACAATTAGAGTGCCTATGTCAGTCATAAGAGAATTGATTATCAGCCAAAAAGCAATTCCGAGCAAATTAACTTCGGCTCCCTGTATCACCGAAATACCATGCGCTATCAGTAAAAGGGCACCTAATAGAATTGGCATTTTCCATAGAGCTTTCCAGCGGAACACAACATAACTGCTCCCGCCCAGCAACGGAAGAAACAGTAACATATAGAAGAAGCCCTCCTGCGTCAAAAGGCTGATGCCAAAGAATATTCCGATCAATACCAAAAAGGCAAAAAAGCTATTAATTTTTGTCTTTACTTTGGTGTTGATTCGTGAATTGTTCGTTTCCATAGGAGGGCGTTCATCATATAAGGCTCTGCACTGAGGACAAATTGTAATGTGCTCTTTTACAGCCAAAGCACTGTCATCGCTGGCAACACCATCCTGTACCAAGGGGATAAGATCCATACAAATATCGCATGAAATTTTACTCATCAATAAACCCCTCCTCTATTAAAATTTTCTTTACTTTTGTTCTTGCTCTAAATTCAATGACCCGTGCAGAGTTTTCAGAAATCTTCATTTCCGAGGATATTTCATGGTAAGAAAATCCATCCATCCGCATTTTCATCACTTTCTCTGCTTGGGGGGACAAAAGATGAAGTATTTCCTTAATTCGTTCTATCATAGACCGATCAGATATGTTTTTCTCCATAGCATCTTGATCGGTCCAACCGCCCGTTGGAAAAGAATTATCAGAAATTGTTGATGGCTGGTTTTTCTTTTTTCGCAAATAATGGAACCAACAGTGACGGGCAATAGAATAAAGCCATGTTTTCATGCTGGAATCATTTCTAAATGTATGTAGTGACTTGACTGCTTCTAAGAATACTTCTGCCGTTAGATCTTCGGATAGGCCAGCATCAAGGGTCAATCCATAGAAATATCGGTAAATATCTTCGCTATATTCGGCATATACATCCTGGAGTAATTCTCCCATCTCCTGGCCTCCTTTCAATCTATTAGTGCCTTTGCCTTTCAATATATTACACTATGAATGACATTTTTCTGTATCTTCCATGAGATCTTCCTTCTTTCACCCATATACACGGAAACTACATAAAAATCTTACAACTTATTTCAAAAAACTTTATTACTCATAGAGTAAACGCCGCCAGCCCGTGCAGGGCAGGCGGCGTTGCTACTGTTAGGATTACTTTGATTTATTTAACCGCATTATAGCATACAAACGAAAAAAGCGGCAGAGGGAAAATCCCTCTGCCGCTTTTCATTATTCTGCTGCGTTCAGCATATTTTCGATAAAGATCCCGTGACCCCTTGTGGGGTCATTTACAAATACATGGGTCACAGCGCCTACCAGTTTACCATCCTGAATAATGGGGCTGCCGCTCATCCCCTGCACGATTTTCGGGGGGTCATTTGGAAAGCAGGATGCGGTCGTTATCCAGCGCGCGGCCGGCGTTTTCGTGGAAGCGGGCCAGCAGGTCGTCCATGGTCATGGCGGCCCGCTCTTTTCCCTGCACGTCCAGCACGATGCGGCCACGGTCCATCATCAGGGTGCGGTTGCCCATTTCCAGCGAGCTTTTCAGGTTGTGGGTGATGGCAAGGCAGGTGATGCCGTTTTCGGCCACGATCTTTTGGGTCAGCTCCAGGATCTTATCGGCGGTGGCCGGGTCCAGCGCTGCGGTGTGCTCATCCAAAAGCAGCAGCTTTGGGGTGACAAGGGTGGCCATGAGCAATGTCAGCGCCTGCCGCTGGCCGCCGGAAAGCAGCCCCACCTGCTGGCCCATCCGGTCCTCAAGGCCAAGGCCCAGCTGGGCCAGCCGCTCTTTGAAAAAGGCCCGGTCCTTGGCACGGATGCCCCCGAACAGGTGCCGCCCCTGGGAGGCCCGCAGGTAGGCAAGGGCCATGTTTTCCTCAATGGTCATGTGGGGTGCGGTGCCCTTGAGGGGGTCCTGAAACAGGCGGCCGATCTTGCGGCTGCGCCGGTGCTCAGGGGTGAAGGTGATATCCTCCCCATCCAGCACTACCCGGCCGCTGTCCGGCACAAAGCTGCCCGCAATGGCCCCGAACAGGGTGGATTTTCCAGCCCCGTTGGAGCCCACCACACAGGCAAAATCGCCGGGGGCAAGGTGCAGGTCCACCCCTTGCAGGGCGTGTTTTTCATTCACCGTACCGGCCTGAAAGCTTTTGGCCACACCTTCCAGCTTCAGCATTTTTCCCGGCCTCCCTTCGCGGCCTTCTGCCGCTTTTTCAGTTTGAGCCACTGGGCGGCGGCAGGCCAGCTGATGGCCACCGCCACGATCAGGGCGCTGATGAGCTTCATATTGCTGGGCGAGGGGCTGTTTTTCAGGGCGATGACCATGAGGATGCGGTAAACCACCGCACCCAGCACCGCACCCAGAACGCCCCGGGCAACTCCGCCCCGGCCCACCAGCACCTCACCGATGATGAGGCTTGCCAGGCCGATGACCACAACGCCGGTGCCAAGGCTCACGCTGCTGGCCATCTGATACTGGGCCAGCACCGCGCCGGAAAGGGCGGTGAGCCCGTTTGCCAGCGAAAGGCCCACCGTGATGGTGAGGGCCGGGTCCACCGAGGAGGCCGAGACCATATCCCGGTTATCGCCGGTGGCCCGCAGCGAAAGGCCCAGCTGTGTTTTGAGGAAAAGCCCCAGCAGCAGGGCCATGCCGCCGGCCGCAATGCCGGTGACGATGAGCTTTGCCGCCAAGGGGCCGGCCAGCTTCTGCATTTTGGTGAACACGGTATCCACCCGCAGCAGCTGAAGGTCGGCCCGGCCGCCCATGACCCACAGGTTCACGGTGTAAAGGCCGGTCATGGTGATGATGCCGGCAAGGATGGCCTGCACCTTCATGCGGGTATGCAGGAAGGCGGTCACAAGCCCGGCAAGGCAGCCGGCCAGAAAGCCGCCCAAAAGGCCCAGCACCGGGTGGCCGGCAGACGCCAGCACCGCCGAAACCGCACTGCCCAGCACAAACGAGCCGTCGGTGGTCAGGTCGGCAATGTCCAGCACCCGGAAGGACAGATACAGCGCAAGGGCAACCAGCGCATAAATAAAGCCGGTTTCCACTGCGCCCTTCAGCAAAAGTGCCATGCTGTTTTCCTCCTTACTCCACGCTGAAATAGCCATTGCCCTGATCGAACACGTCCGGGTCGATGGAAAGGGCCTTTGCGGTGGTGGTGTTCACGGTGACGATCTGATCTTCCAGCACCCGCACCGGCATCTGGGCCGGGTCTTTGCCGTTCACCAGGATATCGGTGACCATGTGGGCGGTCTCTTCGCCCAGGGCGGTGTAGTTGACCCCCACGGTGGCAAGGCCGCCGTCCCGCACCAGGCTGTCAGCTGCGGTATACACCGGCAGGCCCGCCCGGATGGCTTCATCCGCCAGAACGCTCATGGCGTTTGCCACGGTATTGTCGATGGGAACAAAGATGGCCTGGGCCCCTTCGGAGATCAGGTCATGCACTGCCATCTGCACCTCGCTTTCCGCCGAAACGGTGGTGAGCAGGGCTTCCACCCCCTTTTCTTCCAGCTGGGGCACCGCCTTTTCCACGGTGGCCACGCTGTTGGGCTCGGACAGGTTGTACAGGATGCCCAGCTTTTTCAGCTGGGGGTTCTGGGTGAGGGCCAGATTGAAAATGGCCTGGGTGTCGATGTAATCGGAAGTGCCGGTGATGCTGCCGCCGGGGGCCTCCATGGAGTCCACCAGCTGGGCGGCCACCGGATCGGTCACGGCCGAGAACACCAGCGGGATGTCGCTGCCCTGCAAAGCGGCGGCGGCCGGTGCGGCGGCGGGGGTGGCAATGGCCACCACCAGGTCCACCTTGTCTGCCAAAAACAGGGTGCAGATGTCATTGATGGTGGCGGCATCGCCCTGGCCGTTTTTCACGGTCACTTCCAGCTTGGTGCCAAGGCCCGCAAGGGCCGTGGCCGAGGTTTCCAGCTCCCGGGTGAGGGCATCGCAGATCTCGTCCAGGCTGGAGTGCCGGTCGTACTGCACAACGCCCACCTTGAGGGTGTTTTGGGCTTCGGGGTTTTCGGGGGCGGCACTGCCGCAGCCGGCAAGGCCGAGGGCCAGGGTGCCGGCCAGCAAAAGCGAAGTGAGTTTTTTCAGTTTCATGGTGTTTCCCTCCATAAGGCCTTGGGGGCATGGTATAAAAAAACAGGACCTGCCCCCTGTATTTTAAAATACAAGGGCAGGTCCTGAAACTGCTTCAAGACTTGCGGTGCCACCTTGCTTGACCCTTTGAAAAGGGCCCGCTCATGGGATGCAGACACATCCCGGGCCCTGTAACGGGAGCCCCCCGGCTTGGCTACTGCGGATTTTTCAAGACCCGGTTCGCACTGCCCTCAGCGGTCCATTTACCATGTTCGCATTTCTGCCCGTTTCCACCCTCGGGGCTCTCTGTGAGTGCGCTTCATGGTTTTACTTCCGCCTCATCGGTTTATCCCATTAAAGCACACTCGGGGGCGGTTGTCAATGCACAAATCAAAATTTTTCTGCGGATATTTTTGGGGTATTTTCACACAGCTGCCGGGTTTTGGCCCAAGAAAGCTGTATACAGCGAGAACATTTATACTATTTGTATTTAAGTTTGAGACAGTTTTATGAATTTTCGCAAATTCTTTGCCCATTTGCTTTTAGGCGTGGTATAATGAAGTTTAAGTTCCGCAGGCTGGCCGGGCCAGCTGCGAAGTTTAGGAGGAGCAACATTTTGAAAAAGAATTTTATTCGTGCAGTTTGCCTGATCCTGGCTTTGGGCCTGGGTCTGGGCCTTGTATCCTGCGGCGGCGCCGCATCCGCTCCCGATTCGAGCTCTGCCCCCAACGCAGACTCCGCTGCCGAAGGCGCAGCACCGGAAGCACCCAGCATCCCTTACAGCGACGGCCTGGATGACAACGGCCTGTGGAAGGACGTTAAGGCCCTGGATTATGTTACCCTGCCCGACTACAAGAATTTTGAGCTGCCTGCCGAGGATCTTGCCGTTACCGACGAGATGATGGCAGATGCCAAGAAGAACCTGACCGCCCCCTACGGCGAAGCCACCAAGGTGACCGATGCCCAAGTGAAGGACGGCGACACCGTTTACCTGAACTATGTGGGTTCTGTGGACGGTGAGGAGTTCGAGGGCGGCAGCACCGGCGGCAACGCCACCCGTCTGGTGGTGGGCTCCGGCAGCTACATCCCCGGCTTTGAGGAGCAGATCGTTGGCCACAAGCCCGGCGAGGAGTTCGACGTGAACGTGACCTTCCCCGAGGATTACTCCGATGCAAACGGCGAAAAGCTGCCCATGGCCGGCAAGGCCGCCGTTTTCAAGACCACCGTTGAATACATCGAGGGTGAGACCGTTTACCCCGAGTTCACCGATGAATTTGTAAACGACAAGCTCTCCACCCAGTACGGCTGGAAGACCGTTGCCGAGGCCGACGAGGGCATCCGCAAGGATCTGGGCGAAATGCTCAAGTACCGTGCGCTGATGGCCGCTCTGGACGAGGGCTGCGAGACCAAGGATGCACCCCAGAGCATGCTTGATTCCATGATTGCCATCAACCTGGCATCTGCCAAGGCTTCTGCCGCACAGTTCGGCATGGAGCTGGGCGATTTCGTGAAGCTTTCCGGCTTTGCCGATGAGGAAGCCTTCACCGAAAAGCTCACCGAGGACGCCAAGGACGCTGCCCGCCAGCAGCTGATCTTCCAGGCCATTGCCGAGACTGAGGGCATCCAGGTCCAGGACAAGGACATTGAGGAAGCCTTTGGCGAAAACAAGGACAAGGTGATCGAGACCTACGGCCTGGGTTATGTGAAGATGAACCTGATCGCCGACATGGTTTCGGACGTTCTGATGACCGAGAACTGATTTGCAGAACTGCCCCCTGCGGGCAAAATGCCTTTTCAAACGCAGACAGCGGCGCCAGCCCCCGGAGCAAAGCTCCCGGCTGGCGCCGCTTTTGTGTTTGGGGCAGGTTTTATAAAAGAAGCGGGCCGCACCTTCGTTTTCCGGGTGCGGCCCGCTTTTGCGGTTTTTATGGGTTTTGAGATTTTTTCTTTCGCTCGAAGCAGTACCAGCCCAGGGCGGCGGCAAGGCTCACGGCGCTCAAAACGGCACCCAGCCCGGATGCGGGGTGGCGGTAGCGAAGCTGCACCCGGTTTTCGCCGGGCGCAAGGGGCACGCCCAGCATGCCGCCGAACACCGGCCGGGCGGTCACGGCCTGGCCGTTCACGCTGGCCTGCCAGTGGGCCTTGTCCTCATAGCCGAAGGGCAGGACCAGAAGATCCATGGTTTCGGTGGCCTGTGCGGTGAGCTCGATGCGCCCGCCCCCCCGGATGGAAAGGTCCTTTGGGGCAAGGGCTTTCAGGGTATCGGTCACGGCGGCAAGCATGGCTTCATCCAGGCTGTACACCTGAAGCTTCTGCCGGTATTCGGGCTTGTCCTCAAAGCCCAGCCAAAGCTGCACCCGCTGGCCCTTTTCCAGATCGCCCAGCGGCCACACGCCGCCCAGGGAATCCTCCTTGAAATACTCGCCCAGCAGCTCACCGTTCAGCCGCACATCCGCCGGCAGGAAGATGCCGGTATCCGGGATGGCCATAAAGCAAGGGCCGCTCACCGGGGCGGTGAACTCATAGGAAATGCCCTTGCCGCCGTCGGTGAAAACGCCGTCCCGGGCCGGCAGCAGCACCGGCTTTGAGCCGGGCAGAAGGGCGGCGTACATCTGGTTTTGCAGCCGGAAGGCATCGGTGCTGGTTTCCGGGTCCACCGAAAGGGCCTGGCTGCTGCCAAGATAGGCAAGGGGCAGCGCACAGGGGTTTTCGTAAATTTCAAGGGCTGTGCCAAGCTCCAGCTTTTCATAGGGTGCGGGCACCGGGCGGGTGCCGTCCGCACACAGGTAGCGGATGCCCAAAAGGCTGTCGGCCGCGGCGGTGGCGCCCCAGCCGTAAAGGTTGTAGTTCACATAGCCCATCTGTTCCAGCATGGGCTTTGCGGCGCTGGCCTTTGTGGAGGAATAGTGGCTGATGCCCCAGTAGCCCAGCAGCATGGGGTCGTTGAGGGTGCGGAAGAAGTTGCGCTCGATGCGGTAAAGGCCCGGGTCCTTTTTGCGGATGGCATCCACCGCCTGGCTGCCCTCATCGTAAAAGGTTTCAAAGCCGCTGCGGGTGTAAAGCTCGAACTTGCGCAGCGAAAGGAAGCTGTTTGCGGCAAGATCGCCCAGCATCAGCCCGGCCAGCAGCACACTGCCCGCCAAAGCGCCGGTGCGCTTTGCGCCCAGCAGCCACAGCGCCGCCAGGGTGCCGAAGAACACAAGGGCCGCTGCCAAAAGCTTTGCCGCCGAGAAGGTGTCCTTTGCCGTTAAGGCATAGCCGGCCATCCAGGCAAGGCCGGCAGCCCCGGCCCCGGCCAGCACCCACACCCGGGGCCGGGCGGCCAGCAGGGCCCCGGCCGCAAAAAGGATGAGCAGCAGGCTGATGAGGAAGCTGTAACGGTACGGGAACCAGACCGGCTCCTTGAAGCCGTGCCACACAAGGTTCAGATCCTGCGCCCAGCAGCTGAGCAGCATCACGGCCAAAATGCCGGCCGAAGCAAGCTTTGTGCGCTTTTTCACCGCCGGGCTCAGCCAGAACACCAGCCCCAGCGCCACGCAGAACACGCCGCAGTAGAGGTTGGGCAGGCCGTTCGTCACATCCTCCCAGAAAAAGTTGCCGAAGAACAGCCGGTAGGGCAGCTCCTTCCATTCAAAATTGGCGGCAAAGGTGAGCTGCATGGAAAAAAGCGCACCCTTGCTTTGCTCGATTTCCACAAGGGCCGGCAAAACCAGCGCCATGGCGCTGCCCGCACCCAGAACACCCGCCCCGGCAAACCGGAAAAACCGGTCTGCAAAGAGCCGGCCGGTGCGGCCCTCCAGCCTTTCGCTCACGGCCCAGTAATAGAAGAAATACAAAACGCTGAACAGACACACCGACCAGGCGGTGTAGAAGTTGAGCAGGGCCGAAGCCGCCGTGATCAGGAACACCGGCCAGGGCCGGCCGGTATCCACCAGCGTTTCCAGCGCCCAAAGCATCAGCGGGGCCAGCAGCACCACATCCATCCAGATGATGTTCTGATTGTACACCACGCAGAAGGCGCACAGGCCGTAGGCCTGGCTCAAAAAGGGCAGAAGGCGGCTTTGGGACCGAAAATGCTTTTGCAGGAAAAAGCACATGGCCGTGGCGGTGAGGGCGGTGCGCAGCAGAAACACCAGCTGCACCGCCTGGGGGATCCATCGCCCGGGCAGCAAAAAGAACAACAGGTTGAAGGGGCTTGCCATATAATAGGCAAAAAGCCCCAGGGTGCTGCCGCCGCACAGCTTTGCAAAGCTGTAAAAAAAGCCCCCGTCCAGGATGCGGCGCTTCAGATCGGTGATGTAGGCCACATACAGGCCGTTCAGGTCGCCGGTGAGCAGGGTGGCATCCCCAAAGGGCCAGGCACCCAAAAGCAGATAGACCCCCAGCACCAGAAAAACTCCGGTGCCGAAGGTCAAAAAAAGGTTCTGCCGCTGGCCGCGGGCAAGGTCTGTTTTTTGTGTATTCAAAGCATGCTCCTTTTCAACATCTTATCCTTCCACGGTGGAAAGGCTGTCCAGGTCATAGGGGGTCTGCTGGTAAACATAATAGTTCAGCCAGTTGGTATACAGCAAAAAGGCATGGCTGCGCCAGCGGTAGACCGGGTCTTTCTTTGGGTCATCATCGGGATAATAGTTTTTCGGGGGCGCAATGGGCAGCCCCTTTGCCACATCCCGCCGGTACTCGGCATCCAGGGTGTATTTTTCGTATTCCGGGTGGCCGGTCACAAAGATCTGCCGGCCGGAATCGGTGCTCAGCAGGTAAACGCCGGCCTCGCTGCTTTCGGCCAGCACCCGAAGCTCCGGGCAGGCATCGATCTGGGCACGGTCCACCCCGGTGTAGCGGGAATGGGGT
This sequence comes from Allofournierella sp., assembly GCA_020025635.1. Classification (GTDB taxonomy): domain Bacteria; phylum Bacillota; class Clostridia; order Oscillospirales; family Ruminococcaceae; genus JAHHRU01. The sequence continues at coordinate 76,522 of JAHHRU010000007.1, forward strand.
GCCCAGAACACCTCGTCAAAGCCCCGCACCAGCGGGTTGGACGGCCGCAGCACCCGGTGCGGGAACACCCCGAACATTTTCTGCTCAAGGGGGTGCTTGTGGATGCCGAAATGGTGGTAAAGCCCCGCCTGCGCACCCCAGCACACATGCAGGGTGGAATACACATGGGTGCGGGTGAAATCCATGATCTCACACAGCTCCGGCCAGTAATCCACCGCTTCAAAGGGCATCTGCTCCACCGGCGCGCCGGTGATGATGGCACCGTCGAACCGCTCGTTTTTCACCTCATCGAAGGTTTTGTAAAAGGCGGCCATGTGCTCGCCCGAAACGTGGGAGGCCGCATGGCTTTTGGTGTGCAGCAATGTGAGCTGCACCTGGATGGGGTTGTTGGCCAAAAGCCTTGCCAGCTGGGTCTCGGTGGCAATTTTGGTGGGCATCAGGTTCAGGGCCAGGATGCGCAGCGGCCGGATGTTCTGGGTCCTTGCCCTGCGGGTATTCATTACAAAAACATTTTCATTTTCCAGCGCCGCATAAGCGGGCAGGTCTTTGGGAATGATCAAAGGCATGAAGGCCCTCTCCTTTTTTGAGCCGGCTTTTGGCCGCCGTTTTTAAAAAATTGCCTGTCAGATGGTTTCCAGCGCCTGGCGGATGTCCTCGATCAGGTCATTTGCGCTTTCCAGGCCGCAGCTGAACCGCACAAGGTCCGGGCTCACGCCGGCGGCGGCAAGCTCGGCATCGTTCATCTGGCGGTGGGTGGCGCTGGCGGGATGCAGGCAGCAGGTGCGGGCATCGGCCACATGGGTCTCGATGGCGGCCACCTTGAGGTGTTTCATAAAGGTCTCGGCGGCCTTGCGCCCGCCCTTCACGCCAAAGCTGACCACGCCGCAGCTGCCGCCGGGCAGGTATTTCTGCGCCAGCTCATAGTATTTGTCCCCCGGCAGGCCGCAGTAGCTCACCCAGCTGATCTTGGGGTGGCTCTGCAAAAACTCGGCAACCGCCTGGGCGTTCTCGCAGTGGCGCTTCATGCGCACATGCAGGCTTTCAAGGCCCAAATTCAGCATAAAGGCCGACTGGGGGCTCTGCACCGAGCCGAAGTCCCGCATGAGCTGGGCGGTGGCCTTGGTGATGAAGGCCCCTTCCAGGCCGAAGCGCTGGGTATAGGTCACCCCGTGATAGCTTTCGTCCGGGGTGCAAAGGCCGGGGAATTTTTCCGGGTAGCGGGTCCAGTCGAATTTGCCGCTGTCCACGATGCAGCCGCCGATGGCAGCGCCGTGGCCGTCCATATACTTGGTGGTGGAGTGGGTCACGATGTCGGCCCCCCACTCGAAGGGGCGGCAGTTGATGGGGGTGGCAAAGGTATTGTCCACAATGAGGGGCACCCCGTGGGCGTGGGCGGCCTTTGCGAATTTTTCAATGTCCAGCACGGTGAGGGCCGGGTTTGCGATGGTCTCGCCGAAAACCGCCTTGGTGTTTTCCCGGAAGGCCCGGTTCAGCTCTTCCTCGGAGCAGTCCGGCTCCACAAAGGTGCATTCCAGGCCCATGCGCTTCATGGTCACCGAAAACAGGTTGTAGGTGCCGCCGTAAATGCTGGAGGAGCACACCACATGGTCGCCGCAGGCCGCAATGTTGAACAGGGCATAAAAGTTTGCCGCCTGGCCGCTGGAGGTGAGCATGGCCGCGCTGCCGCCCTCAAGGGCGCAGATCTTGGCCGCCACCGCATCGCAGGTGGGGTTCTGCAGCCGGCTGTAAAAATAGCCCTCGGCCTCAAGGTCAAAGAGCTTGCCCATATCTTCGCTGGTTGCATATTTAAAGGTGGTGGACTGCACAATGGGGATCTGGCGGGGTTCGCCGTTGCCGGGGGTGTAGCCACCCTGTACGCACACGCTTTCGCGATCAAGCTTCATATTCCATTACTCCTTTCGGCTTCAAAGGCCGCTTGCATTTTTGGTCTATCTGTTATTTTACTTTATTAAAGCGCAAACTTCAAGAGCGGGACCCGCTAAGGGGCTTTTCAGTTGTAAAAAAATTATGAAACCCCTTGACGAACCCTCAAAACAGGACTACAATATTAGCAGTCGAGGCACGAGAGTGCTAAAACTAGTAATTGCTTTCACGTTTAAGGCTGCTCAAAAGGAGGTATGCTTCTATGAACGCGAACAAATATACCCAAAAAACACTGGAAGCGGTACAGAACGCCCAGACCCTGGCCATCGAGTATGAGAACCAGGCCTTGGAGCCCCAGCACCTGCTGTGTGCGGCCGCAAACCAGAAGGAGGGGCTCATCCCCCAGCTTTTGCAGAAGCTGGGCGTGGACCCCGCCGCCTTTGCCGAGGAGGCCCGCCGCCTGGTGGCGGCCCTGCCCCATGTGACCGGCACCGGCCGGGAGCCGGGCAAGATCTACATTTCCGCTGCCGCCGATCAGCTTTTGACCCGTGCCGAGAAAAAGGCCGAAGAGATGAAGGACGAATATGTGAGCGTGGAGCATCTCTTCCTGGCCCTTTTGGAGGATGACGGCCCCGCCGGCCGGCTTCTGAGCCGCTACGGCATCGACCGGCAGAAGTTTCTGCAGCAGCTGGCCACCGTGCGCGGCAGCCAGCGGGTGACCAGCGACCACCCGGAGGAAACCTACGACGCATTGAAAAAATACGGCCAGGACCTGGTGGAAGCCGCCCGTGCCCACAAGCTGGACCCGGTGATCGGCCGTGACCAGGAGATCCGCAATGTGATCCGCATCCTTTCCCGCAAGCGGAAAAACAACCCGGTTCTCATCGGTGAAGCCGGCGTTGGCAAAACCGCCATTGCCGAGGGCCTTGCCCAGCGGATCGTGCGGGGGGATGTGCCGGAAAACCTGAAGGACCGCACCCTTTTCAGCCTGGATATGGGCGCCCTTGTGGCCGGCGCCAAATACCGGGGCGAATTTGAGGAACGGCTCAAGAGCGTTCTGAACGAGGTGAAAAAGTCCGAGGGTCAGATCATCCTGTTCATTGATGAGCTGCACACCATCGTGGGCGCCGGCAAAACCGACGGCGCCATGGATGCGGGCAACATCTTAAAGCCCATGCTGGCCCGGGGCGAGCTGCACTGCATCGGCGCCACCACCCTGGACGAATACCGCCAGTACATCGAAAAGGACCCGGCCCTGGAACGCCGGTTCCAGCCGGTGCAGGTGGACCAGCCCACCGTGGAGGACACCATCTCCATCCTGCGGGGCCTGAAAGAGCGGTATGAGGTGTTCCACGGCGTAAAGATTCAGGACAACGCCCTGATTGCCGCCGCCACCCTGTCCGACCGGTATATCACCGACCGGTTCCTGCCGGACAAGGCCATCGACCTGGTGGATGAGGCCTGCGCCATGATCCGCACCGAGATGGACTCGATGCCCGCCGAGCTGGACGACCTGCGCCGGCGCATCATGCAGCTGGAGATCGAGGAGGCGGCCCTGAAAAAGGAGACCGACCACCTGAGTCAGGACCGTTTGGCCCAGCTGCAGAAGGAGCTTGCCGACGAGCGCAGCGAGTTCAACGCCATGAAGGCAAAGTGGGACAACGAAAAGTCCTCCATCGGCAGCGTGCAGGCCATCCGTGAGGAGATCGAAAAGACCAGCGCCGCCATCGAAAAGGCCGAGCGGGAATACGACCTGAACAAGGCCGCCGAGCTGAAATACGGCCGCCTGCCCGAGCTGAAAAAGAAGCTGGCCGAAATGGAGGCAAAGGCCGAGCAGACCGAAGAGACCGCCACCCTGCTGCGGGATAAGGTCACCGACGAGGAGATCGCCCGCATCGTTGCCCGCTGGACCGGCATCCCAGTACAGCGTTTGGTGGAGGGCGAACGGGAGAAGCTTCTGGGCCTTGAGGACCTGCTGCACAAGCGGGTGATCGGCCAGAACGAAGCGGTGCAGAAGGTTTCGGAGGCCATCCTGCGCAGCCGGGCCGGCATTGCAAACCCGGGCCGCCCCATTGGCAGCTTCCTGTTCCTGGGCCCCACCGGCGTGGGCAAAACCGAGCTTGCCAAATCCCTAGCCGAAGCTTTGTTCGACGATGAGCGCAACATGGTGCGAATCGACATGACCGAATATATGGAGAAGTTCAGCGTGTCCCGCCTGATCGGTGCCCCTCCGGGATATGTGGGCTATGAGGAAGGCGGCCAGCTGACCGAGGCGGTGCGCCGCCACCCGTACAGCGTGGTGCTGTTCGATGAGGTGGAAAAGGCCCACCCGGACGTGTTCAATATTTTACTGCAAGTATTGGATGACGGCCATATTACAGACAGTCAAGGCCGTGTGGTGGATTTCAAGAACACCATCCTGATTTTGACCAGCAACCTGGGCAGCAATGCCATTTTGGAGGGCATCGACGAAAAGGGCGAGATCTCCCCTGCCGCCCGTGAAACGGTGGAAGGGATGCTCAAGACCCAGTTCCGGCCGGAGTTCCTCAACCGGCTGGACGAGATCGTGTTCTACAAGCCCCTGACAAAGCAGGAGATCGGCAGCATTGTGGACCTGCTTTTGGAGAGCCTGCGCAAGCGCCTGGCCGACCAGCAGCTGGGCCTCACCGTCACCGATGCGGCCAAGGCCCTCATCATCGACGAAGGGTACGACCCCATCTACGGTGCACGGCCGCTGAAGCGGTTCATCCAGAGCCGGGCCGAGACCCTGATCGCCCGGGAGATCATCCGGGGCGAGCGTTCCAGCGGCGACACGCTGGTGCTGGATGCAGCAGACGGCAAGCTCTTCCTGCGCTGATTTTTAGAGATCCGATGCGAAAACCCGGTGTTTTCGCATCGGATTTTTGCTATCCTGCCGCTTTTTCAGCTTTGGTTTCGGTGGTATAATGAAGAAAAAAGAGGGAGGCGCAACTGCCATGAACGCACCGTTCGTTTTTACTATTGAAAAACCCGTCCGGCCCGAGCTTGGGCCGCAGATCGCCCGGGCGCTGGAAAAGCACGTTGAGCTGGACGGCCGCAGGAAATACCCCCGGCTGTGGGCCGTTGGCGACCGGCTGAATGCCCGCAAGGGCGGGGCCGGCCGGGAGATCGTGATCCTGCGCACCGTGCTCACCGGGCTTTTGTGGCTCGGCTCGCTGGGTGTGGTGCTGCCCGCTTTGATGGAGCCCTCGGCCCTGCCCGCGCTGCTGGCGGTGGGGCTCATCGTGTGGCTGTACGCAAGCTTTGTTTTGTTTTTTGCCCGGCCCAAGGTTTTAGCGCCGCTGGCGCTTGTCTGCGGGCTTTTCCTGCTGTTTGGGGTCGTTTTTTCGCCCGAGCTGCGCCCGCTGCTGCCCGGGGCCGCCGGCTGCCTTCTTCTGGGCATAGCGGCCCTTGTGTCCGCTTTCAAAAAAGGGCCTTCGGCCCGGTTTCAAAAAGCGGCCGCAAAGCTGCTTGTTTCCCGAAGTGAGCTTTTGAAAAGCGGCCCGGTGCAGGTGGTTGCGGACGAGGACGGCCTTTCGGTAAAAACCGGCGAATCCTCTCAGGGCGCCACGCTGCTTTTCTGGGCAGACGTTTTGTGGGTGGTTGAAACGCTGGACCTGTATCTGGTTTTTTCGCAAAAAACCGTCATCCTTCTGCAAAAGGAAGAGCTTTGGCAGAAGCCGGGCCAGCTTTCGCTGCTTTTTTCGGAAAAGACCCGGCTCGTGCCCTTGTTTTGAATAACCAAAAAGTCCGGCCGAAAGCTGCTTTGGCCGGGCTTTTTGCCGTTTTTGGGGGCTTTTGGTTTTTCCTTCATGGATTTCGATTGACAAAGCCCGCTTTCATCCTTTATAATGACAGCGATAAAAGGGAGTAACCTGCATTGCAGATTGCTGTGTTCGGGCTATCGTCAGTACAGTGGAAACACTCGGTACCCGACAAAGTGGTGAGACTTTTATTGCCCCCCAAGGGAGCAATGGGAGCCTCTTTTTTTATGCCCTGCTCCCGGCCTTTGGGGTGCCCGTTTTTGCAAAAAGCACACAAAAATGGAGGAACTTCAATGATCGCTGACATTCTTCTACCCTTTGCGGGAGGGCTGGGCATGTTCATTTACGGCATGCAGATCATGGCCCAGGGCCTTGAAAACGCGGCAGGCAGCCGCATGAAATCTTCGCTGGAAATGCTCACCAAAAACAAATTCATGGGCGTTCTTTTGGGTGTGGTGATCACCGCCGTGATCCAAAGCTCTTCGGCCACCACGGTGATGGTGGTGGGCTTTGTGAACGCCGGCATCATGAACCTTGCCCAGGCCATGGGGGTGATCATGGGCGCAAACGTGGGCACCACCGTTACCGGCTGGATGGTTTCCAGCGTGGAATGGGCCCGGTATCTGAACCCCGCCATGCTGGCCCCCGCCGCCATTTTGGCCGGCGTTGTGCTGATGCTGGCCGCCAAGCGCAGCACCAGCCGGGAGGTTTCCAAGATCGTGATCGGCTTCGGCCTTTTGTTTGTGGGCATCACCGCCATGTCCGGCGCGGTGGCCCCCTTGAAGGAATCCGAGGCTTTCTGCAACCTGTTCGTGCTGCTGGGCAAAAGCCCCCTTCTGGGCATTGCCGCCGGCGCCATCGTCACCGCCATCATCCAAAGCTCCTCGGCCTCGGTGGGCATCCTGCAAAGCCTTGCCGCCGGCCTTGTGCCCTTCAGCGCCGCCATCTACATCATCATGGGCCAGAACATCGGCACCTGCGCCACCGCCCTGATTTCCAGCGTGGGCGCAAAAAAGAACGCAAAGACCGCCGCTTTGATGCACCTTTTGTTCAACCTGATCGGCACCGGCGTGTTCAGCCTTGCTTCCATCCTTTATTTGCAGCTGGCCCAGCCCCTTTGGGCCGCCGGCAATATCTCCCAGACCCAGATCAGCCTGATCCACACCCTGTTCAACCTTGCCACCACCCTGCTTTTGTTCCCCTTCTCAAGCCAGATCATTTCCCTGGCGCAGAAGCTGAGCCGCACCGACCGGCAGGAGCAGGACGAGGGCCGGGTGCTTTTGGACGAGCGGATGCTGGGCACCCCCGCCATTGCGCTGGATGCGGTGCGGGCCGAGGTGCTGCGCATGGGCCGCATTGCGAAGGATGCCTTGCAGCTTTCCCAGCAGGTGCTTTTCCACCCCGAGCAGGCGGCCATCACCGCCATCCGGGAAAAGGAATCGGCGCTGGACCGGCTGGCCGACGGCATTTCCGATTACATCCTGCGGCTTTCGGGCCTGCCCATCACCGACGGCGAGCGGCAGCAGGCCGCCCACGCCTTACAGAATGTTTCGGATTTTGAGCGCATCGGCGACCACTGCGAAAACATCTCGGAATTCAGCGAGCAGATGCTCAGCCAGCGGCTGCATTTTTCCGAAAGCGCCTGCCACCAGCTGGACGAGCTCTGCCGTGCCTGCATGGAAAGCTGCGAAAACGCCCTTGCCTCGCTGGAAAAGGCCGACCCGGACAGCATCCGCCGCACCCTTGCCGCCGAGGACCGGGTGGATGCGCTGGAGCTGGAGCTGCGCAGCCAGCATGTGCGCCGCATGACCGAGCAGAAATGCAGCATCCAGGCGGGCATCCTGTTTTTGGATGTGCTCACCACCATGGAGCGCATCTCCGACCATGCCCGCAACATTGCCGAAACGGTAAACCCGGCCCGTGTTTCCTAAAAAAGCCACAAAAGCCGCCAGTGCAGAAAGACCCTCTGCACCGGCGGCTCTTTTTGTTTTTTGGGGGCCTGCCCCCTTGGCTTTGAGAAAAACGCCCGGCCTTTTTTCAGTCCTTTTGGATGAGCAGATCGGTATTTTCAGCAAAGCTGTGGTAAAAAAGGCCCTTTTGCGGGTCCACGAAATAACAGCCCCCATCGCACACCACCGCTTCCCGGTAGGTGTAGGGCGAAACGCCGTTTCCCACGGCGATCTGCTCCCCGGTTTCTTTTGTGGCCGGGTCCACCCAGACAAAGGCATCCCGGTAAAAGTCTCCCTGGGGGACGGCGGTGTAAAACCAGGCCCGGCCGCCGTGCCAGTCAAAGGCGTTCGTGGTGGGGGCAAGGGGGGACAAAAACTCCGGCCCGGCCCCTTCATAGCCCAGGGAATAAAGGCCGTCCGGCCTGCTGAGCAAAATGATTTCGGGGGTGAAGAACACCCTGTTTTGGAACTGGACCCCGGGGCCGAAGGAATAAAGGATGCGCTCCTTTCCCCCCGAAAGCGGGAGTGCGCCGATCTGCCCGCCGATATCCGGGCCGGGGTCGCTGTAATAATAGAGCGTTTCGCCCAAAAGGGCCGCTGTCAGCACCCGCCGGCCCCAAAATTCCCGCACCGTTTCGGCCCCGCCCCCCGCAAGGGGCGTTTTCACAACCAGACTTTCCGGGCCGTTTTCGGGGCCGCTGCCCACCCAGTAGGCAAAGTCGTTTTTCACATCCAGAAGCTCCGGCACTCCCCCGAAAAGGCCCTCTGCATCCGCCCTGCCAAGGGGGACGGCCTCTTTTTCCTCCATTCGGTAAAGCGCTTTTTCCTCCTCCTCATACAGGAACACCCCGGAGGGGGTTTCAAAAAAAAGGCCGCCGGGCAAAAGCCGGGTGCTGGTTTGGGTCTTGTTTTCATAATAATAGGCCCCTTTGCCCTGCACGCTGTAATAAAGGTCCTCGCCTGCGGCGGCAAGATGGCTCACCCTTGAATCCTTCCCCATTCCCGGCGCAAACAGCCGAAAGGCCCCCACGGCGCAAAGGCAGACACAGGCCGCCGCCGCAAGCGCCCGCAGGGCGGGGCTTTTGCGTTTCTGCTTTTTTTCCGGGTCTGCCTCGGCGATGTATCTCTCCTCCACCTGGCAAAGGACCCTTAAAATGCGCTCCTGCTTCACAGCAAAACACCCTCCTTTTCCAAAAGCTCCCGGAGCTTTCTGCGGGAGCGCAGCAGCGACATCTTCACGCTGCTTTCCCCCATGCCGAAATCCCGGGCGATCTCTCCAACGGGGCTCAAATACCAGTACCGCCGCATGAAAATTTTGCGGGAGCGGGCCGGGAGCGACGCCAGAAATTCGTTGAGCAGCCGGGCAAGGGCCCGGTCATCCACCGTCTTTTCGGTGCCGCCGGGGGCCGGGATGCACTGGCAGAGCTCCTCCAAGGCCAGCGGCACCTGGCCGCCGCCCCGCTTTTGGGCGGTGCGTGCCATAAACCGGTTCAGGGCAAGGTTCCGGGTGATCTTGCCCAGAAAGGTGCGCAGCACCTTCGGCCGGTGGGGCGGCATGCTGTTCCAGGCGTTCAGATAAGCATCGCTCACGCACTCTTCGCTGTCGGCGGCATCGCTCAGGATATTGAAGGCGATGGCATGGCAGTAGCCGCCGTATTTTTCGGCGGTCTGCGAAATGGCGGCTTCCCTGCGCTGCCAGTAAAGCTCCACGATCATTTCGTCCTCCACAGGGCTCTCTCCTTTCAAACCTGTTTTGCCGGGTCCCTTCACCCTTATACACCGAAAACCCTGCCCAAAGGTCACATCTTTTTTTGCAGAACAAAAGCACCAGTGAAAAAGCAGGTGCCGGAAAGCTCCGCACACCTGCTTTTGAAGCTGTTTTTCTGTTTGAAGGCCCCCGGGCCGGGCTTTATTCGTTGCGCCGGTAAAGGGCGTAGCCGGTAAAATCGGTATACACCTGCTCGCCGCTCACCACCGTGTAGTTTTGGGTGGTGAAATCCTTCATCCAGTCGGCGGCGTTTTCCGCCAGCACCAGCCATTTGGGGGGCGTTTGGGTGATCATTTCCTTCAGCGCCGCCTGCATGGCCGGGTCGTGAAGGCTCTGCCAGTCCTGATGGATGAACAGGGGCAGGCAGGGCTGGATGCCGGTGGCCAGATACCACTGGGCATCCACACCGTAGGCAAGCACCTGGTCCCACTCTTCGGGGGGGATCACCGCCGCCATGCTGCGGGCCACGTTGTTGTAATCCAGCGTTTCGGCCGGGTACTGCTTGAAGAACCGGTCCTCTTTCCAGCCCGGCAGCAGCCGGCACTGGTTGAGCCCCATGCCCGCCGCCAGCACTATGGCCCCCAGGGCGGCGGCCCGGTGAAGGCGGCCTTTGCCCTTTTCCATCCACAATGCACCGCACATGGCCCCGCACAGCGCCGCCAGCGGCCCCACGATGATGTAATAGTGGGTGTAGGGGTGGATGGTGAACAGGGTGTAAAGATTGCCCCCGGCGCACAAAAGCCCCGCCCAGCCCAAAGGCTTTTTGGGCATTGCGGCCAGCGCCAAAAGCGAAACCAGCACCAAAACGAACAGCGGCACCGCAAACTCGGTAACCACATGGCGCAGGCTGGGGTGGGCCAGGGTTGCCCCCCGGTAATACTCCCGCACCGAAAATTCGCCGGTGTAGCGCACATTGTAAATCAGGGTGCCGTACAGCATTTCGTCGAACAGGCCCTTGGCGGCAAAGTAGATGCCAAACGGGGCCGTGATGCCCAAAAAGCCGCCCACAAAGCCCAGCGCATTCTGCCCCAGGTTTTTCCACCGGCCCCAGATCACAAGATAAACGCACACCACTGCCACAAAGCAGCAAAAGCTCACCGCATTGGTGACCCGCATCATCAGAATGGCCCCAAACGAAAGGCCGTACACCGCCGCCCACTGCCAGGGGTGGTCGGCGGGGCCGTCCGTCTGCACCCTGCGGCACCAGCGCAGCAAAAGCCACAGGCTCGCGGCAATGAAGGGCAGGCTGTATTCCTCGGTCATGTTGCCCTCATCAAAGGTGCGGGCGATGTACAAAACCGAGGAAGCCGCCGCCAGCACCGAAAAGGGCCGGTTCAGATACACCCGGCCCATTTGGTAGATGAACCAGATGGCGGCCGCAAGGCTCACCGTTTGAAACAGCATCAGCCCCGCCCGGCCCCGGACGGCATAGCCCAGGGCGTTGATGAAAAAGATCAGCGGGCCCTTGTGGTCGAACATCTGGCCGTAGGGCAGAAGGCCCTGGCTCCAGCCGCGGCCGACGGCCTGGAAAATAGCCGAATCCCCGCCGCCGAAGCCCGGATACCGAAAGCTGGTGGAAATGGAAAAAATCAGCACGAACCCTGCCGAAAAGGCAAGCAGGCCCAGTGCGGTGAGGCCCCGCCGCAGGGCGGTTTTTGCCGTGTTGTTCATGGTGTCCTCCTCAGGGGGTCATTCTTCCGGCTCCGGCTGGGGCCGGGGCGGTGTGTAGGGCTCGGTGGTAAAAAAGCCGGCCCGGTCCTCGATCTCTTCCCGTGTGTGGGAGCGGAACTGCTCTTCCAGCCAGCTGCGGGCAGTCTCCACCGATTCCTCGCAGAACGGAAAACGCTTTTCGGTCACGTCCTTTGTTTTTTCCATGCACCAAAGGCCCATCCAGCAGTAGGCACACAGCTCGTCGCCGTCCCGCAGGACCTTGTAGTTGAACTGGCCCGCATTGCCCGAAACCGGGTTTTTGTTTTTATACCACTGAAACGGATAAAACGGGTAGTTGAATTTTACCATGCGTTTTCCCTCCCCTTTGTGCTGGCTGTTTGACATTACTATACCATAGTTTTGGCGAATTTAAAAGAAATAGACTTTAAAACCCCGCAAAACGACCCTTGCAAGCCTTGCAATACCCTGCGCCGGATGCTACACTATGGGATATGAGAGCTGCCAAAAAAACGGCGGCCGAGGAGGAATATCATGTCTTTGGACAAAACCCTTTGCATCAATTACATCGGGCGTGACGAAGCCTTCTGGCAGAAGGCCCAGCAGGCCCTGGACACCGCCCGGGCCAAGGAGGGTGCGGCCTCTTTGCTGGCCCGCACCGCAAGCGCCCTTCTGGACCGGCACGATGCGGCCGAGGGCTGCCGCCTGCTCACCGAATTTGCCCGGCTGACCCCCGAAGCCGGCCCCATGGCCCCGGTGGGGGCGCTGGGCGAAATGCTGCCCCGGGCGCTGGAATTCCACCGGGCACAGGGCGCAACCGACGCCATTCTGAAGGACACTTACAGCGACCTTCTGCGCTGGGTGAACTGGTTTGCCCGCCACCACGGCGGCCAGGACGGGGTGGACGAGCTCTGCTGGGTGGTGCTGCCTTATGCGGGCTCCATCACCAAGCTGGGCTGCCTGCAGTATGAGGTGATCGAAAACCGGCTGCCGGTGCAGGCCTTTGTGACCCCCGGCGGCGGCCTTGTGCTGTTTGCCTGCGGCGGCGTTTATGTGGATGAGACCGGCCACGGCCTTGCAAACGATGTGGGCGCAAGCTTCATCACCGGCCTCAAGCAGAGCAGCACCTCGGTGCGCGGCCATCTGATCGACCCCCGCACCGGTCTGATCGACCCGGCCGAGGCCAGCCTTCCCACCGAAGGCCTTCGCTGCATTTTGCACCCGGGCGACAAGGCCCTGACTTTGCACATCCCCGCCGGCACCAGCCTGCGGCCCGAGGATGTGGACAGCAGCCTGCGCATGGCCCGGGAGTATTTTGCCGCGGCCGGCATGCCCTTTTCCATCTGCCAGTGCCACAGCTGGATGCTGGACTCCCAGCTGGATGAGATCCTGGCCCCTTCCAGCAACATCCGCAACCTGGCCCGGCGGTTTGCCCGCATCGCCATGCCCGGCAAAGGCTCGGTGGCCCGCTTCGTGTTCCAAACCGACGTACCCTTCCAGAGCCTGCCCCCGGAGGCCGTCTGCACCAGCCTGCAGAAGGCAGTGTTCCAGCGGCTCAAGGCCGGCGTCCCCTTTCACGATTTCGGCGGCGTGATGCTGCTGTGATGGTCCTGAAAAAGAAAAATGCCCCCGCTTTGCCTTTTTTCGCAAAGCGGGGGCGTTTGTTTTGGTTTTTGCTTAGAAGAACAGGTCTTTTCCGGGATAGACCGGCTCCATGGTGAGGCGGACGCCCAGCTTGCGCAGGGTGCCCTCGTCGCCGGAGTGCAGCATCTGGGTGGAGTGCATGTCACAGTCCCGCAGGCTGGTGAGGGCCTTCAGGGCGCAGGCGGCCTGTTTGTCGGTTGCTGCGCTCACCGCAAGGCCGGCCAGAACGTCATCCACCTTCAAAACGCTGGCACGGCTGCCCAGATAATCGATCTTCAGGCGCAGCAGGGGCCGCAGCACCTGCTCGGAGATCAGAAGGGCCTCTTCGGGGATGCCGGCCAGGGCCTTGATGCTGTTGAGCACCGTGGCGCTGGAAGCGCTCATCAGATCGCTTGCCTTGCCGGTGATGATGCGGCCGTTGGGCAGCTGCAAGGCGGCGGCGGGGCGGCCGGTTTCGTCCCGGCGGGCAAGGGCCGGGCCCACCACGGCACGGTCGGAGGCCTTCAGGTCCAGCTGGCGCAGGATGTTTTCGATCTTGCGCAGGGTGGACTCGCTGCATTTGCCCTGCTTTGCCTCGCAGGCGGCCTTGTAATAACGGCGGTAGATCTCTTCGCAGGCGGCCTTGCGCACGATGGCATCGTCAAAAATGGCGTTGCCGGCCATGTTCACGCCCATGTCGGTGGGGCTGCGGTAGAAATCCCGGTCGCCGGTGATGCGTTCCAGAATGTTCTGCACGATGGGGAAGGCTTCCACGTCCCGGTTGTAGTTCACGGTGGTTTTGCCGTAGGCTTCCAGGTGGAATGGGTCGATCATGTTCACATCGTTCAGATCGGCGGTGGCGGCCTCGTAGGCCAGGTTCACCGGATGCTTGAGCGGCAGGTTCCAGATGGGGAAGGTTTCAAACTTTGCGTAGCCGGCCATAACGCCCCGCTTATATTCGTGGTAGATCTGAGACAGCGCGGTGGCCAGCTTGCCGCTGCCCGGGCCGGGCGCGGTGAGCACCACCAGCGGCTTTGTGGTTTCAATGTAGGGGTTGGAGCCGTAGCCCTCGTCGCTGCAGATGTATTCCACAGCCATGGGGTAGCCCTCGATGGGGCGGTGGATGTAGTTGCGCACACCCCGGCTGGTAAGCTTCTTTGCAAAGGCATCGGCGGCGGGCTGGCCGGTGTACTGGGTGATGACCACGCTGTTCACCGAAATGCCCAGAGAGGTGATGTCGTCGATCAGGCGCAGCACCTCCATGTCGTAGCTGATGCCAAGGTCGGCACGCATCTTGGTTTTTTCAATGTCTCCGGCCGAGATGCAGAAGATCACCTCGGTTTTGTCCCGCATTTCCTGCAGAAGGCGGATCTTGCCGTTCACATCAAAGCCCGGCAGCACACGGGCGGCGTGGTAGTCATCAAACAGCTTGCCGCCGAATTCCAGATAAAGCTTGCCCTTGAAACGGTCGATGCGCTCCATGATGCTCTCTGTCTGTTTTTTGATATATAGGTCGTTGTCGAATCCGATTTCCATAAAAAGGGCCTCCCCCGCTTGCGTCTTCAGTTCTCTGTAATTCCTTCAAAATCAAATCACACCGGTTAAAAGCATAGCACGGCATACGGCCAAAAAGCAAGGGGTAAACGGTGCCATTTGGGCAATTTCTGCATCTTGCTGTCAGTTTTATTTTTTTTGAAGAAACCCCTTGCTTTTTACCCCCCTGCATGCTATAATGTAGAAGTTCCGGAGGATTAGCTCAGCTGGTTAGAGTGCCTGCATCACACGCAGGAAGTCTGGGGTTCGAGTCCCTAATTCTCCACCAATAAAAAGCCTGTAAACTTAATGGTTTGCAGGCTTTTTTCTTTTGTGCATAACACACTTTGTAACACACTTGATATACGAAAGACGGCCAGACTCATACAGATCTGACCGTCTCTTTTGCTTATTTTCCTCTAAAATAACGCTTCTCATGGCCTCTTGAATTGCCTGGGAAACGTTATTTTTCGTTATAAGTTGTCTTCCGATGTTGGAATCTTTATACTCAGCCCGTCCAGCGGCCGAGAGCTGCATGAGTTTTTGGAAGTCAAGACCGCTTATAAGGATTGGTTCCCTCGTATGTGTGAATATGGCTTTAGTGAGAATTTGGACTTCAACCCGGTCAAAATTGACCGGGTTGAAAACGAAGGAAATCGGCAAGTTTCTAGAACAATTACCGACCACGCCCTCACCATCGAAATGGCAAAGGAAATCTGTATGCTCCAGCGCAACGCTGGCGGCAAGGGATTCACTTGAGAATGCGCCCCAAACGACCCGGTTATCAGCTTGCCCAAAATTGAGCGGGTTGAAGTTCAATCCGCTCCCTATCTGGCGTATCTTGAAGTTATCGCAGCTCATTGCTCTGGCATGAGTTGAACTCACTTCAGGCAGGTTCTACCGATGCGACATTTTGTCGCATCGGTGAAGGCTGCTATTCTGGCGGTTTCTCAAAATCCCAAACGTTTGGGATTTTATGTATTTAACCTGAAGTTTTCTGAAGCAGCTGACCAGCTGGTTTCTCTGGCTTCGCTCTCGATTCAATCCCCAGTTGTCTCTGTGTTCGCTCTCTGTTCAGGCTGCAACACTCAAAAGAAAAAAAGTGCTCCGGGAACGCTTGTCAGGCCAATCTGGAGATACGACAGCTATTGAATTTGTTGCATTTTGCAGCTGCCAATATTGATATTACAGTGAAAGCCGCCGGGGTTAGTTCTGGAGGCTATTCTGTTTATACCCCGAAGGCAGTCTTCAGCCGCTCAGTGTAATAGGCACTGTAATCTTCTGCTCCCAGATACTGAGTGAAAGGTTTGGAGAGCTCCACACCTTCCTTTTCGCAGAAGTCCTCAAGCATTCTTCCCAGGCGAACGCCCTGATTGAGATTGGTGCCCGGCTGAGTGTAAAGAGTGAGCGCCTGATCCTCCAGGAGAGTACATTTGCTGTCAGCGCTGAAAATGTACTGATCCATATCTCCAGCACGCTGCAGGAGCTCGCACTGCTCCAGGGCCGCGCGCAAAGCCACAAGAGCACCATGGTTGCCAATGAACTGCTGCCACATGGGGCGCAGCGTTTCGCCGGTCAGCTTATCACCGGCCACTCCAACCAATGTGAGCGCTGCAGACAGCTCCGCCGAAAGAGTAAGCTGCTGTTCCATAGCCTCGGCGGCTTCACGGATCTTAGCCAGAGCCGGCGCAATGACATTTTCATAGCTGGTGCGGAAATTGTCACTCAGAGCGTGCAAAGCCTGGTTTACCTGCTTCTCCTTGCCTTCCTGAGTGGTATACTCCTGCTTCTGGATTTTACCCTGTTCTGCCTGAAAAGCGGTCACTGCATTCCCCAAAAGGGCAATACGGGCAAAGATGCGTTCGGTTTCGCTCTTGATAGTTTCCTGATGTTCGTTCATTTCGTTTCCTCCAAAAAATTATTTTTATGCCATATTGTGAACAGAAGTCATTCCATCTTTTCTCCTGTTCGGCCCGTTTCCTGGCAATAACTTCTTCCTGATGCTCAACAAGCCACTCCTCCACGCTGCCGCTACCATTTGCCCAGGCGCCAAAGCCTGTGTGCTGGTAAGCCCAGGCGCTGACCTTCTGCGATGCAGATCGCCAGCTCGATCAGGGAAAACGACTTGCCCGCCTTACTGGGCCCGGCAATCATCATCTTATGGCCCTGCCGGAGAACACCGTCAATCAGCGGCTCAGACAATGGATGTGGTTCGTCCCACACATCCGCAAGATCTTCATCTGGCGGCAGACCATCATCGCACAGATAATTTTCATCGTACAGCATCATTTTTTAGTTTCCCTTGTCTTCCATGAAGTAATCAAGCCACTTCTCCCGAGGAAGATCCAGAAGGCTGGCAATAACCTTCATATCATTCAGATCGAATACTTCCCGGCCAGTCATTCGGCTGGCAATGTAGGTTTGGCTGCGCCCAGTAGCTTTTGCTATATCCGCCTGTGTAACTTCCTGCTCAAACATAAGCGCCTTGAGTTTTGCAAATTTGCGGCGTGCCATTTTATTTATCCTCGCTTTCCTATTGTTTCCGCCGGCATATATTCTTGTTGGTTGGGTAGCCCCAGGATTTTGCAAATACTGGCTACGATACCAGGGGTAGGGATTTCACCACGCAAAATGCGGTGAAGATACCCTCTGTCAAAATACTTTCCGGTATCGAGTGCCACTTCTGCAATCAACCATTTTTGTGTTTGGTCGATATCCACAAGCCGCTTTTTTATTTGTTTGCCAAACTGACAAAGTTCTTTTCTGGGCAAGATTTTGACCTCCTTCCTGTTGACTTTTACGCGCAAGTGTAATATATTGAAAATGAAAACAAAGAAATTACGCTTTCGCGGTTACATGTTTAGTATATTATGCCATCGCGTAAAATTCAAGCGCAATATTGTGCTTTCGCGTAATTTCAGCGTAACGAACAATAATGGAGTTTTGATTATGTCTGAATTGTACGAAACGATTACGCAGTTATGTGTTCAAAAAGGAATAAATATTACCGAGCTTTGCCGTCAGAGCGGAGCAAGCAGAGGATCCTTGAGCGACTTGAAAATGGGACGCAAAAACTCTCTTTCCGCATCTACGCTTTCTAAAATCGCCGAATTTTTCGATGTTCCAGTCGATTACCTGTTGGGCACCTATACAAAAAAGCGAGGGAAATCAGTCCCCACAGATAACCCAAACGACAGATACCCCTATCTTTTGGGTAAAAAGCTAGATGGAATTATTACAGTTGAGGAAAGTGATGAGCTGCAATATCTAGAACAACTAAATCAAATCGCTGAAGACTTTGAAAATCTAAACGCTGAAGGACGGCAAAAGGCTATTGAGCGTGTGGCAGAGTTGACCGAAATTCCTAAATATCATAGATAACCAGTGTTGGAAATTTGGTCTCTGGTTCCCATCTGATATTGCTGGAATTATCGGCAATATTTACAAGCTGTATTTTGCATCAAAAATGAAAATACGACCCAAAAACATTGCGTGATTGCCATGTTTTGTTCTTTAAAACCGGTTTTGACCTTGTTTCGGCAGGAAAATCACGCAAAAAAGAAAAAAGCCGCCGGCAGCCGCCGGCAGCAGACAAGGGGTGCTTTATGAAAATCTATACCATGATCGGCGGCGTGAATGGCTGCGGAAAGTCCAGCCTGACCGGCAGCTTAAAAGCCGAGCGCACAGATCTGGGCGTTATCGTGGACCCGGACAAGCTCACCGCTGAATTGGGCGGGGATCAATACGAAGGCGGCAAGCTGGCTGTAGAGAAGCTGGAAGGGGCTCTGGCCGCAGGTATCAGCTTCACGCAGGAAACCACTCTTTCCGGTGGATATCCCCGCAAGCTGGCCCGTCGGGCAAAAGAGGCCGGCTATTTCGTTCGCCTGTATTATGTCGGGCTGGACACGCTGGAAGAGAGCGTGCAGCGCATTCAAAACCGCGTTCGAAAAGGTGGGCATGATATTCCCCTGCATGATGTAGAAAGCCGTTTTTCCCATCGTTTTGGCGATGTGGCGAAGATTCTGCCTTTTTGTGATGAGGCAAAATTCTTTGATAATAATAACGGCTTTCGCCTGGTGGCAGAATACCGAAACGGTGAGATCCTTCCCATCGGCTCAAATTGGCCCCGCTGGCTGAATGAATTGTTGACTATTGCAAAATAAAAAAACCGCCCCGGCGGCAACCGGAACGGTTTTTTAATAGAACAGCTTACCCAGAGGATAAGACAGCCCTGCAGCTGCTATTATAACCTCTTTCAGGTAGGCTTGTCAAAGTGTACACAAAAGGAGGTTATTTCTATGGGAAAAAGAGTCAATACCGCGACCTGGAGCGACAAATACAAACGCTGGCAGGTCAATGTTCAGCAGGATGGTGTCCGCCGGAGCTTTTACAGCAGCACTCCTGGCAGAACCGGCCAGCACGAAGCGAACGCCAAAGCTGACCAATGGCTGGATAACGGCATAGAAGGCGGATCTATGCGTGTTTCAGACCTATATGAGGACTTTGTCGCAAGCCAGAAGGAAAGCACAGGGCAGAGCCACTGGCGCGGCGTGGAGTCGAGATATAAGCATTATATCGGCCCGGGCATCGGTACAAAGCGCATTGACCGTGTAACAGAGCAGCATTTACAGGATATTATCAATAAAGCATATTCACAGCATGGCCTTGCAGCCAAAACCCTCATGAAATATCCGCGGTGACCTTTCAGCCTTTTTCAAATTCTGCCGGCGGAAGAGAGTTACTGCGCTGCTGCCGGAAGATCTGACGATTCCCGCCGGAGCAAAGCGGCCTTGCAAAACTATTTTACAGCCGGCGGATTCAATAAAGCTGTTCAATAGCTCCCGGACCCTCTGGCGAGGAAAGCCCATACAAGAGGAATATATAAACGCATATCGTTTTGAAGTCCTCACCGGCCTGCGCCCTGGGGAAATCATCGGCCTGCGCTGGGAAGATGTCCACGGCCGGACCATCCACCTGCAGCGGGCCGTTAATATGTATAACGAAACCACCCAGGGGAAAAACCAGAATGCAGTCCGCATGGTGGAATTGTCGGATATGGCCGCCAATGTGCTGGCCGATCAGAAGCGGCGCACCGGTTCCGCCGGATCTGTGTTTGAAATTACAAACACCCAGACCTACCGGAAACATTGGGAGCGGTATAGAGCCGCAAACGAAATGTCCAAAACAACGCCTTACGAGCTGCGGCACACCTTTGTGTTCGTGGCCAAGGTGCTGCCAGAGGGCCAAGTAAAAGCCATTGCAGGCCATAGCCAGAACATGGACACCTTCGGTATCTATGGCCATGAGGAAGCCGGCGAAGCCCAGGACACCGCCCGGGAGCTGGATGGAGTGTTTGCAAAGATACTGAACAAATAAATTGTGGAGACGAAATCAATGATGAGGTTATGGGAAATCATTTTAGAAGGGCTCTCTAAAATAGACAGTGAAGGATGGGGAAACATTGTCAATACAGCGGTTAGTACCATCACCGGTACTTTTTTGGGTTGGTTTTTAGGTCGCCTGTCCCATAGGGGGAAGCTCAACATATATGTTTGTTCGTGCTCTGACTCTTTTCAAAGTTCAAGGGAATTTTGCTTTGCGGAAGGCGTTTATTCGCCTGCTACAAGCATAGAGGACACTCATAGTTGGATATGCTGCACAACTCTTCAGGTATACAACAGCAGCGATGAAACTAAAATCATGCGAAATTTGCAATTTGCACTGAAAGGCAACATATTTAAAGTAAAAGTACTAAACGCAGAGGATACCGACACCCCATT
This sequence comes from Allofournierella sp., assembly GCA_020025635.1. Taxonomy (GTDB): domain Bacteria; phylum Bacillota; class Clostridia; order Oscillospirales; family Ruminococcaceae; genus JAHHRU01. The sequence continues at coordinate 96,509 of JAHHRU010000007.1, forward strand.
ACCTCCCTTCCCTGGCTGTTCAAGATCTCGATATGATAAAGTGGGATTGGTGAATATTCCGCCTAAATCCGCAATAGAACTAAATCTTAGATGTGGGACTAGCTCATCGGAAGTTTTACAGCACTTGTGGAAAGCAAAAAAAATAATGCTGAGATATAACAATGAAAAAAACATAAAGAGGTCAATTCTGTTAAAGAAGGGAAAGTATTCAGAAGCCTTCGCTAAAAAGCGAGGATGACAAAGTGGTTTCTGTAACACACTCAATAACACACTTAAATGTGTTACAGCGCAAAAAGCAAATGTTTCACGAAAACAAAAGAGCCTGTAAAACGTTGATTTTATGCGGGTTTCCAATACTCGGTCTTTTATGGTAAAAAGAGTGCTTTGCATTCGAGTCCCTAATTCTCCACCAGGTGAATTATACTATTAAGTGCAACAGTTTAGATAAATAAAGAAGTTCATACAGA
>JAHHRU010000008.1 GCA_020025635.1 Allofournierella sp.
GGCTCAGGCGTTTGCTCCGGCTCCAGGGTGGGCGGGGGCGGCGGCTCAAACAGCGGCGGGCTTTCCATATCCTCGATCTGGGTCTGCGCGGCCGGCAGCGCCTTTTCCCGCAGCATCCGGTCGGCCGCATCCACAGCGGCGGCCGGGTTTTCCAAAAGGCTGCCCGCCAGGGTGATGCTCTCGGCAAGACCCGGCGCCCCGGCCGCCTTGCCCGCCCCGGCCGCACACAGCCCCACCAGCACGGTGAGCAGGCCTGTGGCAAGCCGTTTCAAAAGAACGATCCCCAATGCTGCCGCCTCCCTCAAAACATTCCTGCATAGAGTTTATGCGGTCAGTTCGCAAGATAGCACAGCTCCGCAATGGAAAGCCGCTTCTGCAAAGCCTTGTTGAGGGCAAGGCTCAAAAGGCCTGCCCCGTTTTTCACCACACTGTCCAGCTGGGCGGGCACCACCATAAGGCCGGGGCGGCCCACCGCTTCATCGGCCTCCATCAAGGTGGGCACCCCCAGCGCGATCACCGGCACACCCAGCATGGCCCGGGTAACGCACCGGGAGCTTTTGGGCACAGTGGGGCAAAGGCCGGTGTCGGAAACCTGCACCGAGCGCCCAAGCCGTGCCGGCTCGGCGGTGCGCAGGCTGTCGATGCAGACCACTGCCGCCGGGTGCACCGCCCGCACAAGGCCCATCAGCAGCTGGGCCAGCGGCACGCCGGTTTCCCCGGACGCACCCGGAGACACCCGGCACACCTCCCGAAGGCCCAGCTCTCCGCCCGGGTCAAGGCCCCGGGTCACCAGCACCCCGTCCGCCGTGCGGGGGCCCAGGGCATCGGCCGTGACCCGCCGGTTGCCCACCCCCACCGCCAGCACCGTGCCGCAGGCAGGCAGCATGGAGGCGATCTCGCCGGCCACCGCATTCACATAAAGCTCGTTGCGTCCGTCCACCACCGCAAGGCTGGGCAGCTCCAAAAGGGAATAGCGCCCTGCCGGCCGGGCAAGGCCCTGGCGGGTGATCTCCACCCGGGTGAGGGAGACCGGCCCATTGCGCCCGGTCTGGATGTTCACCCCCGCCGGGACCGTGCCTTTTCCAGGGGCGTAGATCTCGCTTGCAATGTCGGTATAAACTGCCATTTTTTCTCCTCTTTTCCTTTTTCTGGGCCTTCCGAGGCCCAATTTTGCTCTTTTTTCAGTCTGGACCATAGAAATCTCGAAAATTCAGTGAAGAAATGCAAAAAATCACTTGCATACCCAGCGTAAATATGCTATCATAAAGTGCACTGTTATGGGTGGCAAGGAGGTGGTACGAATGCCGAATATTAAATCTCAGATGGAGCGCGTTGTTCTGTCCAAGAAAGAGACCCTTCACAACAAGGCGATCAAGTCTAACCTGAAAACAGTCGTTAAGAAGGCAGACGCTGCCATCGCTGAAAACGCTGCAGACAAAGACGCAGCTGTTAAGGTGGCCGTTTCCGCTATCGCCAAGGCTCAGAGCAAGGGTGTGTTGCACAAGAATACTGCTGCTCGCAAGATCAGCCGTATGGCTAAGCGCGCAAACAAAGCAAACGCTTGAACGACGTTTTAAAAGCATAAAAACGAGTGAAAGACATTTTGTCCTTCACTCGCTTTTTTATGCCCTTTTTCAGTTCTGGTCGTGGGAGCGGGCAAAGCAGGCGGCGATCAGCCCGCACACAAGGCTTGCGGTAACACCCGCCGCACAGGCCCCAAGGCCGCCCCATAAGGCGCCCGCAAAGCCGGAGCGGTCCACCGCATGGCGCACCCCCTCGGCCAAAAGGTGCCCAAAGCCCAAAAGGGGAACGCTGGCGCCGCAGCCCGCAAACTCCACCAGCGGGCCGTAAAGGCCCACCGCACTCAAAAACACGCCGGCCACCACATAGCTGGTCAGGATGCGGGCGGGGGTGAGGGCGGTCAGGTCCAAAAGCAGCTGGCCGATCACACAAATACCGCCGCCCACCAAAAATGCCCATAGGAATTTCATCACTGCACCCCCTCTGCACTCAGCTCTGCCAGATGGGCCACACCGGGGATGCTCTCGCCCTGAAGCGACGAGATCTGGCTCATCAGCGCCCCGGTGGAAAGGAACAGCACCCGCCGGTATTTCCCGCTTTGCAGCCCCGGCAGGATGTGGGCGCAGAGCACTGATGCCGAGCAGCCCGCGCCGCTGGCCCCGGCCTGCACGTCCTGCTGTTCCCGGTCAAAAAGCAATAGTCCGCAGTCCTGATGCATGGGGATGGCAAGGCCCTCTTTTTCGCACAGCTCCTTCACAAGGCGGCTGCCCACCAGGCCCAGATCCCCGGTGAAGATGGCATCGAACTCCTCCGGCTTTTGGGCGCTTGCGGCAAAATAGCTCAGGATCGTTTCGGCGGCAGCCGGGGCCATGGCGGCCCCCATGTTGTTCACATCGGTCACGTCCAGATCCCGCACCCGGCCAAAGGAGACCGCCCGGATGCGCGGGCCCGCACCCTGCCTTGAAAGGATGCAGCAGCCGGAGGCGGTGGCCGTCCACTGGGCGGTGGGGGCACGCTTTGCCCCGTAGTTCAGCGGCGTGCGGAACTGGCGCTCGGCCGCACAGAAATGGCTGCTGGTGATCACCGCTTCTTTTTTTACAAAGCCGCCCGCCGCAAGGCAGGCCCCGATGCACAGCCCCTCGGCCATGGTGGCGCAGGCGTTGTAAAGCCCCGCAAAGGGCACATCCACCCGGCTGGCCGCATAGGCCGTGGCGGTGCACTGGTTCTGAAGATCTCCCCCCAAAAGCAGGTCCAGCTCGCTGGCAGAAATGCCGGCCTTGGAAACCGCCGCCGAAAAGCACTGCTCCTGCAGCTGCTGCTCGGCCTTTTCCCAGCTTTCCTCGCCCAGGGAATTGTCGTCAAAGATCTGGTCGAACCCTTCGGCAAGGGGGCCTTCGCCCTCCTTTTTGCCGCCGATGGCCGCCCAGTGGGTGATGACCGGCGGCTGTTCAAAGAAGATCACATCTTTTTTCCGCATGGTTTTTTCCTCCCTCAAAGCCAGGGGCGCAGAAAGGCATAAACAATGCCCCACACAACGCTTGCCGAAAGCCCGTACACCAAAACCGGCCCCGCGATCAGGAACATCCGGGCGGCGGTGCCGGTAACAAGGCCCTCGGTTTTAAATTCGATGGCCGGGCTCACCACCGCATTGGCAAAGCCGGTGATGGGCACAAGGGTGCCCGCCCCGGCCTTGGATGCCAGCTTCTGATACCAGCCCATGGCTGTGGCAAAGGCCGATGCCGCCACCAGCGTCACGCTGGTCATGGCCGCCGCATCTGAAAGGGTTTTGCCGGACATGAGCCACATGCGGCGGATGCACTCGCCTGCAAGGCAGATGGCCCCGCCCACAAAAAAAGCCCAAAGGCAGTCTTTCACAAGCTTCGAGCGGGGGCTTGCCCCCTCGCACAGGCCCTTATATTCCTGTTTGGATGTTTTCATTGGCAGTTCCTCCCTGTTTTTTCATAGCTTTCCCAGCCTTTTGAGGGAATATACTGGAAGACGGCGCAGAGCTGTATTATAATGAAAAAAACTTTTGCTGTTTTTCTTTTCAAATCAGCAGCCCGCAGCAAAAAAATTCAAAAAGGAGAACAAAACATGAACTGTCAGCCACAGCATGAATGGTTTCGAAACGCCCAGTACGGCATGATGGCCCACTGGGGCCTTTATTCGCTTTTGGCCGGGGAATACCGGGGCCGGAGGGTGGATGCCTACGCCGAATGGATCCAGTGCCGCATGCCCATTCCAAACGCCGAATACGAACAGCTGGCCCGGGCCTTTGACCCCATTTATTTCAGCGCGGACGAATGGATCCGCCTTGCCCGGGATGCGGGCATGAAGTATTTTGTGTTCACCGCAAAGCATCACGATGGCTTTGCCCTGTTCCATTCCAAGGCAGACCCCTTCAACGTGGTGGATGCCACCCCCTTTGGCCGGGATGTGACCGCCGAGCTTGCCGAGGCCTGCTATAAATACGGGATAAAATTCGGCCTTTATTATTCCCAGGAGCTGGACTGGCACCATCCCCACGGGGGCGGCTATGATAACCCGGACCCCTGCTGCGGCGTTTCCTGGGACAACAGCTGGGATTTTGCCGACCGGGACAAAAAAGATTTTTCCATCTGTTTTGAAGAAAAAATAAAGCCCCAGGTGACCGAGCTTTTGAAAAACTACGGCGACCTGTGCCTGATCTGGTTCGATGTGCCCCACACCATCAGCCCCGCCCAAAGCCGGGAGCTGAACCGGCTGGTGAAGGAGCATCAGCCCCGGTGCCTCATCAATTCCCGCATCGGCAACGGCGCCTACGATTATGTTTCTTTGGGCGACAACGAATATCCCGAGCATCTGCCCGCCCCGGAAAGCGCCCCCGACCCCAACAGCCTGAACGGCTTCAAGGTTTCGCCCTACGGCCTTTACGAAACCGCCGGCACCCTCAATTCCTCCTGGGGCTTCAAGTATTTCGATCAGGACTGGATCAGCCCCAAGACCATTGCCGACCGGCGGAAAAAGCTGAACGGCATGGGCATCAACTATCTGTTGAACGTGGGGCCGGACGGCCTGGGCCGCATCCCCAGCTTTTCCAAAGAGGCTTTGCTTTCGGCCGCAGAGCTCTTTTAACGGGCCCCCAGAGCCGGTTCCCTTCGCTTTCAACTCTTTTCGACAGACCTCTTGTTGATTTTGCCTAATTTGCAAAATACTGCCAAATGAAGCAAAAAAGTCTTGCATTTTCCGTTTGAGAGAGGTATGATAGAAAAAATTTGCGAAGGAGGACCCCGCCGTGAAGAAACTCATCAGCCCCCTGGACCTCACTACCCAGGAGATCGATCAGATCCTCGACCTGGCCGACCATATCATTGATAACCCCAAGGCTTTTGCCCATAAATGCGATGGCAAGATCCTTGCAACCCTGTTTTTTGAACCCAGCACCCGTACCCGTTTAAGTTTTGAGTCTGCAATGCTCAGTCTTGGCGGTCAGGTGTTGGGTTTTTCTTCGGCCGATTCCTGCTCTGCCTCCAAGGGTGAGAGCGTGGCCGACACCGCCCGCATGGCCGAAGGCTATGCGGACATCATCGCCATGCGCCACCCCAAAGAGGGCGCTGCCGCCGTGGCTGCCGCCAATGTGGACTGCCCGCTCGTCAATGCCGGTGACGGCGGACACCTGCATCCCACCCAGACCCTCACCGACCTGCTCACCATCCACCGGCTGCACGGCCGGCTGAACAATCTGACCGTGGGCTTCTGCGGCGATTTGAAATTCGGCCGCACAGTGCACAGCCTGATCCGTGCCATGATGCGCTATACCGGCATCAAGTTCATCCTGGTAAGCCCCCAGGAGCTGCAGCTGCCCGATTACATCCTGGATGAGATGAAGGCAAACGGCGCAGACTTCCAGGTTGCCGAGCGGCTGGAAGAGGTCATCGGCGAGATGGACATCCTTTACATGACCCGTGTTCAGAAAGAGCGCTTCTTCAACGAGGAGGATTACATCCGCCTGCGTGACAGCTACATCCTGGACCCGGAAAAGATGGCCCTTGCAAAATCCGATATGATCGTGATGCACCCGCTGCCCCGTGTGAACGAGATCAGCGTTGCCGTGGACAAGGACCCCCGCGCCGCTTATTTCCGTCAGGCAAAATTCGGCCGCTACGCACGCATGGCCCTGATTATGAAAATGCTGGAGGTAGACTGATATGCTGAACATCGACAGTTTGGAAAACGGCATCGTGATCGATCACATCGACGCGGGCAAGGGGATGCAGATCTACCAGCTGCTGGAGCTGGACAAGCTGGACTGCTCTGTGGCGGTGATCCGCAACGCACGCAGCAGCCGTGACGGCCGCAAGGACATCATCAAGATCGAAAACCGCATCGACATCGACCTGGATTCCCTGGGCTTCATCGACCCCACCATCACCGTAAACATCATTGAAAACGGCCAGATCGTGGAGAAAAAGCACCTGTCTCTGCCCGAGAAGATCGTGAATGTGGCCAAGTGCAAAAACCCCCGCTGCATCACCAGCGTGGAGCAGGAGCTGGACCAGGTGTTCCACCTGGCCGACCGCAAAAAGGGCATTTACCGCTGCGCTTACTGCGAGCAGGAATACTCGAAATAAACCGCACCACTGGACAAAGCAGCCGCCGGCATTGCCGGCGGCTGCTTGCTTTTCCGGGCCGGGTGGCTTATACTATCAAGTATGTCTGTATCCGGCCCGGCGGCGGCAAGTGCAGCAGCCGTTTTCCGGCTTCCCGATGACTGAATATTTTTACAGGAGATGACTTTATGCCCGATCAGCTTGAAACGGCACTTGAAGGGCTCAATTTATTTTCAACCGTTGTCCGCCTGGCCCTGGCTCTGCTTTTGGGCGGCATTCTGGGTTTTGAGCGGGGCCGCAAACGCCGGCCCGCCGGGCTTCGCACCTACATGATCGTATGCATGGCAAGTGCTCTGGTCATGCTCACCGGCCAATTTTTGACCGAAACCTTCGGCTGCGGCGATCCTGCACGGCTGGGCGCTCAGGTCATCAGCGGCATCGGCTTTCTGGGTGCGGGCACCATCATCATCACCTCCCGGCAGGTCAAGGGGCTCACCACCGCCGCGGGCCTTTGGGCGGCAGCCTGCATGGGGCTTGCCGTGGGTGCGGGCTTTTATTCCGGTGCGCTGGTATGCGGTTTGTTCCTGCTTGTTATTATGACCTGTATGTCCAAGCTGGATTCGTTCCTGCGGGTGCGCTCGCGGCAGATCAGCTTTTTTGCCGAATTCCAGTCGATGGATACGCTCGGCGGCTTTATTCACAACCTTCGAAGCAGCTCTTACACCCTTTACGATGTGGAGATCAGCCGGGCAAGCGACAGCGACCTGGTGGGGGCCACCTTTTGGGTGGGCCTGCCGGAAGTCACCGACCATGTGCAGATCATTCAGGAGCTGAGCTGCATTCCGGGAGTCTGTTATCTGGAAGAACTGGGTGCCATTTAAATGTTCGTGCCGCCGGGAAACCGGCGGCCGTTTTTTGTTTTTGGGGCCGGCTGTTCAAAACAGGGCACATGCATGGTATAATAAAAAGGACAAAACCCATCCGCCCCTATTTTTAAAAGAATCAAGAGGTTATCGATATGGAATGGACCGACATCAAAATCACCGTACCAAACGCCCAGGCTGAAACGGCCGAGGCCATTGCCACCGGCATTTCCGGCGGCGGCATCTACATTGAAGATTATTCCGACCTGGAGACCCAGGTGGAGCAGATCGCCCATGTGGACCTGATCGAGCAGGAGCTGCTGGACAAGGACCGCAGCCATGTGACCGTTCACCTGTATCTGGCCCCGGACGAAAACCCCGCCGAGGTGCTGGAGCTTCTGCACGCCCGCCTTTCCGCCGCCGAGCTCAGCTACAAGCTGGACACCGCCGGCGTGGAGCAGGAGGACTGGGAGACCGGCTGGAAGGCCTATTATCATGCCCTCACCATCGGTGAGCGGCTTGCCATCGTTCCCAGCTGGGAAGAAATGGACACCGACCGGCAGATCATCCGGCTGGACCCGGGCATGGCTTTCGGCACCGGCACCCACGAAACCACCGCACTGTGCCTGGACACCCTGGACCGGCTTGTGAAGGGCGGCGAGCGGGTGCTGGACATCGGCACCGGCAGCGGCATCCTGGCCATTGCTTCGCTCAAGCTGGGTGCGGCCCAGGCCGAGGGTGTGGACATTGACCCCATGTGTGTGCGCACCGCAGGCGAAAACGCCCGCCTGAACGGGGTAGAGGACCGCTTCAAGGTGCTCATCGGCGACCTTTCTGACAAGGCCACCGGCAAATACAACATCGTTCTGGCCAACATCGTGGCCAACGCCATCCTGCATCTGGCCCCGGCGGTGCCCCCGCTGATGGCCGAAAACGGCGTATTCATCGCCAGCGGCATCATCGACGACCGGAAGGACGAGGTGATCGAGGGTCTTTCCAAGGCGGGCCTTGTGGTGGACCAGGTGCGGGAAGACGGCGGCTGGGTGGCCCTTATCTGCCATGCAGAGGAGGAGCGCTGATGCCCCACCGGTATTTTGCAGAGGAATTCTGGGAGGGCGGCGCCGCCCTGAACGGTGCCGACGCCCACCATCTGGGCCGGGTGATGCGGGCAAAGCCGGGCGAGGAAGTGATCCTGTGCGACGGCTCGGGCTTTGACTACACCGCCGCTGTCACCCTCATCGAGCCGGAGCGGGTGGAGTTTTCCATTTTGGAAAAGCGCCCCTGCCAGGCTGAGCCCAAAACCGCTTTCACCCTGTTTGTGGGCTACCCCAAGCAGGACAAGCTGGAAACCATCATCCAAAAATCGGTGGAGCTGGGCGCGGTGAGCATCCGCCCCTTCTTCAGCCGTTTCTGTGTGGCCGCACCCAAAAAAGAGGACCAGAAAAATGTGCGCTACAACCGCATTGCCGCCGAGGCCGCCAAGCAGTCCGGCCGGGGCATCCTGCCCCGGGTGGAAATGCCGGTGGACATCAAAAAGCTGCCTGAGCAGTTCGGCGAATTCGACCGGGTGCTTTTCTGCTACGAAAAAGGCGGCCGCCCCCTGCGGGAGCTGGTGGAGCCGGGGCTCAAAATCGCGGTCATCACCGGGGCCGAGGGCGGATTTTCCCCCGAAGAAGCCGCAGCGCTCACCGCAGCCGGCGCTTTTTCCATCGGCCTTGGGCCGCGCATCCTGCGCTGTGAGACCGCACCGGCGGCAGCGCTTGCCGCCGCCATGGCCTTCTGCGGTGAGCTGGAATAAATTTTGCGAATAGACCGGCCCTTTTGTGGAACACTGTGAACAGGAACCCTTCGTTCCCCACTACGTTTCGCAAAGGAGTATGGTCATGAAACAGTTCACAAGTTTTTTCCTTGCGCTGGCACTGGCCCTTGGCCTTACCGGCTGCTGGGGTGACAAGGACCCGGACCCTCGGCCCACGCCCACACCCCGGCCTTCTTCCAGCCAAAGCAGCTCGATGCCTGCCGAGAGCGGCCTTTTGAACGAGGTCACGCCTTCTCCGGCACCCAGCACCCCCCAATCCGGTTCCGAGGCCGCAGCAACCGCTGCGGCCCCTGGTTTTTCCGAAGGGGACTGGGCGCTTCTTCTTGTGAACAGGGACCACCCCCTGCCAGGCGATTTTGAACCCTATACACAAAACGTGAAAGGCTACGACAAACGACCCTTTGATGCCCGTGCCCTGCCGCCGCTGGAGGCCATGCTTTCGGCCGCCGAAAAGGATAGCTGCCCGTTGTATCTGGTCTCCGGCTACCGAAGCATCCAGCGGCAGACGGCCCTTTTTGAAAGGCGCACCCGTTCTTATCTGAAAGACGGCGTTTCCCGCAAAGAAGCGGAAGAAAAGGCCGAAAAGCTGGTGGCCCGCCCCGGCTGCAGCGAACACAACACCGGCCTTGCGGCCGACATCGTTTCGGCTGACTGGTACAAAACGAACAAGGACCTCACCGAGGAGTTTGAAAACACCGAGGCCTTCCGCTGGCTGGATGCCCATGCGGCCGAATACGGCTTCATCCTGCGCTACCCCAAGGGCAAAGAGGCACTGACCGGCGTTTCCTATGAGCCCTGGCACTACCGCTATGTGGGCAGGGATGCTGCCCGGAAAATAAAGGAAGCGGGCATCACCTTGGAAGAATTCCTCCTGCCCTGAACGGGGGGCAAAGCAAAAAAGGGATGAGCGGCGAATTTCTTCGCCGCTCATCCCTTTTATTTTTTCAGCATCTTTCGGGGAATCTTTTCCGCATCCATCAGGCCGCATTCCAAAGCAGGCCGGTGTCCTTTGCCGCATCCGCCGAGCCGGTGAGCACATCGCCCACAACGGTGGAGAACGCCGCATTGGAAACGAAGTTGAATTCGTCCCGCTGATGGACCTTATTGGTCAGGGTATTGGCAAACACGATCAGGTTCAGGTCCGCATCCTGTGCGCCCTTGCCGTGATACTCGATGGCCTGGACGGATTTCAGGAAATCCCCGTTGTTTTCGCCTTCACCGGGCAAAAAGCCTTCCAGGAGATTTTTGCTGTCGTCCATCTGCACCAGCACCTTGGAGCCTTCGGGGATGGCATCCAGATAGCCTGCGCCGTAACCATACAGCAGGTCATCGCCTTCGGCCGCATAGCTGGCGGTTACCAGCGAGCTTTCAGGATAGGTCACATAGGCCAGGGCATCCATTGCGTTGTCGCTGGCCGATTTCCATTCCAGCTGACCCTCTTCAAAAAGCCCGGCCGCACTGTTTGCGCCGTCGTAGCCGTAAGCAATGTAGGGGGTGCCCGCTTTCACTGCTTCCAGGCCCTGTTCATCCAGCTCACCGGCGCCGATCACGATATCCGCCTCGGCGGCGTTTTCGGTCACGGTGAAGCCCAGCATTTCCATGGCCTGCCGGTCGTAGTTGTAGCCATAAGACCAGCTCAGAAGGCCGGTTTTCACAAAGCCCTTGTCATCCTCGGGGCTCTTGCCGGAAATGTAAACCACGGGGGCCTTTTCCAGCTGGGCCGACAGGGGAGCATCCGCAAGGGCCACGCCCTCGCCGGAAATCAGGTATTTTGCGGAAACGGTCTGCCAGTCGGCATAATCGCAGAGGAAGGAGCCCTTGTTTTCGCCCTCCAAAATCACGCCGACGGTCTTTTTATCCCGCAGAAGATCGTTCACTGCTGCGGTGGAATCCTCTGAAGCATTGGCCAAGATCACCTTTTCGCCTTCGATGCCGGTAAAGTGGGACTGGACGTTCCACTCTTTGGAAGGCTCGCACACCGCCGCGATCTTTTCATAGGCGGCGGGCTCGGCGCAGGTGACCATGTCAAAGCCGCGGGTCATATTGAAGGCGGTGATTCCCTCGGAATAGAGCACCGGCCAGTCGGAGATCACGGTGCCCTTGTAGAGCACGCCGTTTGCCACCGAGCGCTTTGCCTGGTACATGGAGATCACAGCCGTGCCTGCGGGATATTCCACCCCGTTATAGGTGAAGGCTTCTTTTGCAAGCTGGATCTGCACTTCGTTGCGTGCCAGATATTCCAGCATATCGTTTGCATCCTGAAGGTTTTTCTGGTTTTCGCCGTCCAGCGGGATGATGTAGCATTCGGGGTAGAAGTTGCCGTTCTGGCCTTCGCCCTTGTATTCGGGGCGGAAGATCTCCTGCTCGGCGCCTTCCACATCATACTGGTCGCAGAACCACTGGCCCACCATATCATAGGAATCGGAGTTTGCGTTGGTAACGCCCCGCTCGAAAATTTTGGTCTGGGCGGTGAGATAGCTCTGCTTGTTGGCTGCGATATAAACGCTCTGGCCCAGCTGGCCGTAGGCGGCAGCATTCACGGTATCATCGTTGTAGGCGGGCAGCTCCACCGTGTAGGAAACGGTGCCGTGCAGCATGGCAAACTGCGGGGTATAGCTGGTGGACATATCGTCCCAGGGGTTATACCAGCAGGTTTCATAGGCTCCGTCGGCGGTTTTTTCGCCGGTGTAGCTCAGGTAGTCACGCTGGGGGATCACAAAGCTGTTGTAGCTCTGGTTGTTGGCAACGGCCGCTGCGCCCAGGGCCTCGCCGCCGTACATCAGGTGTTCCGCCAAAAGGTCATATTCAAAGTTCGGCTCGTGCGGGGGGTCGCAGGGCTCACACTGGAATGGCTCGATGCGGCCATGGAATTCCACAAAGCTCACCGGGTTCCAGCTTGCGATCAGATGACCCATGTTCTGGGTCTCGGCCTGGGTCTGGAAGGAGTTGTCCCGGTTCAAATCAAAGCCGCCGGAGGAGGTGCGGGTCACATAGGTGCGGCCCTCCACGTTCTCCTCGGGAACAAACAGATAGAAGATGTTGTCCATCAGATCTTCCAGCTTTACGGTTTCCTTTTCCATGGTGTAATATTTTTCCAGATCCACCTTGCCGGAAACGTCCATGCCGTCGGCCCGGATATCGCCCAGATAGGTGGCCTTGTCCTTGACAAGATCGGGAATGGCCACACTGCCTTCCTTGCCCACCTCACCCATCTGCTCGGCCAGCTTTGCCTTTCCTTCCTCGGTGAAGCCGGTGAGCTTATTATAAGTAAGGGTCTTGTCGCCGGCAGCCGCATCCAGCAGCATCCAGATGTACTTCATGATGCCGTCGCTGGCCGCCACTTCGTTTGCATGCACATTGGAATAAAGGACCGGCACCTGGTAATCGCCCAGCTCGCCGCTTTCGATCTTTGCAAGCAGTGCCGAAGGATCGGTCATGGCCTGCGCCCGGATCTCCTGCCATTTGTCAACGGCCTGCTTGTTTTTTGCCACGATCAGGCCGGGCATGTCCAGGCTTTCCAGGCCGTTGTCGCCCTGGCTTTTGCCCAGAGAGATCTTTTCCACATACAGGTCGGTTTTTTCACCGGCAAAGGCCACCATCTCGTCCAGCTCGGCGTAGATCTCATCCATTGTGTGGAACCCGTCATAGGGAACGATCTTGACCGGGGTCTTGCCCAGGACCATGCCCTCGGCCGAGGCCGTGAGGTTGAAATAGCCGCAGTCTTCCAGATAAACGCCGCCGTTGGAGTGGGGAGCGCTCAGATCCTCCACCATTTCCTCGGTTTCCCAGTTTTTCCGGTAAAAATAGCAGCTGCTGTCAAATTCCGCCGTGAGCGAAACCTGGCCGTCCACCACCTCAACGCCGGTTTTCGGCGCTGTGAACAGGGGAGTGGTCTCATCGCCGCACTTCCAGTCGGTCAGCGGGCCGCCGGCCGACTGATGCGGGAAGAGCTTTGCATCCACATAGGGCTTTTCCGGGTCCCGGTCCATGGACCAGGTGACCTTTTCCAAAAGCTCCTGTGCTTCTTTTGCGGTTTTATCCACTGGGATCACAGCCTTGAAGCTGCGGGCCTTTGTAAGGTTCACGCAGTTTTCTCCGCCGTCGCCGGAGGTGTTTTCAAACGAGCCCTCCAGGATTTTTTCGGTTTGTGCCGGCTGTGCCTTCTGGCCGCAGGCCGCCAGCGACAGCAGCATGCAAACTGCCAGCAATGCCGCAGTGATCCTGCCGCATGACGAATGTTTTTTCATTTCAAGTTCCCCTTTCCCTTTTTCGCCGTGTTTCAATCTTTCCCCTTATTCGCATTTTTATTCATGCTATTCGTATATTTATACATCGGCAACGCATTTATTATACATCCCCGGCGGCAAATGTCAACCGTTTGCTTGAAAAAAATTTGCTGCTCCTCAGCAATTTTTGAAGCCGGACAGCCGGGCCGGCGGCGGATTTTGGGCAGTTTTTCATTTTTTTCTTTTGTTTTCCGGACAATTGTGGTAATATTTATATATACATAATCAAAGGAGGGTATCGTCATGGCAGATTATGTTCTGTTTACTGATTCAACTACGGATCTCACTCCCGCTCTGGTTGAGGAGCTGGGTGTGCGGGTCATTCCCATGATTTTCAATTTGGACGGGAATGATTATAAAAATTATCCCGACAACCGGGAGCTTTCCTCTCACGAATTTTACGAAGCGCTGCGTGCAGGCAGCATGAGCACCACCAGCCAGATCAATCAGGCCGCCTTTGAGGATGCCTTCGGCCCGGTGCTTGCAGAAGGAAAGGACATTTTGTATCTGGCCTTTTCCAGCGGCCTTTCGGGCACCTGCCATTCGGCAGTGCTGGCAGCGGCCGAGCTGGAAGCCCAGTATCCTGGCCGCACCGTGCGTGTGGTGGACACCCTGCTTGCCAGCATGGGCGAGGGGCTGTTTGTTTACCACGCCGCAAAGAAGATGGCCCAGGGTGCCTCTTTGGAAGAGCTTGCCGCCTGGGCCGAGGCCGAGCGCCTGCATTTTTCCGCCTGGTTCACGGTGGACGATCTGATGTTCTTGAAGCGGGGCGGGCGGCTTTCCGGCACTGCCGCAGTTGCCGGCACCCTGCTTGGCATCAAGCCGGTTCTGCACATGGATGACGAAGGCCATCTGATCCCCATGGCAAAGACCCGGGGCCGCAAAGCCAGCCTGGAAGCGCTTGTGAAGCACATTGCCGAAAGCGATGTGCCCCTTTCCGAGCAGGTGGTCTTTGTGAGCCATGGCGACTGCCCCGAGGAAGCGGCCGCTGTGGTGAAGGCCATCCGCGATCTGGGCGCTGCCCGCGTTGAGATGGGCGAGATCGGCCCGGTAATCGGTGCCCATTCCGGCCCCGGCACCATTGCGGTGTTCTTCCAAAACAGCGCCCGGTAACGGCCGCACAGTTTTCAACAAACAAAGCCCCGGACGGTGGAAAACCGTCCGGGGCTTTGTTTTGTTTATCTGCCATTCAAGGCCGCTTCGGCCTTTCGCAGGCGGGCCGAAAACATCCACCGGGGAACCCGCAGCCAGCGGGCGGCTTCCTGTTCCGAAAGGCCCAGATAATACCGGGCCAGAACCGCCAGCTTCTGGCCCTTGGGCAGGCTGCCGATGCCGCCCAGAACACCCGGCCCTGGGTCTGTCTGCGGCAGGCTTTTGCCCGCAAGCACCCGCAGCGCAGTTCCCAGGACCCGGCTTTCGGTCATGGGCGTTTTTTCTGTTTGCTCTGCCAGCATCCGAAAGATCTCTTGGGCCGCCCTGTCTGCCTTCGCTTCTTCGGCAAGGCAGACCCGGCAAAACCGAAGGACCCGGTCGCCGTATTCATCCATCGGCTCCCGAAGCCGCTCGTCCGAAGGCATCACAGCTCTTTTTCGTCTTGGGGCTCTGGCTCCGGCTCCGGCCCGATCACCTGCTGGGCGGGCTCCGGCTCCTGCGGCTGGCGGTTCAGCGGGAAGTGCACCATGGCCTTGAACAGGTCGCCGTCCACCAGAAGCTCCAGCCGGCCGCCCTGCAGCTCGGTGAAGCTGCGCACGATGGCAAGGCCCAGGCCGCTGCCCTCGGTGCTGCGGGAAGCATCGCCCCGCACGAACCGCTCGGCAAGGGCATCGGGATCTTCGGGCAGCTCTGCCGCCGACACATTTTTGAAGCTCACCACGGCCTCGTTTTCGGCCGCATTCAGCGCCACATAGGCACGGGTGCCGGGCAGGGCATATTTTGTGATGTTCACCAGAAGGTTTTCAAAAATGCGGCCGGTCCGGGCCCCGTCCAAAAGCACCGGGACCTTTTCTTCCGGGATATCCCAGCGGAAATCAAGGCCGCTTTCTTTGAGCTGCTCATCCAGCTCGAACCGCACCTGCCGCAGAAGGGCGCCCAGGTCCAGCGGGGCAAGGTCGGGGGTCATTTCCCGGCTTACCGCCTTGCTCACATCGAACAGATCGGCAATGAGCTGCTTTAAGCGCTGGCTCTTTTTGTCCAGGGTGTCAATGTAGCTCTGCCGCTCCTCTTCGGTGATATCCGGCTTTTTCAAAAGGTCCACATAGGTGATGATGGCGGTGAGCGGGGTCTTGAGATCGTGGGAGACATTGGTGATGAGCTCGGTTTTCATGCTCTGGCTTTTCAGCTCCGCATCCACTGCCTTGCTGAAGCCCTGGCGCACCTTGCCCATCTCCTGCTTGAGGGGTTCATAGATGCCCGCATCCCCGTCATCGGCGGCATTCAGATCGCCTTCGGCCATTTTGCTGGCCACGGTGAGCACCTTTTCATAATCGGCGCGCATGCCGGCACATTTTTTGCGCAGCAGCACATAGGTCACAGCTGAATAAATGAGCGCCACCGGAATGGCAAAGAACCAGCCGCAGCACAAAAGCACAATGGCTGCGCCGTTTACCAGGGCAAGCCGCCCCAGCCATTTGCCCTCCGGGCCGGAAAGCTGCACATTGGTTGCCCAGCCCCAGAGCCTTTTCACCCCGTGGCAGCCAGCACAGCACAAACGCACCAGCCAGCTGCGCTCTTTAAGGTAAGGCCACAGGCCCTTGGTGAAAATTTTTGCATAGGAAAGGAAGGAAAGGTACATTGCCAGCACACTGCCTGCCCAGGCCAGGATATACAGAACGCTCATGGCCCCGCCTGCCAGTGCCTCATCGATCATCCAGTCCAGCGCAAGCTGCCGGACCTCCATTCCCATTTTGAGCTTTGCCAGGCTATGGATCAAATACCAGCCGCACATAGACAGCAGCACATCGCCCACAATGAGCCCTTCCACCGGAAGGAACCGCAGCACTCTGCCCTCGCCGAACTTCCATTTTTTCACAAGGCCAAGGGCAAGGCCCAGCGCTGCCGCCAAAACAAGGGTCGCTGCCCACAGGGGGCCGAAGCCGGCACTCAGATAGTTATAGGTCCTGGAATCCAGGATGGAATAATAGATGCTGTCCATGCCGCGCAGCTCCATGGGAACGGCCGCGATCATGCGCACATTTTTAAATCCTTCGGGTTCGAAGGCATCCACATCCTGCCGGCTCTGGGGGCTGGCTGCATTCTCAAAGGAGATTCGGGTCTGCTCCTCAAATTCGCGCAGCAGCTGCTGGGTGTGATCCGCATTCAGCGGCTGGGTGCTGTGCAGGTCCACCACCCGCAGACTGCCTTTTCCGTCCAGCTCCAGCTCCACTGCGTACTGATATCCTTTTCGGAGCTGCTCGTTTTCAAAGATCGTTTCCGGGTTTTCCGTTGTGCAAAGCACAGCCCCGGTTTCGGTATCCTTTACCCAATAATCCAGATTGGCGCTCATCCAGGGCTCGCGCAGCATCCGCTCGTTAAAGTTCTCTTCCCGGTTCTGGCGGGTCTCCACCCGCTGGGAAAGCTGTTCCAGCTGGCTGCCGGAAGGGGAAACATACACGCTCACCGGGGGCTCGCTTTCGATGCCGGGATCAGAGGTCGGCTCCAGCGTTTCCTCTGCGCTGGCAGCGGCATCTTCCTGCTGAGTTCCCGGCCCCTCGGTGGGCATCGGCTGCCAGCTGGTGATGATCCGCCCGTTTTCGGCCTGCTCCAGCAGCCGGGCCAGCCGGTTGGTTTCCGCCACATATTCCGGGGCCATCACCTGCGCAGGAGAAGCCTTGCTTTCGTTCTGCTTGACCCGGTAGCATTTTTCGGCCAGGAAAGAGGCCAGGTCCCACCGGAAAGCACTGCTGTCCAGCTGCCGGAAACTCTGGCTTTCGGCCCGTTTTTCCAGCATGGGGTGAAGCCCCATCACCGCCGAGGTGAGCAGCACCGTTGCCAGCAGGGCTGCCAGCACACTTGCAAATTTACATTTTTTCGATCTTGTATCCAATTCCCCACACCACCTTCAAATATTTGGGTTCCTTTGGGTCGATCTCGATTTTTTCGCGGATGTTGCGCACATGCACCATAATGGTGTCGGTGTTCACCGCGCGCTCGTTCCAGACCCGTTCGTAAATTTCTTCGGCCGAAAACACCCGGCCGGGGTTTTTCATCAAAAGCGCCAAAATCTTGAATTCCAGCGGGGTCAGCCTTACCGGCACCCCGTCCACCAAAAGCTGGGCCTGCGGCTCCGAAAGCTCCAGCCCGCCAATGGTGTAGACCCCTTCTTTTTGGGGGCCTTCCTTTTTCTGCACAAGCTCCAGGTATTTGGCATACCGGCGCAGCTGGCTGTTCACCCGGGCCAGCAGCTCCATGGGCACAAAGGGCTTTGTCACATAATCATCCGCCCCGATGTTCAGGCCGGTGATCTTGTCCATATCCTCAGATTTTGCCGACAGGATGATCACCGGGAAATCGTGGTTTTCCCGCAGGCGCATGGTCATCTGGATGCCGTCCATCACCGGCATCATGATATCCACCACCGCAAGGTGGATGGTTTCTTTTTCGATGATGTCCAGACCCTCCCGGCCGTTTGCGGCAAGAAATACCCGGTAGCCCTGATTGCGCAGATAGATGGCGATGCCCTCCCGGATCTCCCGGTCATCTTCGGCCACTAAAATATTGTATTCCATCGTTTCATTCCTCCGGCGGCAGTATTGTTGAAATTTATTATAGCACGTTCTGCCGCCTGCACCAACGCACCGCTGCTGCACCTCCTTTTCTTTGTTTTCAGTATACGGCGCATTTCTAAAACCCCGGCACAGGCAATTCAAAAGAATTTCTAAAGAAAGGCAGAAAGGCCCTGCCTTTCTGCCCTTTGCAGGCTGGGTGGCACATGCGGGGGCGCCGGCCCAAAAAGTATTTTATATTTTCTTTTTTGTAATATATGCTTGACATAAAGCAAAATATGAAGTACAATCAAAATCACAAAAGGAGGCGTTGCCCAGTGGCAAAAAACATGGCGCTGAAACTTGCCAGAACCAAAAAAGACCTGACGCAGAAAGACCTTGCCGAAAAGATCGGCGTATCACGGCAGACCATAAACGCAATTGAAAAAGGGGAATACAACCCCACCATCAAGCTGTGCCTGAAGATCTGCCGGGCACTGGATGCCCGGCTGGACGAATTGTTTTGGGAGGATGAAACCGATGAAGAAATCTAAAAGCAATCTGGACGAAATGCAGGAGCAGAAGCTGCTGCGCATCGAGCATACCGGGTTTTGGATCTGTTTTACGGGCCTGGCCCTTGTAATCTATGCCCAGCTCGCCATTGGCCACAGCGATCCACGCAGCCTGGGCGGCGAAACCCTGGTGCTTCTCATCTCCGCCGCTTATCTGGTTATCAGCTGCATCCGAAACGGCATCTGGGACCGCAAGCTGAAGCCGGATCTAAAAACCAATCTGTGCATCAGCCTGGCAGCGGGCGGAGCAGTGGGTATTTTCTGGTTTTTGGTGAGCTACCGCAACTATCACAGCCTGGCCGGCTCCCTGGCCACCCTTGTTTTTATGGCCGCTTTCACCTTTGCCCTGACACTGGTTTTGCTGCTGGCAACCGCCGCCGTTTACAACCGGCGCAAGCGCCAGCTGGACAGCCAAGCCGACCGGGAAGAGGACGGGGAATGACCCTTGCCCCATACCCTGTATCATCAAAAAAGGACTGCACCGTTTTCTTTGCGGTGCAGTCCTTTTTTGTCGTTATCGCAAGGGCAGGCAGGCGTTCCAGGAGTGGGTCATGGTGGCAAAGCCGGCCTCGCTGCCGTTGTTCACGGCGCAGAACAGGTGGGTGGCGTTTCCCTGTTCGTCAAACAGCAGGAAGGGCCGGTCCAGATTGCCCAGATGATGCACGGTGCCGTCATCCATGGGGATATCCAGGTCCAGGCCGCTGCCGGGAATGACCTGCCAGTGGGTGCCGTCAGGGCTTTTGGCCTGGATGAGCCTGCCCACGGTGCCGCTGTAAGCGCCGTTCCAGTCCTTGGCAAGCATGGAATAGCCGGTGTCGGTCTGCCAGATGAAGGGGTCCTCCAGAATGCCCGGCTCGCCCTCAAAAAGGGGATGGTCCAGCCGCTGGTAAGGGCCGTCCCACCGGGGGGCCTGGGCCGCGCCCAGCTTCATATCGCTGATGATCTCGTTGCCCGAAGCCTGCGGATAGGGGGGCTTTTTATAGGTGCGGGTCTTATAGATGAGAAGGCAGCTGCCGTCCTTTCGGATGCAGGGGGCCGGGTTTGAGGTGAGCACGTCATCGAACATTCCGGGCCGCACATCCAAAAGCGGGTGGTCGAGCCGCTTCCAGGGGCCGAACACACTGTCCGAAACCGCCACGCCCACCCGTTTTCCGGCCCGGGCGGCGATCCAGTGCATGCTCTCGTGGCCGAGGGTTCCGTCGGCCGGATCATCGGGGAAGGGGTAGGTGGTGCCCATATAAAACAGGACATATTTTCCGCCTGTCTTTTGAATGCAGGGGTTGTGGGTGACCCGGCCATCCCACCAGCCGGCCCCCCGGGCGGGCAGGACCACCTCCCGGAAGGTATAGGGCCCTTCGGGGGTGTCGCTGTCGGCCCTTACGACCTCACTTGCAACACCCCAGCCGGGGTGAAAGGGAAGGGTCTTGGGCCAGCGGGAAGCAAACATGTGATACCGGCCGTCCTCGCCTTTTACAACACTGCCGCACCACACCCAGTAGCCCTCCATGGAAAAGCCGCCGCCCACCGGTGCGGGCAGCAGGGCATCCCGGGTGAGAACACCATTTCGGTTCATTTCGTCTTCGCTCCTTTTTTGTTAAAATGCTGTCATTCTGCCCTGTTTATACACCCTTTTTCCAGTTTTGTAAACAGCAAGCAGTGATTTCTGTTAGTATTTTTGGAAACGCCCGCAAAATCCCGTAAAATAAGCGCTTTTCCTGTTTGGGGGATTGTGCTATCATAAAATAAAAGATCGATATGGGATGGTGCGGGTGCCCGGAAAACTTCCGGTCCCTGTCCTGCCATCCAAAGGGAGGAACCCATGAACGCAGAGCTTCGTCATCTTGCCCAAACCGCATGGCCGGAAGAGCGCAAGGCACTCGCTGAAAGTGCGGACCGTTTTTTGAACGACACCTTCTTGTTCAATGACCCCTGGGACATGGAGCAGTGCCGCATCCCGGTGGAATTTTCCGGCCCGATCGACTGGGAATACCGTCCTGCGGACGACCCGGAATGGACCTACATGCTGGCCCGCCAGAGCTATGTGCTGCTTTTGGCCCGCCAGGCCGTTTTGACCGGCGACAAAAAATACGCCGGCAAGATCGCCTATTTCATCGAGGATTTCATCGACCATGTTCCGCTTACCGATGCGGCCCGCGCCCTTACCTGGCGCACCCTGGATGCCGGCATCCGGGCGGCCAACTGGCTGTCTGCCTGGGAACTGCTGGACCAGTGCGGCATGGCCCCCACCCGGATCCTGGACAAAATGAAGGAATCCCTGCGGGTGCACATCAACTACCTGCTGGAAGAGGACACCCCCTTCTGCCGGCTGTCCAACTGGGGCATCATCGGCAATTCCGGCATGTATCAGGCCGCCATCTTTTTGGGCGATGAGGCCGCCATGCTGGAAACCGAAAAGCGTGTGGCCGACGAAGTGAGCATCCAGGTGGATCCGGACGGCTGGCACTGGGAGCAGAGCCCCATGTACCACGCCGAGGTGCTGGTCGGCCTTTTGCGCATCGTGCGCCTTGCCCGCCGGGCCGGCCGTGAGCTGCCTGCCATCATTCCCGAAACCGCTCACGCCATGTGCCTTGCGGTGGCCCGCTCCGCCAAGCCGGACCATCACCAGTTCATGCAGAGCGATTCGGACGACACCGATGTGCGCGACCTGCTCACCCAGGGCGCCATCCTGTTTTTGGACCCCGCCCTCAAGTTCCACGGCAACAGCACCCCCGATTTTGAGAGCCTGTTCTGGATCAATGAAAGCGAGCTTGCGGCCTTTTGCGCACTGGAAGCAAAGCCGCTGCCCCTGCTTTCCAGCCACGAGCACAGCGGCAACTTCTACCTGCGCACCGGCTGGACCGAAACCGACAGCTGCCTGCGCCTGCACAGCGGTTACATGGGCTCCGGCCACGGCCATGCCGACCAGCTGCATGTGGACCTGTGCGCTCTTGGCAAGGACGTTCTGGTGGACAGCGGCCGCTACACCTATGTGGACAAGCCCATCCGCCTTCAGTTGAAGGATGCCCCCGCCCACAACACCTTTACCCTGGACGGCCGCTCCTTTACCGACTGCACCGAGACCTGGGCCTATGGCGAGATCAGCCTGCCGCTGCGCGGCGGCGCTTACAGCCGAAACGGCTGGAGCTTTGCCGAAGCAGGCCACCTTGGCTATCTGCGCCTGAAAGACCCGGCCGTGTGCCGCCGCTATGCCATCCAGGCAGGCCCTTGCATCGCATTCGTGATGGATGTGGTGAACGGCCGCGGCCCCCACAGCTGCGAAGGCTTCTTCCACTTTAAAAAGGAGGCCCTGCGCCTGGAAAGCGACCGGGCCGTTTACGATGCCGACGGCGTTGTGACCGAGGTTTTCTATCCCGGCCGGCAGGCAAAGGCCGAAACCGCGCCGGTTTCGCCTCACTACAACACCCTGTACGACAGCAGCGTGCTGCTTTTAAGCAGCACCCATGAGGGCAGCTTCTCGGTGCCCACCGTTTTTGTTTCCCAAACGGGCAAAGCCGCCGGTGCCAGCGTGGAAGAGCTGCCGGTGACCCATGTGAAGAGCGGCCGGGTGCTGAACGCCCGGGAGGCCCGGGCGTTCCGGGTGAGCGCCTTCGGCGACCACTGGGATATTTTGTTCTGCTTTGAA
The DNA here is from genome assembly GCA_020025635.1 of Allofournierella sp. Lineage (GTDB taxonomy): Bacteria > Bacillota > Clostridia > Oscillospirales > Ruminococcaceae > JAHHRU01. Next base: position 21,994 of record JAHHRU010000008.1, read on the forward strand.
GATTCCGCCGGCGACTACGACCTTCTGGCGGCCGGCGATGTGAACGGCCACGGCCGTGTGATCGCCAGCCACGGCGGCATCCAGACCACTCTGGCCTGGTAACGATTTTGTAACCTGCCGGGGCCTTTTGCTCCGGTTCCGGATATTTTGACATCGGGCCCCGACCCCGTATCCTGAAAGGAGAAGAAAGAAATGGATATCCGTTATTCCTGCAACCAGCGTGATTTCAAGCGCTACACCACCGAAGAGACCCGCAGCGAATTCCTCATCGAGAACCTGTATGTTCCCAACGAGGTGGTTGCCGTTTACAGCCATGTGGACCGCATGGTCACCCTGGGCTGCATGCCCACCACCGAGACCGTTTCCATCGATAAGGGCATCGACATCTGGCACAACTTCGGCACCCAGTATTTCCTGGAGCGCCGTGAGATCGGCATTTTCAACATCGGCGGCGCCGGCACCATCACCGTTGACGGCACCGTTTACGAGCTGGGCTACAAGGACTGCCTGTACATCACCATGGGCGCAAAGGAAGTGCTGTTCGCTTCCAAGGAGGCTGACAAGCCCGCCAAGTTCTACATGGTCTCCGCTCCCGCTCACTGCTCTTATGAGACCCGCCTCATCAAGATCGAGGATGCCGCAAAGCGGCCCCTGGGCGCCATGGAAACCAGCAACAAGCGCACCATCAACCAGTTCATCCACCCCGATGTGCTCAAGACCTGCCAGCTTTCCATGGGCATGACCGTTCTGGACCCGGGCAGCGTGTGGAACACCATGCCCGCCCACACCCACGAGCGCCGCATGGAGATCTATATGTACTTTGAGATCCCCGAGAACAACGTGGTGTTCCACATGATGGGCGAAGGCAAAGAGACCCGCCACATCGTGATGCAGAACGAACAGGCTGTGATCAGCCCCAGCTGGAGCATCCATTCCGGTGCCGGCACCAGCAACTACACCTTCATTTGGGCCATGGGCGGCGAGAACCAGGCCTTTGATGATATGGACAATATCCCCACTACCGAACTGCGCTGAGCATCCGCTCAGGCTGCTTTTGAACCACCAACCATCAGGAGGAACAAAACAATGAATATCAATGCTTTTTCTCTGAAAGGCAAGATCGCGCTGGTCACCGGCGCTTCCTACGGCATCGGCTTCGCCATTGCCAAGGGCATGGCCGAGTGCGGCGCTACCATCTGCTTCAACGATATCAATGAAGAGCTGATGCACAAGGGCATCAAGGCTTACGAAGAGGCCGGCATCAAGGCACACGGCTATGTGTGCGACGTTACCGATGAGGCCGCCGTTGAAGAGCTGGTCAAGAAGATCGAGGCCGAAGTGGGCGTGATCGACATCCTGGTCAACAACGCCGGCATCATCAAGCGCATCCCCATGTGCGAGATGAGCGCTGCCGACTTCCGCAAGGTCGTGGATGTTGACCTGAACGCTCCTTTCATCGTTTCCAAGGCTGTGATCCCCTCCATGGTCAAGAAGGGCCACGGCAAGATCATCAACATCTGCTCCATGATGAGCGAGCTGGGCCGTGAGACCGTTTCCGCCTACGCCGCTGCCAAGGGCGGCCTGAAGATGCTCACCAAGAACATCTGCTCCGAGTTCGGCGGCGCCAACATCCAGTGCAACGGCATCGGCCCCGGCTACATTGCCACTCCGCAGACCGCTCCTCTGCGTGAGAAGCAGGCGGACGGCAGCCGCCACCCCTTCGACCAGTTCATCATCTCCAAGACCCCCGCTGCCCGCTGGGGTGAGCCGGAAGATCTGGTCGGCCCCGCTGTGTTCCTGGCCTCTGATGCTTCCGATTTCGTGAACGGCCACATCCTGTATGTGGACGGCGGCATCCTGGCCTACATCGGCAAGCAGCCCTGAGTTTTGCAAAACCCTGTGCGGATCCGACATTCTTTCAGCCTGCCCCGGCCCAAAAGCCGGGGCGGCGGAATGCCGGTCCGCATTTTTTGCAGCGAACCGGCCGGGGCGTGAAAATAACGCTTCACTTTCGGTTCCTGCATGGTATACTGATGGCAGAACCCGATCGGGTCTTTTGATTTTTGTCTGTCTTTCAGAAACCAGCTATTTAAAAAGGAGAGGATTCAAATGAACGAAGTTCTGGAACAGGTCCGTAAGATCGGCATTATCCCGGTCATTGCTTTCAACAGTGTGGAGGAAGCCCTGCCTCTGTGCAAGGCCCTGGCCGACGGCGGCCTGCCCGCCGCCGAGGTGACCTTCCGCACCGCCTGCGCCGAAGAGTGCATCCGCAAGATCCACGAGGAGATGCCCGAAATGCTGCTGGGTGCCGGCACCGTTCTGACCACCGAGCAGGCCGACCGCGCAATGGCTGCGGGCGCTTCCTTCATCGTTGCCCCCGGCTTTGACCCCAATGTGATGCAGCATGTGATCGACAAGGGCGGCATTGCCATGCCCGGCACCGCCACCGCAGGCGAGATGCAGCAGGCCATGAACATGGGCTGCGATGCCCTGAAGTTCTTCCCCGCTGAGGCAAACGGCGGCGTGGGCATGCTGAAGAACATCGGCGCTGCCCTCAAGAGCGCAAAGTGGATGTGCACCGGCGGCGTGAACGCCAAGAACGTGAACGATTACCTGGGCTATGACCAGATCATTGCCGTGGGCGGCACCTGGATGTGCAAGTCTGACGTGATCAAGGCCGGCGACTGGGCAAAGATCACCGCCATGAGCCAGGAGGCCGTGGACGTGATGCTGGGCCTGGAGCTGGGCCACATCGGCATCAACTCGGAGAACGAAGCCGAGGCCATGGCCACCGCAAACCTGCTGGGCAGCCTGCTGAACAAGAAGGTCGCTGTGGGCAATTCCAGCATCTTTGTCGGCAGCAAGGAGTTCGAGATCATGAAGGCCCCCGGCCGCGGCAAGAACGGCCACATCGCCATCAAGTGCAACGATGTGGACCGGGCCGTTTATCATCTGGGCCGCCGTGGTGTGAAGTTCGATCTGGACAGCATGGTAAACAAAAACGGCAAGAACATCGCCTGCTACATGGCCGATGAGGTTGCCGGCTTTGCCATCCATCTGGTGCAGAAGTAAATTGCCCCCCCCAGGGGTCGATTTTCGTTTTCATTTGATAATAAAGGAGTTTTTTGAAAATGGCAAAGAAAGTTGTCACCTTCGGCGAACTGATGATTCGCCTGCAGCCCTATAACTACGAGCGTTTCGTTCAGGCCGACCACCTTGAGTTCACCTTCGGCGGCGGCGAAGCCAACGTTGCGGTTTCTCTGGCAAACTACGGCATGAACGCCGCCTACATTACCAAGCTGCCCGCCCATGCCATCGGCCAGGCCGCTGTGAACAGCCTGCGCCGCTACGGCGTGGACACCAGCATGATCACCCGCGGCGGTGACCGTGTCGGCATCTACTTCAATGAGAAGGGCGCTTCTCAGCGTCCCTCCGTCTGTATCTATGACCGGGCCCACTCTGCCATCCAGGAGGCCCAGTCCTCGGACTTCAACTGGGATGAGATCTTTGAGGGTGCTGAGTGGTTCCACTTCACCGGCATCACCCCGGCCCTGGGTGAGAACCTGGTCGAGATCTGCAAGGAGGCCTGCAAGGCCGCCAAGGCTCACGGCTGCAAGATCAGCTGCGACCTGAACTACCGCGGCAAGCTGTGGACCCGTGAGCAGGCCCGTGCCGCCATGACCGAGCTGTGCCAGTACGTTGACGTGTGCATCTCCAACGAGGAGGACGCAAAGGACGTGTTCGGCATCGAGGCTGAGGCCACCGACATCACCGCCGGCGAGCTGAACCGTGAGGGCTACAAGAGCGTTGCAAAGCAGCTGGCCGACAAGTTCGGCTTTGAGAAGGTCGCCATCACCCTGCGTGAAAGCAAGAGCGCCTTTGACAACGACTGGAGCGCCATGCTGTACGACGTTGCTTCTGACGAATACTGCTTCTCCAAGAAGTATCACCTGCACATCATCGACCGCATCGGCGGCGGCGACTCCTTCGGCGGCGGCCTGATCTATGCCCTGCTCAGCGGCTACAACACCCAGGGTGCTGTTGAGTTCGCCGTGGCTGCTTCGGCTCTGAAGCACTCCATCGAGGGCGACTACAACTTCGCCACCGTTGCTGAGGTCGAAAAGCTGGCCGGCGGCGACGGCTCCGGCCGCGTGCAGCGCTGAACGAGGCTTTTCGTTTTTTCCGGTATCGCTTTTCACCCTTTGGCTTTTCATGAGGGCAGGCTGTACCCCCCTTTTTGAAAATCTTCGGGCCGTGCTCTGCCGGTTCCCGGCGCTGCCGGGATCTGCGCTTTGAGCACGGCCCTTTTAATACCAAAAAAGAAAGAAGGATGTTTTCATGGCAAAACGCAAAAACGTACTGCTGATCCTTGCGGACCAGCAGCGCATGGATACGGTAAGCGCCTATGGGCTGAACCCGGTCTGCCGTACCCCGCACCTTGACCAGCTGGCCAAAGAAGGCATGAAGTTCAACAACGCTTACACCCCTTCGGCCATTTGCGGCCCGGCCCGCGCCAGCCTGATGACCGGCCTTTATCCCCACAAGCACGGCGTGATCGACAACGCCACCCAGCTGCATGATGATATCCCCCTTCTGGGCGACTGCATGCACGAGGCCGGCTACTACTGCGGCTATGCGGGCAAGTGGCATGTGACCCCCCACAAGACCCCTGAGGAATGCGGTTTTGATGAGGGCAAGCCCTTCATGGGCTACGGCTTCCCCGGAAGCCGGCTGTTTCCCAGCCTGAAATTCGATGCGCCGCCCCGCAACACCCCCAACTATTACGCCGAATACCTGAAGGAAAACGGCTTTGAAAACATCGACGTTTCCCACGGCTTCATGGGCGACAACCCCAACCTGCAGATCCAGGAAATGTTCTGCAAGCACGAGGGCCCGGTGGAAAGCACCATCGAGTACTTTGTTGCCCACGAAACCAACCGCCTGATCGACCAGGCCAAAAATCAGGACAAGCCCTTCTTCATCTGGGCCAACTTCTGGGGCCCCCACAGCCCCAGCATCGTGCCGGAGCCCTACTATTCCATGTACGATCCGAACGATATCCCCGAACACCCCAGCTACCGGGACGAAATGCTGGACAAGCCCTACGGCTACCAGCTGAACCGGAAGATGTGGGGCCTGGACAGCGGCGGCTGGAAGAATTTCCAGGAGATCGCCGCCCGCTACTACGGCCACTGCACCATGATCGACGATATGGTGGGCATGATGGTGGACAAGCTCAAGGCTGAGGGCCTTTACGATGACACCATCATCATCTACTCTGCCGACCACGGCGACAACATGGGCGCCCACGGCCTGATCGAAAAGGGCGCGTTCACCTTTGACGAGATCTACCACATCCCCATGGTGGTGAAGGGTGCCGGCACCAAGGACAACGACAGCTTCGTTTACCTGCACGAGATCATGCCCACCATTCTGGACGTGGCCGGCGTGAAGCCCCCCAAGCCTGTGGACGGCGAGAGCATCCTGCCTTTGATGATGGGTCAGGAATCCAACGGCCGCACCGAAGTATTCGGCGAATATCACAACCACTTCTACATCGGCCGCCAGCGCATGGTGCGGGACCACGACTATCAGTTCACCTTCAACAACAGCGAAAAGGGCGAGCTGTATGACCTGAAAAAGGACCCCTACCAGATGCACAACGTGTGCTATGACCCGGCCTATGCGGATGTGAAAAAGAAGTATCTGGACATCATGTCCAAGTACATGAAGGAACTGAACGACCCGGTGAGCACCTGGTTCCACCGCATCCGGGATTTCTATTGATCCTTTTCGGGAAGTCTTTCATTGAAAAACCCCGCCTTGAATTTTTCAAGGCGGGGTTTTGTTTTTTTACTTTCGGGTGCGGGTGCTGCGCTTGATCTCTTCAATGCGGGCATCCATTTTCTTTACCAGGTCCATGTGGCGGTTTGCCACATTTTCACGCTGGCCGATGTCATAGCTCATGTTGTACAGCTGGGGATCACGGGAATGGCCCAGATCCGTATTGGTGGTGTAGAAATAGTTTTCGTCGGTGTCGCAGGGCTGCATGTAGGTCCACTTGTCCACACGCAGGAAGTGGCTCTTGTTCAGAGCCTCGGCCAGGATCTCGTCCCGGCCGTGGGTAGACCTGCCCATCAGGGCATCCAGCACGTCCTCACTGTCGGCAAAGCCTTCGCTGCCCAGGGGCACATCCAGCATCTTTGCAAAGGAAGCGCACAGGTCCACCTGGCTGATCAGCGCATGGGAGGAAGCCGGCTTTATGCGGCCCTTCCAGTTCACAATGAAGGGAACACGGGCACCGCCCTCAAACTGGCTGTATTTGCCGCCCCGCAGCGGGCCTGCGGGCCGGTGGCCGGCCTTGCGGTTGTACATCTCTGCCCAGTCCTGATAGCCGTCGTCCAGAACGGGGCCGTTGTCGCTGGAGAACAGGATGATGGTATCCTCCCGGATGCCCAGCTCCTCGAGATAATCCACAAAACGGCCCACGCAGTCGTCCATTTCGGCGATCACGTCGCCGCGCACGCCCAGGCCGCTGGCCCCTGCGAAACGCTCGTTGGGCAGGCGGGGCACATGGGGCTGGTGCAGGGCGTAATACAAAAAGAAGGGCTCATCCTTATTTTCCCGCACAAAGTTTTTGGCTTCCCCCAGGAAGGTGTCGGCCAGGTCCTCATCCCGCCAGGTGGCCTTTTTGCCGCCGCGCATATAGCCCAGGCGGCCCACGCCGTTCACGATGCTCTGATCGTGGCCGTGGCTGTACGGCATGCGCAGCATCTCGGGGTTGCGGGTCGCGGTGGGGATGTCATCAAAGGGGCATTCGTCCGCATAGGAAACCTCGATGGGGTCATTGGGGTCCAGGTTTTCCACCCGTCTGTTCTTCAGGTACACGCAGGGCACCCGGTCAGCGGTGGCGGGGAAGATGAAGGAATAATCAAAGCCCGCATCGTTGGGGGTCATGGAGATGTCCTTGTTCCAGTCGATGTCGTTCTGGCCCAGGCCCAGATGCCACTTGCCTACCACAGCGGTGTGGTAGCCGGCCTGCTTGAAGATCTTGGGCAGGGTGGGCTGGTCGGCACGGATGATGCAGGCCGCATCACCGGGCAGGATGTGGGTGCCCGCATTGCGGAAGGGATATTCGCCGGTCAGCAGGCTGTACCGGGCGGGGGTGCACACAGCCGAGGTGGAATAGCCGTCCTCAAAGCGGATGCCGCCCTCTGCCAGGGCATCCAGGTTCGGGGTGGCCACACCCACGCCGCCATAGCAGGACAGATCGCCGTAGCCCAGATCGTCCACATACAGGATGACCACGTTGGGCTTTTTGTTGTTGCTCATTTTTTTCGCTCCTTTATCGAACCGTTTGGGATGGAGAAAAAACGGATGGATCGCTCTTCGTTTTTCACTGTTTTCCCTCTGCTTTTTATTATAGCGGTTCTGTTTTTGCCCCGCAAGGAAACTCTCTGGGAATTTCTTTGCTTTCATATGCTTTTTCTGTGCTTTTCTGGAAAGGCCCCATTCAAAAAGCCCGGCTGCTTTCGGCAGCCGGGCTTTTCACAAACGGTCAGCGGCCCATGCGCCGCATCTGCATCTCGCACCGGGCGATGTGCTGGATGCGGGGTGCCGCATGCTCAAAGAGCTTTTGGAAGGTTTTGCAGTAATAATTGTGGGTGCCGTCGGGCTCCCACAGCCAGTCACGGCGGCAGCCGCCGTTGCAAAGGCGCAGCCACTGGCACCGGGCGCATTCGGCCGGGCGCTGTGCGCCTTCCCGCAGGAACCTGCCGGCCGTTTCACCCTTTGCCATTTCCTCCAGGGCCTGCTCCTTCACATTGCCCATGCGCCACTCATCCAGCACATAGAAATCGCACGGGTAAATGCTGCCGTCGCCTTCCACCACAAAATAGCTGCCGCAGCCGCCGGAAGCGGCGCAGTTGCTGGCGGGCAGGCCCATGGCCAGATGCACATAGTCATCGAACAGGCGGATGCTGGTGTACCGGCCGGCCTCCCAGTCCCGATACCATTCGTCGAAGATTCCGCACAAAAAATCGGCATACAGCTCCGGGGTGAGGGAATAGGGGGTGCCGCCCCGGTTCTGTTCCAGCGGGTCCAGGCAGGGTATGAACTGCAGATAGCCCGAATTGAGCTTTTTGAGCCCGGCGTACACCTTCTGGGGATGGCGGGCGCACTGGCCGGTGACCACGCACAGCAGGTTCACCGCAACGCCCTTTCGCAGCAGCAGCTTCACCGCCTTTTCGGCCCGGCCATAGCTTCCCTTGCGGGAGGCATCCACCCGGTTCAGATCGTGCAGGTCCCGGTAGCCGTCCACCGAGACGCCCACCAGGAAATCATATTTTTTCAGCAGCTCGGCCCACTCTTCATCAATGACGATGCCGTTTGTCTGGATGGCATACCGCACCTGAACGCCCAGCGGCCGCTTTGCCGCCACCCGGGCAGTGAAATCCCGAAAGAACGAAAGCCCCGCCACGGTGGGCTCGCCCCCCTGGAACATAAAGCTGATGGAGCCGTCCGGGTCCACCGCTTCAAAGCTTTTATCAATGAGGATATCGGCAGTCTCGCTGCTCATGATGCCATAGCTCTCCACATCCCGGATGTCGGCAATGTCGGCATAAAAGCAGTACCGGCAGCGCAGATTGCACAGGCTGGATGCGGGTTTTATCAAAAGATTTACGTTTTTCAAGGGTGATCTTCCTTTCCGCCGGGCAAACGGGCCCGCCCGGCGATGGTTTTACATTACTGTCATTATAGCACAGCCGCCCGCAGGGTTTCAAACGCAAAAAGGGCCCTGTTTTGCGCACTGCGCACACAAAACAGGGCCTTTTTCTGTCAGGGTGTTCTCATTCCCGGTACATGCCCGTGAATGAGAACGCATTTTATTTCATCCCTATTTCCGAATTGGAGTTTATCTACAAGCTGAGGGGCCCTCTTTTTGAGGGTCCGTTTTGTTTTACAGATTTTTGGCATCCAGCCCCAGCAGCTCCGCAAGCGGGGGAGCCAGCAGCCGGGCGATGCGGTAAAAGCCCAGGTCGTTGGGGTGCACTCCGTCCACCGTGCAGCAGTCGGCGCCGTCCTGCAGGGCAAGGGGGGCCGGGCTTTGGAACCGGATGCGCTCATCCCCTTCGGCCCGGGCCTTTTTCACCGTTTCTTCCACAATGGCCCGGCGGGCAAGGGTCTGGCCGTCCGGCCTTGGGTAAAAGGAGCTGGTGCACAGGATGGGCAGCTCCGGCCGCAGCCGGCGGATGGTGCGGTAAAAGGCCCGGTGGTGCTGCCAAAGGTCCTCGGGGCTTTCGGCGTTATAATCGTATTCCATCACCAGTGCACACATGGGCTGGGCCGCAATGTACTCGGCCATGGCCTGTTCACCCCGGGCAGAGCCGGAAAAGCCCAGGTTGCGCTCGTCCAGATCCAGCATACGGCTGATGTGCCCGGCATAATGATAACCAGGGCTGCCGGCGCAGGCCCCCTGCGTGATGGAGGAGCCGTAATAAAGCACCGGCTGGGGCAGGCGGTAGCTGCCGCCTTTTGAAAGGGATGCACCCTCTCGCAGGCCGATCTCAAGCCCGCTCACATCGTTGTAAAGGGGGAACGCAAGGGTCAGGTCCCGGGGCTTTCGCTCTTCAAAGTGCAGGATGGCCTCATAGCCCTCCCGGCGGGCCTCCGGCTCCCAGGGCGGGACGAAGCCGCCCACCCGGCGGGCTTTTCCGTTTTCGGTCACAAACAGGGCAAAGCCGCCCGAACCGGTCAGGGGCATGTGGGGCATCTGGCACCAACCCGGCACCTTCACCCGGATGGCCACACAGTCGGAATCCGTGCAAAACCGCAGCCGGCCGCCGGCAGTGTTGCGGAAAAGCCCCGCCACACCGGGGCTTACGCTTTGGGCGGTCTTGGGGGGCATGCGCCGGTATTCCCCCTGCGAAAGGCCCGTTTCATCAAAGCCGAAGGGGCAGAACTCCGGCTTTTGGGCGCTGTGCCAGCAAAGGTTTTTTTCCTGCACCCGGCCGGGCACGTTCAGGTTTTTATCGATTTCATTCAGTTCCATTTTTATGGTTTCCTTTCCGCTTGGGGCGGCGGTGATGCCCTGCGGCAAATTCTTTTTCATACTGCCGGGTGATGTTCTGAAGGGCCTGCTCCACGGTGACATGCCCATCCAGCATCCGGATCACTTCCGACCCGATGATATACTCCATCTGCTGCAGGTCAAAGTTTTCCCCGCCGCTGGGCGGATAGCAGTTGGCCCGGGATTCCCGGCAGCTTCTGCGTGCAAGCGAAAGCCAGGGGTATGCGGCCAGTGCCGCCGAGGACCGATATGCCTCGGTGCGGGCCGAAATGCCGCCCATCAGGGTCTGGGCCGTGGCGATATCGTCCCGGCTGACCCAGCGCAGCAAATCCAGCGCGGCTTCCCGGTCGGCGCAGCTGGTGGTGATGCCCACCACTGCACCGCTCATCATGGCATTGCCGCCGGGTACGCAGGTCCAGCCGAACTTATCCGCCACACGGGAATCCGGGCTTACCAGCTCGGAAACCGCGGTAGTGAAGCAGATGCACATGGCGGTTTCTCCCCGGGCAAATTCCCGAATGGCGCTGTCCCAATATTTATGGCCAGCCCCGGAAACACCGGCGGCAGCCTCCCGCATCTCTTCCATGGCCTGCCGCCCCGCTTTTGACTGGATGCGAAGCTGGCCGCTCAGGTCAAACAGATCGTCATTATGGCTGAAATAACGGGTGAGATATTCCACGCCCGCCACACTGGGCTCCCCGGTGACCAGGGTCGCCCCATAAAGGGTGGGGGAGGATGGATTCAGCTTCCGTGTAAAGAACCGGGCGATCCGGTTGTACTGTTCATAGGTTTTCGGGGGTTCCAGCGGCTCATGATAGGTTTCAAAAAACAGCCGCCGCAGGCCCACATCCCCGAACAGATCCTTCCGGTACAAAAGCAGCTGCACGCTGACGGCGCTGGGCAGCGCCAGAAGGCGGCCGTCCACCGTGCTGTACCGGGTCTTTGTTCCGGGCAGAAAGCCGTCCAGGCGGCTTGCAAGCCAGGGGTCCAGCTCATCCAGCGGGGTCAGGCAGGAAGGCCCGAACCAGCGGAACCAGTCCACATCCATGCGCACGATATCATAGGGAAGGGGCTCGCCGCTTTGGAGCCGGTCATACAACTCCTGGTGAGACACCTTCTCCACCTGCACCCGGGTCCCGGTGTTTTCCCGGTAAAGCTCGGTCAGGCACTGCAGCACCTGGGTGGTGTGGCTGAAGCCGGAGGCCATCGTCAGGCTGCGGCCGGTGGGCTCAGTGTTTTGGGAAGGCCAGCAGGAAAAGCCCCGTGCCTCCAGCAGCTGCGTTTGCGGGGCATGGGCCCCGGAGTGGATCAGCCTTTCGGCTGCGGCACGGCCCAGCTCCCGGTAATCCGCCTCATAGCGGGTGAAGCTGTCTTCCGGGAAAACAAAAACAGGGGAGAAGGTGCAGATCTCCACCGGGCTGCTTTTGTAAAAACTGCTCCGCAGGTTTTCCACCGCCTGCGCCAGCGCAATGTTCTCGGTAACCACCACCTGGGGATGCGCATTGGCAAACAGGTTCACCACGTTCTGGTAACGGTAGCTGGTGGTGGTCACCCGGTCGGTGATCTCACATTCCGGCTCAAGCCGGGTCAGGGTTTCCATAAAGCCATCGTAAAACCGGCCGCTGCCCAGGCGTGTGACGGGCTCCAGCAGCAGGGCCGCCCGCCGGTATCCCTTTTTTGCGACATATTCTGCCATGCGGCAGCCCGCCCCGTACATATCAAAGCCCAGATACGGGCTTTCGAACGGCTGGGGACGGCCCACAAAAAGGACATCCTTTTTTTCAAAGCCCGCATCATAATACGGCTGGCTCCCATCCTGAATGGAAGAAAACACCGCCACGCCCTGGGCCCCCCGGGAACGCAGCAGCGGGATGCACCGGCGCTCGGATTCCGGGTCATCATCGGTGTGATGCAGATCCACCGAATAGCCCGCCTGCTCTGCGCAGGCGGTGAAGCCGGAATAAAAATCCAGATAGGGGCGGTCCCTGAAATTGGGCAGGACCACCGCCAGTGTTTTGGCCGAGCCTCTGCGCAGGTTCCGCGCGCGTTCGTTGATGGTGTACCCCATTTCCGCCACCGCGCCCATAACACGCCGGATCTTGTCGCTGCTCACATTGTCTTTTCCGTTCAGCACATTGGACACGGTGCCCTGAGAGACGCCGGCGGCCTTTGCAATATCCTTGATCGTTGCCATTTGATGCCAGCCTTCCTTTCCATTGGTTTTCCTGCTTCCCGGGCCCGGTTTCAGGCGCTTTGAGCGCCTGCATCCGTTTTGGGCTGCTTTGGAAATACGTTCGATTATAAGCCTACCCTTAAAAAAGCGGCCTGTCAATTCCTCTTCTGCCAATGCCGGCGGAAATAGTGCACAATTTTTACACCCATTTCATTGTACAGTCAAACAAATTTGGTGAATATGCTTCAAAAAGCTATTGACACGTTTCAAAAACTGGGGTATATTCTGGGTAGATCGTGCAACTATTGCACCCAATTGTGTACGAAAAATCAAATTGCTGAAAGCAAAATTTCATTAGGAGGTATCTTTCGCATGAAAAAGTCCATTTCCAAAAAAATTCTTGCAGCGCTCCTGGCAGCAGGAATGTCTCTTTCTCTGGCTGCCTGCGGCGGCGCACCTGCTGATGACAAGGGCGGCGAGGAAGTAGCAGCTCCCACCGCCGAAAAAGAACTGAAGGCCGACCTTGAATACTGGTCCAGCTGGAGCGAGACCGAGCGCCAGGCCCAGGCCATGCAGGAAGCAGCCGACAGCTTCATGAAAGCAAACCCCGGCGTGAAGATCAACTTCACCTTCAACGGCCGTGACAACCGCAAGCTGGTTGGTTCCGCCATTGACGCCGGCACCAAGATCACCATGATGGATGCCAATGTTGACTTCGTTCAGCAGCTGTGGGGCGATTACATCCTGGATCTTTCGGATGCAGTGGCCCAGCCCTACTCCACCACCAACGGCCAGCCCTACAAGGACACCGTCCTTCCCGCCATCATGGATCTTTCTCCCATGATGTTCGACGGCAAATATATGTTCTTCCCCTATGCGCCTCAGGGCACCATGGTGTTCTGCAACAAGGGCCTGCTGAATGAATGCGGCGTGACCGAGTATCCCGCCACCTGGGAAGAGCTGATGGATGCCTGCGAAAAGGTCAAGGCCAAGGGCTACATTCCCATCACCTGCGACAACGCTTACGACATTCACTGGGTCGGCCACTATATGACCCGCCTGCTGGGCGACGATGCCACCCGCAAGCTGGCTCAGGACCCCGCAGCATGGAGCGACCCCAAGGTTCTGGAAGCCGCAAAGGCCATTGAAGAGATGGCGAAAAAAGGCTACTTTGACCCGGATATCGAATCCAACGTTTACCCCAACGCACAGCAGAACATGGTCATCAGCGGCAAGGTTGCAATGTACATCAACGGCACCTGGCTGCCCCATGAAGTGATCGACACCACTCCCGAGGGCTTCCAGTGGGGCGCTTTCCCGTTCCCCGCTGTTCCCGGCGGTGTGGACGGCACCGAGGGCGGCTGCTATTCCACCTTCGGCATCTGCCTGAACAAGAACGCCACCCCGGAAGAGATCGAAGCCGCAACCGCTTTTGCCGTTTACTTCACCACCTCTTTCAGCCAGCGCTTCTCGGATGTTGCCACCATCATCCCCATTGCCAAGGACGGCACCTGGCCCGAGACCCTGACCGATGCAAAGACCGTGTTCGACGGCTTCACCAAGCGTTATCCTTCCAGCACCAGCCTGGGCTCCAACACCAACAGCCGGCCCATTATTGAAGAGGCCTGCCTGAAGCTGATGGGCGGCAGCATTACCGCCGAAGAATTCGTAAAGAGTGCTTCCAAGTTCTGATTTTGAGCCTGCCGGCTTTGCAAAAGCGTCGAAGATCTGATTTCGACAATGAAATGTCATTCAGAAAGGGGCGTAAAGCATTGTCTTTGCGCCCCTTTCCACTGATTTAGTTTGCCAAGGAGGAGTTTTCATGAAACAGACACGCCGTTCCATCCTGATTTTCATGGCGCCGGCTGTGATCCTGATGCTGTCTGTGTTTTTTTATCCTGCGGTACGCACCACAGCCATGAGCTTTTTCGGTGTTCCCCGGGTCACCACCCCCATGTCTGACTGGACCTTCAAGGGCCTTCAGAACTTCATCGACCTGTTCAACACCCCGCTGTTTGTTACTTCGCTTTTGAACATCCTCAAGATCTGGGTCTTCTGCGGCATTGCAACCATCATCCTTTCGCTGGTTTTTGCGGTTGCCTTCACCACCCAGCTGCGGTTCAAAAAGTTTTTCCGGGCAATTGTTTACCTGCCCAACGTGATCGCCGCCATCGCCATTGGCTATATGTGGCTGCTATATGTTTACAACAGCAACTTCGGCCTGCTGCACAACCTGTTCGCCAAGCTGGGCTGGCAGTCCATGGCGGAATTCGGCTGGCTGAGCACCGACCATGTGTTCCTTTCCATGTGCATTGCCAACGTGTTCGGCAATGTGGGCTACTTTATGATGATGTACATTGCGGGCATCGAAAAGATCCCGGTTGACTATTACGAGGCTTCCCGCATCGAGGGCGCCAACGTGTTCCAGCAGTTCCGCTGCATCACCCTGCCCCTCATCAAGGGCGTGTTCGCCACCTCCGCGGTCCTGTGGACCACCCGCACCGTGGGCTTCTTTGCCCTTTCTCAGGTTTTCAAGGGCGTTCAGACCTACACCCCGATGCTGTTCACCTACGAGACCCTGTTCGGCACCGAATTCACGGTGGACATCAACGCCGGCACCGCCGCTGCGGCAGCGGTTGTGATGACCGTTACCGTTGTGATCATCTCGTCTTTGATCAACCACTGCATCAAGGACGAAGCCTATGAGCTTTAAGGGAGGGAAGAGCAGATGAAATCCAAAAAGACAAAGGCTCGCCAGCCCTTCAGCCTGAAAAAGGAGCTGCCGCTGCTGCCCTGCTATCTGCTGGGCCTTCTGTGGGCCTTTTTCACCATCTTCATGCTGGGCTGGATCATTGCCGCCTCCCTTTCCACCACCCGTGAGATCTTCACCGGCTCGGTGCTGGCCAGCGGCCCCCACTTTGAAAACTTCACCAAGGCCCTGTTCCAGAACCAGTCGCTGAACAACCTGATCAACTCCACCATCTACACCGTGCCGTCCATCATCCTGGCCATTTTGGTCAGCGCTCCGGCGGCATACTGCATGTCCCGCTTCAATTTCCGGTTCCGGGGCGTCATTGAAAAGGGCATCATCATGGGCCTGGGCATCCCCGCCATCATGATCATCATGCCGCTGTTCTCCATTGTGAGCTCGCTCCGGCTGTCCGGCTCGCACCTGACCCTGATCTTCCTGTATACGGCCACCGCGATCCCGTATACCACCTTCTTTCTGATCACCTTTTTCCGGGGCATCTCCACCACCTTTGAGGAGGCGGCCGCCATCGACGGCTGCGGCCCGGTCAAGTGCTTCTGGAGCATCATGTTCCCCCTGGCGCAGCCCGCCATCGTCACCGTTACCATCTTCAACTTCATCAGCCGCTGGAACGAGTATTTCATGGCCCTGATCTTTGCCAACAAAAAAGAGCTCCGTTCGCTGGGCGTCGGCCTGTATCAGACCATCTATTCCATGATGAACTCCGGCGACTGGGCCGGTATGTTTGCATCGGTGGTCATCGTTTTCATCCCCACCGTTGTGATCTATCTGTTCCTGTCGGACAAGATCGTTTCCGGCGTGACCGCCGGCGGCGTGAAGGGCTGATTTTTTCCGGCCCTTGCGCCTTTGCAGTTTCCTCTGGCATCTTTTTTCAAATGCCGCACCGCCAAGGGTTTTGTGCGGCGCGGCATTTGTTTTTGCTCAAAAGGGGCAGGCAAAAAGGCCCCCATCATCCGCTCAATCTGAAGGGAGATTTCTACCATGGCACCCAACAACAAACGTCCGAACATCCTGTGGCTCATGACCGACCAGCACAAAACCGATGCGCTTTCTTTTGTGTGGGACTCGCTTTCCGATGCACCGTATCTGTGCAAAAAGCGGGACCTGACCCCCAATCTGGATGCCCTTGCCGCAGACGGATGCTTTTTTCCCAACGCTTACTGCCCCTCGCCGGTGTGCGGCCCTGCCCGTGCCAGCATGAAAACAGGCAAATATCCGCCTGCCACCGGTGCTGTGAAAAACTGGAAGGCCCTGAACGAGGACAACACCTATCTGCCCATCCTTCTGCGGGACGGCGGCTATGAGACCGGCATGTCCGGCAAGCTGCACTTCTTCCCCCCGGAAGAGGACTACGGCTTCCAGGTGCGCCACCTGAGTGATGCCCCTTACTCGGTTTACTGGGAGGACGACAAGCACTCCGAATACATCAAATGGCTGCGCCAGGAGCATTTCGATGCAAAGGGCATCGACCCGGTGGCCCTGTTCAACGCCGATGAATCCGCCTACGACTCCAACATCAAGCAGTTCATCCAGGGCTCCTTCTTCCGCACCAAGGAAGAGCACGAAACCGGCTGGACCACCGAGCGCGCCATCGATTTTCTGGAGCACGACTGGGACGGTGAAAAGCCCTTCTTCTTCTATACCTCTTATTTCGGCCCCCACCAGCCCTACGGCGCCCCCGACCCCTACAATGATTTCGTTTCGCCGGATGAGATCCTGCTGCCGGAGTCCTATTACACCGACTTCAAGAAGGGCTGCCCCATTTTTGAGGAAAAGAACCGGGCCCTTTACAACCACATCCGCCGTGACATGACCGAGCAGGATGTGAAGGAGGTCATCGCCTCCTATCTGGGCCAGGTGCACATGATCGACGAGTCCATCGGAGAGCTGATCCGCTATCTGAAGGAAAAGGGCCTGTACGACAACACCTTCATCATCTTTTCCTCCGACCACGGCGATCATCTGGGCGAGCACGGCCTGTTCTTCAAGGGCGAAATGTACGACAGCTGCGCCAAGGTGCCGCTGATCATCAAGCCCGCCGGCGCCCCCAGCGGCCGGCGCAGGAGCGAAGTGGTGAATACCATCGACCTTTTCCAAACCGTTCTGGATGCGGCCCAGATCGACTGGAAGCCCCGCCCCGGCAGGGAAGCGGAATACACCGAGAGCCGCTCCCTGATGCCGCTGCTTTCCGGCGATGCTTCCCAGTGGGACAACGAGACCTACTCCATCATCGGCGACAAGCGTGACAGCGCCCTGTGCATGGTGCGCAGGGATGCCTGCAAGCTGATCCGCCTGGCGCACGGCCCGAAGGATGCGGTCTATGAAATGTACGATCTGGAAAAGGACCCCGATGAGCACACCGATGTTTACGAGCGGCCCGAATACCGGAAAGTTCGGGACTGTTTGCAAAAAAAGCTTGACGCATGGTTCCAGAAGCAGTATCCTTGCTTTGACGCCTGATTTTATCTGACTTTGTTTTCGCGCGGTACAGCCGCATATAAAGCCCGGACTGCTCTTTGCAACAGCCCGGGCTTTGCATCGGAACACCGCTTTTTTAAAAAAAAGGGGAGTTTTTCTTCCCTGAAAAAACATTGTGTGCCGCAAAAGCCGGCGCAGAAGGACGGAAAATTATGAGCATCAAAGTTTCCACAATGGAAATCTGGGGCAGCACGCTGCTGGAAGAAAACCGGCTGCCTCAATTCCGCGACAAGGTACAGAACAAAGAGCTGGAAGGGGACGGCCTTCTGGACGAGGAATGGGAAAAGTACGGCTACCAGACCGGAAAACGCATCCTTCCGTATCTTGTGCAGGACGTTTACTCCCGCAAGCGCAGCATGGTATCGGTGAAATCCATCGAGTTTGAAAACGAGCATCTGAAGGCCGTGTTCCTTCCCGAATACGGCATGCGGCTGTTTTCGCTCTACAACAAGGACAAGCAGCGGGAGATCCTGTTCAAAAACAGCGCGCTCCAGTTTGCGAACCTTGCCATCCGGGATGCCTGGTTCTCCGGCGGCATCGAGTGGAACATCGGCCAGCTGGGCCACACCTTCACCACCTGCGACAATCTGTTTGCCGCCGTCTGCCATGACAGTGAGGGCCGGGAGCTGCTGCGCTGCTACGAATACGAGCGGTGCAAGGGCGTTTACTGGCAGATCGACTTCTACCTGGAAGGGGACAAGCTGGCCGCCTATGTGCGGTTTATCAACCCCAAGGAGGAAAGCGTTCCCTTCTACTGGTGGACCAACATTGCAGTGCCGGAAGAAAAGCGGGTGCGCATCTTCTCGGGCAACGCCAACGTGATCTACATCAATCCGTCCTCCAACGAAGCCTCCGGAGCCAAAAAGGGCATGAGCCACGGCGTGATGCCCTATCTGGATTCCCTGCCCGGAAAGGACGCTTCCTACCCGCAGAATTTTGAGTTTTCCTCGGAATATTTCTTCCAGAACGAGCGGGACGTGAACCAGACCTGGGAAGCCGCCGCCTACAACGACAACACCCTGTTCTTTGACTGCGCCTCCGAGCGGCTGCAATACCACAAAATGTTCTGCTGGGGTGTGCATCCCGGCGGCCAGAACTGGAAGGACTTCCTCTCGCAGGAAGGCAAAGGCGACTATGTGGAGCTGCAGGCCGGCCTGTGCCCCACCCAGGTGCACGGCATGGATATGCCCGGCAAAACCACCTGGGACTTTGTTCAGGTGTTCGGCGGCACTGACTTTGATTACAAGCAGGCCGAAGGCGAATGGGCCGAGGCCCAGAAGCGGGTGGACGCCGCAGTGAAGGCCCAGTGCTCTCCCCAGCAGATAAACGCTTTGCTGGAGCGCTGCCGGGGCTGCGCCGACGCCCCCATTGAGGATCTTCTGCACATGGGCAGCGGCTACGGCGCTTTGGAACAGCTGCGCTGCCCCGGCAGCACCCCCAAGGGCCTGTGGTTCCCCCGTGCCTCCATCGGGCCGGTGGAGGAGGTCTGGCTGGAGCTGCTGGAAAAGCACCGCATCGAAGACCAGCCCTTGGGCGCTTTCCCCCGGTCCTACATGGTGGATGCCCGCTATGCCGATGCCCTGAAGGAAGCGGCCGAGCAGGGCGGCTACACCGCCCGGAACCTGTACGGCGTGTTCTGCCTGGAAGAGGGCCGCACTGAAGAGGCCATCCGGTGGTTCGAGCGCTCTCTTGAAAGCCGGGAAAATCCGCTGGCCCTGCGAAACCTGTTCTGCGCCTATCAGGACACCGCCCCCGAAAAGGCGGCCGCCTGCATGGAAAAGGCCCTGGCCCTGATGGGCGATGAGCCGGAGCGGGAATTTGTGGAGGAGTACACCTCCTGGCTGGACAAGTCCCGCCAGTATGAGAAGCTCTGGAGCTATTACGAAAGCCTGCCCGCAGCGATGCAGAAAAAAGACCGGGTGCTGCTCAACACCATCCCCGCCGCCGTTGCCCTGCGCAAGACCGGCTTTTTGGGCGAATGCTACAAGCGCAGCTTCACCCACATCCGGGAAGGCGAGCGTGTCTTTACCGAATGCTACTTTGTTTACCAGGCCCTTTTGGAGGCCGAAACCACCGGTGTCGAATTCAGCGATGCACTGGTGCAGAAATATGTGAAGGAAAACAAAGTACCCCGGAACATCGATTTCCGCCAGAGCAAGATCTGAGCCAAAAGCCAAAACAAAGCAAAACCGGCCGCTCCGTTCGCATACGCCAGGTAAGGAAGTAATTCAGAAAATACGAAAGTGCCTTCATCTGGTGATGCCAAGGTGATTTGTGCATAACGATCTGTCAGGGGTGATCCTTCGGGGTTGCCCCTGATTTTTTCGTCTTGTTCAACAGTGGGGGAAAGGTAGAAACTCGGCCTTTTGCTGTGAAAAGGTTTCCATGGGAGAACCCGAAACCCATTTCGCAACAGGAAATCACATGGCTCAAAAAATGGTTAGCAAATTCAGCAGGTTATGGTATAATTACGGAAAAGATAAAGTGTTAAGATAATCAAAATAAATTTAACCATAGAAGAATGGAGAAATATTATTATGGAACTGGAAACAAAACGGTTGATTATACGGAATTTTTTGCAGGGTGATGCCCAAGATCTTTATGAGATATTCGGTGATGAAGAAACGATGGAGCATTGTGAGCCGGCGTATACTTTAGAAAAAACAGAAAAGTTCATGAAAGAGTTTTGTATGGGAAGAAACGGTGCGGTTGCAGCAATTCATAAGGAAACAGGCAAAGTGATTGGATACATACTTTTTAATGAACTGGAAGATGAGGTATACGAAATAGGATGGATTTTCAACAAAGCATACTGGCGGCAGGGCTATGCCTATGAATCCTGCAAGGCTGTAATGGACTATGCTTTTGATGAATTGAAGGCTCATAAGATTTTCGCTGAAGCAATTGATAATGTAAAGTCTGTTTCACTTATGAAGAAACTGGGAATGGAACTCGAAGGTATTCAACGGAGCCAAAGCAAGGATAATCACGGAAACTGGGCTGATCTGTATTTTTATGGTTTGCAGAATAAAAAACAGAGATAGGTTTTCGGGTGAAAGTGTCTGTATCATCTTAGCGAGCATACTGTTTATACTCCCAGAAGTTATAAAACAGTATGCTCGCCGGAACGAAACAGACATTTTCCTTTAAAATCTTTCCTTCTGTATCCGGATTTCGTAAGTGTTAAGAAAATCCGAACTTATCGTACACTCTTTATTTATCTGTATCATCATACGGAAAATCAGGATCTCTGTTATAGTCTGGAAAACGAATCGCTTCGTTTTGTTCCAAATAATTGCCAATCTCCTTCATGTCTTCTTTACTATAGAGGAAAAGTGAACGATCAAAAACGCTGCTATATCTAACAGCATGATAATTTTGAATTCCCAGCGTTGCCAAAATCTCTTTAGTATCATTCAGAAAATCCAACTGATACCATGGGCCGGGCACTGACGCAATATCTTTCTTTTGAAATTTGACCTGTTGGATGCTCCTTACAAATTCAGAAATATTGTCTTGTTCTGTGAGTTCAAACTGATTCCCGCTGCTGCTGATAACCTGGATTGAGGTTATGTCCTCGGAATCTATATCCTTCAACACTTTGACCGGAAGAAATTCCCACAATAGTATAACCGCTGTAAGCAAAACAGCAATGATACCAATGACAATAATTGATTTTCTTTTCATTCAAATCACTTGCTTTCTAAAATTCATCTGTGAAGAAAATCGGAATAAGGTTACCACTATTTTTCAGCAAAGAACGCTATATAAACTGCTCTATCTCTTTGATCCATTGTTTCTGATGGCAGATTGCTAATTCTGCATGCATATAGCCTTGAAAGCTTCTCTCTTGCATGGTGGGATAGAATTTTCGTAACTTCTTAGCCGACTTTCTGGAAATGATTTCGTTGACTTTTGTTCCATGCAAAAACAGAATTTTTGTATCTGTATGATATGCTTTGATTTCTAACCCCTGTCCCACGGAATAAACCATATTTTTGACAGAACTGTCCGTCATAAAATCTACAAAGTTTAAGAAATGTGGCAGAAACTTTTCTGGCAGAAAATTCTTTTTAAAGTTCCGGATCACTTTTCGATCCCTTCTTTTTGCTTTTTGAATAATGGACAAATACTGTCGAGTCATGGCCTGTACCAATATTGCCGGCATTTTTTTGGAGGGGCGCTCCGTCTAAAATCAGGTAATTTATTTTACTGCTGTTTCTCATGAAAATATTTGCAGCAATAAGTCCACTCATAGAAAGACCACACAAGGCATATACGGCGCCGTTTAGATTTTCTTTTATATATCGTTCTATCTGAATTGCCTCATCTTCCACGGAAATATAATTACTTTTCACATTTTCCGTATGACCATCCAGTGCTGGCACAACTACATAATACTCTTTTTTTTAAATACGCAATGGCTTCCTCCCAGATCTGCCACAGTGTCAGAACTCCGTAGATCAGAATTATGGCTTTATGACTCGAATCACCAAAGGTATAAAATTCCATAGTCTTTTCTCCTATGTACTGCTACAGCATAAATTGCCTATCGTTCCACTGTTAGAATTATTTTGATATATCTAACACTTTACCTTTTCGATATTATATCATGCCCTGCTCAATTTACAAACCATTTCTCAGGAGCCGTGTGCTTTCCTGCTTGGAAAAGGCTCAGGGGCAATCCCATCGGATTGCCCCTGAGCCTTATGTGTTTTGTAATGCTTCCTTATCTGGTGTATGCAAATGGAGCGGCCGGTTTTTTATTTTCCAAAAGATCAGTTGGTACCGATGCTCATGGTCTCGGGCAGGGTCGCACCGCCGTCGATGACGATCTGGCTGCCGGTCAGGTAGCTGGACTCGTCGCTGCCCAGGAAAGCGAACAGCTCGCCCACCTCGATGGGCTTTGCCAGGCGCTTCATGGGAACACCGACAGCGATGTCGTTGATGGCGCTCTCGGGATCGTTGGGGTTGGATTCCATAGCCATCTTCTCAACCATCGGGGTGCGGGCGTAGCCCAGCTGAGAGCAGTTCACACGGATGTTGCGGTCGGCATATTCCACGGCCAGGCACTTGGTCAGACCGACCAAAGCCGCCTTGCTCATTGCGTAAGCGGCCTCGCCGCCGTCGGCAACGATGTCGCCGGTAACGGAAGAAGCGATCACGATGACGCCGCCGCCCTGCTTGAGCATGTAGGGAACCGCAACCTGGCAGGTGTTCCATGCGCCCTTGATGTTCACATCGATGTGGAAGTCACGGGTCTCATCGGTCATCTCTTCGAACGGAGCCAGACGGCAGACACCGGCGTTTGCGCAAACAACGTTCAGCTCGCCCCACTTTGCAACAGCGGCATCTGCGGCTGCCTGCATCTGAGCCTTATCGGCAACGTTGGCCAGGCAGGTGATGATCTCTGCGCCGGGATACTGGTCCCGCAGACGCTGAGCGGTCTTTTCCACGCTGGCAGACAGGTCCACCATGCAGATCTTGGCGCCGTACTTTACATAAGCCTCCGCAATGCCTTCGCCAAGGCCGGTGGCTGCGCCGGTGATGAGTGCTACTTTACCGTCAAGTTTAGCCATTTTTATCTTCTCCTTTGTAATTTATAATTTTTATTCATGAACCAGGGGAAAGCTTCCTTCGGTTCCGAAATCAATATTTCTTGAGGCCGTCCGGGGTTTCGATCTCAACGGGGTTCTTCTTCCACTTGACCAGCAGCATCCACAGCCAGATGGCAACGCCGATGCCCAGGTAAACGCCGAAGGAGATCCAGGAGTTCACGCTCTGGCCCAGGGTGCAGAAGAAGGCAATGGTCAGGGCAATGAGCATGGCCAGGAAGCGGAATGCGTTGCCGCCCTTGACCGCGTTGGCGCTCTTCCAGCCGGGGTACTTGCGGCTGATGCGCATGGCGCTGATCATGGTCAGGGCGTAAGCGCAGGCGCAGCCAAAGCTCATCAGGTTGAAGAAGTCGTTCATGAAGGTGCCGGCATTCTGCAGCACAATGAAGATCAGGGAGATGACCAGCAGGAACACGTTGGGCAGGATGGGCTGCTGATGCTTGTTGACCTTTGCAAAAGCCTCCGGCAGGAAGTTCTTTTTGCTCATGGAATACAGCATGCGAACGGTGGACATCCAGAAGCCCAGCAGGGAAGCGCCCATGCCCATCAGGCAGGACAGCAGGCCCACAACGATGGGCCAGAACTTCCAGCCCAGCTTGGTCTGCATGGCGGAAATGGTCAAAAAGCCGTTGGCGGTGCTGTCGTTGAACAGCTCGTTCAGGGGCGCAACGCCGGCAACGCAGAAGTAGTAGAACACATAGATGGCGCCGCAGGTCAGGATGGAGCCGCAGATGGCCTTCTTGGAGTTCTTGATGGGGAAGTCGCCTTCCTCAACCATCTGAGGAACGGTCTCAAACCCAAAGTAAGGGGTGATCAGCAGGGCCATGCCGATGATCCAGCCGGGGATGCCGTGCACGGAATCGAGGCTGGTGCGGAACATATTGCCGATGTTGGCGATATCCCAGCTGCCGGAGAACAGCAGCATGAAGCCGGTAACGATGGTAACGGCAATGTTGCAGAACAGCATCACGGCCTGCGCCTTGACCAGGAACTGAACGTCCTGAATGCTCATCAGGAAGTAAGCGACCAGCAGCACAGCCGCCAGCACCACGGTAACGGTGAAGTTCAGCTCAAAGCCGAAGGTGGTCTTGGCCCAGGTCAGGATGGCCATAACAACAGCCGGGGGAACCGAGATCCAGGCAGCCATGATCAGCCAGGATGCCAAAAAGCCCACATGCTTGTTGATGCCCACGGTGTTGTAGATCAGCTCGCCGCCGGAGGTGTGGAACAGAGAGGCCAGCTCGCTGTAAACCAGCGCAACCGGCAGGATGGCAACCGTCATGAGGGCGAACGCCAGGAAGGTGCCGCTTCCGCAGTAGCCAAAGAACACAGAGTCCCAATAGTTGACAAAAGTGAAAATAGAGCCAGTAGCAACGGTGTAAACAAAAATCAGTTTCAGGCTTTTGTTCAGGCTGTTGCCTTTGGATTCGTTCGAAGCCATTTTGTTTCCTCTCCTTCAAATTGATAATGATGCCGCAATGGTTTTATCACAACTTGGCTTAAGGGTACTCCTCTGATTTTCAGTTGTCAACGGATTAACGTTTCCGTACCCCTTTCAGGCCTATTTTGAAGACGTTTCTGCACTTTTCAGCTTGATTTTCACAAAATTTAATCTTTTTTTACAAATTTTAGAGTGATTTTTTATGCACAAAAAGCACTGTTTTCTGTTTTTATTTTCCTTTTTTGTGCAAAGATCCCGGCAGAAAAAACACATTTCTGCCGGGATCTTTTCCTTTTTTTCTTTTCTTTTTTCTCAGTTTCCGGTGGTTTTTACAACTATTTCACGGGGCTCTTTTCGGCCCTCGGCCAAAGGGGCCAGCAGCTCCTGCACAAGCAGCTCTGCCTGGTCCTGCGCGGTTTGCAGAATGGCAGCCGCCTGGGCGTGCTCTTGGGCATTCTCCCGGGCTGCCTTCAGCGCTTCCACGGTATCCTCCCGGCGTTCGGGGTTGAACAGCGCAAATTTTTCGTCGTAAAATTCAAGGCTTTCGGGTTTGACTTCCACCGTTTGGATGGAAGGCTTTGGCAGCAGCACATCGATGCTTTTTTCGCTTACGGTGATCTGTGCCTGCGAAAAGTCAATTCCCGCGGTGATGGCCGCATCATACAGCATGGTAAAGCTCTTTTTTGTTAAAAAACGGATGCCGCCGTCTTCGTAGCGGATAAGGCCCCGATAGTCCAGCCTTGCGGTGGCAAGCTGGCTTACCCGTTCCAGCTGCTCTGCCACAGAGGCTGGGGTGATCTCCGGCTCCCGGTGCCGGCCCGCCTCCAGATGAATTCCCAGTGCAAGCCCGCCCGCAAGGCACAGCACCACACAAAACGCCGTGATATAGGTACGCACTCTGGCCCCCAGCTTCACGATTTGATCGCCGCCTTTCGTTTAAATTTTGATGGTTTTCTTCTATTATAACAGGAACCTGCTCAGAATGGTATTGGTTTTGCCTGCAAAACATCCTTTGCATTTATTTGTACGGGACGGGGCTTTGTGGTATACTTTATCAAAACAGCAGGGGAGGGACTTTGCTTTGAACGAACTGGAAAACGCACGCCGGGCCATTGACGAGATCGACCGGCAGATGGCCGCCCTTTTTGAAAAGCGGATGCAGGCGGCGGGCCGGGCGGCCCTTTATAAGAAGGAACACGGCCTGCCCATTCTGGACCAGGGCCGGGAGACCCAGGTCATCGAAAAAAACCGGGCGCTGATCCGGGAGCCTGCCCTTCGGGATGATTACGAGGAATACATCCGTTTTCAGATGGCCCTTTCCCGCCGGTATCAGGCCCGCCTTTTGGGTCAGACTTCCGATTGAGCCGCCGGGTTTTTCACAAGGAAGGGGATTCCCTGTGGAAAACCTGCCCGCTTTTTTGAAATTTTTGAAAAGGAGCCTTTTTTATGAAGCTTTCCAATCAAAAACGTGCTCTGTTTGCTGCCGCCTGCACCCTGCTGGGCCTTGTTCTGCACCTGGTTTTGAGCCTTGTGCCCAACGGCGAGATCCACCTGGCCCCCTTGCAGCTGCCGGTTCTGCTGTGCGGCCTTGTGTGCGGCTGGCCCTTCGGCCTTCTCTGCGGGCTTTGCACCGGCGGCCTTGGGGCGCTTTTGCCGGGCATGCTGCCCCTTTTGCCCCGGATGCTTCTGGAGCTTTGCGCCTATGGCGCCATTTCCGGCCTGATGATGCGCTTTGTGCACACCCGCCGGCTTTTTGCCGACCTTTATTTGAGCCTTGCTGGCGCCCAGCTGCTGGGCCGGGCAGCTGCGGGCGCCGCAAACGCATTTTTCTTTTTTGCGGGGGAATATTCTGCGGCCCTGTGGCTGCGGGAATCCTTTTTGATCGTCTGGCCCGGCATCTTTACCCAGCTGCTGCTTCTGCCCATGATGGCGGCAAGCCTGGAAAAGGCCGGCTTCATTCCGCGCCGGTACTGACTTTTCCAAAGTCAGGAAAGCCCAAAACCACATCAAAACAGCCGGGTCCAAAGGGTCCGGCATCCAACTACATGAAAAGGAAGTGCCATTTATGGAAAAGATCGATCTTGATTACGCCCTCAAGCAGCTGGAAACCATCGTGAACATCCCCAGCCCCACCGGCTTCACCGACAAGGCCGTGGAATACTGCGCAGGCGAGCTGCGCCGGCTGGGCTATGAGCCCCGGATCAGCCCCAAGGGCGGGCTGCTGGTGTGCCTGGGCGGCGAAGGCGAGCCCATTGTGCTGGGCGCCCACCTGGACACCCTGGGTGCCATGGTGCGGGAAGTAAAATCCAACGGCGCGCTGCGGGTATCCCCCGTGGGCGGCCTTCAGGCAAACAATGTGGAAACCGAGTGGGCCCATGTGCACACCCGGGACGGCCGGGTGCTGGAGGGCACCTTCCAGCTGGCCGATGCCTCGGTGCATGTGAACGGCGAATACTCAAAAACCGCCCGCACCTTTGACACCGTTGAGGTGCTGCTGGACGAAAAGACCCACTCCACCGCCGACACCCGTGCCCTGGGTGCCGAGGTGGGGGATTATGTCACGGTGGAGCCCCGCTTTTGCGTGACCAGCACCGGCTTCATCAAGAGCCGTTTTCTGGATGACAAGCTCTCGGCCGCCATTTTGCTGGCCTTTGCCCGTTATTTGAAGGAAGCGAACATCACCCCCGACCGGAAAACCTATGTGGACCTGACCGTGTTTGAAGAGGTGGGCCACGGCGGTGCGGTGATTCCCGCCGATGCGGTGGAGATGCTCTCGGTGGATATGGGCTGTGTGGGCCAGGGCCTGCAGTGCGATGAGACCATGGTTTCCATCTGCGTGATGGATTCCCACGGCCCCTCTCACAAAAAGGTGGTAGACGGCCTGGTGGAGGCCGCCCGCAAAAACGGTGTGCGCTATGCGCTGGATGTTTACCCCCATTACGGCTCGGATGCGGACGTGGCCCTGGGCGCCGGCCATGACGTGCGCCACTGTGTGGTGGGTGCCGGCGTTTACGCCTCCCACGGGTACGAGCGCTCGCACATTGAGGGGCTTTCCAACACCTTCGATCTTCTGGTGGGCTATCTCACCGGCAAAAACTGACATTTTGGCAACAGACCCTTCGGGTCTGCTGCTTTTTTCGGCCCCTTTCACAGTTTGTTTACTTGACAGTGTGCTGGGCCGCTTTTATACTGAATATGTTAAGATTGACTACTCGTCACTTTTTTCAAAAATCCGCCCCCGCCGTCCGGGGGCTTTTTAAAGGGAAGGAAGGGATCCCATGAAAGAAAAACAGGGAGAGGGCAGCTTTTTCCAGAAGATTGCGGCTTTTATCGTGGACAAACGGGCGCTGTTCTTCCTGCTGTACGGGTTTGCCATCGTATTCAGCTTTTTCTCCACCAACTGGGTGGAGGTGGAAAACGATGTGACCACCTATCTGCAGGAGGACACCGAGACCCGCCAGGGCCTGGTTGCCATGAACGACAACTTCACCACCTACGCAACGGCCAAGATCATGGTGTCCAACGTGACACTGGACACCGCCCAGCAGCTGGCCGACCAGCTGGAAAAGGTGGAAGGGGTGCAGATCCTGGCCTTTGACGACACCCCCGACCATTTCCGGGATGCTTCGGCCCTGTATGACATCAACTTTTCCGGCGAGGTGGACGACCAGCTCTGCCTGGATGCGATGGACCAGATCCGGGATATCCTGAAGGGCTACGACGTTTCCTACGACACCCCCATCGGCTACGATGAAATTGCCGAGCTGAATGAAGAAATGACCACCATCCTTCTGGTGGCAGTGGTCATCATCATCCTGGTGCTCACCCTTACCTCCCGCTCCTATGCCGAGGTGCCGGTGCTGCTGCTCACCTTTGGCACAGCGGCCATTTTGAACAAGGGCACCGACTTTTTGTGCGGCAAGATCAGCTTTATTTCCAACTCCATTGCGGTGGTGCTTCAGCTGGCCCTTGCCATTGACTACGCCATCATCCTGTGCCACCGTTTTTCCGACGAGCACGAGACCAAATCCACCCGGGATGCCTGTGTGGATGCGCTGGCCAAGGCCATCCCGGAGATCAGCGCCTCTTCGCTGACCACCATCAGCGGCCTGGTGGCGCTTTCCTTTATGAAATTCACCATCGGCCTGGATATGTCCATTGTGCTGATCAAGTCGGTGCTGCTGAGCCTTTTGTCGGTGTTCACCCTGATGCCCGGCCTTCTGATGCTGTTCAGCCGCCTGATCGACAAGACCCGCCACAAAAAGCTGCTGCCCAACATCACGGCCCTGGGCAAGTTTGCGGTGGCCACCCGCTACATCATGCCGCCGCTGTTTGCGGTGGTGCTGGTGGGGGCAGCCATCCTTTCCAACCAGTGCCCCTACTGTTACAGCTACACCAACCTGGAAACCGCCAAAATGAGCCAGCGCCAGCTGGACCATGCCCACATCCGGGACACCTTCGGCGAGAACAACATGGTGGCCCTGGTGATGCCCAGCGGCAACTATCCGGCCGAAAAAGCCATTGTGCGGGAACTGGAGGACCGGCCCGAGGTGAAGGGCATCACCGCCCTTTCCGGCATGGAGATCCTGGACGGGCACAAGCTCACCGATGCCCTCAACCCCCGGGAATTTTCCGAGCTTGTGGGCCTTGATTACGAGGTCGCCCAGGGGCTTTACAGCGCCTACGCCCTGGAAGAGGACCAATACGGCGAGCTGCTCAGCGGGCTTTCCCGCTATGAGGTGCCGCTGTTCGATATGTTCCTTTTCCTGAAGGAAAAGATCGAGACCCACAACATCCTTTTGGAAGGGGAGGACAAGGAGACACTGGACGATCTGTTCGACCAGATGGAAAGCGCCCAGCTGCAGCTGCAGAACGACAAATACTCCCGCATGGTGGTGTTTTTGGATCTGCCCGAGGAAAGCGATGAAACCTTCGATTTCCTTAGCTGGATGCGGGAGCTTCTGGGCCGGTATTATTCCGATGATTATTATGTGGTGGGCAACTCCACCAGCTCCCGTGACCTGGCCGCATCCTTTTTGGGCGATAACCTGCTCATCAGCATTTTGTCGGCCCTGTTCGTGATCCTGGTGCTGCTGTTCACCTTCCAGTCGGTGGGTCTGCCGGTGCTGCTCATCATCGTGATTCAGGGCAGTATCTGGATCAACTTCTCGTTCCCCACTTTGATGCACCAGCCTTTGTATTTCCTGGGCTATCTGATCGTGAACGCCATTCAGATGGGCGCAAACATCGACTACGCCATCGTGATTTCCAGCCATTATCAGGAAATCAAAAAATCCGTTCCCCACAAGCAGGCCATCATCCAGGCGCTGAACGCTTCGTTCCCCACCGTGTTCACCTCCGGCAGCATCATGGCGGCCGCCGGCCTTCTGATCGGCAACCTTTCGGCAAACCCGGTCATTTCGGTCATGGGCACCTGCCTGGGCCGCGGCACCATCATTTCCATTGTGCTGGTGCTGTGCATCCTGCCTGCCATTCTGGTTCTGGGCGACTCGGTCATCGAGCGCACCAGCTTCAAATTCAAGACCCCTCCCCGCCGCACCCAGACCGAGACCGGCGTGATCCGGCTGAAGGGCCATGTGCGCGGCTATGTTTCCGGTGTTGTGGATGCCGATTTTGACGGCGTTCTGCGGGGTGATCTGAACGCTTCGGTGGCCAGCGGCCCCGAAGCCGATACGAAGGGAGAGGATGACAATGCCTGAACTGCGCAAAAAAGCCGGGGCGCTTGTTACCGCTTTGCTGCTGGCCGTTTTTGCCGCTCTGCCGGCAGCGGCAGCCCCAAAAGAAGCGGCAGCCCCAAAAGAAGAGGCCCAGCTCACCCTTCGCTCCACCGATGATTTTCTTTCCTTTGCCGAAAAATGCCGCGAGGATGCTTACAGCCGGGACCTGACCGTTTCGCTGGAACAAGACATCGACCTGACCGGCATTGATTTTGAGGGTGTGCCCAGCTTTTCCGGCACCTTCCTGGGCCACGGGCACACCATTCAGGGGCTTTCGCTCACCGGCGAAGGCTCGGTGCAGGGGCTTTTCCGTTACCTGACCAAAACCGCCCGGGTGGCCGATCTGACCGTTGCCGGCGACATCCGCCCCACCGGCACCCGCTGCCAGGTGGGCGGCATTGCGGGCGTGAACGCCGGCAGGCTGGAACGCTGCCGCTTCTACGGCACGGTGGAGGGCGATTCCACCGTGGGCGGCCTGGTGGGCGAAAACCGGGTCACCGGCATCGTGGAAGGCTGCGGATCAAGCGGCAGCATGCAGGGCCAGCATTTTGTGGGCGGCATCGCCGGCAACAACCGGGGCACGGTGCGTGAGTGCGTGAGCCGGGCCAAGGTGAACACCACCGCCAGTGACCCCAAGCTGAAAATTTCCGATATCACCACCGCTTCCATTCTGAGCACCGAATCCTCCAACACCGTTACCGATATCGGCGGCATTGCCGGCACCAGCAGCGGGGTGATCCGCAGCTGCCGCAGCCACGGCACGGTGGGCTACCCCCATATGGGCTATAACATCGGCGGCATCGCCGGCAGCCAGCAGGGCCTGATCGCCGATTCGGTGAACTACGGCCAGGTGTTCGGCCGCAAAGACGTGGCCGGCATCGTGGGCCAGATGGAGCCTGCCGCCAAGGTGGAATACACCACCGACACCCTTCAGATCCTGCGCCGCCAGCTGGACCGCACCTCGGCCCTGGCCAACCAGGCTTCGGCCAATGCCCGCAGCAGCGCAAACAATCTTTCTGCCCAGATGGGCCAGCTGCAGGGCGATGCCAACAGCGCCGCCGACGCGGTGCGGGCCCTGCTGCCGGACCACGGTGACGGCAGGCTGGACCTGCCGGATGAGGACCAGGTGACTGCGGCCCACAACTCGCTGAACGCCAGCGTCAGCTCCATGCAGGGCACCCTGGGCTCCATTGTTTCCACCGCCCAGAGCGGTGCCGAAACCATGGCAAACGATATCCAGGCCGTGACCAACCAGATCTCGGCCATTTCCAACACCATCCACCATGCCTCCGACAACATCGGCGTTTCTGTCACCGATGTTTCCGACCAGGACACCGAAAAGGATCTGTCCGGCAAGGTGGCAGACTGCCGCAATGAGGGCCCGGTGGAAGGCGACCTGAACGTGGGCGGCATTGCCGGCAGCATTTCCATTGAAAACAGCGCCGACCCGGAAGACGATCTGCAGCTGGAAGGCAGCCGCTCGCTGAATGTGAACAGCGAACTGCGGGCCGTTTTGCTGCGCTGCGAAAACCGGGGCAGTATTTCGGCCAAAAAGCGCTGCGCCGGCGGCATTGCCGGCAGGGCCTGGCTGGGCCTTGTGCGCGGCTGCCAGAACGCAGGCACCGTGGGCGGCGAGGGCGCCAGCCAGGTGGGCGGCATCCTGGGCAGCAGCCGGGCAGCCATTCGGGAATGCTCGGCCAAATGCCGCCTGATCGGCACAACCACCATTGGCGGCATTGCGGGCAGCGGCTCGTTTGCGGCCGATTGCCGCAGTGCCGTATTCATTGAAAACGGCACCGAAAAGCTGGGTGCCGTGCTGGGCGAATTTACCGAGGATATCCTGGAGCCGGGAGATGCGCTTTCCAAAAACTATTATCTTTCCATCGACCGGGAGATCGGCGGTGTGGACGGTGTGAGCTATCAGGGCATTGCCCAGTCGCTTTCCCGCAGCGATTTTGAAGCGCTGGAAAACCTGCCCGACCTGTTCCGCACGGCCCGTGTCACCTTTAAAAACGGCGATACCGTAGTGCAGCAGATCCGGGTGCCCTTCGGCGAAATGCTGCCGGAGAGTAAGATCCCCAAGCTGCCCCAAAAGGAAGGCCATACCGCCCGCTGGGTCGGTGCACAAGAGCTGTTCGGCCAGCCCATCTATCTGGATGCCACTGTGGAGGTGGAGCAGACTGCCGACCTCACCGTGCTGGAAAGCGTTCAGAAGCGGGAAAACGGCCGCCCGGTGCTGCTGGCCGAAGGCCAGTTCTCCCACCTGAGCAATCTGCCCATGCAGCAGCTGGAGCAGGACCTGCCCGCCCTTGCCGAAAACGAGACCCTTGTGGAAGCCTGGCAGCTTTCCGACACCTCTCCCGACCGCACCGACCGGCTGCGCCTGGCCGTTCCGGAAGGGGAAAAGAACCGTCTGCTGCGGCTTTATACCCGGGATGCCGCCGGCAGCTGGACCCGTGCAGACTTTGAAGAAAGCGGCAGCTACCTGGTGCTTGCCGCCGGGGCCGATGCCCTTGCCCTTGCCCGGGTGCCGGACCTTCGCCCGCTCATCATCGGGGGGCTTTGTGCCGCCGGGGCCGTGCTCGTGCTTGTGCTGATGCTTGCAAAGCTCCGGGCAAAGCGCAAAAAAGCATAAAAGAAAAGAATGGGAGCTGTCCTTCAAAAAAAGGACAGCTCCCATTTTGATTTTTTTCGTCTTCGCATCGGGTTTTTTTCTGCCTGCGGGCCGCAGTGGATCTTGCCGCGGCAACGAAGCCGCTGCCGGTTTGTTTTTCGGCATGCACAGGCTCTGCTTTTTTCAATGCTTCAGCGGCAAAAATACGATGAAGGCATCGCCGTCCTGCTGCATGGCCGCCAGCGAAAGGCACTGCGGCTCGCCATCCTGCTCAAACACAAAGGGCCGCTCCAGCCGGGCGGGCAGAATGGCAGAACCATCCTGAAGGGGCACCCGCTTGGGCAGCACCTCAAAGTCCTGCGCTTTGCGCCAGGTCAGGCCGTCGTTTGAAACCATCATGCCGATGTAGGTGTGCGCATGGAACACCGCATAATAAAGATCGGTGTGCCTGTCATACCAAAGGCTCATGTCCTCACTGTCCCACTCGTGGATCACCGGTCGGTCCTGCAGCACAAAGCCGACGTCCGGCTTTTCGGAGATGGCTATGGCCTGATTGCGCTCAAACCGGTCCGTTCCGGGCTTGTCACCCTTTACGATCAGATAATAGCGGCCGTCCCGCCCACGGGTCACCGCCGGGTTCACCGCCAATGTGGTGATGGGGCCGGAAGGCTCCAGCAGCGGGGTCTGGCAAACGGTGAACGGCCCGTTCAAGGACCGTGCCGTGGCCACAAAGGTGCGCTGATTTTCCCGCAGCATCTTCCAGTCTGTGTGCTTTGCGCCGGTGCGGCCAATTTCGATCAGTTCGGCATTGGTGATTTTCCGGTCTGCGTGGGTGCTGCAGAAATACAGGTAGTACACCCCGTCAAAGCATTCGATCTTGGGGTTATGGGCCGTGATCTTTTCTTCTGGAAGATATTCTTCCTTTTCAAAATCCAGCACCGTTCCCACATACTGATACGGCCCTTCCGGCCGGGGCGCCGCCGCATGGGCAACGGTGGAGTGGGTGAGCCAGGCATCAAACGAGCGGCTGCGCTTCCACCGGGAATAGAACAGATGATACTGTCCGTCCTCTCCGTGAAGGACCGAGCTGCACCACTGAAAATGATCCTTTGACCGGAAAATATTCTCCGGGCCTGCCGGCAGGATCCGGTCCGACAATGTTCGTTCTGTGTGAATGGGTCCCATTGCTTTATCCTTCCTTTTTGCCGGCCCCTTGCGCCGGGCACATTTTGCTTTAAGGATACCGCTTTTGCCGGGGTGTGTAAACCAGCAGACCCTACAAATGATTTTTCGATTTTCCGGCAGTATCACCAAGGCATCCGTGTTTTTATCAAAACGCTGAGAGCATAGAAAAATCCTCTTGCTTTTGGTGTACAGCACGCAGAGGTAAAACGCATCAAAATAATTGATTATAATTAAATTTTAATTTTTTGAGATATTTTTTTAAAAAATCTTTATCTCACACTTGAAATTTCCAAAAAAATGTGGTTTAATGGGAAACAAGATATTGAGATATACTTTCTCAACAACATTATCTCATAAATTTTGATGTTGTTTAAAGGAGCACGCAATATGAATAGAAATCTGTATGCAAGAAGCAAGGATGAACTCATCTCTATGGCTCAGATGATCTGCAGGGAAATGGGTTTGGTTGTTGAAATCAATTATGTTGAAAACGAAGAGGACGGACAGGATGCAGCCTTTTTTCCTGCAATTTTCTGCTACATGCTGTGCGATAACCTTCCGCTGACTGCAGGCGGCATTCAGCGCAAAGATGATACCAAAAAGGTGCGGAACATCCGCAGTCAAGCGCTGAGCGCTGACCCTCCCTGCTTTCGCACCAACGTACTGCTGAATCTGCAGCCGGAGCGTTTCAACAAACAGGTGAAAAGTGCAACCGGGCAGGAAGCATTTATTCGGGTAGACGACAAAAAGCACAGCTATTTTTTCTTTCTTGAGCCAATCCTGAAGTACTTGAAGCAGCTTCCGACAGATTCTGAGGGAAACTTGCTGGATACGGGCAATGTTCTGTTGGGAACGATCGTGGATGGCCAAAACCGTATCGCTGGCTTAATGCAGGCTGGGCCGACAGACCCCAAGTGCTATTTCAAAAAATTGGCGGCCAATGTAAAGTACAACCAGAATCGGCAGCAAACGGCAAAAGATGCCTACGATACCAATGAACCTCAGAGACAGCCTAGCCGGGATGCCTCCTTGGCAATGGGCCTTGCGGCACAGGCTCTCTCTCCGGAAAAAACCCATTCATGCGCTATTGTAAAGCGGATTTACGAAGTGGGCCCGCTGAAGGGTGTTGCACCGATGTATGAAAAGGACGAAAAAAGTCTGGTCAGCTCTGACAAGATGGCCAATCTGGTCATGAGATGGCTGCGGGATGAAAAGAGTTGCAGCAGGCAGAACGAGAAAAGCCTTTCGGAACAGGTAAATACGCTCAATAATTATCTGGCCGGCTGGGCTGCCTGCTACCCTGAGGCCTGGGCCAACCGCAGGGATTATATTATGTGTAAGGCACAAGGCCTGAGCATGATTTTCGGTGTGTATCCGCAGCTTTACGAGTACCTGAAGATCAAAACGGGGACCTGCGCTCTTTTCTCTGCCGATGATTACGCAGAAGCCGTGAAGGACTGCTTTTACCATTGCGACAGCCGTTTCGGAAACAGCTGCATTTTGATGTCCGAGCTCTCGGACCAGTACGGCAGCGTTCCCTTCGACTGGAGCAGCAAAAATATGAAAAGTCAGTCCTCCGGTTCTGGCATCAATACCATGACGGCCCTTCTGCGAGCACGGATTTCTCGTGTGGGAGCCATGCTGCTTCCTGAAACCGATGACTTCTCGGACGAGGACGAGGAGGACGAAGATATCATCTGATCCGGCAATGAGAGCATTGGGCTGCCAGGCTCTTTCGGATGGCCCTGGCAGCCCGCATTTTTAAGAAAGACAGGTTTGTTATGGCTTCCACTATGAAACGTACTTCCCCTTGCGAACGGGTGCGCGATTTGCTGCATTTGTTCCACACTTTTCAGCTGACACCGGACCAGGAGCTGGAACTTGAATATACCCTGACTGGTCTGCTGCAGAAATTCTTACAGCCGGATAAAGGCCATCTGCAAGAGTGGAAGTACACTCCGGATGGAAGAAGGCTGTTTCACCACTGGGTACGGCAGACAATGAACGGACAGCGGTTAAATCCGGAGGTGGAGCAAGCCCTCTGGCTTCAATATACCGGATGCACGCTGGTGAAGACGCGCACAGCAAGACCCGCCGAAGGTACGCCCCGCCGCTGTGTATGCTGCGGTGCAAAAAGCGGTCTGGAAATCGATCACAAAATTCCGCTGGCTTGTGGCGGAAGGGATGTTGCAGCAAATGTTCAGTATTTGTGCAAGCATCACAATGGAAAAAAGAACGACCGCATTACACATGTGCCCATCGTTCTGCGCAGCGCAAATCATTCAGATCCTGTCCGGGCCAGCCCGGCACCTTTTCAGACACCATAAAAAATGATACAATAGAGCTAAAGTTGCAACATATATGGAAATTGCCCTGAGGCTGTCGTTTCAGAGCTTTTCTCAAGGAGGAGCTTTTCATGAAAAAAAACGCAAAGAAGGCCCTGACACGCACAGATGTTCTGGAAATCATCGATCATCTTCGTGAAACATACGGCGATGTTATGGTAAAACCCCTGATACTTCTGCGGCGTAACAGTAAAAAAATAATGTATACCACCTCCATGGAAGTATCTTTTTTGCTGGGGCTGTGCTGCCGGTACCCCAGAACCATGGAAAATCCGGAAGGCATCCAGCGCGCTCTGAATGCCGGTAAGGTAAGCGAGATCCGGGAAAAAATGGCAGGAAAAGATAAGCCCCAATACCCAAATAACATTTCCATTGCCATGCATCTGCCGGATGATTTTAACAAGCGCACCAAACGGACAGTGCTGGAAATTCAGTCCTCTCAGGATATCCAGGTTCCTGGAGGCAGACCGGGAGATCTTCATCTGCTGAAGCTGCACTTGGACCGGCTGCGAGAATACTATGAGTATGACTGCTCATTGGATGATGAGGACAATTTCACAGATCCTCTGGAAGATTTTGTAAGCGTGCTTTGTGACGGCCATCACAGACTGCAGGGCGCCTTTGAAGCAGGTCAGCTGGATTATGAGTTTTCCACCACGATCATGATGGATGCGTACCACAAGGATCTGGCCGTCGCATTCAACCTGATCAATGCTCATCAGGACAAACCCAGCCCCAATCATGTTCTTATGATCAACGTTATGGCGGATCTTCTGAGCAGCCGGCAAAGTCTGGCCTACAACATTGCCGATCGGCTGAACAGCGGGGAGACGGTACTGAAGGATCATATCAATTTTTATGATGGCCCCCGCGACAAATCGCTGCCGCCGGCCTATCTGAAAGCAATCAAAATGCAAAAGCTGCTGGAAAAGTGGCTGGACGACGAGAAAGACTGCAGTGGCCGTACTACTTCCAACAATCCAGAAGCCTGTGCAAAAGCGATCAATGACTACCTGCTGGCGTGGCAGCAGGTGTACCCAGATGCTTTTGGCAATAAGAAATATGTGCTGACCAAAGCCATGGGCATTCAATTGATGCTGGGTGCCTACCGTAATCTCTTTGGCTATCTGTCCAAACGTGTGCATATGGTAAATTATGGAGAATGTGCCACAACAGAACAGTTTGCAGCAGCATTGCGGGACTGCCTGTTTGTGGAAGAGGATGGGCAGCTGCGGCCTATCCGGCTGAATGAGATGAATTCCCAAGTAGAATATGATATGCCTTTGGACTGGTACGGAGAAAACTTCCGTGGACTTTCCAGCGGAGCAGGCATTGGCCAATTGAACAGATTGATCAATGATTATATTGTAGATGTAAAAATCAACGGCTGACTCAAAGCCAAGGGCGATATGACATTCTAAAACAAAAAGCTCAGCAAGAAATGTGGCACGCTGCCGGTTTTTGCTGAGCTTTTTGCGGCTCTGTTTGGCATTAACACGATGGGGGACAGATCCTGCCTTTGGAGCAGGATGGTTTCAAAATTCGGCAAAACAGCATTCTGGCTGCGCTGCCTGACACTGCACCGGAAAACGGCCTGAAAAGTGTTTGAGCCAGCATCGATTTTATA
The DNA here is from genome assembly GCA_020025635.1 of Allofournierella sp. Taxonomy (GTDB): domain Bacteria; phylum Bacillota; class Clostridia; order Oscillospirales; family Ruminococcaceae; genus JAHHRU01. The sequence continues at coordinate 60,049 of JAHHRU010000008.1, forward strand.
CAATTTTTTAGGAGAGAACTCATAAAAAGCCCCTTTTTCAGGGGTTTGGGCATAAAAAAAGAAAAGCCAGTAAACCCTTGAGTTTACTGGCTTTTCTTTGGCGGAGATGGTGGGAGTCGAACCCACGCGCCGCTCTCGCGACCTAAAGCATTTCGAGTGCTCCCTCTTACGACCTCTTGAGTACATCTCCATATGAAAACGGTTCCCGGACCCTTTTGGGCCGCCGGGACCCTTTGGGCAATTCAAAGCCCTGTATCTGATTATATCGGATAGAAGTGATTGTGTCAAATGAAACTTTTTTCAGAACCTGCTCCGGCCTGTGCTTTGGCTGCAAATGCCACCGCAAAGGCCGGAACAAGGCCCTCTGTTTGTATTTTTTTAAATAATTATACAAACAGTTTATCAAGGCTGTTTTCTTTTGGGGTTTGGGGCAGCGTGTTTTCCAGATCCTGCAAAATTTCCTGCCAGCCTTTGCCCATGCGGGCGGCCTCCAAAACAGCGGCCAATTCTTCCTTTTGGGGCTCCCGGGGCTTTTCGCCGGGGGCTTCGTCGCCTTCCTTTAAAGCAAGGCCCCAATAGCTGATGCCCTGCCAGCCGTTTTTGTATCCGGTGTGTTTCTGCCTGCCCTCACACACAAAGCCCCGGGCCTTATGAAAGGCTTCGCTTGCTTCGTTGGGGTCTGCCAGAACGGCGTAGGCGTTCCAATAGCCCTGCCGTGCAAGGCTTGCCAAAAGGGCGGCATACAGCATGGAGCCCACCCCTTTCCGCCGGGCACCGGGCGCAAGGTAAATGGTGGTTTCCGCATCCCAGCTGTAAGCGCCGCGGCCCGTTTCCCAGGGGTGCGCACACACAAACCCCAAGGGCTCACCCAGGGCATTGCGGGCAATGAGATAGGGCAGGCGGCGGGAGATCTTGCGGATCTCGGCCCGGTAATCGCTCTCAGAAGGGACCTCGGTGAGAAAAGAGGCGGTGGAGCTGCGGATATAATATCCGGCAATGCTGCGCACATCGGCCGCATCAGCGGGCACCGCCGGGCGCAGCAGCACAAATTCCCGGGGCCGAAAGGAAGCGGCCAGCGCTTCCTTTTGTTCTTTGGGAAGCTTTTTCAGCTGGGCTTCCCGGCGGAGGGCAGCCGATTTATCCGGCTGCACCTCGGCATAGGCAAGGCCCTCGGCCCCGAACGCCTTGGTATAAGCTGCGCCCCGGCCGCCGGTATGGGCGGCGATGCGTTTTTCCAGGTCATTGGTCCAGCCGGTATACAGGGCCCCGTTTTTGCACCGGGCCATATAAACATACGCCATCTGGTTTATCCCTCCAGCTGCTGGGCAAGCCGGCAGGCCTCAATGGCGGTTTCCTTACTGTCCGCAGTGATGAGGAACCGGCTGGCGTGGCAGAAGCGCAGGCCCTCCAGGCCGCTGCTTGCCTCCAGCTCCTGGGCCGGACGGCCGGCCCAGATCTGCGGGAAGGGGCACTTGGGCCGCTTTGTGCGGTTGTCGTTCACACACTGGGCCGACCAGCCGCCCCGCTGGCTGGGATAAACCACGAATTCGGCATCGGTGCGGTACAGGGCGTTTTTCCAGGGCGCATACCGGCTGAGCACCACAATGCCGTCCTCCATTTTATCATAGGCCTTTTTCACCAGCGCATCGGCCCGGTTCACGGCATTTGCCATTTCAATGTTGTTTTGCAGGATGACCTTTGCAAACTCCACCGCTTTGGCAAAGCACGCATCCGGGTCCTCCTTCTGGTCCCACAGGGGGTTGAAGCTGCCAATGGCATCGGCCAGAAGGCAGCTTTCGCCAGTATTGTCGTTCAGATCCAGCGGCTGAACAAAATTTTCGTCCAGCAGGCGGGCCTGATGCTCGCCCACAAGGCCGGGGCCCAGCATCCGCCACAGAAGGCCGAATGCCGCATAGGGCACGCCGTTGGCACGCATCTCCCGCTCTGAGCTGTGATGGTCGAACATCCCATCACCGATATCATAAACGATGCCGTTGAAATCCTCGGGAACGGCAAACCCCCGCTCCACCTTGAAATCCGGCCGCACAATGCTCAGCAGTGCGGTGGCAAACACGTCGTCGGCATGGAACCGGCCGCCGTGGGTAAATCCTTTTGCAGGTACGATCATCCTGTAAACGCCCCTTTTCCTTTTGTTTCCATCCAGTATAGCACATCCGGGGGGTAAAAAACAGCAAACCGGAATATAATTGGGAAAGTCTTAACAAAAGTTTCATGCTACCGGCGGTCTCTTATGTTATAATGAGGGTATTATCGGCAAAATACGACAAACAGGGGGGATTTCATTATGAAAACCCAGGTAAAAAACCGCCGCGTGCTGGCGGCGATCATTGCGGCTCTGGCAGTTCTGCTGCTGGTGGGGCTGGCCGTTTTGGGCGTTGTGCTGGTGCGGGGCAAAAAATCCCAGACCGCACTCTCCCGGCAGGGAAGCATCCTTGCAGTGGAGCTGGACAGCGCCTGGGCCGACTTCTTTGCCCAGAAGCACAGCGTGCAGGAACAGACGGATTATCTCACCCAAACGCTGGACCGGGTGAAAGCCCTTGGCGGCAACACCATCCTTTTGACCGGCCGTGTGGGCGATGACGCCCTGTTCCGGGGCAAGCAGAAGGTGGAGGGCATGCCGGCCACCGCTTCCCGCATCCAGGCAAACGACGGCATTTTTTCCAAATTCGACCCGCTGGAGGAACTGAGCCGCCGGGCAAAGGAGCAGGACATTTCGGTGGCCCTGCTGGCCACCGACCAATGGGGCACCCAGCTGTTTGACGGCTCGGCCCTGCCCCAGTGGCTGGACTGGGTGGCGGACAAGTACCGGCTGCCGGTGTACGGCCCCATGAGCCAGACCGACCGGCTGGGCTGCCGGGTATTTTCCGGCTATGCGGCCAAATCGCCGGATCTGCTGCGGCTGGACGGTGCGCCCGGCTCGCTTGCGGCGGCTTACCAGACAAAGCCCGAAAGCGGCGGCCTTATTCTGGGCAGCCTGACCCAGCTGGAAGCCGACCCCTCGGCCTCGGCCCTGCTGTTTACCTATCTTTCGGCAAAGCCCGAAGAGCTGCCCCAGCTGATGGATAAGCCGGTGCCCCAGGAATTGGGCATCGTGAGCCCCGCCGAAGGGGATAATCTCTGGAGCGACAATGTATATCTCATCGGCACCAGCGCACCCGACGGCGGCCCTGTTACCGTAAACGGCAAGCCGGTGGGCTACCAGGGCGACAAGGGCGTTTGGGGCATCCTTCTTCCGGTCGTGCCCGGCGAAAACAACTATTCGGCCGTACAGGGCGGCAAAACCGTTACCGTCACCGTGCAAAAGCCCACCGGCGGCGGCTGGGGCGGCGGCGGAACTGCCATTCAGTCGGACGGCTCCGTGCCTGCCGAATGGGGCCAGAAGCTGCGCATCACCGAGCCCCTTGCCAGCCTGCTTTCGGACTACGGCAACCCGGATTCCATCACCATGACCCTTTATCAGGGCGCGGTGGCCGAGGTAGCCAACAGCTACCCCGTGACCCGGGGCAGCAAAAAGTCCCACGTTTATCAGCTGCAGAACGGCGGCTTCGTCCGCTCGCAGGATTGTGAGCTGCTGCCCCCGGACACCCCCAACGCAGCCTTCACCGGGGCCGTGCACGAAACCGTAGGCCGGGACGAGGTGATCACCTTCCAGGGCACCGGCACCCCCGCCTACACCCACAGCTGGGAAGGCAATGAGCTGACCCTCACCTTCCTTTCCGCCGGCTGGACCGGCACCGAGATGCCGGTGAACTTCGGCTTCGGCGGGGCCCTGGCCGAGGCCGGGAACTCGGAAAACAGCATGCTGGTGAAATTCCATTTCAGCGATGTGGACCCTTTGTGGGGCTACCATGTGGACTACACCCCCGAGGGCGGCACCCGCATCGTTCTCAAGCACGCCCCCAAGCGCGGTGAGGACCCTGCCCGCCCGCTGGAAGGTGTGACCGTGATGCTGGACCCCGGCCACGGCGGCACCGACATGGGCGCCATCGGGGCTGTGAGCGAGACCTTCCCCCAGGAAAAGGATATGAACCTTGCCGAGGCCCGGGCCGCCCAGTTCCGTTTGGAGCAGCTGGGCGCCACCGTGCTGATGACCCGCACAGACGACAGCTTCCCCACCTTGGGCGACCGCATCCAGATGCTCAACTCCAAGCGGCCTGATTTCTTCATTTCGCTGCACCACAACAGCGGAGCACTCACCTCGGATCTGAGCAATCTGACCGGCACCGAGGTTTACTGGTTCTACACCGAGGGCAAGCCCCTTGCCCAGAACCTGCTCAACCGGGTGACCCAGGCTGCCGGCCGGCCGGACAAGGGCATCCGCTACAACTACTTCTATGTGACCCGCTCCAACCTGTGCCCGGCCGTTCTTTTGGAAACCGGCTTTGTGTGCAGCCCTCTGGACTACGAAAAAGGCACCGAGACCGATATCCTTTGGGCCGAGGGCGGCGCAGTGGCCCAGGCCGTGCTGGACAGCATCCCCCAGTGATCTCACTGAAAAGAGGCCCCTTCCATACAAAACAAAGCGAGTGCACGGAAACCTTTCCGCGCACTCGCTTTTCTTTTAAAAAGGCAAAAAGACGCCCGCCAGCCGGAAGGAGAGAAGGCTGGCGGGCTTTTTTAAGGGGTTTTTAAAAAAGGATGGCTTTTTGTTCGATCACTCGATGTAACCGTACTGCAGGTACCAGTAGCCGTAGGGGCTGTGCCAGGTGCCCTTCAGCTGGGGATTCTGCAGCCAGAAGTCGGAATAGTAGGCAACCGGGATCATTGCGTAATTTTCCATCAGGGTGTCTTCCACCTTGTGCAGCTGGGCAAAGTGCTCGGCGGCATCGCCCACACGGGAAGCTTCCAGGGCGGCATCCACTTCGGGGAGGGAGACCTTGCCGTCGTTGTTGCCGTTTTCGGTCTGGAACAGCTCCAGCATATTGGAAGCATCGTTGTAGTCCATGACCCAGCCGTTGCGGGCCATCTCATAATCGCCGGCACGGCGCATCGGGGTGAAGGCCTTCCATTCCACGATCTCGATCTTCATGTCGATGTTCAGGACCTGCTTATACTCGTTCTGCAGGTACTCGGCCAGGGGGCGGTGATAACCGGCATCGTTGGTGGTGTAGGTGATGGTGGGGAAGCCTTCGCCGTTGGGGTAGCCGGCCTCTGCCAGGGCATCCTTTGCGGCCTGCTCACGGGCTTCCCGCTCTTCGGGAATGAAGCCGGGCTTGCTGTTTTCCATGAAGTCCTTGCCGTCTGCATCGGTGATGCCGGGGCCGCAGATGTTGTAAGCCGGCTTGTAGGTGCCCTGCATCAGGGTGTTGGCCACATAGTCACGGTCAACGGCCAGGCTCAGCGCCTTGCGCACCAGGGGATTGTCAAAGGGAGCCTTCTGGGTGTTGAAGCTCAGGTAATAGGTGCCCATGGTGGTGGCCACGCTGAAGTCGCCGCCGTCCTCGGCTCTGCTCAGGCTTTCGATCTCTTCGGTGGGAACGTCCTTGATGAGCTGGGCGGCACCGGTCTGGTAGGCGGTGTAGGAGGCGTTGGCATCCTCCATCAGCAGGAAGGTGATCTCCTGGGTAACGATCTTGGCGGGGTCCCAGCCGCCCTTATAGTTGGGGTTCTTTTCGCAGACGATCTTTTCGCCCAGCACCCAGTCCTTCATGCGGTAGGGGCCGTTGCAGACGAAGGTTTCGGGGCTGTTGGTCCAGCCGTCGCCGCCGGCTTCGACCGCTGCCTTGTTGACAGGGGAGAGGGCTGCGAACGCGGCCATCTTGTCGAAGTAGGAGCAGGGGTAAGCCAGCTCAACGACCAGGGTCTTTGCATCCGGGGCGCTCACGGCCAGCTGGCCTTCGCCGAAGCCCTTGATCATGCCCACGGCGGTTTCCGCATAGGGGGCAGCGGTGCCCGGGTCGGCAATGCGGTTCATGGTATAAACGAAATCCTCTGCGGTGAGGGGCTCGCCGTTGGACCATTTCAGATCATCCCGCAAAGTGAAGGTCCAAACCATGCCGTCCTCGCTCACTTCCCATTTTTCGGCCTGACCGGGCTGCACCTTGTTGTCCTGGTCCACGATCAGAAGCGGCTCGAAGAAGGTCATGATCATATTTGCACCGTCAATGGCGGAATTCTTGGCAGGGTCGATGGTTTCGGGGCTGGTGCCGATCTGGACCGCAAAGTTGGAACCCGCATCCAGCTTGGGGGCATCCGCACAGGCCAGGCGCACATCTGCCGGGGCAGCGGCTCCCCCTTCAGAGCCTTCGGCAGGCGCGGCTGCCGGGGCACCGCCGCATGCTGTCATCGAAAGGGCCAGCAGTGCGGCCAAAGTTGCAGCGAACAGTTTTTTCATGGTTTGTTTCCTCCTCTATTGCGTTTTCACTTGATTGCACGCCTTCCTTGCTTTCCCGCGCGCAAAAGTGTTTTCCAGCGGTGGAATTTTCCGCCGTCGGATTTTATGTTTACTATGTTACCACTTTACACAAACAAAGTGCAAGTCTTTTTTTGAAATTGTAAAAACTTTGTATTGTTCTCATTATTTCCATCTGTTTTTCCTATTTTTTCTGGCTTGAATGCATAAATTGCACAATTTTTTCCTCTTTTTTCTGCCAGCATTCCTTTTGAATCTGTCTTTCAAAAGTGTATTTGTAGTAAATACACTTTATTTTGAGCACAAAAAAGCTCCCGCCGATCCGTTTGGAGCGGCGGGAGCTTTCAGGAGAAAGTACACGGCCAAAAACAGTTTTGACCGATCAGGCTTATTTTACCCGGTCCAGGTGGTGGCAGGCGGCCCAGTGGCCGCTTGAAACCTCTTTGAATTCGGGCACCTCTTCGGCACAGCGTTTGTCCGCATAGGGGCAGCGGGTGCGGAAGCGGCAGCCGGAAGGCGGGTTCAGGGGGCTGGGCACATCTCCCTCCAGCACGATGCGCTTGGACTGGCGGGCGGTGATGGGGTCTGCCACCGGGATGGCCGAGATCAGGCTTCGGGTATAGGGATGCACACTGTGGAAGGTCAGCTCCAGGCTGTCGGCCAATTCCACCAGCTTGCCCAGATACATCACGCCGATGCGGTTGGAGATGTGTTTTACCACCGAAAGGTCATGGGCAATGAACAGGTAGGTCAGTCCCATTTCCTGCTGAAGGTCCTCGAACATATTGACCACCTGGGCCTGGATGGACACATCCAGCGCGGAGACCGGCTCATCGCACACGATGAACTCCGGGTGCACCGCCAAAGCCCGGGCGATGCCCACACGCTGGCGCTGGCCGCCGGAAAACTCGTGGGGATAGCGGTTGGCGTGTTCCGAGTTGAGGCCCACCCGGCGCAGCATTTCGATGATCTGCTCGTGCCGGTCGGCATCGTTTTTGGCCAGATGATGGATGTCGATGGCTTCGCCCACAATGTCGCCGATGGTCATGCGGGGGTCCAGCGAGGCGTAGGGGTCCTGAAAAACGATCTGCATTTTGCGCCGGTAGGGCAGCATATCCACCGCTTTTCGGCCGTTGGAAGTGGGCAGATCGCCGGAATCGAACAGCACCTCACCGTCATAGGTGATGCGCCCGCCGGTTGGCTCATACAGCCGCAGAAGGCTGCGGCCGGTGGTGGTTTTGCCGCAGCCGGACTCGCCCACAAGGCCCAGCGTTTCGCCTTTGTTGATGAAAAAGCTCACATCGTCCACAGCCTGGACCCAGCGCTTTTTGCGGCCCATGCCGCCGGCGGGGAAATACTGCTTCAGGTGTTCCACTTCCACCAGTTTTTTCTGTTCACTCATAGGGCGCCTCCTTTGGCTTCCATCTGTTGTTTCTGCAGCAGCCAGCACTGGGTATAGTGGGTATCGCTCAGCTCGGTGCGGGGCGGCATCTGGCGCAGGCAGATCTTCATGCAGCTGCGGCAGCGGGGTGCAAAGGGGCAGCCCGCCGGGGGATTGAGCAGGTCGATGGGGGTGCCCTCAATGGGCACCAGCCGCTCTTTTTCGGTGGTGTTCAGCTTGGGGATGGAATTGATCAGGCCTTTTGTGTATTCATGGCCGGGATGATAGAAAATTTCGTCGGTGGTGCCGTATTCCACGATCTTGCCCGCATACATCACGGCGATCTTTTCGCACATGCTGGCCACAACGCCCAGGTCGTGGGTGATCATGATGATGCTCATGCCCAGCTTTTCCCGCAGCTGCATCATCAGCTCCAGGATCTGGGCCTGGATGGTCACATCCAGGGCGGTGGTGGGCTCGTCGGCAATGAGCAGCTTCGGCTCGCAGGCAAGGGCAATGGCGATCATCACACGCTGGCGCATGCCGCCCGAAAGCTCGTGGGGGTACTGGCGCAGCCGTTTTTCCGGCTCGTTGATGCCCACCAGCTCCAGCAGCTCCTTGGCCCGCTCCCGGGCCTGGGCCTTGTTCTTGCCGGTGTGCAGGCGCACCATCTCTTCGATCTGGTTGCCGATGGTATAAACCGGGTTCAGGCTGGTCATGGGGTCCTGAAAGATGATGGAAACCTCGCTGCCCCGCATTTTGCGGAACTCCTTCTCGGTCATCTTTTCCACCTCATGGCCGTTGAACTGCAAAGTGCCGCCGATCAGCTTGCCCGGGTAGGCGGTAAGGCCCATCAGGGAATAGGCGGTGACCGACTTGCCGGAGCCGGACTCGCCCACGATGCCCAGCACCTCGCCCTGTTTCATGGTAAAGGATACATCGTTGAGGGCCTTCACCTCACCCGCAGGGGTGAAAAAGGAGAGGCGCTCGTTTTTGATCTCCAGTAAAAGTTCGCTCATGGTTCTGCCGCTCCTTTCGTCAGTCTTTCAGTTTGGGGTCAAAGGCATCCCGCAGGCCGTCGCCCAGAAGGTTGAAGCTCAGGATGATGATGCTGATGGTCAATGCCGGCAGAAACAGCAGATAAGGTCGGCTGTTTAGGCCGTTGAGGGCATCGGTGGCAAGGGTGCCAAGGCTGGGCATGGGGGCCGCAGCGCCAAGGCCCAGAAAGCTCAGGAAGCTCTCGGTGAAAATGGAGGACGGGATCTGCAGGGTGGTGGTAACGATGAGGGTGCCGATGCAGTTGGTGAGCAGGTGCTTTTTGATGATGCGCCCGCTGGAAGCGCCCAGGGCACGGGCGGCGGTAACATATTCAGATTCCTTGAGGGTGAGCACCTGGCTGCGCACGATGCGGGCCATGCTCACCCAGTAAAGCAGGGCGAACACCACAAAGATGGAAACCAGGTTGGGGCCGATGCGGTCCAGCCAGCCAAAGGCGGGCAGGGCGGCCAGATTTTCCAGCGGCCCTTTCAGGGCGATGGAAAGCAGGATGATGATGAGGATATCCGGCACCGTATAAATGATGTCGGTGATGCGCATCATGATCATGTCCACCCAGCCGCCGAAGAAGGCGGATACCGCACCGTAGATGGAGCCGATCAGCAGCACCAGGGTGCTGGCCACAAGGCCCACCAGAAGGCTGATGCGCGCGCCCATCATCAGGCGGATGGCGTAGTCACGGCCCAGGCGGTCGGTGCCGCAGATGTGGGGGAACACGCTTTCGCCCTTTTCCATGCGCTGAAGCTCGGTTCGGGAATATTCAAAGGGGAACAGCTTTTCCGAGCCTCGGATCTGCTGCTCATACGAATAGGGGTAAAATGCCGGCACCACAAAGGCCAGCAGCATGATGATCACGATCACCACCAGGCTGATCATGGCCACCTTGTTTTTGCGGAAACGGCGCAGGCCGTCCTTCCAGAAGCTCACACTGTCCCGCATGACCACCAGCTGCTGCTGTTCGTCCTGGGTAGCGGGCAGGAAATCCTCGGGCTTCAAATCAAGCTGAAAGCTCAGAGGGTTCTTTTTCTTTTCCATTTTCGGTTCCTCCTTTGTTATTTCAGCTTGATGCGCGGGTCGATGAACTTATACAGGATATCCACCAGCACGTTTGCAATGATCACAAGGCTTGCAAGGAAAATGGTGGTGCCCATGATCATGGTATAGTCCCGGTTGCTGATGGCCGAAACGAACTCACGGCCAAGGCCGGGCACGGTGAAGATCTTTTCCACCACAAAAGAGCCGGTGAGCAGCTGGGCCAGCATGGGGCCCACATAGGTGACGACCGGCAGGATGGCGTTTCGCAGCGCATGCTTGAACAGGGTCTTGAAGCCGGAAACACCCTTTGCCTTTGCGGTGCGCATATAATCCTGGCCCATCACGTCCAGCAGGCTGGAGCGCATCAGGCGGGCAATGTAGGCGGTGGGATAGAATGCCAGCGCGATCACCGGCATGATGTAGTTGAGCGGCCCGTCCAGACCAATGGAGGGCAGCAGCTGCAGCTTGGAGCTTAAAAAGTAAAGCAGCAGCGTTGCGGTAACAAAGCTGGGCACGGCAATGCCGCAGGTTGCAAACAGGATGATGCAGTTATCCAGCCATTTGCCCCGATGGTAGGCCGCAATACAGCCCACCGGGATGCCCACGCACAGTGCCACCGCCACCGCACACAGGGCAAGCTTTGCCGAGGCGGGGAATTTGGTGGTGATGATCTCGGCAACCGAACGGCCCTGCTGCTTGATGCACTGGCCGAAATCGAAGTGGGCGGCGTTTTTCATGTAGTTCCAGTACTGGACGTGCAGGGGCTTATCCAGGCCGTATTTTGCTTCCTGCGCCGCAATGGCCTCTGCGCTCATGGCTTTTTCCGCCACGAAGGGGCCGCCGGGAACAGCCTGCATCAGGAAAAATGTGAGGGTGGCCACAATGAACAGGGTCAAAAACCCCAGTGCCACCCGCTTGACTGCGTATTTTGCCATTTGCTGATCACTCCTCTTTTCTCACAAAAGCCGGCTGCGCAGGTCTCTGTTCTCCCACCAGGACGATTGACCGCCCACGAAAAACACTTTTTCGTAAAAAGAATGCGGCTCGCAACATCGACGCCGCCAAGCTTTTTTGTATTATCACTATATTACTTTACCCAACTAAACTTGTCAATCGTTTTTTCAGGGAACTTCGTCGCAAATATATACAAAATTCGATTATAAAATATGGCTAAATTAGTCAAAACAGCGTGTTTTGAAAAAACCCCGGTTTTTCCTCATCTTTTTTTGAAAAACAGTTGACAAAATGGGTACACAGTGGTAATATATATCTTGCAGTTGCGCTGGTAGCTCAGTTGGATAGAGTGTCTGACTACGAATCAGAAGGTCGGGAGTTCGAATCTCTTCCAGCGCACCAAAGAACAGCAGTTTCTTTCAAAAGAAGCTGCTGTTCTTTTTTTATTCCGTTTTGGGGCCAAGGGATGCCGCCCCCCTTCACGAAATTGTCACACTGCGCCGTTATTGAAATGAAGTCTTTTGTCTGTTACAATAAGAACAATATATATATGAAGGAGCTTTTTATATGGACAGCACATATTCGATCATCCTGCTCACCGTTATTTCCCTGGTTGCCCTGATCGCAGCCATCTCGATCGCGGTGGTGGTGATGCGCCGCGCCGGCGGCATCAAATCCGCAAAGAAATCCGGGGGCGCCGCCATGCCCGATGATGAGCACAAGGGCCGGGAAGCCATTGTGCGCCAGCTTGCCCGCTACGCCGCCATGCAGGAATACAAGGTGGTGGAGCCGGTCAATCTGGTGGGTGTGCACGGCACCACCGATCTGGACGCACTGCTGGTGGGCTGGTTCGGCGTGCTGGGCGTGAAGTGCCTTGGCTACGGCGGCGATATTTACGGCTCGCTTACGGAAGAGGAATGGACCCAGACCCTGAACGGCCAGCGCCGCACCTTCCAGAATCCCATGACCCGTGCCCAGAAGTCCAGCCTGGTGATCCGTGACGTGCTGTTTGAGGCAGGCATCAAAAACGTGCCTGTGGAAACGGTGGTGGTGTTCACCGGAAAATCTTCTCAGCTGATGCTGCCCCGCTCCACCGGCCACTACACGCCGGCCACCTTTTCGGCTTATCTGAAGAGCATCCATTTTGAAGAAGACAAAAACGTACAGATAGAGCCTGTGGCAAAGCTCTTCCGGGAGCGTTCTGCCCAATAATGTTTGAAAGGTCTGCTGCGGAGGTCCGCCCCCGGCAGGCCTTTTTAGATTATTTCAAGTGAAAGGAGCCAAAGCTTTATGCCTTCCAAAGAAATTTCTGTTTCCAGCAAAAGCCGGGAGCTTTTGAAAAAAAGCAAAAAAGGCATTTTGAACGTCATTTTCAGCCGCACCAGCATCGTTATTCTGCTGCTGGCCCTTCAGGTGGGCGGGCTGCTGCTGCTGTTTTTCCGGTTCCGCCATTATTTCCCTTATTATTATGCGGCCCTTGCCCTGTTTTCGCTGGTGATGGTGCTGCGCATTTTGAACACCGACTCGGACCCCAATATGAAGATCACCTGGCTGGTGGTCATCCTGCTGCTGCCGGTGGCCGGCACCCTGCTTTATGTTTACATCGAGCACGACATCGGCCATCGGAGCCTGAACCGGCGCACCGACGAGATCTTCCAGCGCTCCCGGGGGCTGCTGCCCTTGAACGGTGCCGAAAAGAAGCTGGAAAAAGAGCACCCGGAGGATGCTTCTCTGGCCCGGTATCTTTACAAGACCTCAGAAACGCCGGTTTATGAGGGGTGCGATGTGCGGTATCTGCCGCTGGGCGAGGATTTCCTCAAAGCCCTTTTGGAAGATTTGGAAAGCGCCGAAAAATTCATCTTTCTGGAATACTTCATCGTGGAGGACGGCCGGATGTGGCAGCCCATTGAGGATGTGCTGGCCCGCAAGGCCGCCGAAGGGGTCAAGGTGCGGCTTTTGTATGACGGCACCTGCGAATTTGCCCGTGTGCCCCACAGTTTCCCCGCTTACCTGCAGGAGCTTGGCATCGAGGCCCGGCCCTTTGCGCCCATCCGGCCCTTTGTTTCCACCCATTACAATTTCCGGGACCACCGCAAGATCACGGTGGTGGACGGGCGCCTTGCCTACACCGGCGGGCTGAACCTGGCCGATGAATACGCAAACTACATCCACCCTTACGGCCACTGGAAGGACACCGCCGTGCGCATCGAGGGCGAAGCCGCCCGCTCGTTCACCCTGATGTTTTTGCAGATGTGGCAGGTACGGGACCACACCTTAAGCTTTGAGCCTTACCTGAGCGCACCCGCCCAGCCGCACCGGCAGGAAAAGGGCTATGTGATCCCTTACAGCGACTGCCCGCTGGACAATGAGCGTGTGGGCGAGATGGTGTACACCCAGATCTTGAACAGCGCCCAGCGCTATGTGCACATCATGACCCCCTACCTGATTTTGGGCCATGAGCTGGAAAGCGCCCTGTGCTTTGCGGCAAAGCGTGGGGTGGAGGTTTCCATCATCATGCCCGCCGTGCCGGACCATCTGCTGGCCTACGCCCTTGCAAAGACCCATTACAAGGCCCTTGTGGACAGCGGCGTGCATCTTTATGAATACACCCCCGGCTTTGTTCACGCAAAATCCTTTGTGAGCGATGACCTGCGGGCCACGGTGGGCACCATCAACCTGGACTACCGCAGCCTGCGCCATCATTTCGAGTGCGCCTGCTACCTGTGCGGCACCGACTGCGTAAAGGATGTGGAGGAGGACTTCCAAAAGACCCTTGCCCAGTGCCAGGAGGTAACGGCCCAGGAGGCGGCGCACATCGGCTTCAAATGGCGGCTTTTGGGCTCACTGATGAAGCTGTTTGCCCCTTTGATGTAAAACCCTTATAAAAAATGCGGAGCGTATTCAAACCGATGCGCCCCGCATTTTTTCTTTTTGGGCGTTTCTTTTTCCGGGCTTGACAGTATATAGCAAGTCTGCTATAATTGCAATATAGCAAGTTCGCTATATTGTGGAGGTGCAGCGATGAACGATGATTTTTTCCAGGCATTGTCCAACCCCTACCGCCAAAAGATCATTCGGCTTTTGAAATGGAAAAGCATGAGTGCCGGCGAGATCGTGGAGCAGTTCGACATTGCCCAGCCCACTGTTTCACGGCATCTGGATGTTTTGAAAAAAGCCCGGATCGTCACATCCGAGCGCAGGGGCAACCAGATCTTCTACACCCTCAACCTTTCCACCGCGCAGGAAATGATGCTTTTCCTGTCGGAGCTGTTTGGCCGGGAAGAGGAGAAAGGGGGTGTTCCGGTTGAATGTAAATAAAGCCCGGATGCTCATCAGCAGCCTTTCGCTGCTGGCGCTGCTTGTGTGCCTGCTTGTTCAGAACCAGGCGGTTTCCTTTGCGGCGGCGGCCCTGTGCGCCTTTGTGTGCATTTTTGTTTTTTACCGGCATCTGCCCCAGCTTTCCGGCGTTTCGCCCCAAAACCCCAAGGCCCGCACCCTTCGGGCCATAACGGTGGTGAACGGCCTGCTGGTTTTGGGCTGCATTTTGTTTGTGGTGCTCCAGCAAGCGGGGCTGATCGCCCTGTCGGACAAACAGGCCAGCTGGCTTTTGTGCGGTCTGTTTGCCTTTTTCATCCTGGGCTTTGGCAACGTGGCCCCCAAGCTGCCCTTCAACCGTTACGCCGGGCTGCGCCTGCCCTGGACGGTGCGGGACGAGGACACCTGGATCGTGGCCCACCGCATTTTGGGCTATGCTTCGCTGCCCTGCGGGCTTTTGTGCTTTGCCGGCGTGGGCAGCCTGCAAACCGCCGCACATTTTTCGGTTTCCATGCTTCTGGTGTGGATTTTGATTCCCGCAGTGCTGTCCTATTTGTTTTTCCGAAAGAAATGGACGCCTTAAAACAGCGCAGCATCATTTTTGCCGTGCATGGTATCTTGGCCATGCACGGCTTTTTTTACAGAAGGCTTTGCCAAAAAGAAGCCCCAAAGCCCTTTTGCAAAGCAGGGGGCTTTGGGGTAGAGCGTCGAAAAAACGGCTCGGCGCAACTTTTACTTAAAAGCGGAAATAGGCAAGCGAAAGGGAAACCACCTTTGCCAGGATCACCAGCACCACCGCTGCCGAAATCATCCATTTTGTTTTTGTTTGAAGCCGCCGGACGGACACGATGAAGAAAACAGCCATCAGGGCAAGATATGCGCCGTACAGCGCATAGGTGGCGGGCAGGGGCCAGGGCCAGCTCATTTCCGGGTGATTGACGGCCACAGCCGCAAAGACGAAGGCCGCCGCCAGCATCACAGCGGCCAGAAGGCGAAAAATTTTGTTTTTCATGGAACGCTCCTTTCTGAAATTTCAGGGCGGGGCCAAGCTCAAAGAGCCTGGTTTTCCCGCTGTTTTCGGCAAAAGAGATACCGGGCCAGAAAAACCGCCAAAACCGTGACGGCCCACAGCTGCGCCCAGGATGCGATGAGGAAAACAAAACGCAAAAAGCCGCCCAGCATCAAACGCAGCTGCTGGGGCAAATAAGCGGGGATCTGACCTGCAAAATAAACCAGGACTGCCGCAGCCATAAGGGCCTTTTGCTTTTTTGAGCCGCTCTGGCCTTCTTTGCGCAGGGCAAAGGCGGTGCCGGCCACCAGGGCGGCGATCATCAAAAACAGCACCCAGGCCATTGCCAGGCGGGCATAATTCAGCTGGCTGCTCCACCGGAAGGTCATGAGCACGGCAGAAGCCCGGATGCCGGTGGCATAGTCCATGTAGACATCCAGCAGCAAAAACAGGGTCCAGCAGGCTTTTAAAACCGGGTGCTTTTTGCAAAACAGCAAAATGAGCCCCGCCACAAGGGCCGGCAGGATCAAAAAGATGCCCAAAGCCCCAAACAGCAGTAAGGACAAAAGCGCCGCCGCGGCCGAAAACACAAGAAAACCGATGCCCGCCTTTTGGGCCGGGGTGCGCCCGGGGGCCGTCGGGGCCTGTGCCGAAGCAGGGGCCGGAGCTTGTGCCGGGGCCGGAGCTGCTGTCAAGGGGCAGGCCGGGGCTTGTTCCGGCTGGGGCTCGGGCGCTTTGCCCTTTACCAGCTCATCCAGCGAAACGCCGAAAAGCCCGGCCATCTTCACCAGCTTGTCCAGCTCCGGCACCGAGGCCCCGGTCTCCCATTTGCTCACCGACTGGCGGGAAACTTCCAGCGCCTGGGCAAGATCGTTTTGGCTCAAACCGGCCTTTGTGCGCAGGCGGCAGATGGTTTCGCCAAGCTTCATACAGCATTCCTCCAAAACTTGTTTTCTTTGCCCTTAGTATAAAAGGAACGCCTTAAAAAAGCAACCAAGCCCGCTTGCCTTTGGCGCAACCGGCAGTTGCACCGGCTGAAAAAACTTTTGTTCTGCCGCTTTGTTTTTCAAAAAAGGCAGCTTTGGGGGAAAACCCGCCCAAAAGCTGCCTTTTTTTTATTCAGTTTTCTTTTTCCTTATCGGCGGCGATCAGAAGGCGCAGTGCTTCCACAGCCACCCGGATGGGGGCTTCGGTATCGTGCACGATGGGGTTATCCATGCCGCGGGCATTCCGCTCCTGGTTGCCCACCACCAAAAAGTCCGAGCCGCAGCGCACGCCCAGATAGCTGGCCACGCAGAACAGGGCGGCCGATTCCATCTCGCTGGCCTTGGTGCCCAGCCGCAGCCAGGCCTGCCATTTGTTCTGCAGCTCATAGCTTACCGGCTTTGTTTCCGGCTCGTGCTGGCCGTAGAAGGCATCCTTGCATTCCACCACGCCGGCATGGCAGGGAAATCCCAGCTTTTTGGCGGCCGTTACCAGCGCATTGGTCACTTCCAGATCGGCCACGGCGGGGAACTCGATGGGGGCATACTCCTTGCTGGTGCCCTCCATGCGGATGGCGCCGGTGGCCACCACGATGTCGCCGCCCTTCACGTTCAGGTCCATGCCGCCGCAGGTGCCCACACGGATGAAGGTGTGCGCACCGCACCGCACCAGCTCTTCCATGGCAATGGAGGCGCTGGGCCCGCCGATGCCGGTGGAGGTGACACTCACCTTCACGCCGTCCAGCGTGCCGGTGTAGGTCACATATTCACGGCTGTCGGCCACCAGGTGGGCATCGTCGAAATGGGCGGCGATCTTTTCGCAGCGCTTGGGGTCGCCGGGCATCAGAACATAACCGCCCACATCGCCGGGCCGGATGTTCAGGTGATACTGAAGATCTTTATCTGCGGTATAATTCTGCATAATGTTCTCCTTTTTTATTTTTTTGCCCCAGGCCGGATGCCGGCTTTTGGGGCTTTTCTTTTTTTGGCCGAGCCTTTGCCTTCGGCCATTGTTTCTTTTGAATTCATTATACCATTTCAGGGCCCAAAGCACAAAGTAAAAAAAGAAAACCTCCCGTGCTTGCGGACCACGGGAGGCTTGATAAGGGGTATCGCTTTGGTGTGAGGAGGAATCATGTACAGAACTGAAGGTTGCGGCTCCTTGTTGTTCTGTGATTATTATTATATCCACCATTTAAGGAATAACTTTGAAGCGCCTGTTAACAATTTATGAACCTTTGCGTTCAGTTTGTGAAAGCGCTTATCAAAGTTCGGGCACCAGCCGGTGCTCGAATTCCACGTTTTTTCCGTCGATGCAAACAACGCCGTAGCCGTTATGCCCGGAGAAGGACTGGCCTGCAGAGCCGGGGTTGAAAAGGGTCACATCCCCGCAGTTCTTCACGATGCCCTGATGGGTATGGCCGAACAGCACCACATCGGCGCCCCGTTCCCGGCCGGCCCGTTCCAGATCGTCCAGGGTCATTTTGGCGTTGTAGATGTGGCCGTGGGTGTAATAGAAAAGCACCCCGTCAAAGGCGGCCAGGCCTTCTACCGGCAGCAAAGAGCCGAAATCGCAGTTTCCATGAACCGCATACACCGGCAGGCGGGGGAACTCTTCCTCGGCCACATGCAGGTCCTTTTCACCATCGCCCAAAAAAATCAGGGCGGCGGCATCGGTCTCCTTTTGCAGAATGGCCCGCAGACATTGGTCTGCACCGTGGGTGTCGGATACGACCAGGATCTTTTTCATTCACTGTCCTCCTGTTTCACGATCATGCGGTAGATCTGGCTTTTGGAAAATTCGGTTCCCACCGCGGCTTTTTTTGCGGCGGCGGATGCGGGCAGGCCCTCTTCCATCAGGCTTTTGGCAAGCTGGGCCGCCTGCTCCAGGGTAAGGCCGTCCTCCGGCTCTTTTTCGGGTGCGCCCGCCACGACCAGCACATACTCGCCCCGGGGCGGCTGCTGGCTGTAATACTCGGCCGCCTTTTCCAGGGTGGTTTTCTGAACCTCTTCGTGCAGCTTTGTGAGCTCACGGCAAAGGGTGATGCTGCGCTCGGGGCCGAAGGTCCTGATAAGATCGTCCAGTGTGGCCCGCAGCTTGTGGGGGGCCTCATAGAAGATCAGGGTGCGCCGCTCGTTTTGGATCTCGGCCAGGCGCTCCCGGCGCTGGCGGGTGTTCATGGGCAGAAAGCCCTCAAAGGCAAAGCGGCCGGTGTCCTGGCCGGAAACCGCCAAAGCGGTGACACAGGCCGATGCCGCCGGGATGGGCACCACCTGGATGCCCTGGGCCAGGGCATCCTTCACCAGCTGCTCGCCCGGGTCCGAAATGGCCGGCATGCCCGCATCGCTGCACAAGGCGCAGCTTTCGCCGGCTTGGATGCGCTCCAGCACCTTTTCGCCCATCTCCCTTTTATTATGCTCAAAATAATTCACCATAGGCTTTTTGAGCCCCAAATGATTGAGCAGCTTCAGGGTGACACGGGTATCCTCGGCGGCAATGAAATCCACGCTGCCGAAGGTGGCGGCGGCACGGGGGGTCATATCATTCAAATTTCCAATGGGAGTGGCAACGATGTACAGGGTACCGGCCATAACTTCAC
Organism: Allofournierella sp.; assembly: GCA_020025635.1. Taxonomy (GTDB): domain Bacteria; phylum Bacillota; class Clostridia; order Oscillospirales; family Ruminococcaceae; genus JAHHRU01. Next base: position 78,755 of record JAHHRU010000008.1, read on the forward strand.
ATTCCTTCCTTGTAGATCTTTTGCAGCTGCAGGCTGGGGCGGCCGGTTTGGTCGGCCATCAGGATATCCGGCTCATACCGAAGGCCGGGTCTGCGGCCCTTCTGCGCCTCCAGCAAAAACAGCCAGGGCACGCCCCCGGCGGTCTGCTTTGCAAAAACGATGCGTTTTGGCTCAAGGCCCCGGGCCGAAAGCACCGTGCACACCCGGGCCAGATGCTCGGGCCGGTGGCACAGGGCAAACCGGCCGCCGTCCCGCAGAAGGCGCACGGCGGCATCGGCCACCTCTTCCAGGGTGCAGCCGCCCTCGTGCCGGGCCGTGGCCCGGGCTTTTTCGGGGCTGACGAAGCCGCCGGTGAAATAGGGGGGATTGGCCGCCACCAGATGTGCGCTGCCCCTGCCCTTGAACTGGTTGAGATCGGCACACACCGGCTGGATGTGGCCGATCTTTTGCCGGTCTGCCGCTTCTTTCAAAAGTGCGGTGCCCCGGGGGTCCAGCTCCACAGCGGTGCAGGGGCCCCGGTGGCCCAGATCGTGCCAGCGAAGCGACACGATGCCGCAGCCGGAGCAAAGGTCCACCGCTTCTTCCTCCCGCCGGGGGCGGCAGAAGCCGGAAAGCAGCATGGCATCGGTGCCGAAGCGGTGTTCTTTGCTGACCAGCACTTCGGTTCCATTATACAATGATTCTACGGAATATTCCATCATGGCAAGAAAAGATCCTTCCATTCGTTTAAAAAAGCGGCGGGCCCGAAGACCCGCCGCTTTTGTTTTTTGCTCAAAGAGAGGTACAATTACTCCTCTTCGATAGCGCCTACGGGGCAAGCGCCGGCGCAGGTGCCGCAGCTGATGCAGCTGCCAGCGTCGATCTCGTACTTGCCGTCACCCTCGTGGATGGCGCTTACAGGGCACTCGCCCTCGCAGGTACCGCAAGATACGCAGGAATCAGTGATCTTGAATGCCATAGTCGAAACACTCCTTTTTCTTATCTCATGCGCTTTGGTTTTACACGGCAGCCCCTCGCGCAGCAGGACGTGCCGCAAAAAGGGACAATGCCCCTTTATAAGATATATTGTAGCATATTTTTTTTAAAGCACAAGACCTGCCCATAGGATTTTGCATACAAAATCAATCTTCGGGGTCCGGCTCCTTGGGGGCGCGCTTGCCGCCCCGCAGATAGGTGCACTCACTGCGCTTGTAGTAGCGGGGTGCCAGGGCCTCGTTGGTGAACCGCACCTTGAGCATACCGCTTACCGGGTTTGCTTCCACCACCATGCCCTCGCCGTCAGGCGTGCGCACGATAGAGCCGTTCATGGGGGTGATGCTGTTCAGGTATTCATAGGCCTTCTGCTCGTAGGCAAGGCAGCACATCAGGCGCCCGCAGCTGCCGGATATCTTGGTTGGATTGAGCGAAAGGCCCTGCTCCTTTGCCATTTTGATGGACACCGGCTGGAAATCCTTCAAAAAGCGGGAGCAGCAGAACGGCTGGCCGCAGATGCCAAGGCCGCCCAGCATTTTGCTTTCGTCACGCACGCCGATCTGGCGCAGCTCAATGCGGGTGCGGAACACGCCCGCCAGGTCCTTGACCAGCTCCCGGAAATCCACACGGCCGTCGGCGGTGAAATAGAACACCACCTTGGTGCGGTCCAGGGTATACTCGGCATCCACCAGCTTCATATCCAGGTTGTGGGCCTGGATGCGCTGGGTGCACAGGTTGAAGGCGGCCTTTTCGTCTTCCCGGTTCTTTTTCATGCGGCGGATATCCACCGAGTCGGCCATACGCACCACCGCTTTCAGCTCACGGGGGATCTGGCCGTCCGGCAGCTGGGTGGGGCCGGCAACCACCTCGCCGCACTCGGTGCCGCGGGCGGTGTTCACCACCACATAGTCGCCTACCTTGATATCGTTTCCGGCAGGATCGAAATAATACGCCTTTCCGCTTTGTTTGAAACGGACGGATACAACAGTTTTCATGGGTTTTCTCGCTTTGCCCGCCGCAGGGCATTTGGGTGTCATTCTTCCGCCCGCGGCAAAAATAGGGCAGAAGCGGAAAAAGGGAAGGGGGCCGCACGGCCTGCCTGCGGCAGGCGGGGCCTTTTCAGCGGCACAGCCGCAGGGCAAGGTCGGTGAAAAGCAGCTTCAAATTGAGGCTGCGGCCAAGGCCCTCCAGCGCCCAGCCGCAAAGCTTTGCGCAGCGGGCCGCCTGGCCGGGCTCAAGGCCGAATTCGCCGCCGGGGCGGCGCAGCGCCGCCGCAGAAACCGCCTGAAGGTCTTCGAGAAAAAGGCGGGCGGCGGTTTTTTCCTTTTCATAAGCCGACAAAAGCACCATCATGGCGTAGCTGTCCCGTTTGCCGATGAGCTTTGCCGCCGCAAGGGCGTTTTCCAGGCTTTTTTGGGCGTTTTCATTGCAGGCGGCAGCCGCCGCGCGCCCGATGCGCCCGGCATAGATCTCGGCCAGAAGGTCGGCATCGCCTTGTTGGGGGCAGTTTTCCCGCAGCCAGCGGGCACACTCGCCGGGGCTTACCGGCGAAAGGCTGTAAATGCGGCAGCGGCTGCGGATGGTGGGCAGCACCGCCGCAGAGCCGGAGGCGGTGAGCAGGAACACCACCCCTTCGGGCGGCTCTTCCAGCACCTTCAAAAGGGCGTTGGCGCTGGACTGGTTCAAATTCTGCGCGCCGTATAAGATCACCGCGCGCCCCCGGGCCGAAAGGGCCGTATCGAACACCTTGCGGCGCATGGCACGGATGCGCTCGATCTTGATCTCGCCGGATGCGCCCTCGCCCTCGATCTCGATGCATTCGGCACTGCGGCCTTCCAGAATGGCAGCCGCACCGTCGCCGCCCTCGGGGCACAAATAATCGGCCGCAAGGCATCGGGCCGCAAACCCGGCACCGCAGCCTTCCTCGCCGCAGAGCAGCAGGCCATGGCTGAGGGTGCCCTCAGCCACAGCTTTTTGCAGATCCTCACGCAGCTGGGCGTTGCCAGCCAGCTTTTCAAGCATCACAGCTTTTCAAAACGCTCCACATTGGTGACAAAAACGGTGGCGCCGCCCACGGTAACATTCAAGGGGTAGGCAGTGGCCACACCGCTGCCGTAGCTGGCAGTGCTGGGAACCACTTCGGTGCGCTTTTTGCAGCACCGGGCAATGCACTCGATGCAGGCATCCACCTTTTCATCCTCGGTGCCGATGAGCAGGGTCATGTTTCCTGCCATCAGGAAACCGCCGGTGGTAGAAAGGCGGGTCACGGTAAATCCGTCCTTGATCAGCGCGTTGCAGACGTGCTTGGAATCCTCTTTATTCACGATTGCGGTAATCAATTTCATAAGGGGGGACACCTCTCTCTTTCTGCGCCGCTCTCTTGCGGCTTTTCCTTATTATACCATGGCTTTCAGCCGTTTTCCAGAAATAATTCTCAGCGGTCACGCCACTGGTTCTGCCACTCACGCCGGCGCCGGCGCTGCTCGATCTCCCGCTTGATGGCAAGGAAGGTGCCTTTTCCGAAGAACACCAGGAAGTTGAGCATGCCCACGATGAGCGCAAGGCTTGAGGCAAGGCTGCCGGCAAAAATGATGTTCAGAAGATACAAAATGCCGGCAATGGCCCCCAGCCATTTCACCTTGACCGGGATGATGAAGAACAAAAGCAGCTGCACCTCGGGGAAGAGGTAGGCAAACGCAAAGAACAGCGAATAGTAAAGCGACATTGCCGAGCCGGTGCCGGTGAGCAGGCAGGCCAGCCAGGCACCCAGAACACCAAGGCCCAGATAAACATCGAATTTAAAGCTGCCCCAGGCGTTTTCCAGCGAGGAGCCGATCCAGTAGATCAGATAAACCGACAGGGCAAAGAAAAGCGGGTTCGGGGTGAAGGAAACCGGAACGAACAAAAAGGTGATGAGCCGCCAGATCTGACCACGGAAAAGCGACCACCGGTCGAGGACCAGATGCAGCGGCAGCGGTGCGTAAAAAAGCATCATAGCCAGCCACGCAATGATCTGGCCGCCCGCAACCAGAAGCATCAGGCGCTGTGGGGCACGGCGGCCGTACTTATATTCCATTTTTGTAAGCCAGTTCATATTTTTAACTCCTTCCGGGCGCTTTGCCGGGCCCTGCGGCTTTCCCTTTTGGGTCATTGCTTTTTGTTGTACCACAAATTTGTGGAAAATCCATTACCAAAACAGCAAAAACTCATTTTTTTCGGTTTTTAATTAAACATTCTGTTGTTTCGACCGGTTCCGCTTCCAGTTTCTGTTGAAAACTTTTAAGTGAATCGGCTGTTTTAAACACTTTCAACAGGGTTTTCAACGACTTTTGTGAAAAACCATGTTTATACTGTTAGTAAACCGTCTTTCGAAAAGTTTTCAACATCCTGGCTTGGAGCGGGTTTTGTATGGATTATTTGCTCTTTTTGGTGCTACAACCACCGGTTTTAAAACGGGCCCGGCAGGCCGAAAACCGGGCTTTCTGCCCGCAGCGGGCCAGGGCCGGAACCAGCCGCCGAAGCGGGCGGAAAGTCCATAAAAAAGGCAGGCCTTTTCGCTTTCTGTGCTTTTTTTATTCCGCAGGGCCTGCATCCTTCGGCGGCTTTTCATCCTTTTCAAAATTGAGGACCGGTTTTTTTGCCTTTTGGTCTTTTGTGCGCAGCTCCGGGGCATGGAAGCCCTCGCCGAACACCTCGTTGGTTTCGCTGATCATCACCATTGCCTTGTGATCCACCTCGTGGGCGGCGCAGCGCACCTTGTACACCTCATTGTTGGAGCAGGCACACACCACCATATAGCGGTGCTGGCCGGAATAGCTGCCCACCACATCCACCAGGGTGGAGCCCCGCTCCACAGCTTCGTCGATGGCACGGCTCACCTGGGGGCCGTAATCGGTAATGATCAGGGCCATTTTGCCGCTGCCTGCACCGTACATGATCTTATCCATCACAATGGTAAGGGCAAAGGCGTTGATCATGCCGTAAAGGGCCGAGTCGATATCGCCGAACACCGGGACGCCGGCCAGGATGATGGCCACATCGATGACCAGGCTGATCTGGCCCAGGCTCACATGGGGCATGCGCCGTTTTGCGGCATGGATCAAAAAGTCGGCGCCGCCGGTGGAGGAGCCCCGCATGTAAATAAGGGCAAGGCCCGCACCCATCAAGATGCCGCTGAACAGGGCCGCCAGCAGCCGGCTGCCGGAATAGGCCGGGAATCGCGGCAGGATCACGTCCATGATCAGGGTGCTGATGATCATGGTTCGGATGCTTTTTAAAAAGAACATATGCCCCAGCGTTCGGAATGTGAGCAGGATGATGGGGATATTGAGAAGCAGTGTCAGGGTGCCGATGGGAATGACCTTGAACACATGGTAGATCAGCAGCGCCACGCCGCTGATGCCGCCGGGGGCAAACCCGGCCCGGGCCGCAAAGGTGTAAACACCCATGCCGAACAACAGGCTGCCCAGCAGATCGAATAGGATATCCAGCGCAAATTCCTTGCGCCGCTCCGCTTTTTCCATAAAAACCCTCCTTAAGCGGTTCATAAGACCGAAAATATGTTTTCATTATACCATGAAATGGTGCCAAAAGGGAATCTTTTGCCCGGCTCTTGCCTGCAAAGCGGGGATATGCCCTGTTTTGTTTTGCAAAAAAGCTCCCCCGGCCGCAAGGGCCGGGGGAGCTTTCATTGGATTTTCGGTTTCAGTTCAGGCGATCGGCGCTGCGGCAGATCATTCCTGATTTTTTCTGCTCTTGACCAGCAGGAACACAATGAAGCTGATGAGCACAGCTGCCGCCGCAATCAGCAGCCAGATCCACCAGGCAAAGCCGGAAGCATCCGTCTCGGCGGGCTGGGCCTCGCTTTCGGCATTCGGCTCAGCGGTGGGCGCAGACTCGGCAGGCTCCGGGGTGGTGGTGGGGGCAGGCTCGGGAGCCTTGGTGGGCTCTGGGGTCCCGGTGGGCTTGGGCTCTTCGGTCTCGGCCGGCTCGGGCGCAGGCTCGGGCTTGGGCTTTTGGGTGTTCGGGTTTGCATAGCTGCGGCCGATGTAGGCGGTGAGATCGGTCAGGTTGTGGCCGTTGTCCGGGTCGAAACCGGTGCAGGCCAGATCCAGGCCGTTGAACACAAACTTATCGCCGCCCCGCACAAAGGTGACGGTAACGTCACGGCCGAAGAAGGCCTGCCAGACGTAATGGGGGACCGCGACCTCCCGGCCCACATCCTTCTGATAACGGCCTGCCTTGATTCCTGCAATGGCGGCCCGAACCGCCTGCCAGTCAAATTCCGGCTGGGGGGCGGGGGTGGGCTTTGCGGGCTGGGCCGGGCCTTCCGGCTGAGCGGGCGGCTCGGTGGGCTTTTCGGTGGGCTGAACCGGCGGCTCGGTGGGTTTTTCGGTAGGCTGGACCGGCGGCTCGGTGGGCTTTTCGGTAGGCTGGACCGGCGGTTCGGTGGGCTTGGCGGGCTGCACGGTGAACTCATTCAGACCGAATTCGCTTTCCACCGGCAGGCACAGGCGGCCATCCCGCAGGGCCGCATTGGCGGTGTAGGAATGGGTGCTGCCATCGGCAGTGCGCTGGGTCACTGCGGCGGCGGCCCCCTCCTTGACAAAACCGGCGGGCAGGGGAATTTCCAGAGAAACCTTGCCGACCTGCTGCATCGTTTCGTTCACGATCATCACCGCATTGCGGTTTTCGCCCTGAAGCACGATCGCCTCGCCGGGCTTTGCGATGGTAAGGAACATCTGATAGCGGGGAACGATGTTCCACTGAACACTCTTCTGTTCACCCTGCACTGCCAGCTTCTGGAGCGTTGCTTCCAGGTAATACTGGGACAGGATGCGGGGCTCCCGGCCGTCCGGCACAATGATATTATTTTCATCTTCCAGCTTTACGCAGGCGTCGTACCGGCCCAGGCGGTTTTTAGCGGTGAGCTCACGGGCGAGCTTGTCGAGGCTTTCGGAGTTTGCCAGGATATCCTGGGGCTTGAGGCTGCCGAGCAGGTCCTGAGCGGCCTTTTTGTCCGCCTCCGATGCGGCCGCATCGGCCGGCAGGGGGCAGATCACAGTGGCGGCCCGCTGAGTGTCGGCTGCCACCAGCCAATCGGTCACATCCAGGAGCTCATGATAGCCCTGCTCTTCCAGATAATTCTTGTTGCAGAGAGAGCAGTGCCAGTACTCCAGATTGCCGGGCTTTTCCTCGGTGGGGTAAATCGCCGGCACATGGGTCATCTGGTGGCTCAGGAAAGGGATCTCCTCGGTTTTCTTATTTTGGCACCGACTGCAGGTGAAGGTCTTTTCGCCTCTTTCGGTGCAGGAGGGCTGCTTGGTGATCACTCCCTCGTCGTAGCTGTGCCCAAGGGCGGCCACGGGGCGGGTCTCGGTTGCGCCGCAGACCGAGCAGGTGCGTGTTTCCTCGCCTTCCACTTCGCAGGTGGGGGCAGTGGTCTGCTTCCACTCACCGAACTGATGGCTGCCGGTGGCCTTATCAACAATATCCGTAATGGAGGTATTGCCGGCGCCGTCTGCAAAGTTCAGCTGGCAGCGCTCGCAGTGCCAATATTCCACAGTGCCGTCTTTTTCGCAGGTGGCGGGCACGGCTTCATGATGGGTCATATCATGGCCCAGGGGCTGAATGACCAGCTGGCTTTGGTTCAGCTCGGTTTGGGCATTCTCATCGGCAAAATTTTTGCCGCAGTTTTCACAGCTCCAGTAAGCCGGACTGCCTGCCTGGGTGCAGGTGGCGGCCTTTGCCGGGTGGGCGGTCAATTTGTGGGTCAGGGCGGGGATGACCAGAGCCTGATCGCTCAGCCAACCGGTCCCGTCCTTGTTTTCATAGTTACCATTGCACCGCTTGCAGTGCCAATGTGCTTTTGTACCCGGTGTGCCGCAGGCTGCAGGCACCTCCGGAAGCGACTCCATATCGTGGCCCAGGGCCGGGGTTTTGTTTTGTCTCGTTACAAGGCCGCAGACGTTGCATTTTACCTCAGTCCAGCCCTGTTCTGTGCAGGTGGCGTCCTTCGTGCGGATGGTCTGCCATTGGTGAGGCTCTTTTTCAAGCTCCCGCTTGCAGTCAAGACACTCTTTCCAGTGGACTTTATCGTTGCCCATGTTTTTCCAGTTCGAGGGCCTATGAGACTCCGGCGAGGTTTCCTGCGAACATATTTTGCATTGTTTGTGGTGTTCCGTTTTATTCTGCACCCACATCCAATCATGCTTATGCCACACGGCATTTACGGTGGTATTCGCATCCAGAGTGAGTGTATCGCCGGCTTTGTACTCCCTGCCGTTTATTTCCCATGCGGTAAAGCCATGGTCGTTGGACGGAGGGGTAAAAATATCCTCAGGCAGCAGCGCGAAAGGCACACCTGCATCAACCGTCTGGTCTTGTACTTGATCACCAGAAACATAATGAATGGTGATTTTGCCTGCCGCTTTGCCGGCGGGATCGTTCAGCGGGTTTTCAAATGTGATCGGCTGCACGCTTTCCAGGCTGGCGGGCTGTTCCGCAAGGCCGGCGGCAAGGGCAGGGCTCTGCACCGCACTCAGCACCATAGCGGCTGCAAGCACTCCGCTGAAAAGCCGGTGGATCTTCTTTTTCACTGCAATTCCTCCTTCAAGGATACCCCTGTTCACTCTTTGCATTTCAAAAAGCGAAATATGTTTTGCTTATTATAGCACGGCAATTTCCGTTTCTCAATAAAGCTTCTCGACTTTGTTGGATTTTTGGCAATGCATTTTAACCAAATTTTTCGCAAATAAAACGTCGATTTTTTACCAGTGCCGCCGCTTGCGGCCGCACACCCGTTTTGCCGGTTTGTATTAGCAAACTGCCCCCCTCTTTGCTAAGGAAAAAAGGAGCTTTTTCCCTTCGAAAAAAACGGATTTTTCCCAGCAAAACAGCCCCCGGCCTGTGCGGCCGGGGGCTGTTTTCATCGGGTTTTCTTTTTTCCTTCATCCAAGGCCCTGCGGCCGATCATTCCTGATTTTTTCTGCCTTTGACCAGCAGGAACACGATGAAGCCAAGAAGCACAGCGGCCGCCGCAATCAGCAGCCAGATCCACCAGGCAAAGCCGGGAGCATCCGCTTTTGCGGGCTGGGCCTCGCTTTCGGCATCCGGTTCAGCGGTGGGCGCAGGCTCCTGGGTGGGCTTCGGGGTGGGGGAAGGCTCGGGAGCCTTGGTGGGCTGCGGGGTCTCGGTG
>JAHHRU010000009.1 GCA_020025635.1 Allofournierella sp.
AACTCGCTACCTCCACCTTGGCAAGGTGGCGCTCTACCAGATGAGCTAAAGCCGCACACTTTTGGGTCACCGTCTGGTCGTATCGGTGACTTGTTTATAATACCGCATTTTCGGCCAGAAGTCAACCCTTTCAGCTTTCTTTTTCTCAAAAAGCGGCGTGTTTGTCTGGTTGAATAATTTAAATTCGATATCTTGATTATTTTTTGTTGCAGCCTTTCAGAGCTGCTTTTCTTTCTCTCCTCTTGGCCCGGAGCTTTTCGTTGTTCTTTTCAAGCAAAAACCGGTGCCGGAGGGTTTTCCGGCACCGGTTCTACTGTTTACAGAGACTTGAGCAGCTTTCGGGTATCCACCTGATACTTTTTATCGCAGAACTGGCAGCAAACCTCAATGGTGCCCTCTTCCCGGGCAATATTTTCCAGCTCTTCCCGGCCCAGGCTGATGATCGCCTTTTCCACCCGCTGCTGGCCGCAGTCACAGCGATAGCTCACATCATACTCATCCAGCACATTGGGCTCAAAGCCGGCCAGGACCTTTTCCATAATGTCCTTCGAGGTCATGCCGTCCCGCATCATGTGGGTGATGGAGGGCGCCTTGGCCACGTTGCTTTCCAGCTGGTCGATCTCGCTGTCCAGCGCACCGGGCAGCAGCTGGATCATATAGCCGCCGGCACAGGCAATGGAAAGATCCGGGTTCACCAGAACGCCCAGGGCGCACACGGTGGGAATCTGCTCGCTCACTGCATAATAGGCGGTGATGTCCTCGGCCACCTCGCCGGAAACCAGCGGAATTTGACCCACATACGGCTCTTTCAGGCCCAGGTCACGCACCACGCTCAGCACACCATCCTTGCCCACGGCGCCGCCCACATTCAGCTTGCCATCGGCCCGCAGCGGGATTTCCACCACCGGGTTCTGCACATAGCCTTTTACGCAGCCGGTGCCGTCAGCAACCGCCAAAATAGTGCCGGCAGGGCCGCCGCCGTTCATCCGCAGGGTGACTGAGTCCTTATCGTTTTTCAGGGTGATCCCCATCATGGAAGCTCCGGTGAGCAAACGGCCCAGAGCTGCGCTGGTCACAGCGCTGGTTTTGTGGATGCGCTCGGCTTCCCGGACGATTTCGGTGGAATCGATGCCGTAATAAACGACCCCGCCGTTTTCAGAAATTCCTCGGATCAGATTTCCCATATTCTCTCACTTCTCCATCTGTGTGTATTGTTTGACTGCGGTGAAAAGATACCGCTGGCTTTCATCGGTCAGGGGGCCGAAGCTTTCGCCGTCGCAGACCTGTTCCAGCCGGAAACCGTACCGTTCCAGAACGATTTTCACATAATCCAGCTCATAGGTGTATTCCTTAAAGCTTTCCTCAAAAACCTCGCCCGTATCCAGATAGTCGATCTTGATATCGATCTGGACCCAGCCTTCTTCTTTGCAGCAGTGGTTCTGCCAGCGGCAGACCGCATCCGGCGTTTCCAGCGTGAACTCGTTATCGGCCAGAACCGTTTCATGCTTATAGGGGGTGTTCAGGTCAAACAGGAACACCCCGTCCTTTTCCATGAAGAACGCAGCCTTTTCCACCGCCTTTTCGAAATTTTCGCGGGGGCCGATGTGGTTGTAGGTATCAAAGGTGGAGATCACTGCCCGCACCGTGCCGTACAGATCCAAATTCAGGATGTCCTGGCAAAGCAGCAGCAGCTTTCCCGAAAGGCCCAGCTCACTGGCCTTTTCCTGCAGGACCGTGAGCATATTTTCAGAGCTGTCCACCCCGATCATATCATAACCGGCCTGGGTAAGCATCAGGGTCAGGTCGCCGGTGCCGCAGCCCAGATCCACCACGATGCCGTCACCCACTCCGTGGGCATCCAGCTCCCCTTTCAGGTAGGTGTACAGGGCATCGTAATCGGCCTCACCGTTGAGCTCATCGTAAAAATACGCAAATTCGCCGTAGGCCATCAGCAGTCCTCCCCGGCAAGATACCGCTCCATATAAGCACGCAGCTCGTCCACACCCTGGCCGTTCTGGCTGCTGGTGAGCAGTACATCCAGGCAGCCATAGGGTGCGCAGATGGCCTTGAACTCTTCGCACACCTTTGCAGCCTGGGCTTTTTTCAGCTTGTCGCCCTTTGTAAGCGCTGCCACGAAGGGGATCTGATAATATTTCAGATATTCCAGCATCTGCATATCATCCGCAGAGGGTGCATGGCGGCTGTCCAGCAGCTGGATGAGCAGAACGCTGTTCCGATCGGCTTCAAAGTAGCTGTTGATCAGCTTGTCCCAGCGCTTGCGCTCGGCATCGGCCACCTTTGCGTAGCCGTAGCCCGGCAGGTCCACAAAGTAGCAGTCATCCACCCGGTAAAAGTTGATGGTTGCGGTTTTGCCGGGGTTGGCGCTGACCCGGGCCAGGTTTTTTCGGTTGCAAAGCCGGTTGATCAGGCTGGATTTGCCCACATTGGACCGGCCGGAAAACACAAATTCCGGCCGGTCACTTTCCGGCAGCTGGCTGGACAGGCCGTAGGAGGCCTGAAATTCTGATTTCTGATAGTTCATCTGCGTTCTCCTTTGTTACTGGGGAGCTGCGGCAGAGGTGCACACGCTGGTTTCCTTATGCGGATACGCAAATTCGGGGGCAGGCTTATGACCGGCCTTTTCTCCCTTTGCCGGCCGGATCAAAGCCTCACGGAGCACCTGCTCCAGGCAGTGGACCGGCACAAACCGAACTGCCTTTTTCACCTCTTCATCCACCTCATACAGATCGCTCATATTGTCCTGGGGGATCAGGATGGTCTTGATGCCCTCCCGGTAAGCGGCCATGCTCTTTTCCTTCAGGCCTCCAATGGCCAGCACATTGCCGTGCAGGGTGATTTCGCCGGTCATGGCCACATCGGCCCGCACCGGCAGGCCGGACAGGCAGGAAATGAGAGCGGTGGTCAGGGTAACGCCTGCGCTGGGGCCGTCCTTGGGCACTGCGCCTTCGGGGGCATGGATGTGCAGGTCCAGGGTCTTCATGTTTTCCCGGTCGATGCCGTACTCATCGGCGTGCACCCGGGCATAGGTCACGGCCAGCTTGGCGCTTTCCTTCATCACGTCACCCAGCGATCCAGTCAGTTCGATCTTTCCGCTGCCGCCGGGGATGCTCTCCACCTCAATGGGCAGAATGGCACCGCCCACGCTGGTCCAGGCAAGGCCGTTGGTGATGCCCACCGCATTGGTGCGGTTGTAGAAATCCGGCTTTACACGCAGCGGGCCCAAAAGGCCTTCCAGGCTGGAAGCGGTCACATGGACCTTTTCTGCCTTGCCGGCCGCGATCTTGCGGGCGCACTTGCGCAAAACCTCGGTGATGACACGCTCAAGGCCGCGCACACCGGCTTCACGGGTATAACCGTCGATCAGGCCATACAGAGCCCCCTGATTGAGGCTCACCTTTCCGGCAAGGCCGGTGCTCTTCAGCTGCTTGGGCAGCAGATGATTTTTGGCGATGTTGTATTTTTCCACACGGGTGTAGCTGGGCAGCTCGATCACATCCATGCGGTCCAAAAGCGGTGCGGGGATGGTATCCAGGCTGTTTGCAGTGGTGATGAACAGCACCTGGGAAAGGTCGAAGGGGATATCCAGGTAATGATCCTTGAAGGTTCGGTTCTGCTCCGGGTCCAGCGCTTCCAGCAAAGCGGCTGCCGGGTCGCCCCGGAAATCGTTTGCCATCTTGTCGATCTCGTCCAGCAGAATCAGCGGATTCATGCTTTTGGCCGTGTTCACCGCGCTGATGATCTTGCCCACCATAGCGCCGATGTAGGTGCGGCGGTGGCCGCGGATATCGGCCTCATCGCGCACGCCGCCCAGGCTCATGCGGGCGTATTTGCGGCCCATGCACGCAGCAATGGAATGGGCAATGCTGGTTTTGCCCACACCCGGAGGGCCGACCAGGCAGATGATCTGGCTTTTTACATCCGTGCTGAACTGGCGCATGGCCAGGATCTCCAAAATGCGGTCCTTGACCTTTTTCAGGCCGTAATGCTCTTTGTTCAGCAGCTCTTCTGCCCGGTTGACGTCCAGATCGTCCTCGGTGTATTCGCCCCAGGGCAGGTCCAGGCAGGTATCCAGATATGTACGGATGACCGCAGCCTCCTGGCTGCTGCTCTGCATCCGGCTCAGGCGGTCGGTTTCCTTGAGCAGCTTTTCGGTTGCTTCTTCGGGCAGGTTCAGCTCCTGGATGTGGGCAGCATAGTTTTCAGCCTCGATGCGGACATCATCGTCCTCATCCAGCTCGGTGGCAATGGCCCGCATCTGCTCACGCAGGTAATAATCCCGCTGGTCCTTGTCCATCTGGTCATTGACCTTGTCTTTGATCTCCTTTTCCAGCTCCAGCACCTGGTTTTCCCGGTTGAGCAGATCCAGCAGGGTCTTGAGCCGGCCCATCAGGGTGTTCTTTTCCAGCACTTCCTGCTTGTCCTGGTATTTGAGCAGCAGGTTGGCCGCCATATACTCACAGAGATAATCCGGATCGGTGCTGCTGAGGATATTGAACACCACATCCTTGGAAAGGCGGGGATTGAGCGCAAGATACGTTTCAAAGGCCGCTTTCAGGCTGCGCACCAGCGCCTCCGCATCCACGCTTTTGCCCGAGCGCAGGCCCCGCACGGGGGCTTCTTTCACCGAGGCAGTGAGCATCTCCTCGCCCACATCCAGCCCCAGCAGCCGGGCCCGGCTGCGGCCTTCCACCAGAATGCGGACCAGTTCATCCGAAACCCGCAGGACCTGCTTGATCTCGGCGATCACACCATAGGAATAAAGATCCTCCATGGTAGGATCGTCCATATCCATCTCTTTCTGCGCCACCAGGAACACCTGGCCACTGCTCTGCATGGCAGCCTCCACGGCTGCAACGCTTTTGGAACGGCCCACTTCAAAATGGACCACGTTGTTGGGGAATGCAACCAGGCCGCGCAGCGCAATGGCCGGCAGACGCAGCACATTCTGTTCTACTTTTATTTTAACTCGTTCAGACATTTATTTGCCCTCTCTTACTAAAAATGCTTTTGATTTTCCGGGGGCGTTCATCGCCCTCCGGCTGTGTATGGATACACTTCTGTGATTTATTATTATACACAAAAAGAGCAAAATGTTCAAGGCGTCCGCCGCTGCCTGCCGCCGATTTCACACCCCGCACACATCGTTTTTGGCTACTGCAAACTGCAAAAAGAGCGTTCCCTTTTTCTGGGAACGCTCTTTTCTTTACAAATCATACCACCGGAACGATGTTTTTGTAGCGCTTGCGCACTGCGCCGTAATCCAGCACAGGCTTGCCGCCCTCCACAGTATCCTCGTTGATGGTCACGCGGATAATGGTGGGGTCGCTGGGCACTTCGTACATGATGGGGATCAGGATGCTTTCCATCACACTGCGAAGGCCGCGGGCGCCGCTCTTGCGCTCAATGGTCTTTCTGGCCACAGCACGCAGGGCTTCGTCGGTGAACTCCAGCTCCACATTATCCAGGTGGAACAGGGCCTGATACTGCTTGATGATGCTGTCTTTCGGCTCTTTCAGAACCCGGACCAGTGCATCTTCATCCAGCTGATTGAGCACTGTTACCACCGGCAGACGGCCGATGAGCTCGGGGATCAGGCCAAACTTGACCAGATCATGCGGCTCGACCTTGCGCAGCAGATTTTCCTTTTCCTCTTCCAGATCGGTTTTCAGCGTGCTGCCGAAGCCGATGGCAGAGGTATCGGTGCGGCGCTGGATGTGTTTTTCCAGGCCGTCAAAAGCACCGCCGCAGATGAACAGGATGTTCTTGGTGTTGATCTGGATAAGCTCCTGCTGGGGATGCTTGCGACCGCCCTGCGGGGGCACGCTGCTCACAGTTCCTTCCAGGATCTTCAGCAGAGCCTGCTGCACACCTTCACCGCCCACATCACGGGTGATGGAGGGATTTTCGCTCTTGCGGGTGATCTTATCGATCTCATCGATGTAGATAATGCCGATCTCAGCCTTCTGGATATCAAAATCCGCAGCCTGAATCAGCTTGAGCAGGATGTTTTCCACATCCTCGCCCACATAACCGGCCTCGGTAAGGGTGGTGGCATCCGCAATTGCGAACGGAACACCCAGCATCTTGGCCAGGGTCTGTGCCAGCAGGGTCTTGCCGACACCGCTGGGGCCCAGAAGCAGCACATTGCTCTTCTGAAGCTCCACGTCTTTGTCCTGAGCACCGGGAGCACTCAGGATCCGCTTATAATGGTTGTAAACCGATACGGCGAGGACCCGTTTGGCCTCGTCCTGCCCGATCACATATTCATCCAGGCCGGCCTTGATTTCGGCCGGGGTCAGGATATTGATGGGGTCGGCTACGGGGGGGCGGCTCTGGCTGCGGCGCTGGCCGGGGTGCGGCTGCGCTTCCGGAGTGCCATTCTCATCCAGCAGCGAATGGCACAGTTCGATGCACTCGTTGCAGATGTTGACGCCCGGCCCGATGATCATGCGCTCCACTTCATCCTGGGTCTTGCCGCAGAAGCTGCAGTGAAGCACTTTTTCCTTGTCTTTACCAGAATTGTTCGCCATAACTCAAAGAATCCTTATCGTTTTGTAATAACAGCGTCGATCAGGCCGTAATCTGCGGCCTCCTGAGCAGAAAGGAAGTTATCCCGCTCGGTATCCTGCATGACCTTTTCCAGGGGCTGGCCGGTGTATTCGCTGAGCAGTCCGTTCAGCTTTTCCTTGGTGTGCACAATGTGATCCGCATGGATCTTGATGTCCGTAGCCTGGCCCTGGAGACCGCTCATCAGCGGCTGATGGATCATGATCTCGGCATTGGGCAGAGCAAAGCGCTTGCCCTTGGTGCCGCTTGCCAGCAGGAACGCACCCATGGATGCGGCCATGCCCATGCAGATGGTGGACACATCGCACTTGATGTATTTCATCGTGTCGTGGATGGCCATACCGGCACTGATGGAGCCGCCGGGGCTGTTGATATACAGGCTGATGTCCTTCTCACTGTCCTGGCCTTCCAGGTACAAAAGCTGGGCAACAACCAGGCTGGCGGTGGCATCATTCACCTCATCGCTGAGCATGATGATGCGGTCATTCAAAAGGCGGGAAAAAATGTCATACGAGCGTTCGCCGCGAGGGGTCTGCTCAACAACATAGGGAACCAAACTCATAGATTTTGCCTCCTGTTAAAAAAGATAAGCTTTTTGCAAATTGACCGATACGAAAGCCTTGGCGGTCGTATCGGTCAACGCAAAACCAGCTTATGTAAGAAAGCGCGGATCGATTACTCGGCGTCTGCTGCTTTCTCGGTGATGACAGCCTTTTCCTTGATGAAGTCGATTGCCTTGTTCACAGCCAGGTCCTTCTTGACCTCGTCTGCGCTCACAAGCTCCTTGACCTTCTCAACTTCCATCTTGTAGGCATCGGCGATGCGCTTCATCTCAGCTTCGAAGTCCTCATCAGAAGCAGTGATCTTCTCCAGCTCGGCGATCTTCTCCAGAGCCAGGCGGATCTTGACCTGCTTTTCAGCCTGCTCCTTGAAGGAAGCACGGAACTGGTCCATGGTCTGACCCAGGTACTGCAGATACATCTCCAGCTTCAGGCCCTGCTGAGCCAGGCGGTACTCGAAGTCGCGGACCATATCGTCCATGCGGCTCTCGTACATTGCCTCGGGGATGTCGCCTTCGATGGTCTCGATGACCTGGTTTACCAGGTTGTCTTCAACAGCCATGTTTGCCTGCTGATCGTTGCGCTCCTGCATGCCGGTGCGGATGCTGTTCTTCAGCTCGTCCAGGGTGTCGTACTCGCTGACATCCTTTGCGAACTCGTCATCCAGAGCGGGCAGCTCCTTCATCTTGACTTCATGCAGCTTGATCTTGAAAACAGCGGGCTTGCCGGCCAGCTCTTTGGCCTGATACTCTTCGGGGAAGGTAACGTTCACGTCGAACTCTTCGCCGGCTGCGTGGCCAACGACCTGATCCTCAAAACCGGGGATGAAGTTGCCGCTGCCCAGAACCAGGTTGTAGTGCTCAGCCTTGCCGCCGTCGAAAGCAACACCGTCAACAAAGCCTTCAAAGTCCAGATCGGCGGTATCGCCGTTCTCGGCTTTGCCCTCACGGGTAACGATGCGGGCGTTGCGGTCCTGCATGCGGGCCAGCTCAGCGTCCACGTCCTCGTCCTTCACAGTATGGACCAGCTTTTCAGCGGTTAAACCTGCGTAGCTGCCCAGCTTGATCTCGGGCTTTACGGGAACAACAGCCTTCAGCACAACGCCCTCTTCCAGGCTCTCAGACACAACGTCGGCCTCAGGACGGCCCACGACCTGGATGCCGGTTTCCTTAACAGCCTCTTCAAAGGCCTCGGGAAACAGGTCATTGATTGCCTCATAATGGAAGATGTCAGCGCCGTACATCTTTTCGATCACGGAGCGGGGTGCATGGCCCTTGCGGAAGCCGGGAACCGTGTATTTCTTGCCTTCGCGCTTGAAAGCTTTGTCGATGGCAGCCTTAAAAGTCTCGGCATCGATTGCAAACTGCAGCTCGTGCATGCTCTTTTCCAGAGATTCGCTTTTTACAAGTTTCATTGTCTTATTTCCTCCAAACAAAGAAATTCAATTCATTATACCATACCCAAAACAGAAAATCCAGAGGGAAAACCGCACTTTCGCATGGGTTCAGCGTACTTTATAAGGGCAAAAGCCCAGTGCATCGGCCGAAATGAGGTGATACTCGATGCCGTCCACTTCCCCCTGCACGGCATAGTGGATGGATTTTCCGTGCAGATGGCCGTAATAGCACTTTTTCACCCCGTATTCCCGAAGCACCTCCACCACCTGCCGGGCATCGGCATTGGGGTAAATGGGCGGATAATGCAGAAACACGATCTTTTCCCCATCGCCGGCAGCATCCAGGCTTGCCTTGAGGCGGCCCAGTTCCCGGTTCATCACCTTTTCGTCGTGGGCTTCGCCCGCATCGAACAGCCAGCTTCGGGTGCCGCACAAAGCAAGCCCCTCCACCAGATGGGAATTGTTGTGCAGGATGGAAATGCTGTCAAAATGATTTTGTGCAAGATAGCTTTCCATCTTGCGCAGGGTGCACCACCAGTAATCGTGATTGCCCTTGAGCAAGATCTTTTTGCCGGGCAGGGCTTCCAGAAAAGCAAAGTCCGCCCGGGTATCCTCCAGCTTCATGGCCCAGCTCACATCCCCGGCCACCACCACGGTGTCCTCGGGTTTTACCAGGCTGCGCCAGCTGCGTTCCAGTTTTTCCACATAGCCCTGCCATCCGGGGAACACATCCATCGGTTTTTCGCTCCCCAGCGACAGATGCAGATCTCCGATTGCATAAACTGCCATTCAAAACTCCTTATTTGCAAAGTCCGGCGCTGCATAAGACCCGCGCCGGCCGGGCACACTGTTGTCAGAAGGGAGGGATACAAAATGGAACCAAACCAGGAGCCGATCCTTCGCGGCATCTGCTGCGATGTGACCAACTGTGTGTACAACAACGGAAGCTGCTGCTGCACCGCCGACAGCGTTCATGTGAACTGCTGCTCCGGCGACCCGACCAAAACCAAATGTGATACCTTCTCCGAGATCTGACAATCCCCCGGAAATGGCCCGCCTGAAAAGCGGGTCATTTTTTGATTATTTTTCGCCCCGGGCTGCCACCGGGATCTCCTGCGGGCAAAGCTGCTGTGTGAAGCGCTCTTTTTTGCCCTCAAGGCCGGCAAGGGCCTTTGGGGCCGGCATATGGGCAGCAGCCGAAAGCTGCTTCATTGCGGCAAATTCATCCTCTGGCACCGTTTCGCCAAGGGCCGCCAGCACATCACCGGGGAATTTGAAAGGGCTTGCGGTGGAAAGCACCACCATCGGGCGGCGGCTTTCCTGCTTTTTTCGATATTCCCGGGCCGTTTTGAAGGCAACGGCCGTGTGCGGGTCGCAGAGATAGCCCTTTTTGAAGAGCGCCGCAATTTCCTGCGCAGTTTCCTCTTCGGTGGCATATCCGGCCGAAAAATCCCGGTTCAGAAGGCGGACGATGTCCATTTCCACCTGATAGGAGCCTTTTTCTGCCAGATCCTTCATCCAGCCGCTCACCCGCCAGGTGCCGCCCATGTGCCAGAGCAGCCGCTCCAGATTGGAGGACACCAGGATATCCATAGAGGGGGAGCTGGTGCGGTAGAAGGTGCGCCGGGCATTGTAGCAGCCGGTTTCAAAGAACTCGGTGAGAACATTGTTTTTGTTGGAAGCGCAAATGAGCTTTCCAACCGGCAGGCCCATCTGCTTTGCATACCAGCCGGCCAGGATATCCCCGAAATTTCCGGTGGGGACGCAGAAATCCACCTCTTCGCCCATGCGGACAGCGCCTTCCTTCAAAAGGTGCTGATAGGCCGAGAAATAGTAGGCGATCTGCGGCGCAAGCCGGCCCCAGTTGATGGAGTTCGCACTGGAAAGCTCCACGCCCTTTGCCGCCAGTTCCTCATTCAGCTCCGGGTCGGCAAACACCCGCTTCACGCCGGTCTGGGCATCGTCGAAATTGCCCTTGACCGCATAAACCGCCACATTGCTGCCGGCCTGGGTGGTCATTTGCAGGCGCTGCACCTTGCTGGTGCCTTCGCTGGGGTAGAACACCGCAATGCGCACGCCGGGGATATCTTTAAAGCCTTCCAGTGCCGCTTTGCCAGTATCGCCGGAGGTGGCCACCAGAATGAAGGTTTCCTTTTCTTTTCCTTCCAGCCGCTTTGCTTCCACCAGCAGATGAGGCAGCAGCTGAAGGGCATAATCCTTGAATGCGCAGGTGGGGCCATGCCACAATTCCAGCGCGTAAACATCGTCTTCCACACGGGTCATCTGCCCGGCTCTGCCCTGAAAGCCTTCTCCGTATGCCTTTTCGGCCGCAGACTTTAAAAACTCCGGCTGATAATCGGTCAAAAACAGACTCAGCACATGGGCCGTAATGGACGGATAATCCGGCAGCGCCATGATTTTTTCAAGGTCTGCTTTCGGAAACCGGGTAGGGACAAACAGGCCGCCTTCGGCGGAAAGGCCCTGGGCGATCGCTTCGGCTGCGCTGACCGACAGTTTTTCATTTCTTGTGCTGCAAAACTGCATTCTGATTACCTCCCTGCTTCATTTTCCGGGCAAATGCCCGGTTCAGGCTTCAAACGCATTTTTGATGCAGTGTACCTGCCAGCCGGACTTGGCCGGCATCACTTCCACCACATCAAATCGAACCGGATGGTCTGCCAGACGGTGCTGCTGCAAAAAGAGCTGAGCGGCCAGAATGAGCCGCTTCTGCTTTGCAGGGCCCACTGCTTCGGCCGGGGTCATCCGCTTGGAAGCGGTGCGGGTCTTGACCTCGGCGATCACCACCGTCTCCCCTTCCAGCAAAACCAGATCCAGCTCTCCCTGCCGGGTGCGGTATCCGTGGGCCAGAAGGCGGGCATTCCTGTCCAGATAATACTTTGCGGCAACCGCTTCGCCCTTTTGCCCCAGCTGGCTTGCGTTCATATCAGTACCCCAGCTTTTTCAAAAAAGAGCGCCGGTAAAAAGGCTGGATGCCATATTTTTCAATGAGCTCATAGTGAAGCTTTGTGGGGTAGCCCTTGTGCTGGGCCAGCTTGTACTGGGGATACTGGGCATCCAGCTCCTTCATATAGCGGTCCCGGCTGACCTTTGCCAGAATGGAGGCCGCCGCAATGCTGGCGCTCACCGCATCCCCTTTCACCTGGGGGGCTGCCGGGATCAAAAGATCCGGCGGCGTGCGGTTGCCGTCCACCAGAACAAAGGCGGGAACAAACTCCAGCTTTTCCACAGCCCGCTTCATGCCTGCCATGGTGGCCCAGAGGATGTTCTTTTCGTCGATCTCAGCCGGGCTCACGAACTCCACACTGGCGGCAACGGCTTTTTCCATGATCTGGTCATACAGCGCTTCCCGCTTTTTCTCGCTGAGCTTTTTGGAATCGTTCACCCCTTCAATGGGCTTTTCCGGGTCCAGGATCACCGCAGCGCAGCAAACCGGGCCGCACAACGGGCCCCGGCCGGCTTCGTCCACACCGCAGAAAATGCCCTGCTCGCGGCGGAGCTGTTCATCAAAAGCATAAAGCTCACTGGTCATCTTCCACGATCTCCCTTCGGGGCGGCGTTTCCAGCGTGATGCGGCCCCACTTGCTGGCACGGAACTCATCCACCAGCATGATGGATGCCCGCTCGGTGTTCACCTCGCCGCCGCTGATGAGCATGCCCCGCTTGCGGCCGATGGTTTCAATCAGCTCCCAGGCACCCTGTTCCAGCTGCTCCGGGCTGAGCTTGTACCGCTCTGCCAGCTTTTCCGGGTAGACCTGCTGCATCTGGCTCACAAGGCCCATGGCCAGCTCTTCAATATCCAGGATATCATCCTTGATGGAGCCGATGAATGCAAGGTTTGTGGCAATTTCCAGGCTGTCGAACTTTTTCCACAGAACACCAGGCATATCCAGAAGGTCATAGTTTCCAACCGTTACCCACTGCTTGCCGCGGGTAACGCCGGGCTTATCGGCCGCTTTGGCACGGGCCTGGCCGGCAAAGTTGTTGATAAAGGTGGATTTGCCCACGTTGGGGATGCCGATCACCATCACCCGGATGCGTGCCCCGGCCATACCTTTGACAGCACGGCGCTCGATCAAATCTTTCAGCTCATCCTCAATGGCAGAGCGCACCTGAGAGGCGCTTCCTTTCTGCTTTGCGCTGATGGCCACACAGCCTGCACCCGCCTGGTGGAAATAATCCTTCCAGGCCCGGGTCAGGCTGGGGTCGGCCAGGTCCGCCTTATTCAGCACATACAGGCGGGGCTTGTTCTTTGTCAGGTTTTGCAGCTCCGGGTTCAGGCTGCTCAAAGGGATGCGGGCATCCAGAAGCTGGAGCACCACGTCCACATTTTTCATATTCGCCTCGATCAGTCGCAGGGTCTTGGCCATATGGCCGGGGAACCACTGGATGTTGCGGCGGTTGATCATTTCGTTGCTCATGCGATCCTTCCAAACTGTTTCAGCGGGAACAGGCGCAAAAGCACCCTTCCCAAAATATCTCGTTCGTCCACAAAGCCCACCTCACTGTTGCGGCTGTCGGTGGAATACTGGCGGTTGTCCCCCATCAAAAACAGGGTGCCTTCCGGCACGGTGATGGGGAAAGTGGTATCCCCGGTGCCCAGCGTGGCCCCCTCGTTCACATAGGGCTCTTCCAGCGGGGTGCCGTTTACATACACAAGGCCCTCGTCCGGGTCAATGTCCACCATGTCGCCGCCCAGGGCGATCACCCGCTTTACCAAAGGCTTGCCGTAGTGGGTGTAGCCATCCACCACCACCACATCGCCCCGGCTGGGTTTGTAAAAGGCGCTCTGCACCAAAAGCCGGTCTCCCTGGGCAAGGGTCCTGTCCATCGAGTGGCCATCCACCACCACAATGCGGGCGGCGAAAGCAAAAATCAAAACCAGAACGGCAACAGCGAACACCAGCGCATCATACCATTCCAGGATCTCACGGTTCTTTTTAATGCGTTTTTCTTCCATTTTATGCCTCGTATCTTCCCTTTCCCGGGCGGCACTTCTTTTGGGCCGCCTGCGGAAAAATCGGACGAAAAGCCGCTTTCCAAAGCCGCAGACGTCCCGCGGCCATTATACCATATAACGAAAAAAGGGGCAATATTCCATTGCCCCTTTCTCGTTTGATTATCAGATGCGCTCCTTGACCTTAGCAGCCTTACCGGTACGCTCGCGCAGGTAGAACAGCTTCGCACGGCGAACCTTACCACGGCGAATAACCTCAACCTTCTCAACGAAGGGGCTGTTGATGGGGAACACACGCTCCACGCCAACACCATAAGAGCTGCGGCGAACGGTGAAGGTCTCAGCCACGCCGCCATGCTTCTTGGCAATTACGGTGCCTTCGAAAGCCTGGATACGCTCACGCTCGCCTTCCTTGATGCGAACGGAAACGCGAACAGTGTCGCCCACTTCAAACTTAGGCTGATTCTCTTTGATCATGCCTTCGGTCATAATCTTCATTGCGTCCATTGATAAATCCTCCATTTTTTATGACGTTCATTCCCGTAAATCCGGCAGAGGACCGCCCGTTTAATGATGTACATTAACCCCGCTGGTTGGACCAGCGGACACTAACGCCTAAATATGATAACACAGCTTTATACAGAATGCAAGCCTTTTCAGGAGAAATCTGTAAGATTCTTTTGCAAAAGCCGGGTGCGCAGCACGCTTGCCCGGGTGGCATCCACCCCAAAATGCTCGTTCAGGTAATCCAGCCACAGGCTGGGGTTCAGGTTGAGGCCGTCGCCGCCGGCGGGCAGCTGCACCTGGAACTTTACCAGGCCGTTTTCCACTTCATAAGGGATGGTGGGCAGGAACTCTTTCAGCTCGATCTCCTTTTTGCCCCGCTTTGACTTTTTCAGGGCAATGGCACTTTCCTGTGCGTTGTAACGGTCGATGCCGGATTTGAATTCTTCCGGCAGGCTCACCGTGTAGCAGGCATAGGCAATGGCATCCGCCTTGTGATCCGGCTTTACCACCCGCACGATCTCAACGCCCCGGGGCATTGCGCCGGAAAGCGCCGCCTTCCAGGCTTCCAGATCCGGGTTTTCCTCCTCAGTTTTCACATCCACGCTTTCCACAAGGCTTTCCTGGCCCAGCGGCAGCGGGCAGGCAAAGGTCATGTAGATATGGGGGTTGAAGCCCAAAGTGTGCCAGACCGGCAGGCCGCTGCGCTTCAAAGACCGCTGCATCACCCGCTGAAGGTCCAGCAGAGAAATGTAGGACGCCTCGTCCTGTTTAGTGAACCAGATTCTGATCGTAGTCAAAGCAGGCACCTCCCAGCAGTTTGTTTGCACCGCAGGCACTGCACTTTCGGTTGCAGGGCTCGGTGGTCTTGGCCATCTGGGCCTTTTTGTATTCCCGCACCAGGAACTCATGGCTCACGCCGTAATCCAGGTGGCTCCAAGGGGTGATCTCATCCAGGCCGATGGTCCGGTTTGCATAAAACTCGGTGGAAAGGCCCTGCTCCTTGAAGGTTTCCAGCCAGGTGTCGTAATGGAAGCACTCTTCCCAGCTGTCCAGATAGCAGCCCTTGCGGTAGGCCGCTTCCAGCACTCTGGAAAGCCGACGGTCGCCTTTTGCGAACACGGCCTCTAAAAAGCTGGTGGAGCTGTCGTGATAGTTCACATGGATCTTTTTGCTGTGCACCGAATGCAGAAGATGCTGCTGCTTTGCCTTGAGGCTTTCTTCGGTGTCCTGCGGCACGAACTGGAAGGGGGTGTGGGGCTTCGGAACAAAGCAGGCCACGCTGATGGTTACCTGAACGCTCTTGCCCTTGGGCTTGTCGGGGTTGGAATAGAACAGGTCCACCACCTTTTGGGCGGTGTTGGCAATGCCCTCGATATCCTCCATGGTTTCGGTGGGCAGGCCCATCATGAAGTAAAGCTTCACCGAGGTGTAGCCGGCCTTGAAGGCCATGGTGCAGCTGCGCTCGATCTCGTCCCAGGTGACGTTCTTGTTGATCACGTCACGCAGGCGCTGGGTGCCGGCTTCCGGCGCAAAGGTCAGGCCGCTTTTGCGCACCTTGTTGGTCTTTGCGATCAGGCTTTCGCTGAAATTGTCGATGCGCAGCGAGGGCAGTGAAAGGCTCACGTGCTCACGGGGGGCCCATTCGTTCATATCGTCCAGCAGTTCTTCCAGCTGGCTGTGGTCCGAGGTGGAAAGGCTGGTCAGGCTGATTTCCTCATAGCCGGTATTGGCGCACAGGTCCTGGGCGGCCTTGTCCAGCAGGGAAGCATCCCGCTGGCGCATGGGGCGGTACAAAAAGCCTGCCTGGCAGAAACGGCAGCCGCGCACACAGCCGCGCAGCACCTCGATCTGGGCACGGTCATGCACGGCGCCGATCATGGGCACCACAAAGTTTGTGGGCAGCTTCTGGGTGTTCATATCCTGGATGATGGCCTTTGTGATCACGGCCGGTGCCGAGGGGTCGTTGGGGGTAATGGCCCGAACACGGCCATCCTCCTCATACTCCACATCATAGAAAGCCGGCACATAGCAGCCGTCGATGGCGGCAATGCGGCGCAGCAGCTCTTTTTTGGGGGTGCCTTCTTTCTTTGCCCGCTCGATCTCTTCACAGACCAGGGGCAGCTGGATCTCGCCTTCGCCCAGCATCATCATGTCAAAAAAATCGGCCAGGGGCTCTGCGTTGCACACACAGGGGCCGCCGGCAACGATCAGAGGCCAGCTGTCGTCCCGATCGGCGGCACGCAGCGGGATGCCCGCCATATCCAGCATAGCCAGGATGGTGGTGTAGGAAAGCTCATACTGCAAGGTGAAGCCCACCACGTCAAAATCGGTGAGCTTATCCTTGCTTTCCAGCGCATACAGGGGCATTTCCAGCCGTTCCATCTGCTCTTTCATATCCAACCAGGGCATAAAGGCACGCTCGCACCACCAGTTGGGCCGCTCGTTCAGCAGCTCATACAAAATTTTCATGCCCAGGAAGGACATGCCCACCTCATAGGTATCCGGGAAGCAGAAGGCAAACCGGAGGTCCACCTTGCTTTTATCTTTAACGACGCAGCCCGGCTCACCGCCGGTATAGCGGCCCGGCTTCTGCACATGGGCCAGCGCCTCTTTCAATTTCGGGTCAAACAACAGCATTTCCTCCACTAATCTAAAGTCCTGTATATTTTAACCTATTTGTGCAGCAAATGCAAACCCCAACCGGCCAAAATCCGCCACATTTGTTTTCCATCCAGCTTTCCAAAGGGCAAAAGATTGAAAAGGCCCAGCAGACCATTGGCCGCCGCAAAGAAAAAGCCCCAGTAGCTCGCCCTTCGATTCATGCACAGCAAAGTCAGCCCGCAAAGCAGAAAATTCATAAGCGGCCCGGCCGCCGCCAAAAGAAAGGTTCTGCCCGGGCCAAGTTTTGCCCTGCCGGACTCAAGGCCAATGCCAAACGCCGAAAGCTGCAGCACCGGCAGGGTGCGGGTCAGCGCCATCCAAACCAGCACATGGCCGCACTCGTGCAGCACTGCCGCCAGAAGGCCGATGCGCACAAGCCCAGTGTGGTCGGTATAAAGGGCCCAGAACAAAAAAGCCAGAAAGATCACCGGCTGGCGGGCCCGGACGTTCCTCACGCCAGCCCCAGCGCCGGGGCCGGGTCGTATCCCACATCGTTGCAGAGCAGTTCCAGATGCAGATGCGGGCCGGTCACCATGCCGGTCTGGCCCACTGTTCCCAGCACTGTTCCGGCTTTTACCGCTTCGCCCGGGCGCACGAACACATACTGCATGTGGCAGTAGCGGGTGGCCGCCCCGTTTTGGTGCAGCACCAGCACATTGTTGCCGTAAGAAGGGCCCCGGGCGGTTTTGATCACCCAGCCATCGGCTGCTGCATGGATGGCTGTTCCCTCGGGCGCTGCCATATCCAGGCCTGTGTGGAAATCGCTTTTGCCGGTTTTGGGGTGGGTCCGCCAGCCATAGGGGGAGGTGATGCGGAATTGTTCCAGCGGCCTTTGCAGCTCAAATTCCGGCCAGTAAGCTTCCTCTTTGTACCCCTGCGGCGGGTTGGGGCGTTTTGCCGGGCGGATGCCGCCCGCACCGGTAAGGAGCACCGCTTCTTCTTTCTCCTGTTCCGGCTCCTCTGTGCCCTCCGGTTTCTCTTCTTTTGTTTCTGCCTGCGCATTTGCAAAGCGCAGCAGCTCACCTTCCCCGGTAAATTCCACCCCTTTTTCCATCTGAGCCAAAAAGGCCGCCCGGCAGCTTTCGTAAAAAGGCAGATGCCAGTATCGCCCGGCCAGCAGTGCCGCCAGCAGCAGGCCGCAAACCACCAGCTGCGTTCGCAGAAGGTGGTTTTTCTCCTGCTTTTTTTCCGGATACGCCGGCGGCGTGAAGCTCTGCTTCAGTTCCTGGCGGGAAGGAAGAAGCGGTTTTTCTTCCTCGGCTTTTTTCCATGCTTCCATTTTGGGCGTGTCCCCTTTCCTTTTGCACTTTTACTGGTAACGATATGCAAAAGGCCCTCAAAAAAGAAGAGCGGACAGCCCCTCAAAAAGAGCTGTCCGCTTTTGTCAATGCATGGAATTGATGGTGCTTTCGATGGCATTTGCAATCGAAACCGCCATTGCGTTTTTGTAATCGTCGCTTTGAATTTTGCTGAGCTCATCGGGGTTTGTCAAAAAGCCGCATTCCATCAGCACCGCCGGGAACTCCATGTGGGTGGTCACCCGGTAGGCGCCGTGCTTTGCGCCCCGGTTGCGGGTTTCCAGCGCGCCGGAAACCCCGGCCGAAAGGTTTGCCGCCAGGCTTCGGGAATAGGGGTTGAAGTAATAGGCTTCGGTGCCCTTTGCACTGGACGACCCGGAATTGTGGTGCAAGCTCACAAACAGATGCGGCCCAAAATTCTGCGACATGCTCACACGACTGTCCAGCGAAACGGTGCCGCTGGTATCAGTGACCTGCACGACCGCACCCCGGTCCCGCAGGATCTGGGCCACCCGGCCGGCAAGATCCGCATTCAGATTCTTCTCACTGTACATGCCCGGAATGGATTTGCCGCCGTCCACACCGCCGTGGCCCGGATCGATGTAGATTTTGGCACCGGCAATGCCGCCGGGGATCTGGTTGAACCGGAACACCAGATTGTCTCCGTCATAATAAGCACGGTAGCCCATGAAGGAGCCTGCCCTTTGCAGATTGAAGTTGATGACGGTATCATTTCCGCTCTGGGCCAGCTCCACGCCGCTGAGCAGGTTGTTGCCCGCCATTTCGGGTGCGCCGGTATCCAGGCTGGTGTCCCGCAGGGTGACCCGCATCTGGCCGGCATCAAAACCCTGCGCTCCGCCATTGCCCGAATACGAGGTGCCGGGGAATTCCACTGTGTAGGCGGTCTTTCGGCCGGGGCGGGCAAAGCTCACATACACATACTGGCCGTCGGCCCAGCTGGATGCCCCGCTGAGCGAGGACATTTCCCATTCAGCCTCGCCCAGATCGGTCACATCCTGCGCCCGTACCCGCAGGCCGCATCCCAGGATGTAATATTCGCCGTGGCCGTAGTCATCATCGTAGGTAAGCTTATCGCTGACGATATAATCCACCGTTCCGGCAGGCAGCGGGAAGCAGCTGCCGTTGGGGTCATTGGTGAGAACGCCGCCCGGATAGGTGCGGGCCTGGCTGGCCGTTATCTGGGCAAGGCTTCCCTTTTCGCCGGAGATGACCGGGGCCTGCTGGGGCAGGGCCGCCACATACACATGAGCCCCGCCGCCCGACTGGGTGATGCCCTGCCAGGTGGCGCTCACCGCAATGCTGCCAATGTCCTGAACATTCTCCTGCCCGGCTGGGACCGTGATGCTTCCCTTGAAGGGTGCATAGCTGGAGGTGTTGCCGTCGGCGCTGTCGGTAACAAGCTCTTCTTCCGTCAGCTGCACGCTGACACCGCCCAGGCTTGCGGTAACAGCGGAGCCGGAATAGGCCATCACGCTCACGCCGATCTGGGTCCCGCCTTCCACCGTCATGCTGCCGGCAGGCGAAACGCTTTGGATGATGACCACCTCACGGGTGATCTTGTAGGTAATGGATTTTTCCTTATGTTCAAAGGTGAAGGTGTTGAGCCCCGGTTCCAGCGGCATTTCGATGCTGAATACGCCCTCACCGTTTCGGTCCAGCTCTGTGCCGTTGATCTTCAGCGGGAAGTTGGGGTCCGAAGCGCCGTAGAAAATGGCCTGCGGCTCCCGGGTGGTATAGCTGCGCTTTTCCGGCTGGCTCATGGAAAGGTCGGTCAGGATATCCTGTTCCAAAATCTCATTTTTGTAATACCGCATCAGCACATCGGTGGCGCCGCTGCGGTTTTCCGAAAGCGCCGAAAGGGATGCGAAGGCAGCGCCCTTGCAGCCGGGGGTCTCACGGGTCTTGATGATTTGACGCATCACCTGGTCAGGTGCCTTCCAGCCTGCACCATCACCGCCCAGCTTCTGGTTGTAGACACAGGCTGTTACCGTGGCATTGTGCTGTTTTGCCGCACTGCCCCACCAGCCCAGCACCGTTTCAAAGTTCAGGGCCTTATCGCCCAGGGAGCCGGGGCATTTTACCAGGATGTCGTCGATTTTGCCAAGGGCAAACACCGCATTCAGGTCCAGGTTGCCGTCGGTGAGCATTTCGTAGTCGGCGGCGGTCGCGCTTCCGGCAGGGTCGGTGGACTGGTTTGCCCACACCGGCTCTGCCAGCAGGCCGAACAGTGCCTGCGGCCGCTTTTCCTTCACCGTCTGTGAAGCATTCACCACAAGGGAGGTGGTACATTCCCGCACCCAGTTTTCAAACCCCATGGAAGCGCCCTCGGTCCGGTAAAGGGCCATGCTGGCCGGGCCGGGCCGGTTGCAGTAGTTTTGCAGGTATACCCCGTCCAGATCATAGTTTGCCGCCAGCTCTTCCACTGCCCGGCACTGCGCCTGCACAGCCGCCGCCGAAAGGCTTTCCTGCTTTTTATAGCTGCCATCCGAACCGACACCCCAGCCGGCATCCGCCACGGCATAAACGAACAGGCTGCGGCTTTTGGCCCCATCCAAAACATACTGGACCAGGTCGAACCCTGCTGACGACGGCCAGCTTTCGCTGGGGAAATATCCTCCGCTCTCGCCGTTTACCGGCAGAAGCACCGCATTCATTTCAAAATTTTCAATGGCATCCAGCGCTGCATCCAGCTGAGCTTTGCAATCGGTTTCCGAGGCAGCAGGGTCAAAGTCCTGTCCGGCAGAAAGCCAAACCGCCTTCATTTCGGCCGGTCGCTTCAAAGCCGCTTCGGCCGGCGGTTCTGCGGGCTGCTCGGCCGGGTCTGAATCGGCAAAGACCACCATTCCCAGCACCAGCATTGCCACAAGCAGAAATGCAAGGCCTCTTTTTATGGTTTTCACATCGCTGCCTCCTTTCAAAAAAATTCTCTTTTATCTTACCAGTTTTTTGCTTTTCTGCCAAGGGTTTTGCGCTTTTTGCCTGTTCAGCCAAGCCGCAGATAAGCCCGCAGCGTTTCCACCTGTTCTGCCGAGATCCCATCCACACAGGCCAGCTCCTCAATGCTTTCAAAAGCGCCGTGTTTCTTTCGGTACTGCACGATGGCCTCTGCCCTTTTCTCGCCGATGCCGGGAAGAAGGCAGAAGTCCTCTTTTGATGCATCGTTCAGGTTTGTTTGTAAAATCCGTTCCATTGTAACCGGCCCCGGCGAAACCGGCTGGTAGCCAAACTGGAACAAGGGCGGTGAAAACAGCGCCGCTGCCGCAAGCGACAGCAAAAACGCCCCTGATACGACCCACACTGCACACCGATCGCCCCGTTTCATGCCGCCACCCCCTTTTTTTGTGTTTTCTGCACCGGTTCAGTATAACACAAAAGCATCCATTGCACAAAAAAGCGCCCCCTCCAAAAGCCGGAGAGAGCGCATTTGAAATTTTTACTTGCCCAGCAGGGTCTTGACCTTGGCAACAATGTTGTCAGCGGTCAGGCCGTAGAGCTCCAGCAGCTCGTCGGCAGGGCCGGACTGGCCGAACTCGTCCATCACTGCAACCGGCAGCACCTTGCAGCCGGCGCCGTTTTTCAGCAGGCTCTCGCAAACCGCGCTGTACAGGCCGCCGATCACATTATGCTCCTCGGCGGTAACAATGCCGCCGGTCTCACGGCAAGCGGCGCAGACAGCCTCTTCATCAATGGGCTTGATGGTGTGGATGTTCAGCACCCGGACATGGATGCCCTCCTGCGCCAGACGTTCCGCAGCGGCCACAGCCTCAGCAACCATCAGGCCGTTTGCGATCACGGTGGCATCGGTGCCTTCCCGCAGGGTCACAGCCTTGCCAAGCTCGAAGTGATAATTCTCGGGATCGTTGATCACGGGAACCGGCAGGCGGCCCAAGCGCATGTAAACAGGGCCCTCATAGTCGGCAATGGCACGGATGGCCTGGCTGGCCTCCACGTCATCGGCGGGGCTCACCACCACCATGCCGGGGATGTTGCGCATCAGGGCAATGTCCTCGATGCACTGGTGGGTCGCACCGTCTTCACCAACGGAAATGCCTGCGTGGGTGGCACAGATCTTCACATTCAGGTGGGGATAGCCAACGCTGTTGCGGATCTGCTCATAAGCGCGGCCGGCAGCAAACATTGCAAAGCTGGAAGCAAACGGGATCATGCCCGCAGCAGCCATACCGGCAGCAATCGAGATCATGTTGGATTCGGCAATGCCGCAGTCAAAGTGGCGCTCAGGGAACGCCTTCTGGAAAACAGCAGTCTTGGTGGATTCGGCAAGGTCCGCATCCAGCACTACAACACGGTCGTTTTCAGCGCCCAGTTCAGCCAGGGTGCGGCCATAGCTTTCCCGGGTTGCGATCTTCTTCACTTCTGCCATGCTCTCAGCCCTCCATTGCCTCGGCAGCGGCTTTGAGCTCTGCCATTGCCTGTTCATACTGTTCTGCGTTCGGGGCCTTGCCATGCCAGCCGGCCTGATTCTCCATAAAGGAAACGCCCTTGCCCTTTACAGACTTCTGAATGATGATGCTGGGCTTGCCAGTCACCTTTTTGGCGGCGGTGAAGGCCTCGTCCAGGCTTTCGAAGTCGTGGGCATCGGCATAGAACACTTCCCAGCCGAAGGCCTTGAATTTGTCGTCCAGGGGATAAACCGAGCAGACCTCGTCCACACGACCGTCGATCTGCAGGTTGTTGTTGTCCAGAACGGCGATCAGGTTGTCCAGCTTATGGTGAGAGGCAAACATGGCAGCCTCCCAAACCTGGCCTTCCTGGCTTTCACCATCGCCCAGGACGGTGTAAACACGCCAATCGGCCTTTTTCAGCTTTGCGGTCAGGGCCATGCCCACAGCGGTGGAAATGCCCTGGCCCAGGCTGCCGGTGCTCATGTCGATACCCGGAATGGCCTTCATGTCCGGATGGCCCTGGAGCAGTGCGCCTACATGACGAAGGCTTTTCAGCTCATCCCAGGGGAAGAAGCCCTTGAGCGCCAGCAGAGAATACAGCGCCGGGCAGGTGTGGCCCTTGGACAGCACAAAGCGGTCCCGATCCTCCCACTTGGGGTTTTTGGGATCGACCCGCATCTGCTTTTCGTACAAATAGGTGATGGTGTCTGCGATGGACAGCGATCCGCCCGGATGGCCGGACTGAGCATGATATACGCTCTCGATGACGCCCTGCCGAACCAGGTTCGCGGTCTTCTGCAGCTGTTTGATGGTGTTTTTATCCATTGTTACCTCCTGCTCCTTTATGTATAACGCTTTACAAGCGAATACAGACATTCCCCTGCCCCGCCTTCGCCGCATCCGGAAACGATTTTCTCCGCTTCCAGTTTTACTTTGCGGGGTGCGCTGTTCAGTGCCGCCGTATGGCCGGCAGCCTGCATCAGCTCAAGCTCCTGCACGCTCCCGGCAAGAACCACCACGTTCTCGCGGGAAATCTTTTCGCGGGCACAAAGCTTTTCAAGAAGCTGCGTTTTTCCTGCCCCGGCAGGCAGAACTTCGTAAGCCGCAGCGCTGAGTGTTTGAAATTGAAGATCTTCGTTTCGGAAGCTTTCCAGGTGCATTTGAATTTTTCGCATCATGACCGGATCCGCCAAAAACCGTATTTTCGACCAGTTCGGCGGGATTTCCTCAAACGGTGCTATTATACATCCAATTTGCTCATTGCGCAAGTGTTTTTGCGTATATCGGCATGCCTGCGGGATGTATACCCGGCCTTCTTCCACAAAAATCTCCGCACCTGCTTCGGGAAAACGCTCCAGCACTGATGCCGTAAGTGCATCGGCCGTTTCCTGCCCAAGGAAGCTTTTTTCCAGGTGCTGTCCTGTTTGGGTATCATACAAAACCGCCCCGCCGCAGGCAATGGCCGGGCAGTTCAGCCGCAGGCCCTCCAGTGTACGGCAGAGTGTTTCCGGCGAGCGGTCTGTGCAGACAGACAGCTTTGCGCCCATCTGCATAAAGAGTTCCGCGGCTGCCCGGTTGCAGCCGGGCAGTACGCCGCCTTTTTCCAGCAGCGCACCATCCAGGCCGCAGATCACCAGCATCTCCTGAAGCTTCTTCAAGGACCTCACCGCTCCTTCCCAAGCTTTTGCAGAAAGCTTTGAAAATATGCCGGCAGCTCGCTGTCAAACAGCATTTCCTGCCCGGTCACCGGGTGAACAAAGCCCAGCGTTTTTGCGTGCAGACACTGGCCGTTCAGTGCGGTGATGCAGTTTTTCGGGCCGTAGACCGCATCCCCGGCAAGCGGGTGGCCGATGCTGGCCATGTGCACCCGGATCTGATGGGTGCGCCCGGTTTTGAGCTGGCACTCGATGTGGCTGAAGCCCGGATAGGCCGCCAGCTGGCGGTAAGCGGTATAGGCATATTTGCCGTCCGGCACAATGCCCATCTTTTTCCGGTCGTTTTTGCTGCGGCCGATGGGGGCTTCCACAAAGCCTTCCGGCTCTTTGAACCTTCCGTACACCACTGCCTGATACTGGCGCCTGACACTGTGCACGGCCATCTGGGCCGACAGGCCTTCGTGGGTGATGTCATCCTTTGCCACCACCAAAAGGCCGCTGGTGTCTTTATCGATGCGGTGCACGATGCCCGGGCGCAGCACCCCGCCAATGCCGGAAAGCTGCCCTTTGCAGTGGTAAAGCAGCGCATTGACCAGCGTTCCATCCGGATTTCCGGCCGCCGGATGCACCACCATGCCTTTGGGCTTGTTCACCACCAGCAGGTGTTCATCCTCATAAACGACGTCCAGCGGGATCTCCTGTGCCACCGCATCCAGCGGGACCGCATCGGGGATCTCCACCGTGATGCACTGCCCTGCTTTCAGTTTGGTGTTTTTGGCGGCCGGTTTTCCATCGCAGAGGATGCCGCCCTTTTCGATCAGCTGCTGTGCACCGCTTCGGGAAAGCTTCCACTCCGGCTGGGCGGCAGCAAAGCCGTCCAGCCGCTGACCGGCCGCCTCCTGCGGCACGATCTGCTCAAAGCGCTCCACGATCCTGCTCCTTTTTTTCGCTTCGGGGCCTTTTGCATTCTTCCAGGATGATATCCAGCAGCAAAAGCCCAATGCCCACACAGACCAGGATATCGGCGAAATTGAACACGGCAAAATCCATGAACTGAAGGTCAATGTAATCCACCACGACCTGGTTGAGCACCCGGTCGATCAGGTTGCCGATTCCTCCGGAAAGCACGAATATCCAGGAAATATGCTCCAGGCGGCGGGCAGGCCGCTTGATGAACAGATATGCCGCCAGCGCTGCCAGCGCAATGCCGGTGAAGGCGATCAGGAAGCCCTGTTTGCCGCCCAGCATGCTGAATGCGGCACCATCGTTCAGCACATAGCGCAGGCCCACCACACCGGGAATCAGCGGATGGGTGCCCACCGGTGCCAGCGAAACGGTTGCCCAGTATTTTAAAGCCTGATCCACAGCAACCAGGGCGGCGGTGCTCAAAAGGGTGATAAGCGCATACATCAAAATGGTTTCTCCTTTTTACACTAAGAACGGCGCTTTTTAAAAAGCGCCGTTCCTTGCAATTCTATGCGTTAAGCTCAGCCTTCCAGAATGGCTGCGCAGCGGGCGCACAGGGTGTCATGCTCTGCATGGCTGCCCACAGTTGCGTCATACTTCCAGCAGCGGGCGCATTTTTCGCCTTCTGCATGAACAACTTCAACGCCCAGGTCTTCCAGCTCGCCCTTGACGCCGCCTTCGCCCTCAACGATCTCGGTCTGAGAAACGATCAGCAGGTCTTCCAGCTCAGCCTTGGGGATGGCGCGCAGGAACTGAGCCAGGTCGCTGCCGCAGTGCAGGGTGACCTTTGCTTCCAGAGAAGAGCGGATGGTCTTGTCCTTGCGGGCCTGTTCCAGAACCTTCTTCACATCGTCACGCACAGCGATGATGCGGTTCCACTTTGCTTCGAACTCCTCGTTCTGAGCATACAGGCCGGAAACCGGCATATCCTCAAACACCACATACTTGTTCTTGCCCTCGAAATCGGGGATGAAGCTCCAGATCTCCTGGCTGGTGAAGGCCAGAATGGGCGATACGATCTTGGTCAGGTCGACCAGGATGCGGAACATCACGGTCTGAGCCGCACGGCGCAGGGTGGAATCAGCCTTGTTGATGTACAAACGGTCCTTCACCACATCCAGATAGAAGTTGGACATATCCACAACGCAGAAGTTGTAAATGGCGTGATAGACCTTATGGAAGTCGAAGCTCTCGTAGCCGTCGTGGGCAGCCTTGTTCAGGTTGTCCAGAGCATCCAGGGCCCAGCGGTCCAGCTCCAGCAGGTCGCTGTCTGCAACCATGTCGGTGCGGGGATCGAAGCCGTCCAGGTTGCCCAGCATGAAACGGGCAGTGTTGCGGATCTTGCGGTAAGCCTCGGAGAGCTGCTTGATGATCTCCTTGCTGATGCGCACGTCCACAGTATAGTCAGAGGAAGCGACCCACAGGCGCACGATATCGGCGCCGAAGTCCTTGATGATCTCTTCAGGCTCCACACCGTTGCCGGCAGACTTGTGCATCTGCTTGCCTTCGCCGTCCACGACCCAGCCGTGGGTCAGAACATTGCGGTAAGGTGCAACGCCGCGGGTGGCAACGCTGGTGAGCAGGCTGGACTGGAACCAGCCCCGGTACTGGTCGGCGCCTTCCATGTAAAGGTCGGCCGGCCAGGACAGCTCGGGGCGCTCTTCCAGAACGGCCAGGTGGGTGGAACCGGAGTCGAACCAGACGTCCATAGTGTCATGGTCTTTCTCAAATTCGGTGCAGCCGCACTGGCAGGCATAGCCCTCGGGCAGGATCTCGTTTGCCTCATACTTGAACCAGGCATCGCTGCCTTCCTTGCGGAACAGGTCCGAAACGGCCTTGATGGTCACATCGTCCACATGGTACTTGCCGCACTTCTTGCAGTAGAACACCGGGATGGGAACGCCCCAGGTGCGCTGACGGCTGATGCACCAGTCGTTGCGGTCACGAACCATGCCCATCATACGGTCATGGCCCCAGCCGGGGAACCAGTGAACGGAATCAACAGCCTTGTAAACATCTTCCTTGAAGGCTTCCACAGAGCAGAACCACTGCTCGGTAGCCCGGAAGATGATGGGGTTGTGGCAGCGCCAGCAATGGGGATACTGGTGGGTGATGTGCTGCACGCCCATCAGGTGGCGGGTCTCCTTGATGTGCTCCAGGATGACCTTGTTGGCGGCCCAGACCTTCAGGCCGGCAAACTGACCGGCTTCCTCGGTGAGGTAGCCGCCGTCGTCCACAGGGACCACCACGGGGACCTGAGGATAGTGGTTGACACAGACCTCAAAGTCTTCAACGCCGTGGCCGGGAGCGGTGTGAACGCAACCGGTGCCGCTTTCCAGGGTAACGTGGTCGCCCAGGATGATCAGGCTCTTGCGGTCCAGGAAGGGATGCTGGACCTGCATCAGCTCCAGCTCGCTGCCCAGAACCGGCTCACCCACGATCTCATACTCGGTGATGCCGCAGGCCTTCATGGTGCTTTCCACCAGGCCCTCTGCCATCACATGGTAGTCTTCGCCGATCTTGACGAACACATACTCAAAATCCGGGTTCAGGCAGATGGCAACGTTTGCGGGCAGGGTCCAGGTGGTGGTGGTCCAGATCACGAACCAGGCCTTGTCCATGGGGATGCCGCGCTTTGCCAGGATGCCGTTGGGGTCATCGGTCACATTGAAGCGGACGTAGATGGAATCGCACTCGTCCTCGGAATACTCGATCTCGGCTTCTGCCAGAGCAGTACGGTCCTCGGGGCACCAGTAAACGGCCTTGAGACCCTTGTAGATGTAGCCCTTCTTGGCCATTTCGCCGAACACTTCGATCTGACGTGCCTCAAATTCAGGCTTCAGGGTCAGGTAAGGGTGGTCAAAATCGCCCAGAACGCCCAGGCGCTGGAACTGATCGCCCATGATGCCGATATGCTCAGTGGCAAACTCGTAGCAGCTCTTGCGCAGCTCCAGCTTGGAAACCTCGCCCTTCTTTTCGCCGAAGCTCTTCAGGGCTTTCAGCTCGATGGGCAGGCCGTGGGTATCATAACCGGGAATGTAGGGGGCCTGATAGCCGGTCATGTTCTTATAACGGACAATGATGTCCTTGATAATCTTATTCAGGGCAGTGCCCATGTGAATGCGGCCGTTTGCATACGGAGGGCCATCATGCAGCACATAGCGGGGCTTGCCCTCGTTGTGCTTCATCAGTTCTTCGTACAGATGATTTTCTTTCCAGTCCTTGAGCATTTCCGGCTCTTTTTTGGGAAGGCCCGCCCGCATATCAAAAGACGTTTTGGGCAGATTGATCGTGTTGTTATAGTCCTGTGCCACTGGTAATTCCTCCTGGTTTATAAACGGCTTTCGCCGAAATATCAATCACTGAATTTGATGCCCTGGAAGCTGCTGAAAGCACCCTGGAAGGGGGGCTTGGGGTTCTGGGCTTCCTCGGCCGGCTCCTCCGGCACTTCCTCGGCAGGGGCCGGAGCAAGGGGCTTTTCCTCCTCATAGAAAGAAGAAACATCCGGGAAACTGTCGATGAGGTCACGGTCTGCGGTGTCCGCTTCCAGGTCATCCTCTTTGGAGATGGTCTGTGCAACCGTGGGCTCTTCTGCCCCATTTTCTGCCGGCTGGGCCGCAGGCTCTTCCGGCTCCTGCTCAAGCTCCTCTTCGCCGGGCAGGCGGCTCAGGGATTCGATATGCTCTTTGTAAAGGCCCAGGATGGTGTTTTTGAAACGGGCAACCTCGGTTTTAACACGCTCCAGCTCGGTTTCCTGCTCTTCCACCTGCTCCCGGGCAGTGCGGGTCAGATCCTCAGCCTTGATGCCGGCATCCCGCAGGATGAACTCCGCCTTCTGCTTTGCCTCACGAATGACATTTTCACCCATGCGCTGTGCATTGAGCAGAGCGGTTTTCAGGTTGTCTTCATCCTTGCGGTATTCCTCAATTTTATCGGCCAGGATATACAGCTTCTTCTCAGCCTCAGCCTTTTCTGCTGCCAGCTGATCCATCTCGGAAGCGATCTGCTGCATAAAAGCATCCACATCCTCGATGCGGTAGCCGCGCATCCCCTTTTCAAATGTGATCGTACGGATCTCCTGCGGTGAAATCATGGCAATTCATCCCTTCGCTCTAAAATCAGTATTTAAAATATTCAATAAAAACCCGGTCTTTGCGGCTTTTGCCGCCCAGAGTGGTGAGCTTATACCGCCCCACGCCCCGAATAGTAAAAATATCGCCCTTGTACACAGGCGTATGCGGGCTGGTGACTGCAATGTGGTTGATCTCCACCCCGCCGCCCGACAAAAGCTGTGCTGCCCGGCCCCTGCCGATGCGGCACATCGCCGCGATCACCGCATCCGCCCTCAAAGAGGACACCGTGGCCGACTGGATGTCACGCTCGGCATTTTCGGTGGGCAGCTCTTCATAAAAACGCTCGGCCCGGGCATTCAGCCGCCCCACGCTGCAAAGCTGAGAGCAGATGACCTCTGCCGCATTTTCCAGCACCACCGCATAGGCACCGCCTTCAAAGGGCAGGATGTCTCCCAAGCAGCTGCGTTCAAGCCCAAGGCCCAAAATGGAACCCAGATAGTCTTTATGGCTCACCGAAGCGCCGGAGGCGCCGCCCGTGCATTCAATGCGGATACAGCAAATCGGCGGTTCGCCGGTTTGATAAGCGTCCGCCGGTTCGATGCAGAGGATCCTGCGTTCTGCCTGTGGATAGCCGCCCTGAAAGGAATGATCCTGCCAGCCCAGCCGGTTGAGTGCCGCCTGGCAAAGCGCCTGCTCCCGGTCAGACAAAAAGCCGGTGTACCGGGCAATGCCCCGGCTGCCGGCCACCCGGCACAGATCCTCTGCCCGGCGCATGACCAGCCGTTCCTGATCGTTCTGTGCGGGGATGAAGCCGCGCTGGGGATTAGAAGAAGACACCATTGCTCTCCAGTTCGTCCAGCAGATCTCCCATGATATCCACATTGTAGGGGGTGATGATGAAGGTGCTGTTCGCCACACGCTTGATCTGGCCGTTGTTTGCATAAGCCACACCGGTGAGGAAATCGACCAGACGGCGGGAAACCTCTTTGTTGGTGGACTCAAGGTTCAGCACTACCGTGCGCTTGGCGTTCAGGTGGTCGGCCACCGTGCTGGCATCTTCGAAGCGCTCCGGCTTTACCAGAACCACCTGAAGCTGTGTTGTGGCATTGATGTTCACAACCTTGTTGCGCTTATTGCCGGTATCGGCCGGCTGATAGTCCTGATCCAGATTGGAGCTTGCCGATGTGGGGAATTCCGCTTCGTCGTCGTAATAGTCGTCTCCATCCTCAGCCAGGCCCAAAAAATTCTTCATTTTATCAAACATGGTGCATATCTCCTTTTGGATCAACCGGCAAAACAGCAGTTTTCTCACTTTTTGCCAGACGTAAAAATCCTTAGATAGTAAATATTATCTCCTTTTTTTGACCTTCTGTCAATAAACAAACCAGTATATTTCGGTTATTTCAGTAATTTTCCATCTCTTAGATCGGTTCCCTCCACGATAATCTCGTCAAAAAGACGGACCTCGTTTTCGGTTCCCTCTTTGCCGCCCTCCGGCACCAGGATGTACTCATCGTTCTGATACAGGATCTCGATGCGGCACCAGCGGGCCAGGTTGCCGCTTTTCACATAAACGCCCTTGTTGCCGTCCACAATGTGCAGTGCCCGGGCATTCACCCGGATACCCTTGTAGGAGTTGAAGTCGATCTGAGCCACTGCGCTGGAAAGGCTCAGCACATCCGCGCCCACCCGCTCGCACCGGAGAACGATCTTCACCCGGTCAGAGCCCTCTTCCAGCAGCACCTGCTCCACCACTGCGGGCAGCGGCTTTTCCGCAACGCCGGGGAAGCTGATGTTCACCTTGGTGACCCCTTCAAACTTCTTGCTCTCCTCCAGGGTGCACACCCCATAAAAGCGCCAGGTGTAGCTTTTCACAAGCTTTCCCGCCCCCTGAATGGGCCGCACGCCGCTGCCGTCCCGAACACCATCGGCGATCGCCTGGGCAGTCATGGCTTCCAGCTGCTCCTGATCATATTCCAGCCAGTCGCCCGCCGAAGCCGCCACAAAATAGCCGCCAACAGGAGCCGTGACCGCGGCCGGGCTGCCCAGCCGCGCCAGCGCCTCCTGCTTCTGGCTTTCAAGGCCGCTGCGGGCCGCATCAAAGCTGCTGATCTTGCCGGTGGTGATCTGGAGCCGGTTCAGCGAGAGCAGAAAGTCGTTCGCCTTATTCTCGGCGGCAGAATAGCTCTGTCGGTCCAGCTGATCCAGCAGATCATAAAAGCTGCTCTGCCGCTGATTCAAAAGGACACTCACATCATCCGCTGCCGTGTTTTCCGATTTTTTCAAAAGCTCCATCTGGCTGTCCAGCTCGGTGAGCTCCCGGCGGGCGTTCGCCTGCGACGGGTCCGAATACTGTTCGGCCACCTGGGTTCCGGCCGAAACACGCTCACCGTTTTCCACCAGATACCCCAGCATCCCATCACCCGGCACCTCCTGCTGATCGAAGGCCAGAAAACCGCCGCAGAACAGACTGTCTGACATATCGTACCGGATCGCGGTTTCGGTTGTATAGGGCCGGTGCGTTACCGTGTACACCTGAAAGGCAAGATATATGGCCGGCAGCACCAGAACCAGCAGCACCAATGCTGTGGCAATGCCCTGTTTTTTTCTGTTCATTGTTTTCCTTTCCTCACAAAGCGCCGGCTGTTTTCTCAGGGCCTTCCAAATGCGCTTTTACCGCTTTTGCGGCAGTTTCCAGCGCATCGGGCTCATCGGCCCGGACCCATACGACCCCCGGCATCCGGCGGAACCAGGTGAGCTGGCGTTTTGCATAGTTGCGGCTTGCCTGCCGCAGCTGTGCCGCACACTGGGGCACAGTTGCTTCTCCCTCAAAATAAGGGAAGAATTCTTTATAGCCAATGGCCTGGGCCGCCGTTTTGTACTGCTCTTTGTTTTTCCAAACCAGTTCAGCCTCCTGCAAAAGGCCTTGGTCCAGCATCTCGCCCACCCGCCGGTCGATGCGGCTGTAAAGCACCTCCCGGGGCCAGTCCAGGCAAAGAACAAGCGCTTCATAGGGCGGCTCCTTGGGCAGGGACTCGGCCCGCTGCCGGGTCATGGTCACACCGGTATCATAATAAAGCTCCAATGCCCGGATGACCCTTCCGGTGTTGTTGGGATGCACCTTGGCGGCATATTCCGGGTCGATGCCCATAAGCTCCCGATGCATGGCTTCGGGGCCTTCCCGCTGTGCCCTTTCTTCCAGCTGACGGCGCAGCTGAGGGTTCGGCTTCTGCGGCGAAAACCGCAGCCCGCTCACCAGGCTTTCAATGTAAAGCCCGGTCCCGCCCACCACAAAGGGCACCTTTGCCCGGCTGGTGATCTCATCGATGCACCTGCCGGCGTCGGCCACAAATTCCGCCACACTGTACGGCTGCTCCGGGCTCAAAAAGCCCACAAGATGATGGGGCACCCCCTGCATCTCTTCCGGGGTGACCTTGGCAGTGCCCACATCCAGGCCGTCATAGATCTGCATTGAATCCGCGCAGATCACCTCGCCCCCAAATTGCTGGGCAAGGGCCACCGAAAAGGAGGTCTTCCCGCTTGCGGTGGGGCCTCCGATGGCAACGATCCGTTTTTTATCCCATTCGGCCAAACTGTTTTTCCAGCTCCTTCTTGGTAAGTCTCAGCACCACCGGGCGCCCGTGCGGGCAGAAGGGCGGCACTTTTTCGTCCAGGATGTCCTGGGCCAGCTTCATCAGTTCCAGCCGGTCCATCCGATCCCCTGCTTTTACAGCTGCACGGCAGGCAATGGAGTGCAGCACCCACTGGGTATGCTCACTGCGTGCATCCTTTGTCCCCTTTGCCAGCTTCGCCGCCAGCTCACACAGCAGGGCCTCGGCATCATCCACCCGGATGTCCGCCGGCACCGACCGCACCAGCATGGTGCTGCCGCCGAAATCTTCCGCTTCGATGCCCGCATCGGCCAGCATGGAAAGGTTTTCCATGACCGCCTGCTTTTCCTCGGCGGAAAGCACCACCGTTACCGGCGCCAGCAGCATCTGGCTGCCGGGCCTGCCGTAGGCGGCGGCAATTTTTTCATACAGGATGCGCTCATGGGCCGCGTGCTTATCAATAAAGCAGATCTCATCCCCCCGCTGGGTGATGATGTAGGTTTTGAAGGCTTCGCCCAGATATTGAAGCTCTTCTGTCTGCGGCAGCCGGGAGGTGAGCTCCTGGTTTTCCGGCTCTTTTTCAAAGCTTGTCTGCTTTGAAAAAGGCTCTCGGCTTTGTTCAAAAGGCTCCGGCTTTTCTTCCGGTTCCGGCTGCACAAAAACGGGCTGTTCCGGCTCTGCGTGTGCCGAAAAGTCCGGCATATCCGCAAAGGGAATGGGCTGGGAGCAGATCTCCTCCGGATGCTGCTGTGCATAGAAAGGAACTGCCGGCTCCGGCGCACGGAACACAGTCTTTGGCTCCGGACCGGGGATATCGGGCTCGGGCCAGTATTCTTCTTTCTGCGGCACGGCCGGCAGGGCCGCCGGGCGCACCGGAACGGTTTTGGGTCTGGGTGCATCCACTGGCGAAGCGGCGGGAACCGGGGCCTGCACGGCAGGTTTCGCCTGGGCAGCCGTTTCTTCCTCGGTTTCTTCCGCCTGTGCTCCGTGGGTCTTGCTGAAATCCAGCACCTGCTGGCCGCTGCCCGGCGTGGCAAGAGCGGTTTTGGCCGCCCGGTAAACCACATCGAACACATCTTTTTCCCGGGAGAATCGCACTTCGGTTTTGGCCGGATGCACATTCACATCCACCAGCTGACAGGGCATGGTGAGCATCAGCACGCATCCAGGGAAACGCCCCTGCATCAAAGTGCCCCGGTAGGCATTTTCCAGAGCCGCCATCATGGTGCGGTTCTTCACATACCGGCCGTTGATGAAGAAATGCTGCATTCCCCGGCTGGCCCGGCAGCTGCGGGGCGGTGTGATAAGCCCCTGCACCCGGTAGCCCTCGGATATTTCGTCCACATCCAACAGGTCTTTTGCAAACTCTCTGCCCAGCACCGCATACACCGCGCCCCGCAGTTTTCCGTCGCCGGGGGTCTTATACTGGCGCTTTCCATCCCGGATAAAGGTCACCGAAACCTCCGGGTGGGAAAGGGCGATGTGCCCCACCGTTTCACCCACAAAGGTGGCCTCGCTGGAGTCTTTTTTCAAAAACTTCATGCGGGCGGGGGTATTGTAGAAAAGATCCCGCACCTCCATGGTGGTTCCCACCGGGCGGGCCGCCGGCTCGATGCCGAACTCTTTGCCGCCCTCGATGCGGTAAACGCAGGCGAATTCATCCTGCTCGGTGCGGGTGAGCACCTGCACCCGGGCCACACTGGCAATGGAGGGCAGCGCCTCGCCCCGGAAGCCCAGCGTGTGGATATTTTCCAGATCCGCTTCACAGGTGATCTTGCTGGTGGCATGGCGGATAAAGGCCGTGGGCAGGAATTCGGCAGGGATGCCGCTGCCGTTATCGGCAACCTGTATCAAAGAAATGCCGCCCCGCTCAATGCTCACGCTTACCTGCGTGGCACCTGCATCAATGGCATTTTCCAGCAGCTCCTTGACCACCGAAGCCGGGCGCTCCACCACCTCGCCGGCGGCAATGAGCTCCGCAGTGTGCTGGTCCAAAACTCGAATAACGGCCAATTCGCACCCCTCCTTTCGTTTTTACAGGGTCTTTTTCAGTTCGTACAGGAAATTCAGCGCCTCGATGGGGGTCAGGGTCTCCACATCCAGCGCTTCCAGTTTTTCCAAAAGCTCGCTGGGCACCGCCGGGC
Source organism: Allofournierella sp. (assembly GCA_020025635.1). Taxonomy (GTDB): domain Bacteria; phylum Bacillota; class Clostridia; order Oscillospirales; family Ruminococcaceae; genus JAHHRU01. Next base: position 34,859 of record JAHHRU010000009.1, read on the forward strand.
TGTTCATTTCCTCAACGGCATCAAAATCCAGCTGAGTGATCTTATTGTTGGAAGGCGATGCCGCCTCCAGGCGTTTCAGCACCTGCTTTGCCCGCTCGGTGACAGCGCCCGGCAGGCCGGCAAGCTTTGCCACCTGAATGCCGTAGCTGTCATCGGCCGGGCCTCGGATGATCCTGCGCAGGAAGGTGATGTCATCGCCCCGCTTTTTAACGGCAATGCTGTAATTTTTCACTCCGGACATACTGTTTTCCATCTCGGTAAGCTCATGGTAATGGGTGGCAAACAGGGTCTTGCAGCCGATTTTTTCCGAGATATGCTCCACCACGGCCCGGGCAATGCTCATGCCGTCAAAGGTGGAGGTTCCCCGGCCGATCTCGTCCAGGATCACAAGGCTGCTGCGGGTGGCGTATTTTAAAATTTCGGCCACCTCGGTCATTTCCACCATAAAGGTGGACTGGCCGGCGGCCAGGTCATCGGCTGCACCCACACGGGTGAAGATGGCATCCACCACACCCATCCGGCAGCTGGATGCGGGCACAAAGCTGCCGATCTGAGCCATCAGCGCGATCAGCGCGGTCTGGCGCATATAGGTGGATTTACCGGCCATGTTGGGGCCGGTGATGAGCAGGATATTGTTTTCGCCGCAGTCCAGAGTGGTGTCATTGGGCACAAACAGGCTGTCCCGCAGCATCTTTTCGATCACCGGGTGCCGGCCTTCCACAATTTCAAGCTCGTCCCCATCATCCACCTGCGGGCGGGTGTAGTTGTTGTCCTCAGCAACCTGGGCAAGGGCCGCCAGCACATCCAGCTTTGCAACCGCACTGGCCGTTGCCTGGATGCGCACCACCTGAGCCGACAGCTTTTCCAAAAGGTCATCGAACAGGCGGCGCTCCAAGGTGAGCAGCCGCTCGTTTGCGCCAAGGATCTTGTTTTCCAGGTTTTTCAGGTCCTCAGTGATGTAGCGCTCGGCATTGGCCAGGGTCTGCTTGCGGATGAAGTTTTCCGGAACCTGCTCGGAGAAGGAACGGCTGACCTCGATGTAGTAGCCGAACACCCGGTTGTAGCCGATTTTCAGGGTGCGGATGCCGGTTTCCTCCTTGAGCCGTGCTTCCATCTGGGAAAGGTAGCCCCGGCCGCCGTGCACAATGTCACGCAGCTCGTCCACCTCGGCATTGTAGCCGTCCCGGATCACGTTGCCTTCCTTGAAGGTGGAGGGGGTCTCCTCCCGAATTGCGGAATAGATCAGGTCCCGGATGTCTTCCAGCGGGTCGATCCGGCCCGCCAGCTCGTCAAGCTCAGGGCAGCCGCAGTCCGCCGCCAGCTGTTTCAAGCCAGGCAGCTGGTCGCAGGTGCAGGCCAGCGAATAGATCTCCTTGGGGCTGGCCGAGCCGTACATGGCACGGGTCATCAGCCGCTCGATGTCAAACACATGGGAAAGGTTTTCCAAAATCTCCGAACGCTGGATGAGCTGGCCGGTGAGGGCCTCCACGCAGTCCAGCCGCTCATTGATGAGCTGCACGTTCACCAGCGGCTGTTCCAGCCAGCTGCGCAGAAGGCGCTTGCCCATGGCGGTGCGGGTCTTGTCCAGTACCCAAAGCAGGGTGCCCTTCTTTTCACGGCCGCGCATGGTTTCGGTAAGTTCAAGGTTTGCTCGGGTCACCGGGGAAAGGTGCATGTACTGGGCATCCGCATAGCAGGTAACGGTTTTCAGCCGTTCCACGCCCTTTTTCTGGGTCTCATGCAGGTACCCCAAAAGGCCCGCCATTGCAAGGTGGGAAAGCCCGTTTTTGGAAAGGCCGGTGTCCTCCGGCCAGTTTTTGCCGAACTGGTCTTCCAAAAGGCCTGCCACCTGGGCTTTTTCGTATTTTTCATCCTCCAAAAGCTCCACCGAGCAGGACATGAACTTTTTGATGTAGTCGGTGATTTCCTTTTTCTGCTGCATGGCCGCGTTGAACAGGATCTCGCTGGGCTGATACCGGCAAAGCTCGGTGATGATCTCAGCCGAAAGCTTGTCCCCTTTCAGCTCGGTGGCGGCAGCGCTGCCGGTGGATACATCGGCAAAGCAAAGGCCGGCCTTGTTCCCTTTTAAGTATACGCTGCACAGATAGTTGTTTTTGTCGTCTTGCAGCATACTGCTTTCGATTACCGTGCCGGGGGTGATGACCCGGATCACATCCCGTTTCACCAGGCCCTTTGCCGTGGCCGGGTCTTCCATCTGCTCGCAGATGGCCACCTTGTAGCCCTTTGCGATCAGCCGGGCCACATAGCTTTCATAGCTGTGAAAGGGAACGCCGCACATGGGCGCGCGCTCGGCCTGGCCGCAGTCACGCCCGGTAAGGGTGAGCTCCAGCTCTCGGGAAGCCAGAATGGCATCCTCGTAAAACATTTCGTAAAAGTCGCCCAAACGGAAAAACAGGATCTCATCCTTGTGCTCTTCCTTGATTTTAAAATATTGAGCCATCATGGGGGAAAGCTCTGCCAAAGCAAATCACCTACTTCGATTATTGATAGAAGAAAGGGCGGCCCTCACGGCTCACCGGGAGCTTGAGGGCCGCTCATGTTTTTGGTTTGTATCAGTGGCATCCGCCGCAGGAAGAGCAGCTGCCGGTGCAGCCCTGCTGAGGAGCTTCCACGGTCATGGGGTCGCCGCCGTTCATTGCGGTGTTGATGATGGCATCAATGTGGCCGATCAGAGCCTCAACGCCGGCCTTTGCCTCGTTGTAGGCAACCATCTTGTCGTTGGCCATGATGTCGGCATACAGCTTGTTGATTTTATCGTTCAGGCTTGCCAGCTTCTCTTCGTCACGGTCATCCTTGCCGATCTCGTTGTTCAGGTCCAGGCGGGCCAGGTTGAACTCGCCGATCATCTTCTGCAGCTCTTCGTCCTGATCGCTTGCCTTGCGGGCAGCATCCAAAGCCAGATAACGCTCGTCGGTCTGAAGAGCAACAGCAGCTTTCTTGAACAGTTCGATGGAATCCATAATATTTCTCCTTTAAATAAAATTCTATTGTTATTTTCAATCAGGCCTGCAGCTCACCCAAAAGGATGGCGCCGCGGGCAGAGGTGAGCTTCACCTGGGCCCACTGGCCGATCAGACTTTCCGGGGCGGTGAACTCCACCACCAGGTTGTTGTCCAGCCGGCCGTTGAGGGTGCCCTCATTGCGGCCGTGGCCTTCCACCAGCACCCGCTGGGTGCTGCCCACCTGGCGGCCGATGAGCTCAAAGGCGATCTCTTCCTGCGCTTTCAAAAGGCGGGCCATCCGGTCAGCCTTCTGCTTGTGGGTGAAGGGGTCCGGCATGGCGGCAGCCTTGGTGCCGGTGCGGGGCGAATAGATGAAGGTAAACAGCTGCATGTAGCCGACTTTCTTGACCAGCTCCAGGGTCTCCTCGAATTCCTCTTCGGTCTCGCCGGGGAAGCCCACAATGATATCGCTGGAGAAGGTCACGCCGGGAATGGTCTTTTTGGCGTAATCGATCAGCTCCAGATACTGAGCCTTGTTGTAGTGGCGGTTCATTTCCTTCAGCACCCGGTCGCTGCCGCACTGGACCGGCAGGTGCAGATGCTTGCAGAGCTTATCGTGGGCCGCAATGGTGTCCATCAGCTTGCGGCTGGCATCCTTGGGGTGGCTGGTCATGAACCGGATCTGGTAATCGCCGGGCACCTGACACAGCATTTCCAGCAGGTCAGCAAAATCCACCTTTTCTTCCAGGCCCTTGCCGTAGCTGTTCACGTTCTGGCCAAGCAGCGTGATCTCTTTATAGCCTGCGGCCACCAGGGCCTTGAACTCGGCCAGGATGTCGGCCGGGCGGCGGCTGCGCTCACGCCCGCGCACATAAGGCACGATGCAGTAGGTGCAGAAGTTGTCACAGCCATAGGTGATGGAAAGCCAGGCCCGGAAGTCGGAGTCCCGCCGGATGGGGATCTCCTCCACGATGTCGGTGCGCATCTCGGTGCGCTCGCCGGGCATTTCCACCACACGCTTTGCCTTTTCAAAGCGGTCACAGATCATCTCCGGCAGGCGGTCGATGCTGTTCACACCGAAAACCAGATCCACAAAGGGGTAGCTCTTTTTCAGTTTTTCCACAATGGCGGGCTGCTGGGCCATGCATCCGCACACGCCGATGATAAGGCCCGGCTTTTTCTCCTTGAGGCCTTTCAGGGCCCCCACGTTTCCGAATACCCGCTGCTCGGCGTGCTCACGCACTGCGCAGGTGTTGAAAAGGATGAGATCCGCCTGCTCGGGGCCGTTGCAGATGCCAAAGCCCACGTCGGCCAGAACGCCGCGGATCTTTTCCGCATCGTTCACGTTCTGCTGGCAGCCGTAGGAATGCACATAGGCAAGGGGCGGCATTTCATAATGCTCGGCAATGAGCCGGGCAGCTTTTTCGTTATGTTCAAATTGGATCGTGCTCAAAGGGTACCTCTCCTGTTTGCAAAAGGCCGGAGCTTCCCGCTCAAAGGGGAAACCGCCAGCCGGTGTTATTTTTCCCGATATTCTTAATCATTATACCTTATTTTGTCCGCCTGCACAAGACTTCCCGGCGAGAAAACCGCAAAAAGACCCGGGCAGAAACTCTGCCCGGGCCTTTGCTTTTGGTATTTGGGTTTGCGGCCAAAGGGGCCGAAAAGCTCAAATCGCTTTTTGCCGCCGTTTTCAGGGCTCTTTGTCCCGTTCCAGCATGGGCGCAAGATATTTTCCCGTATAGGAAGCGGGATTTTTCGCCACCTGCTCGGGGGTGCCGGTGGCAATGATCTCGCCGCCCTCGCTGCCGCCCTCGGGGCCAAGGTCGATGATGTGGTCGGCCCGCTTGATGATATCCAGATTGTGCTCGATGATCACCACCGTGTTGCCCGCATCCACCAGCCGGTCCAGCACCTGGATGAGCTTGTGCACATCCGCCACATGCAGGCCGGTGCTGGGTTCGTCCAGCACATAAACGGTGCGGCCGGTATCCCGCTTGGAAAGCTCCAGCGCCAGCTTCACCCGCTGTGCCTCGCCGCCGGAAAGGGTGGTGGCGCTCTGGCCCAGCTTGATGTAGCCAAGGCCCACATCCTCCAGCGTTTTCAGCTTGCGCTGGATTTTGGGGATGTTGGCAAAGAACACGCAGGCCTCTTCCACCGTCATTTCCAAAACGTCGGCGATGGTTTTGTCCTTGTATTTCACCTCCAGCGTTTCCCGGTTGTAGCGGGCACCCCGGCAGACCTCACAGGGAACATAGATATCCGGCAGAAAGTGCATCTCGATTTTCACGATGCCGTCGCCCTCGCAGGCTTCACAGCGGCCGCCCTTCACATTGAAGCTGAAGCGGCCCGGGCCGTAGCCCCGCATTTTTGCATCCTGCGTTTGGGCAAACACGTTTCGGATATCCGCAAACACGCCGGTATAGGTGGCGGGGTTGGAGCGGGGGGTGCGGCCGATGGGGGCCTGGTCGATGCCGATGACCTTGTCCACATGCTCCATGCCCTGGATCTGTTTATACTTGCCCGGCCGGTGCTTGGAGCCGTTCAGCTCCATGGCCAGGGCCTTGTAAAAGATCTGGTTGACCAAACTGGATTTGCCCGAGCCGGAAACGCCGGTCACGCAGACCATTTTGCCCAGCGGGATATCCACATTCACGTTTTTCAGGTTGTTTTCGGCCGCGCCCACAATGCGCAGCTTTTTGCCGTTTCCCTTGCGGCGGGTCTTGGGCACCATTATTTTTTCACGGCCGGAAAGATAAGCGCCGGTGATGCTGCGGGGCTCGGCACAGATATCCTCCACCGTGCCGGCCGCTACGATCTCGCCGCCGTGCACACCGGCCCCAGGGCCCACATCCACAATGTAATCCGCCTGGCGCATGGTGTCCTCGTCGTGCTCCACAACGATCAAAGTATTGCCCAGGTCCCGCAGGCGCTTCAAGGTGGCGATGAGCCGGTCATTGTCCCGCTGATGCAGGCCAATGCTGGGCTCATCCAGCACATACAGAACGCCGGTGAGGGCGCTGCCGATCTGGGTGGCCAGCCGGATGCGCTGGCTCTCGCCGCCGGAAAGGCTGGACGCCGCCCGGGACAGGGTCAGATAACCAAGGCCCACGCTTTCCAAAAAGCCCAGCCGCTGGCCGATCTCTTTCAAAATGGAATCGCCGATCCGCCTCTCCTGCTCGCTCAGCTGGAGATTTTGGATGAATTCCAGCTCCTGCCGAACGCTCAGCTCACAGAAATCGCTGATGTTGATGCCCCCCACCGTGACCGCAAGGCTGGTGGGCTTCAGGCGTTTGCCATGGCAGTCGGGGCAGTCCACCCCATTCATAACGGTGGCGATCTCTTCCTTCATCCACTCGCTGTTCGTTTCCCGGAAACGCCGTTCCAGGTTGTTCACGATGCCCTCAAAATCGTTGAAATACTTGCCGGAACCGAACTCGTTTTCCCGGTGCATTTCAATGCGCTCACCGTCTGTGCCGTACAAAAGGGCGTGGAGCGCTTCTTTTGAGAAATCACAGATGGGGGTATCCAGCGTGAAGCCGTATTTTTTGCCAAGGCCCTTGTAATACATCTCACTGATGGAGCCTTCGGCATAATACCAGCCGCTTGCTTTGATGGCCCCTTCCCGGATGGATTTTTCCTTATCCGGGATGATGAGGTCTGGGTCCACCCGCATAAAGGTGCCGAGGCCGGTGCACTTTTCGCAGGCACCGAAGGGGTTGTTGAAGCTGAACATCCGCGGCTCCAGCTCATTGATGGAGACACCGTGCTCCGGGCAGGCATAGCTCTGGCTGAACTCGAAGCTTTCGCCGCCGGGCACCTCCACCGTTACAAGGCCGCCGGTCAGGGCAAGGGCCGTTTCCAGGCTGTCGGCCAGACGGCTCTGCATGTTTTCCCGCATCACCAGACGGTCCACTACGATCTCCACCGTGTGCTTTTTGTTTTTGTCCAGCTGGATCTCCTCATCCAGCTCGTAAAGGCTGCCGTCGATGCGGGCGCGCACATAGCCGCTTTTGCGGGCGGCATCCAGCTCCTTCTGCTGGGTGCCCTTGCGGCCCCGCACCACCGGCGCCAGCACCTGAAAGCGGGTGCCCTCGGGCAGGGCAAGCACCGCATCCACCATCTGGTCCACCGTCTGCTGCTGGATCACCCGGCCGCAGATGGGGCAGTGGGGAATGCCCACCCGGGCGAACAGAAGGCGCAGATAATCGTAAATTTCGGTAACCGTGCCCACTGTGGAACGGGGGTTCCGATTGGTGGTTTTCTGGTCGATGGAAACCGCCGGCGAAAGCCCCTCGATGCTGTCCACATCCGGCTTTTCCATCTGGCCCAAGAACATGCGGGCATAGCTGGAAAGGCTTTCCATATAGCGGCGCTGGCCGTCGGCATAAATGGTATCAAAGGCAAGACTGGATTTTCCGGAGCCGGAAAGGCCGGTCATTATCACAAGTTTGTCTCTGGGAATGGTCACGTCCACATTTTTCAGGTTGTGTTCCCGTGCACCCTTCACCACGATTTGCTGATTGCTCAAGGCAGTTGTCTCCTTCTATCAGTGCCGGCTCTTTCTTTTGGGGGCCGGCTTTTCCTCGCCCGGGTCTTCGCCCCGGCGCAGTTTTTCGATGCGGTCTCTCAGGAAGGCCGCATGCTCAAATTCCAGAATTTTGGCCGCTTCCTTCATCTCACGGGTCAGGCGGGTGATGAGCTCGGCCCGCTCGGCCTTGCTCAGGCGCTTTCCGGCAAGGCGGGCGTTTTCTTCATGGTCGCTGATCTCAATGCCTTCCCGGATGCTCTTCACAATGGTTTTGGGCACGATGCCGTGGGCTTCGTTGTAGGCCATCTGGATGCTGCGGCGGCGCTCGGTTTCGGTGATGGCAGCCTCCATGCTGGGGGTCACCTCATCCGCATACATGATGACCATGCCCTCGGCATTTCGGGCGGCACGGCCGATGGTCTGCACAAGGCTTGTTTCACTGCGCAGGAAGCCCTCCTTGTCCGCATCCAGAATGGCCACCAGCGAAACCTCCGGCAGATCCAGGCCCTCACGCAGAAGGTTGATGCCCACGATCACATCGATCTCGCCGGTGCGCAGCTCTTTGATCAGCTCGATGCGCTCAAAGGTGTCCACCTCATGGTGCATATACCGCACCTTGACCCCGTTGTTGTTCAGGTAATCGGTCAGGTCCTCGGCCATCTTCTTGGTGAGGGTGGTCACCAGCACCCGCTCTTTTTTTGCGGTGCGGGTGTTGATCTCACCCAGCAGATCTTCGATCTGGCCTTCCACCGGCTTCACGATGATCTGCGGGTCCAGAAGGCCGGTAGGCCGGATGACCTGCTGCACCGCCTGGGTGCTGTGCTTTTTTTCGTACTGGCCGGGGGTCGCGCTCACAAACACCGTCTGGTTGAGCTTTGATTCCACCTCCTCAAATTTGAGAGGGCGGTTATCAAAGGCCGAGGGCAGCCGGAAGCCGTAATCCACCAGCGTTTTTTTGCGGGCGTAATCGCCGCCGTACATGGCCCGCAGCTGGGGCAGCATCACATGGCTTTCGTCCACAAACAGCAGGAAATCCTCCGGGAAATAGTCAAACAGTGTGGTGGGGATGGAGCCGGGCTGCCGGCCGGAGAGCACCGCCGAATAGTTTTCGATGCCCTTGCACATGCCCACCTCATTGAGCATTTCCATATCATAGCGGGTGCGCTGGCCAATGCGCTGGGCCTCCAAAAGCTTTCCTTCCTCGGTGAACCTTTTGATCTGGTCGTTCATCTCGTCTTCCAGCTTGGAAAGCCCTTCCTTCATCTTCTCCGGCGAAACGATGTAGTGGCTTGCCGGGAACACGGCCACATGCTTTACCACGGTTTTGCGCTCGCCGGTGAGGGGGTTGATCTCGCTGATGCGGTCGATCTCATCCCCGAAAAATTCCACCCGGATGGCGGTATCCTGCATATAGGCAAGGTTGATCTCCACCACATCGCCCCGCACCCGGAACTTGTTGCGCACAAAGTTCACGTCGTTGCGCTCGTATTGCAGCTTCACCAGCTTTTTGCACAGCTCGTCCCGCTCGATCTGCATGCCCGGGCGCAGGCTGATGACCATGCTCCGGTAGTCGATGGGGTCACCCAGATTGTAAATGCAGGAAACGCTGGCCACAATGATCACATCCCGCCGCTCAGAAAGGGCGGCAGTGGCCGAGTGGCGCAGCCGGTCGATCTCGTCGTTGATGGCACTGTCCTTTTCGATGTAGGTATCAGTGGAAGGGATGTAGGCCTCCGGCTGATAATAATCGTAGTAGGACACAAAATATTCTACCGCGTTTTCCGGGAAAAATTCCCGGAACTCGGTGCACAGCTGGGCCGCCAGCGTTTTGTTGTGGGCCAGAACCAGGGTGGGCCGGTTCACCCGGGCGATCACGTTGGCCATGGTAAAGGTCTTGCCGCTGCCGGTAACGCCCAGAAGAGTCTGGGCCTTGTCGCCCCGCTCGATGCCTTCCACCAGCCGGTCGATGGCCTGGGGCTGATCGCCGGTGGGTTCATACGGGGCAACCAGTTTGAATTTATCCATTTTCTCCCTCCTGTGCCGGCCCGGCCTTGAGGGGCCGATTGTTCATCCGGCCGCTTTGCGCCATCGAGGTCCAGTCTCCGGCAGCATCAAAGATGATATGGTCTGAAAGAGCAATGCCCACGCTTTGCAGCATCTGCCGAAGCTGCTGGGTGAACCAAACGTCCTCAGCGCTGGGCAGGGCAATGCCTCTTGGGTGATTGTGGGCAAGGATGAGCTGGGTGGCCCCCAGGCGCACGGCCTGGCGCACCAGCTCTGCTTTGGGAACGGCTGCGGCATTCACGCTGCCCTCCGCCATCTTTTTAACCGCAACCAGACCATTCCGGTCATCCAGAAACAGGGCATACAGCTTTTCATTGCGGGCCCCGTAAAAGTAGTTTTTCAGATAGGTGCCGATTTCATCCAGCGTGGAAAACCGCTGGGGCACCCGGGCCCGCTGCAGCTGATAATAGCGGGCAGCCTCCATCAGGCTGGTAATGAGCCGGGCGGATGCAGGGCCGATGCCCTCCACCTGCAAAAGGTCTGCGGCATCTGCTTCCAGCACATCGGCAAAGCTGCCGAAATGCTCGATGAGGGCATGGGACAGCGGGTTCACATCGCCCCGGGGAATGGCGAAGAACAGCAGGAATTCCAGCACCTCATGCTCGGCGAAGCCTTCAAAGCCGTTCTTTTCAAACCGCTGCTGCATCCGCTTGCGGTGATCCTTATGGATTTCGCCCCCTGCACTTTTTGCCATGGCACCCTGCCCCCTTTCTCCAATTGTTCTGCCGGCCGAAGTTCAATTTCGGCTTTACGATGCATGCAATTTATTATATACTATTTTTGAATGATTTGAAAGAGAGGATAATTGGCTTTGAAACATTTTGTCGCCGGCAAAAATCAGGACGGTGTGCGGCTTTCCCGTTTTGTGCAAAGCGTTACCACCGGCCTGCCCACCAGCCTTCTGTATAAAAGCTTCCGCAACAAGCGCATCAAGGTGAACGGCAAGCGTGCCGAACCGGACACCCGCCTTGCCCTGGGGGATGAGATCGACCTTTATATCAACGATGAATTTTTCGCCCCAGCTGCTGCGGCACCGGCCCGGCCCAAGACCCCTTCCCTGCCTTTGCAGGTGATCTATGAGGATGAGCAGATCGCCCTTCTCTATAAGCCCGCCCGCCTTCTGTGCCATTCGGACCGCACCGGGGATGCCAGCCTGCTGGACGGCTTTGTGGACTATCTTACCCAAAAAGGGGAATACGCCCCCAATGAAGAGGCCGGCTTTTCCCCCGCTTTGTGCAACCGGCTGGACCGGGGCACCGAGGGCATGGTGATCGGTGCCAAGACCTATCCGGCTTTGCGGGATATGAACGAAATCATCCGGCAGAACCAGGCCCGCAAGGAATACCTGACCATCACCTTCGGCGTTCCGCCCAAGGGCCGGCATGTGGCCTGGCTGCAGCACCGGGAAAAGGACAATAAGGTCACCATCCGGGCCAGCGAAGCAGAAGGATACAAAAAAATCATCACTGATGTTTCGGTGGAAAAGGTCATCGGCCCCTTTGCCCTTTGCCGCATCGGCCTTGTTACCGGCCGCACCCACCAGATCCGTGCACACCTTGCTTACCTTGGCACACCGGTTTTGGGCGATATCAAATACGGCAACCGGAAATGGAACGAAAAAACCGGATTTAAGACCCAGGCCCTCTGCGCCGTATCGCTGCGGTTTGCGAATATTCCCCGGGAAAGCACCCTTTCCTATCTGAATGAGCGCAGCTTTGAGCTGCCCCACCCCCAGATTTTGGAGCAGTTTGCCTCTTTGGATAAAAACAAGCACTGACCCATCAAAAATCCCCAGCGGGATTTAAAACCCGCCGGGGATTTTTTCTTTTCCGGGTAATAAGCATCCATTTTCGGGGAACACTTTGTTTCAGAAACAGGAAAGGATGTGTTCCCATGACCGAAAACGACACCATTTCTCTTTTGCAGGACTGCGATGCAGGGGTGCAGATGAGCATTTCTTCCATCAACGAAGTGCTGGACGATGTTCATTCCCCCGAGCTGCGAAGCTGCCTGATTGACTGCCGTGAAAAGCATGAACGCCTTGGCCGTGAGATCGACCAGCGGCTGGACAGCCGCGGCAACGAGGGCAAAGAGCCAAACCCCTTGGCAAAAGGCGTTTCCTGGGCCAAGACCAACCTGAAGCTGGCCATGAACGATTCCGACAAAACCATCGCCGACCTGATGACCGACGGCTGCGGCATCGGCATCAAGGCCCTCAACCGAAGCCTGAACCTGTACCCCGCTGCGGATGAGGATGCAAAGGAGATCACCCACCGCCTGATCGCAATGGAAGAGCTGCTGGAAGCAGACCTTCACCCCTATCTGTAAGAAAAACCCCCGGGAAGCGTTTCCTGGGGGTTTTTGCTTTAACTTTTCTTCAGGTTGCAGAACCACACGGCCCCGCCCAAAAGGACACCGCCGATGATGTTGCCGATGGTGACCGGCAGCAGATTGCCCAGAACAAAGTTTGAAACGGTCAGCGCCGAAAGGTCCACCCCCGCCTGAGCTGCCAGCTGAGCATATTCGGGCACCGCTTTTGCCATCAGGCCGGCCGGGATATAGTACATATTGGCCACACAGTGTTCAAAGCCGCACAGCACGAAATAGCACACCGGCAGAAAAGCGCCCAGAATGCGCCCCGCGGTATCTTTGGCGGACATTGCCATCAGCACACCCAGGCACACCAGCACATTGCAGAAAACGCCCAGCACCAGTGCGTTTGCAAAGGGCAGCTGGCATTTTCCGGCCGCAACCTTCATGGTGTAAACAGCAAGCTGGCCGCCGGAATAATTCATCTGTCCAAACCAGGCGCAGCCGGCCGCAACCAGCAAAGAGCCTGCCAGGTTGGATACATACACGATGGCCCAGTTGCGCACCAGCTTGCCCAGCCGGCAGCGCTTTTCCAGCAGTGAAATCACCATCAGGCTGTTGCCGGTGAAAAGCTCCAGCCCCAAAATCACCACCATGCCAAGGCCAAAGGGAAAAAGCAGACCGCAGATCATCCGGGCAGTCCACACCTGTTCAACCCCATAAACAGCGGTATTGGTTGCGGCGCAGCCCATTGCAATGATGGCGCCGGCCAGAAGGCCCAGCACCGCCAGCTGTGCGGCAGAGCGTTTTGCCTTGGTTTCGCCGGTTTCCGCATACCGGCTGGCGATCTCGGAGGGGGTATAACCCATATTCATAAAACACAACCTCTCACATTTCTGATGTTACGCTGTTGTATTTTACCATAGGGGTTTTGCTGTTTGCAATGAAAAAGTGTGCGTTTTCTTGTCCAATCTGATATTTTTTTATCATACTTTGACTTTTTCCTGCCAAAGGGCTCTTTTGGGCGGTCATTTTCCCCCATTTAAGCAAAAAGGCCCTTCTGCCGGCCCGGTTTTGGGGCGTGGCAGAAGGGGTCCTTTGTTTTAGAAAAAGCTCACCTGGCTGGTATCCGGCAGGTCCCCCAGGGCGCCTGCGTTTTTCAGGTTCTCCATCACGGCGGTGGAAACACCGGTTGCCTGCTGCAATTCCTCAATGGAAATATACTGCTGGCCATTGATGGTTGCCTTTTCCAGCGCAAAGGCGGCGGCTTCGCCCACACCTTTCAGCGCCGTAAAGGGCAGGCGCACCTTTTCATCTTCCAGCACATACTGGTTTGCCCGGCTCTTGCCAAGCTTGATGGGCAGGAATTCATAGCCCCGCTCCAGCATTTCATTCACCAGCTGCAGCGAAACCTGAATGTCCTCGTCCTTTGCCTTCTTTTCTTCCCGCAGGCGCTGTTCCACCTCTTTCAGGTGCTGGTGGGCCACCTTGGGCCCACCCACAGCGGCCTCATAGTCGATATCATCGCCTCGAACGGTGAAATAGGTGGCGTAGAACGCCTGGGGATGATAGACCTTGAACCACATCAGGCGGATGGCCGCGATCAGGTAGGCCACCGCATGGGCCTTCGGGAACATATATTTGATCTTCCGACAGGAATCCATATACCATTCCGGCACGCCGCATTCCCGCATCTTTTCTTCGGCTCCCGGCGGGAAACCGCCCTTTGCAACCTTACCTTTACGGGTAAGCTCCATGATGTTGAACGCAAGCTTGGGTTCCAGCCCTTTGTGCAGAAGGTAGGTCATGATGCTGTCACGGCAGCCGATAACGTCGGAAATGGTGCAGGTGCCGTCCTTGATCAGGTCCTGTGCGTTGCCGTTCCAAACGTCGGTACCGTGCGACAGACCCGAGATCTGGATCAGGTCGCTGAAGTTTTTCGGCTGGGCCTCAATGAGCATCTGCCGAACGAAGGGGGTGCCCAGCTCCGGGATGCCGAAGGTGCCGGTCTCGCTGCCGATCTGTTCCGAGGTGACCCCCAGCGCCGCCGGGCTGACCAGCAGGCTGATCACGTCCCGGTCGTTCATGGGCACATCCTCCATGGGGATGCCGGTCATGTTTTCCAGATATTTATACATGGTGGGAACATCATGGCCCAGCTCGTCCAGCTTGAGCAGCGTATCGTGCAGATATTTGAATTCGAAATGGGTGGTCAATACACCCTTTTCCTTATCATCGGCCGGGTGCTGAATGGGGCAGAAGTCCTGGATCTCGTGGGAATCAGGCACAACGACCATGCCGCCGGGATGCTGGCCGGTGGTACGCTTCACGCCGGTGCAGCCAACGGTGAGCCGGTTTTCTTCGGCACGGTTCACGGTGCGGCCCCGCTCTTCCAGATATTTGCGCACATAACCGTAGGCGGTTTTATCCTGCAGGCCCGAAACCGTTCCCGCCTTGAACACATACTCCTTGCCGAACAGCTCCTCGGTGTACCGGTGCACCTGGCTCTGGTATTCGCCGGAGAAGTTCAGGTCGATATCCGGTTCCTTGTCGCCATCGAAGCCCAGGAAGGTTTCAAAGGGGATGTCGTGGCCGTCCACGATCATTTTGGTGCCGCATTCCGGGCAGTTTTTGTCCGGAAGATCAAAGCCGTCGGCCACACTGCCGTCGGTGATGAACTCGCTGTGCTTGCAGTTCGGGCACAGATAATGAGGCGGCAGGCTGTTCACCTCGGAAATGCCCGAGAAGTGGGCCACGGCCGAGGAGCCAACCGAACCACGGCTGCCCACCTGATAGCCGCCTGCATTGGAGTAGGCCACCAGCTTTACCGCGATCACATACAAAACCGCAAAGCCGTGTCCGCAGATGGAGTCAAGCTCCCGCTGCAGCCGCTTTTCCACGATTTCCGGCAAGGGGTCGCCGTAATGCTTTTTCGCCGTGGACCAGGTCGCATCACGCAGCTGCTGCTCGGCGCCCTCAATGGAGGGCGGGAAGGTTCCCTTGGGGATGGCCCGGATGCCGCCGTCACACATGTCGGCGATCTTGTTGGGGTTTTTCACCACCACCTCAAAGGCTTTTTCCGGGGGCAGGTAGTTGAACTGGGCCAGCATGTCCTCGGTTGTACGGTAATAAAGGGGCGGCTGATTGTCCGCATCCTTAAAGCCGTTGCCCGCCTGCAGCACCGCACGGTAGATGGAATCCTCCGGATCCTGGAAGTGCACGTCGCCAGTGGCAACCACCGGCTTGTTCAGCGTTTCGCCCAGGCGGATCACCGTTCGGTTGAACTCCTGGATGCGCTCGATGGAATCCACCATATGTTCTCTGAGCATGTATTCGTTGTTGCCCAGGGGCTGGATCTCCAAAAAGTCGTAATATTCCGCAATGCGGCAAAGCTCCGAAAACTCCCGCTCTTCCACAATGGCCCGGTACAGCTCGCCCGCTTCGCAGGCGGACCCCACCAAAATGCCCTCCCGGTATTTGTCCAGAACGCTGCGGGGCACCCGGGGCTTTTTGAAGAAGTATTTGGTGTGGGCCTCGCTCACGATCTTATACAGGTTTTTCAGCCCCAGCTGGTTGCGGGCCAGCAGGATGATGTGGTTGTATTTCTTTTTGATAACAGCCGTGTTGCCGCCCGCAAGGCCGGTGTTGATGCCCTCCACCGTCTTAACGCCTTTCAAGGCCAGGTCCTCCAGCATTTTGCAGAAGATCTTGGCCAGCGCCATGGCATCATCCGCCGCCCGGTGGTGGTTGAAGGGCTCGATTTCCAAATGGTCGTTGATGGTATTCAGTTTATAATTGCGCAGGCCCTTGTAAAGGCTCTGGGCCATGGGCAGGGTATCGATGTAGGCATTTTCCAGCCGGATGCCTGCCCGCTCGGCCGCTTTGCGCATAAAGCGCATATCAAAGCTGTGGGCATTGTGGGCAATGAGCACCCGGCCTGCCGCAAATTCCGCAAACTGCCGGATGCCCTCTTCCGGGCTGGGTGCGTTTGCCACCATGGCATCGGTGATGCCGGTCAGCTCCACAACTTTCGGCGGGATGGGCTTGCCCGGGTTCACAAAAGTATCAAAGGTTTCGGTGATCTGTCCGTTTTCCACCACCACTGCGCCGATTTCGGTCAGTACTTCGGTTTTGGGGTCAAGGCCGGTAGTCTCGGTATCAAACACCACAAAGCTGCCACTGAGCGGCCCGGAGGCTTCGCCATACACCACCGGGATCATATCATCCACAAAATAGCCCTCACAGCCGTAAAGCACCTTGAAATCCGGGTCGCTTTTGTGGATCGCATCCGCCGCAAGCATCGCTTCCGGGAAGCCCTGGCACACGCCGTGGTCGGTAATGGCAATGGCCCGATGGCCCATGCGGTGTGCGGTGCGCACGATCTCGCCCGGGTCACAGAAGCCGTCCATGGAGGAAAGCTTGGTATGCAGATGCAGCTCCACCCGTTTTTCGGGAGCGTGGTCCTCCCGGGGGCGGCGCTCTGCCTGGAGCACATCGTAAGGATACACCACATAATCCCGCTCGTACTTATCGTAGCTGCACTCGCCCTTCAAAATCAGGGTGGTGCCCTTTTTCAGATCTTCCCAGCGGGACATATCCTCCCCTTCCCGGCTGCGCAGCTTCAGGCTGACCGAGCCGGTATAGTCGGTGATGGAAATGATATAGCTCTTCTGATAGTTGCCCTTTACCTCCACCGCAAAAACATCGCCCCAAATGGTGATTTTTCCGCTTTCGGGGCCAACATCTTTCAGGCGGGTCATTTCGCCGGGCTTGAAGGCCTTGCCGTGGAACACCGTTACCGGCTTATCGGTCAGGTCCAGGCCGGGCACCTTCACCTGGATGGAAGGCTTCTTTGCCTCAAACTGAGGTGCGGGCACCTTTTTCAGCACATGCTGTTCCCATTCTTCGGCACTTACCTCTTTGCCCAGAGGTTCCAGGGTGACTTCCGGGGCGGTGCCGGTGCGCTCGCCGATGAGGGTGCTGAGCTTTTCGGGGAAATGCACGCTTTCCAGCACCTTTCGGCCCACAGGCACCCCCACCGTCAGGCATCCGTCTGCCAGCTGGTAGGTGGCCCCGTTCAGAAAGCCGTTGATGGGAATTCCGTTTTGGCCCAGCTCATGCACCATGGCCACCACGCTTTCGGGCGTGATGCGCTCAAACGGAAAATAATTGCACACCGCCAGCTCCCAGCCCTCAAACTCCGGCTGGAGCGAGGCGCAGAGCCGGTTGCACAGCGAAACCGGAATGGGGGCGGCACTTTGCAGGCTGATTTTCACTTTTTGGCTGTTGCGCAAAAGCTCCACCCGGTCCACGATCACGCCGGCAAAGCTCTGCGCAAAGACCGCATCCCCGCCGAACTGGGGCCAGAGCTGACTCACCAAAGGTTTCAAAATTCGATCTCCCTCCCAGAGAACAAAGTGCGCCTGCGGGTGAGCCCCTTGGGGCCCATTCGCAGGCGCACGGTTTTCTTCTTACAGCTTGTGGATCTCTTCGATCAGCTGACCCACGATATCACCGTGCAGCATGCGGACCTTTTCGCCCTTGATGAACAAAAGAGCCTCTTCGGCATCCTTGCCGCCGGCAATGCCGATATCACACTCACGGGCTTCACCGGGGCCGTTCACAACGCAGCCCATTACCGCCACCTTGATGGGCTTTTCGTAGCCCTTCATGCGGCGCTCCACCTCATCGGCGATTTCGGCCACATGGATGTTGGTGCGCCCGCAGGTGGGGCAGCTGATGATTTCGGGGCCGTTCACGGCAAAGCCGGCCGCCCGCAGGATATCATAGCCTGCCTGCACTTCCTTTTCCGGGTCATCGCTCAAAGACACCCGCAGGGTATCGCCGATGCCGTCCAAAAGCAGGCCGCCGATGCCCATGCCGGATTTGATCAGGCCCATGCGGTAGGTTCCGGCCTCGGTCACGCCCACATGCAGGGGGTAATCGCACTGCTCGCTGAGCATTCGGTACGCCTTCATCATGGTGGGCACATTGCTGGACTTGATGGAAATGACAATGTTGTTGAAATCATGCTTTTCCAGCAGCCGCACATGATACATAGCGCTTTCCACCAGCGCTTCCGGCACGGGGGCACCGTATTTTGCCAGGATCTCTTTTTCCAGGCTGCCGGCGTTCACACCGATGCGGATGGGAATATTTTTTGCGTTGCAGGCCTTGGCCACAGCACGCACCCGGTCATCGCCGCCGATGTTGCCGGGGTTCAGGCGGATCTTATCCACGCCTGCATCCACACAGGCCAGAGCGATGCGGTAGTCAAAATGGATGTCGGCAACGAACGGAATGTCCACTGCGTTTTTCACAGCCTCGATCAGCCGCACATCCGTCATGGTGGGCACGCTGGCACGCAGGATCTGGCAGCCTGCCTCGGCCACACGCTTTGCCTGCTCCACATTGGCCTGCACATCCCGGGCCGGGGCGCAGAGCATGGTCTGCACAGCCACCGGGTTGTTTCCGCCGATGGTCACATTGCCGATTTTCACTTCACGCTTGATGGTTCTCATCGTTTGTTCGTTCCTTTCGTTGTTTCTTACACAAACAGCCGGCCCAGGTCATTGAAGGTGGCAAAGGCCATCAGGCCCAGCAGCAGAACGAAGCCTGCCACATTTACCCAAACCTCCAGTTTCTGGGGCACCGGGCGGCGGAAAATGCCTTCATAGCATACAAACACCAGCTTGCCGCCGTCCAGTGCGGGCAGGGGCAGCAGGTTGAAAACGCCCAGGTTGATGGTGAGCAGGGCCAACAGGCTCAAAAGCTGGTCAAGGCCCATGCCCGCCGCTTCGCCGATGGCACTCACGATGCCCACCGGGCCTGTAAGCTCGGTAACGCTCACCCGCCCGGTGAGCATATCAGCCAAAGAGCGGAATACAAGGCGGGCATAAAACACGGTGTGCAGCCCGGCCTGACGGATCACATTTCCGGCCGTATTCTCCAGCCGGTACACCTTAAAGCCCATGTTCATCACCGGGGTGCCGTCGGGAGCCTCTTCCATGGTAAACTCCACATCCGGAAAGGAAAGCTTTTCGCCGGCCCGGCGCACAGTAAAATCGGCTTTGTGGTCTGTGCTGCGCTGAAGCTCGTAGATGATGTCATTCGCCACCAGGCACCGCCGTCCGTTGATGGAAAGGATCTCATCCCCCACCCGGATGCCGGAAGCGGCAATGGGGGCGTTTTGGTCCAGCATGGCAACCGTGCGGCTCACCATCAGATTACCGCTGCCGAACAAAATGAGCAGCACCGCAAATCCCAGCACCAGGTTCATGAAAGCACCCGCCACCAGCACCACGATCCGCTTGTGGACCGGGGCCTTAGGGTACGGGATGCCGGTTTTCTCTTCCTGGGGGATCTCCGGCAGCTCCTCCGCCGGTTCCTGGGCTGCACCGTCCTCCCCTTCCATGCTCACATATCCGCCCAGCGGCAACGCCCGAATGCTGTAACGGGTGCCTTTGCGGATGCGGCTGAACAGGGCCGGCCCCATTCCGATGGAAAACTCATTCACCTGGATGCCCGCCCACTTGGCGCAGGCAAAGTGACCCAGCTCGTGAATCATTACAACAAGGCCGAAAATGATAATTGCCGACAGGGTGGTAATCAGAAATGACATGAATGCATTGTCCCTCTTTCTTTAGATATGGCTGCGCACAAAGCTGCGGGCCATCCGGTCGCACTGGTACACATCCTCCAGCGTATAATCACCGCCAAAGGAATCTCTGTCCACCACGGCTTCAACCAGCCGGCCGATATCCAAAAAGCCGATCTTGTCTTCCAGGAACAGACGCACGGCCTCTTCGTTGGCACCGTTTGCGGCGCAGGGGCCGAGGCCTCCCTTGCCAATGGCCTTTTTGCAGGCCGCAAGGCAACGGAAGGTTTCTTCGTCCGCCACATCAAAGGTGATGGATTTCAGGGTCGTGAAGTCCAGCTCCGGGGCGCAGCCGGGGCAGCGCTCCGGCCAGGTGAGCGCATACTGGATGGGGATGCGCATATCGGGAACGCCCAGCTGGGCCAGAATGGAATTGTCGCTGAACTGCACCATAGAGTGAATGATGCTCTGGCGCTGGACCACCACCTGGATCTTTTCGGGGGGCAGGCCAAACAGCCACACTGCCTCGATCAGCTCCAGGCCCTTGTTCATCAGGGTCGCCGAGTCAATGGTGATCTTGGCGCCCATATCCCAGTTGGGATGCTTTAAGGCATCCGCCTTGGTCTTTCCGGCCAGTTCCTCCTTCTTCATGCCGAAGAAGGGGCCGCCGGAAGCGGTGAGCAAAATTTTGGTGAGCTGCTTTGCCGAGTGTTCATCCTGCAGGCACTGGAAAATGGCCGAATGCTCACTGTCCACCGGGAGCAGCTTGACCCCGTGCTGTTCACAGGCACGGGTCACCAGATGGCCGCCGGTAACAAGGCTTTCCTTGTTTGCAAGCGCCACATCATGGCCGCTTTCCAGCGCAGCCAGAGTGGAGCCCAGGCCGGCAATGCCCACCACCGCATTCAGCACCACATCCGGGCCGTCCATGCGGGCAAGCTCCACCACACCTTCAGCACCCTTCAAAAGGCGGGGTGCACCTGAAACACCGGCAAGCCGGCCTTCCAGGCGGGCGTATGCCTCTTTATCGGCAACCGCCACAAATTTGGGATGGAATTCTGCGATCTGCTTTTCCAAAAGATCCACATTCCGGCCCGCCGCCAGGCCGAAAATTTCGTACCCCTGCGCGCGGACCACATCCAGGCTCTGGGTCCCGATGGAACCGGTGGAGCCCAGCAGCGACAATACCTTGGACATCTGAATACCTCCCTTGGATCAGCCGAGCACCGTTACAGACACGGCCGTTTTTAAAACCGGCATGACCGAAACCATGAACCAAACTGCAATGGCTACCACCGGCATGATAAACAATACGCTGTCGAACCGGTCCAAAATTCCTCCGTGGCCGGGAAAAATGGTACCGTAATCTTTGATTTTGCACTGGCGCTTCACAGCTGAGGCAAAAAGGTCGCCCAGAATGCCCAAAACCGAGCAGGCCATGCCCAGAACAAAAATTGCAGGATAAGCGAAGGTCCCGCCCACTGCTCCGTCGGTGAGCGCGCGGGCCGCGGCTGTGATGCCCACACCCAGGATGCCGGAACCCAGTACACCGCCAATGGCGCCTTCCACCGTCTTTTTGGGGCTCACGATGGGGGCCAGCTTATGTTTGCCGAAGAAATATCCGCTGAAATAAGCGAATGTATCGCCGCCCCAGGCAAAGGCAAGGCCGGTCAGGATAAGATAAATGGCTTCCGTGCTGGGCAAAGCGCTGCGGATGTACACCAAAGAATAGAAACCGGCAATGATCACAGCGCTGAACATGGTCATTCCGCCCAGCTTTGCGGCGCTGAGGGTCTGGCTTCTGCGGATCAGGCAGATGGCAAGATACAGCATCAAAAGATAGGTGCAGGGCACCAGCAGGGTCTTTACCTGCAGATCGCCGATGAGGGGGTAGGGCGAAAACATCACCAGCAGGATGTATGGTACGAACGGAACAAACAGATTATTTGTTTTTTCGCCCAGATCATAGGCCTTGAAAATTTCGTGCACACCGATGATGGCGATAAGGCTCACCGCCAGCTCCAAAACCGGGGTATTGAACAAAAGCATCACAACGCCCAAAACAAGCAGACCGACAACGGCCGTTATAATTCGAGTTTTCACAAAAATCCTCCTGATAACAGACCGCTCAGATCCCGCCGAACCGGCGGCTGCGGTGGTTGAACTCTTCAATGGCGGTATCCAGATCGTCCCGGGTGAAGTCGGGCCAAAGCACATCCATCTC
The DNA here is from genome assembly GCA_020025635.1 of Allofournierella sp. Lineage (GTDB taxonomy): Bacteria > Bacillota > Clostridia > Oscillospirales > Ruminococcaceae > JAHHRU01. The sequence goes on from JAHHRU010000009.1 coordinate 56,548, forward strand.
CACCAACTCCGAATAGGCTGCCTGCCAGAGCATAAAGTTGGACAGGCGCTTTTCTCCGCTGGGCCGCAGGATGAAATCCGGGTCCTTCTGGCCGCGGGTATACATGCAGTCCGACATCATCTCTTCGGTGATGTCCTGCGGCTGGAGAGCACCGTCCTTTACACGCTGGGCCAGAATCTGCGCTGCACGCACGATCTCCGGGCGGCCGCCGTAGTTTACCGCAATGTTCAGCACCATGCCGGTGTTGCTGCGGGTACGCTCTTCGATCTCGTTCATCTGCTTTTGATATTTGGGTGCAAGGGCCGTGCGGTCACCCAGAAAAACCACCCGATTGTTTTCTTTTTCATAGTCGAAAGCCTTGATCAGGTAGTCGCCGAACAGCCGCATGATGGAGCTTACCTCCTCTTCCGGCCGTTTCCAGTTTTCGGTGGAAAAGGCATAGAAGGTAACCGATGCCACTCCCAGCGCGTTGCAGTAGCGGGTAATGTCCTGAAACACTTCGGCGCCTTTTTTGTGGCCTGCGGTGCGGGGCAGCCCCCGTTTTTTGGCCCAGCGGCCGTTGCCGTCCATAATGATGCCGATGCTCAGGCCCTTCGCAAAATCTTCCGCGTGAGGCATTTGCGCACTCTCCTTCCCTTACAAAACGGTGGCCGCGCACAGTTGAACGCGCGCGGCACACCGATGTTTGTTCTGTCAGATCTCCATGATCTCTGCGTTTTTCAGGCTGCACTCTTCATCGATGCGCTTGACAAACTTATCTGTGATCTTCTGGATCTGTTCTTCCAGATTCTTCTGGTCGTCCTCAGTGATCTCACTGTTTTTCTTCAGGGCCTTGAATTTGTCCATTGCCTCACGGCGGATGTTGCGCACCGCGATCTTGGCTTCCTCGCCCAGCTTCTGAACGTCCTTGGTCAGCTGACGGCGGCGCTCTTCGGTGGGTGCGGGGAACACCAGGCGGATCACACGGCCGTCATTGGTGGGGTTGATGCCGATATCGCTTACCAGCAGCGCATGCTCAATGGGGTGGATCAGAGTGGGATCCCAAGGAGTAATGGTCAGGATCCGGGCTTCTGCCACTGCCACAGCGGCCATCTGATTGATGGGGGTGGGTGCACCGTAGTAATCGACCATCACACGATCCAGGATGGCGGGATTTGCGCGGCCGGCGCGAATGGATGCAAATTCACGCTGCAGATGGCCAACCGCTCCATTCATTTTTTCCTCATATGCCTTGGTGTACTCGCTCATGATTTTATTCTCCTTTTTCCGGCTTTTGAAAGCCTCACTTGTTATTTTTCAACGACCAGGGTGCCCAGGTCTTCGCCGCGCACGGCCTTTGCAATGTTCTCCGGATGGGCCAGATCGAACACCAGCACCGGCATATTGTTTTCACGGCACAGGGTCGCAGCGGTGCTGTCCATCACGGCCAGCTGCTTTTCCAGAACCTCGCTGAAGGTCAGCTGGTCGTAGCGCACGGCATCGCTGAACTTCTTGGGGTCCTTATCGTACACACCGTCCACCATGGTGGCCTTGAACATCACGTCGCAGCCGGTTTCAATGGCACGCAGGGCGCTGGCGGTATCGGTGGAGAAGAAGGGGCAGCCGGTGCCGCCGCCGAACAGGACCACCTTGCCCTCTTCCATGGCAGCCACTGCATCGTTCCGGGTGAATACCGGGGCCACCTGAGGCATCACGATGGAGGTGAGCACCTCGGTGGGAACGCCCAGCTGACGCAGCTCGTCGGAAACAGCCAGTGCGTTCATTACAGTTGCCAGCATGCCGATCTTATCGGCACAGGTGCGCTCCATGCTGCCGCTGGAACGGCCGCGCCAGAAATTGCCGCCGCCAACCACGATGCCGATCTGGGCGCCTTCCTTCCAGGCATCCCGAATTCCTTCGCAGATGCTGCGCATGGTGGAATCGGAAAAACCGGTGCCCTTTTCGCCGGCCAGAGCTTCGCCGCTTACCTTCAGCAGGATACGATTATATTTTACTGCCACAATTACCACTCCTGAAAACGTGCAGGCCTTGCCCGCACAATATTATATTTGTTTATATTTTACAATAAAACCGATTCGTTGTAAACAGCGAAAGATGCTGTTCCGGATATTTTAGCCGGCAAAGCATCAAAAAAGGGCATGTGCAAAGAAGTTTCCGCACATACCCTTCATTCTTCTGTCAGCCCATGATCGAGAAAAGCTCCTGCTCGACCTGCCATTTTCTCTCTTGTGCAAAGCTCAGGCTGTCGGCTGTGCTGCGAAGCTCAGCCGCCGCATCTCCATTCTGCGGGATGCTCACCCGGACCTGTGCCCCCTGCTTTTGATTTTCTGCCCGGACCGACCAGTTCATCTGGTCGCACCAGCGTTTCACAAGGCACAGCCCTTCGCCGATGCCGCTGTTTTTCCGGCCTTTCAGGTAGCCGGTAACATCCGGTTCAAACAAGTGGTCCAGAATTTCCTTGGGGAAGCCGGGGCCATTGTCCTCCACCAGCAAAAGCAGGCCGCCCTCCTGCTGGCTAAGGCGAACAAAGACCTGGTCTGCCTCACGAAGCGCATTGGAAACAAGGTTCAAAAGGATTTTGTCTGCCAGCCAGCAGTCGGCGAGAGCCATCTGCACTCCGTTCAATTCATTTACAAATTCCAGCTTTTTTTCTTGCGCATCCAAATATTGATTGCAGAATGCAACGGTCTCCTGAAAATGGGCAGCCAAGTCCACAAGCCGGACACCATCCGGCAGGCTCGACAGCTCCGGTGTATGCGCTTCCTCCCAATTATCCCGGTTGCGGGAAAGGTTCATTGCCGTTTGCCCCAGGGCAAACAAAATTTGCCGGAGGTCTTCATCGTTCAAATCGACCTCCAGCTGCCTGAGTTTTTTTTCAAGTGCCTGGCGAATCATCAGGATCGTGGAAGCATCCTGATGAATCGAATCCAACAGTCCCTGACAGGGACCCTGCTGATTTGCGGTGTCTCGATCAGACATCCTGCCGCTGTTCTCCATTTTGCTGCTCCTGCCCCTTCCCTTCATAGGCAAGCCGGATCTTTTCCGCCGTGGCGGCAAACCATTCTTTGCAGGTTGGGCTCTTTTCCAGTTTTTCTGCACGCGCCCATGCGCGGATCGCACGGTTCACACTGCTTTCCACGCCCTTTGCACTGATTTGGTGCTGCTGGCCAACCTCCATGAAGATACGCTGCATCTGGGGGATGTCCTTGCTGGAGAGCCAGCACTGAAGGCAGCTCCCCATATACGCATAGCTCACATCCACCGGGCTGGTGCGCATCCCTTCCAGCTCCCGAAAAATCAGGGCATCCCAGATCGTTATCTGCTCAAGCCGCTGTCTCTCAGGCCGCAGGTCTTCCAGTCGTTCCAGCAACATTTCCGGTTTGTATGGCTTAATCATATAATAATCCACGCCTTTTGACAAGAGGCTGGCGCGAAAATTAAGCCGATTGCCCGGTCCACAGAGAATAAACCTGCCATTCGGATGATTGGAAAGGGCAGCATACTGCTCCAGGAATTCAAAAACGTCCAGATCCAGGCTCAGCCAATCCGCTACCACCACATCGATTCGATTCATTTTTGCCATTTGTTCTATGCTCTTTGATGCCTGATGGAAACAGATGCACTCTGTTCCATTGTATTCCCGGAAAATTTGTCTCAAGCTTTCCAGCTGGATATTCCGTTCTCCAATGAGCACTACTATTCCAAAATCATTTCGCTTCATACATGAAGCCTCCTGACAGCTCCCTTTTCTTTTATGGTATCCTTTTATTCGATAAAAATCAACCAAAATGCGTCCTTCATTTTCCTTCACTTTCCTTCAGAGGAGATTTTTTCCACATTTTTTCGGGAGTCAAAATGCTTTCATCCGGGCCAAGCCGCCTGCAAAAACAGCAAGGCACCAGCCGCAGGAAGAAACTCTGCGGCTGGTGCCTTTTGTCGCTTGTTTTTTATGGGTCTATTACTTCTTTTTGCCGATGTGATGCTTTGCCTTGTAGTTTTCCCAGGTCACCCACAGAGAGGTGGTGATGAACAGAGAGGTGTACAGGCCGGAGATCATACCGATCATCAGCGGCAGGGCGAAGGTGAAGATGCTGTCCAGGCCGAACAGCACCGCGATCACGCATACGGTGGCCAGAGCCATGCAGGTGGTGACGGTGGTGTTCACCGAACGGCGCAGGCTCTGGTTGATGCTGGTGTTGACCAGTGCCTCAAAGCCCAGCTTGCGGCCATAAATGGACTCATTCTCACGGATACGGTCATACATAACGACGGTATCGTTGATGGAGTAGCCCAGAATGGTCAGCATTGCGGCAATGAAGTTGCCGTTCAGGGGAATGCGGAGCACAACGAACACACCGAACACGATCAGCAGGTCGTTGAGCAGCGCAATGATGGCCATAACACCGGCGGGAAGGCCGCCGATCTTGCGGAAGCGCACCGCAATATAAGCCAGGATCAGCAGGCAGGCAGCGCCAACGGCCACCCAGCTTTTATGGAAGAACTCCCGGCCGATGGTGGGCGGCACATTGTTCATCTTGAGCATCTCAAAATCGTTGTCTGCAAAGCTTGCCTGCAGGGCATCGAGGGTATCTTCCATCTGCTCAGCGCTGACTGTCTGTGCGCCGGGCATGGTAATGGTCAGCGAATTTGCGCCGGTGGCGATATCGCTGCCCTGCTGGAAGGTAAGGCCGCTGCCCAGAACATCCGAAACAGTGGCTTTAACGCCGGAAAGATCCAGCTCACCCTGATAGCCCAGAACAGCCATGGCGCCGCCCTTGAACTGAATGTCCATGGGAACGCCCAGAATGAGCGCAGTGCCCAGAATGAAGGCAACCAGTACCAGCGAAATGGTGAAGAACACCTTGCGGTGCTTCATAAAATCATGCTTAGCCGTCATTGCGAACACCTCCGTACAGCCAGAGTTTGCGCAGGCCCTTGATGCGGGAAGCGCCGCGGATCATGATGCGGGTGCACAGCACGCCGAACACAAAGTTCAGCAGCACGCCCACCAGCAGAGTGTAGCCAAAGGAATAGATGGTGCCGGCAGTGGACGGGCCGAACGCAAAGAAGATGGGGGTGAACACCTTTGCGAAGAAGCCGTCGGTGGGGCCGAAGGCGCCCATCAGCACACAGGCCACGATCACGATGGTCACGTTGCCGTCAATGATGGGAGCAAGGCCGCGGGCAAAGCCGGAGCTGAGCGCACCGTCCAGGGTTTTGCCGGAAGCGATCTCCTCACGGATGCGCTCGGCAGTGATGACGTTTGCATCAACACCCATGCCGATGGCCAGAATGATACCGGCGATGCCGGGCAGGGTCAGGGTAAAGCTGTTGAATGCCGGCAGATAACCGGACACAAAAGCCAGGGTCGCCGCAGTCTGGCCCAGCAGCGCAACGGATGCCAGGAAGCCGGGCAGGCGGTACACCACCGTCATGAACACCAGGATCAGAGCAAACGCGATCACACCGGCAATGACCATTGCCTTCAGGCTGCTGCCGCCGAGGCTGGGGCTGATGGTGCTGTAGCTGTCGGCGCTGAGGGCGAAGGGCAGTGCACCGGAGTTGATCTGGTTTGCCATGGTGATGACGCTTTCCTGATCAAAATTGCCGCTGATGATGGCGTGGCCGTCGGTGATGGCGGTGTTGACCATTGCAACGCTCACGTTCAGCTCGTCCATCCAGATGCTGATGGCGCCCTTACCGGCAAGCTCGGTGGTGGCGGCTGCAAAAGCCTCACGGCCGCTGTCCTTAAATTCCAAAGACAGATAATACTCGCTGGGGCCGCCGTCATGGGTGGGGCCGTATGCGGGCATTGCCTTTTCCACGTCCTTGCCTTCCAAAATCAGCTCACCGTCCGGAGCAGAGCCCTTGCGGAAGGTCAGGTGAGCGGTGGTGCCGATCTCCTGAATGGCTGCCTCCGGGTTGAAATCGGTCTCCCCTTCCTTCCAGGGGAAACGAACGATGATGCGGTCCTTGTTGTAATCCACATAGACCTCATTGTCGGTGATGTTCAGATTGACCAGACGCTGCTTGATAACCGTTTCTGCGGCTGCCATCTGCTCATCGGTGGCATCATATCCATCGCTGGGCATGAACGTCACGTCCACGCCGCCACGGATATCGATGCCGAAGCGAATGTCTTTTGCGCCCTTGATGTAGGTTTTTGTTTCTTCTCCGCTCTGGATGCTGACACCGAAAAATGCCGTTGCGGCAAAAACGAAGATCAGCAGGGCCATAACGAAGAGATGCCAGGGCTTGCCTTTTCTCTTCATAGGAACCTCCAAGCATTCCTCTGAGTAAGAACAGGGCTGCCGTTCAGACAGCCCTGTTCTTGCTCAGAATTTTTATATTTTTACAGGCCGGATCCAAAAGCGGATCATTGCTGTAAAAGCATTTCAACCGTTGCCTTGCGCACCGCAATGCACAGTAGGCTGCAGGCAGTTTCCAGTTCGCCCATGGAAGGATAGGTGGGTGCGATGCGGATGTGATGATCCTGCAGATCCACGCCATAGGGATATGCGGCACCTGCCGGGGTAAGCACCACACCGGCCTGCTTGCAAAGCTCCACCGTGCGCTTTGCGCAGCCGTCCATCAGATACAGACTGATGAAATAGCCGCCCTTGGGGTCGGTCCAGTGGGCGATCTTGCCGCAGGAGTTCAGGTTTTCATCAAACAGCCGCTTGACCGCGTCAAACTTGGGTGCCAGGATCTCACGATGCTTTTTCATGTGCTCCAGAACGCCGTCACGGTTTTTCAGGAACTGCACATGGCGCAGCTGATTCATCTTGTCGTAGCTGATGATCATGGGAGCCATGTTCTTCTGGATGTGCTCAATGTTCCGCCGGCTGGCAGCAAGCGCCGCCACGCCCGCACCGGGATAGGTGATCTTGCTGGTGGAGCAGAACAGGAACGGACGGTCCTCATGGCCGGCCTTCTTGCAGGCCTCCAGGATCTGCAGCGGCTCAATGATCTCATCGGTCAGGTGGTGCACGCAGTAGGCGTTGTCCCAGATGATGCGGAAATCGGGTGCGGCCGTGTGCATCTGAGCCAGGCGCCACACGGTTTCGTCGCTGTAAATGTAGCCGTCCGGGTTGGAATAGACAGGCACACACCAGATGCCCTTGATGCTCTCGTCGTTTTTGACCAGGTTTTCCACCATGTCCATATCCGGGCCGGTTTCCAGCATGGGCACCTGGATCATCTGCAAACCGAAGTATTCGCTGATGCGGAAGTGCCGGTCATAGCCGGGGACCGGGCAGATGAACTTGGTGTTGTTGCAGAAGCGCCAGGGGCGGATGCTGTCCACAAAGCCGGCGCGCCAGCCCAAATCGATCAGGTAATACATCATGGACAGCGAAGAGTTGCCGCACACGATGACCTCTTCCGGGTCCGACACACGCAGAATGTCCGCAAAGAAGCGGCGGGCCTCCGGCATGCCGGGCAGCAGGCCGTAGTTTCGGGCATCCACACCGTTTTCACCGATGTAGTTGTCCACCATGCGCAGCATTTCTTTGGAAAGGTCCAGCTGCTCCGGGCAGGGCTTGCCGCGGGACATATCCAGCGCCAGGTCCATGTCCACAAACTGTTGGTAGCGCGTGTCCAGCTTTGTGAGCTCGGCACGCAGTTCGTCCTTGGTCATGCGAAGATAATCTCTCATTTTATTTACCCCTCTTACCTATGTGGTTTGCACCACTGTATGTGCACGCCCGCCGATTTGCCCCTGCCAAAGTGCAGGATTCGGGCTTTCCCTTCCCGAAAAAGCAAATTTTTGCGGCGTACCAGATTATTATAGTATAAAATCCCGCTCTAAACAAGCCTTTTGACGGGTTATTTTATACGCTGCCTTGTAAAACACCCCTGTGCGCAGAACACATGCGCACAGGGGTATGCTGAATTTTTACACAGGCATCAAACCTGCATGTTCATGGGATTTTCAGGAACATCCACCTTGTCGAAGGTGTAGTCGTTGCCGGGCAGGATCGCATTCAGCACGATGCCCAGGATCGCCGCAATGGCAAGGCCGGACAGCGAGACAGTGACGCTGCCGATGCCGAAGGACAGGCCGCCGATGCTGTTGAAGCCCAGAGCGCTTACCAGGATGACAGCTGCAATGATCAGGTTGCGGCTGCGGGTGAAGTCCACCTGGTTTTCCACCACATTGCGCACACCGATGGCGCTGATCATGCCGTACAGGATGAAGGAAACGCCGCCGATGATGGCAGTGGGAACGGTGTTGATGACCGCATCAAACTTGGGGCTGAAGCTCAAAAGGATGGCAAAGCAGGCAGCAATGCGCATCACGCGGGGGTCATAGATCTTGGTCAGGGCCAGAACACCAGTGTTTTCGCCGTAGGTGGTGTTGGCAGGGCCGCCCAGAAAGCCCGCCATTGCAGTGGCCAGGCCGTCGCCCAGCAGGGTGCGGTTGAGGCCCGGGTCACGGATGTAGTTTTTGCCGGTGGTTGCGCTGATGGCGGCAATGTCGCCGATGTGCTCCATCATGGTTGCCAGAGCGATGGGCATGATGGTGAGGATCGCGGACAGATCGAACTTTGCCATGGCAGAACCGCGAACGGGCAGGCCCAGCCATGCGGCATCCTTGATTGCGGAGAAATCCACAGCGCCGGTGATAACAGCCACAACATAGGAAACCACAACACCCAGCAGGATGGGCAGGATCTTGACCATGCCCTTGCCCCAGATGTTGCAGACCACCACAGTGCCCAGGGCCACAATGGCCAGCAGCCAGTTGGTGGAGCAGTTGGTGATGGCAGTGGGAGCCAGGATCAGGCCGATGGAGATGATGATGGGGCCGGTAACGACCGGCGGGAAGAACTTCATGATCTTATCCACGCCGAACACCGAAATAAGGCCGCTCATCAAAAGGTAAATAAGGCCGGCGAACACCACGCCGCCGCAGGCATAGGGCAGCATTTCCAGATTGGAAGAGCCATCTGCCAGCTTGGGTGCTACCAGGGCAAAGCCGCCCAGGAAAGCAAAGGAAGAGCCCAGGAAGGCGGGCACCTTGCCCTTGGTCAAAACATGGAACAGCAGAGTGCCGAGACCTGCGCACAGCAGGGTGGTGGAAACGCTCAGGCCGGTGATCAGGGGAACCAGCACGGTGGCGCCGAACATGGCGAAGGTGTGCTGCAGGCCCAGAACGATCATTTTGGGAACGCCCAGCGTACGGGCATCAAAGATGCCATCGTTCAGCTGCAATTTTTCTTCTTTCATTTGTGAATTTCCTCCTCAGTATAGCTCTCTATCCAAAAAGCCGGGCCGCCGGCCTTAAAATAGACAAAAAAATAAGCATTCCGCAAAAATCAGGAATGCCGGACACTGACAGCTTCCTTTGCGGAAGTGCCGTTATGGAAACGAAAAGAAAGGGACACCTTATGCAGGTTCATGCCACTCAAAACAAACCGCCGCATCGTGAGACCCCTCTCTTTGACATTTTTTCTATAATAGCAAATCGGGCCATCGATTGCAAGGAATTTTAACGAATTATGAACGGTTCCCGTCATGTTTTGAGTTGTATCCAGTTTTTTCGCAAAAGGCAAAGCTCTTTTTATTCAGATTTTCCTTCTGCCGCAAAGCTTTTCGACTGCCCTTTCGGCCAAGGCTTGTATTTTGTCCGCCGGCTTGCTACAATAGGTCTGCTTTTGCAAATGGACAGGGAGGAAACCATATGCGGCTTTTATTCAAAATGGATGCAGAAGACTATGACCCCGGCGGAAAGCCCTTTATCCGTCCTTCGGTGCGGGGCATCATCCTGCAAAACGGCAGGGCCGCCATGGTGCACAGCCTCAAATACAACTATTACAAGTTCCCCGGCGGCGGCATGGAGCCGGGCGAAAGCCAGCTTGAGACCCTCATCCGGGAGGTCCGGGAAGAATCCGGCCTTGCCGTCGTACCCGAAAGCATCCGGGAATACGGCCTTGTGCATCGGGTGCAGAAAAGTGACCAGCCCCTGTACGAAATGTTCGTTCAGGATAATTACTATTATCTCTGCGGCGTTCTGCCAAAGGTTTTCTCTCAAAAGCTGGACGATTACGAACAGGACGAGCGCTTCACCTTGGAATTCGTATCCCCTGAAACCGCCATCCGGGTAAACCGGCAAATGCCGCACGGGCCGGCGGATCAGGCCATGCTGGAGCGGGAAGCTCTTGTGCTGGAGCTTCTGATAAAGGAAGGATATCTTCCCGCTTTCTTTGATTGAGCGCATAAAAAAGCCGAGCCTTTCCAAAAAAGAAAAGGCCCGGTTTCTTTGCTTGGTGCCGCTAACCGGGATCGAACCGGTACGGTGTATTACCACCGAGGGATTTTAAGTCCCTTGCGTCTGCCAATTCCGCCACAGCGGCAAGCTCTATTATAATACATCATCCTGCGCACGGTTGTCAACGCCGATTTTGGCAAAGAAAATTGTATTTTGCCTTGTTTTCCTTTATAATAAGGCTGACCCCGGAGCTTCTCCGGGAATTTCTGCCCTTTGCCCGGGCTTTGTTTAAAGGGGGTCTTTCAATGAACCTGACCGCAAAAAGATCTGCCCGCCTGTTTTTTTCGGGCGCTCTCATCGGTCTGGCCGTTTTTTTGATCTTATATGGTTTTGCCCCGCTGAATGTTTCAAATGACGCGTTCCTGCGCGGCGGATATGTGGAGCAGGACATCCAGCAGCACTATGCCGGCTGGATGTTTTACCGCAGTTCCCCCCTCTCGGTCCCGTTCTGCGTTGCGCCAAATCTGGGCTGGCCCTCTGGGATGAGCGTTGCGTTCACCGATTCCATCCCTTTGTTTGCGGTGCTGTTCCGGCTGCTTTCGCCCCTTTTGCCGGAAACTTTTCAGTACTTCGGCCTTTTCACCCTGCTCTGCTTTCTGCTTCAGGGCGGATTTGCCGCTTTGCTGATGGGCCTTTTCACCGAAAAAGAACCGCTTGCCCTTCTGGGAACCATTCCCTTTGTGCTGAGCCCCATTCTTTTGGAGCGGGCCTTCCGCCACACCTCACTGGCCGCGCATTTCCTGATTTTGGCCGCCCTTTACTATTACATCCGCGGCCGCCGGGAGGGCCGGTTTGCCTATGGCGGGCTGTTTTCCGTGAACTGCCTGACCCTTGCCATCCATCCTTATTTTGTACCCATGACCTTTGCCCTTACCTTTGCCCTGCTTTTGGAGCATGCGGCCGGGCATCGGCAGTTTCTGAAGCCGCTGGGCTTTCTTTTGGCAAACCTGGCCGGCTGCCTTGGGGCGGGCTGGCTGTTCGGCTTCTTTTCGGCCGGCGGCTCCGCTTCCGGCGGCAGCGGCATCTCCTACGGCTATTTTTCCATGAACTTGAACGCTTTGTGGAATCCCACCAGCCGGGGCCTTGTGTGGAGCCGGTTCCTTCCGGTGCAGAACCAACAGCCCGGCAACTATGACGGTTTCAACTATCTGGGCCTGGGCCTGCTGCTGGCCCTTGCAGCAGCTGTGGTTTTTTTGTTTTTGAAAGAGCGCCGGCAAATATTACCCCTTCTGCGCCGGCACTGGGGACTTTTGCTCGTGTGCCTGTGTCTCACTGTGTTTGCCGTGAGCCATATCGTAACCGTAAACGGCGCGGTGCTTGCCCGTCTGCCCCTGCCCCAGTTCATCATCCGGCTTGCCACGGCGTTCCGTTCCAGCGGGCGGCTGTTCTGGCCGGTTTACTACCTGCTGTTCCTGTTTGCCCTGCGGGGTGCATTCAAAATCGGCGGCTCCTTTTCCAAAAAGCAGCTGACCCCGGCCTTGCTTTCGCTGATTTTGGTGGTTCAAATTGCCGATCTCAGCCCCGCCCTTTTGCAAAAAGCCCACTCTTTGCGAAGCTATCAGCCCCTGATCGCCGACCTGGTGACCGGCAGCACCCCGGCCCTTTCCTCTGCCAGCAGCTTTTTTGAAGCCATCCGCGGCCGGTATCAGAAAATGATCGCACTGGACCCGCTGACCCACACCGGCCTGCCCCTGATGCTGTATGCCGCCGACGAAGGCATGGCAACCACCGATACCTCCATTCTGGCCCGCTACGACGAAGCCCTGGCCGGCCAGCAGCAGGCCCAGGCGCTGGATGCCCTGCTGAACGGCACCCCGGATACAGGCAGCCTTTATCTCACCGAGCAGGAAGCAATCTTCCTGAAAATCGCACCTGCCGTTCAGGACACGGCCTTTTGTGCCGCCTTGCAGGCAGATCTTGGCAGCGGGGATGAAACGGTGCTTTATGTGATCGCCCCCGGCTTTGATGGTGCAGGGGTAACAAAGGCCCTGCCTTTTGGGGAAAATTTCCCGGTACACCTTGCCGATTATTCAGACGATCACTGGCAAAACGGTGTGCTGAGTCTCAATCTTGAAGCCATCGGCCGCAAAAAGGACCAGAACAAGGTCATCCTTCTGCCGGATGTGCCCTATCTGCGCAGCAGGCTCGAAGGCGCCCGCGCCGTTTTGGCCGAAGAGACGGAATACCCCATTTTGAAGGTCGATACCGATCCGGGCTGGCTGATGGTCACACTGGACATTCCGGATGCTCATATTTTAATTGAAAAGGATTTGGATTTTGTAAAATGACACAGCTCACTGTAAACAGCCTTTTGCCCATCCGGCTGGATAAATATCTGATGGAACAGTACCCGGTGCTCTCGATGGGCCGGCTGAACAAGGCCCTGCGGGAAAACAAGATCAAGCTGAACGGCAAAAAGCAGCCCCTTTCCACCCGGGTGCAGGCCGGCGATGTGATCAGGCTTTTCATCCCGGATGCCCAGCTGGGCCTGGTGGACCCGGAAGGCCCCGCTTTTCTGCGCTGCCCCTTCCCGGCAAAGGTGGTTTATGAGGATGAGTTCCTGCTCATTGCCAACAAGCCCGCCGGCCTTCCGGTAGATGGGGATGAAGAAGACGACAGCCTGATCGCCCGGGTCATGCTGCACCTTTACAACCAGAAGGAATACCAGCCTGGCAAAGGCTTTGCGCCCCAGCTTTGCCACCGGCTGGACACCGGCACAAGCGGCCTGGTGCTTGTGGCCAAAACCGCCCGTGCACTGGACCTTTTGACCCAGCTTATCCGGGACCGCTCGCTCAAGAAAGAATACCTCTGCGTGACCTTCGGCCGGCCCCGCCCGGAAAAGGCCACCCTGACCGGCTACCTTGCCAAGGATGCAAAGCAGGGGCATGTGCAGGTGTTCGACTCGGCCCGCCCGGATGCAAAGCCCATTGAGACCCGCTATGAGACCCAGGCCGTGAGCGGCCGCCTGGCCCTTTTGCAGGTGGAGCTTATCACCGGGCGCACCCACCAGATCCGGGCGCATCTGGCCTCCATCGGCTGCCCCATTTTGGGCGACAGCAAATACGGAAACAACGCCGCCAACCGGGAACTGAAATTAAAATATCAGGCCCTCTGCGCCTGGCGGCTCACCTTCCCTACCCTTTCCCAGCCGGAGCTTGCCGGCGTGAGCGACAAAAGCTTCCGGGTGGAGCAGCCCTGGTACTGCGCCCAGGTTTTGGAAGGCAAGCTGAAATAACAAAGCCCTTTGCCGCACAAAACCGATGTATCCAATCAAAATTTCACAAAGCACAAAAAGACGAGGAGCGTGAAAGTCATGCTCCTCGTCTTTTTGCTATATTGCCTGCCATCTTACAGGCTGTTTTATTCTTTGGTTTCTGCTTCCAGCTCTGCCCGCACCGCTTCGATCTCTTCGTAGGTATACAGGCTGTTGAGCACATCCAGCAGCGCCTTTTTGGAAAGCCTTGGCGGAAGGCCCAGCCGCTTTAGCAAAGCATATCGGAATTCCCGGCTGCCAGCCGTTCCGGAAAAACCCCAGCTGTACAGGTCCGCATAGGTAATGGCACGGCCGCTGCGGGGGGCGGCCTGTGCCGCGCCGGCATCCATCAAAGCTTTTCGCAGCACCGATGCGGGCACCCCTTCCACCCCCAGAAGGCCTTCCTTTCCCGGCTCTGCTTTGCGGCTTTCCTTGCCGTGGATCGCCGGCACATAGGCCTGGATCACATGCTCATGGCCCACAATGTCCGCCACAAAGCGCCGGATGCGAAAGCCTGCCGCATCCGGGTCGGTGAGCAGCAGAACACCCCGCTGGCGGCCCAGCTCCTTCAAAAGGCTCTGGGTCTGTTTGTCCTTAAAGATCGCAAAGCCGTCGGTGGTCAGGATAAGGCCGTCCACCAGCGAAGAAAGGGCCGCAGCATCATAGCGCCCTTCCACCACCAGCACCTGACGGATACGCAGTTTCTCACTCATGGCCGCACCCCTGCACTGAGCCGGCACAGGGCGGTCTGCATCAGCACCGCTTTGTCCACCGGCGAACCCTTCAGGTCCTTATCCAGCTCCAGCAGAATGTCCAGGCAGGCCGTGAGCTGTGCAAGGGTATAGCGGGATGCGGTCTCCATGCTTTTTTTCAGCCGGTAATCACTGCCCCGGTAGCCAAAATCCTTGTGCACCTGGCCGTAAGGCTTGCGCACCGCCTGGCCGGCCTTCACCCGGGCCATATCCACATAGCTGCCGATCATGGCTGCCGTGATGGCGATGGGTTCATTTTGCAGCCGCAGCAGAGCATCCAGCTTCTGGCAGGCTTTGGCCGCATTCCGGCCGGTGACCGCCCGCACCATATCGAACACATCTGCTTCCAGGTTCTGGGTGGCGAACTGGGCAACCAGCGCCGGGGTGATCTCGGTATAGCCGCTGGCCGCCGCCAGCTTGTCCACCTCGTTTTCCAGCTGGAACAGGTCCTCGCCGCACCGTTCAAGCAGGGTTGCGGCGGCATTTTCGGAAAGGATGGTATCCTGCTTTTCTGCCCGGCTGCGCAGCATACTGCGCATCTGCTGGGGGCCGGGCTTTGCAACCTCGGCCGCATAGCCCAGCTTTTCACAGGCATCGATCAGTTTTTTGGCAAGCTTTGGAATTTTGATCTTGCCCCGTTCCTCACCAAACACGCTGTAAATCACAAACACCGCGTTTTCCGCGCTCTCAATGGCATCAATGACCTCTGCCATGTCCTTTTCGGTATAGGCAGTGGGCTGAAGAGCGGGCATTTCCACCAAACGGCGGGTGCCGAAGAAGGAGATGGTTCCCGCCGACATGATGATTTCCTCCACGCCGGGGGCAGGCCCATCCAGCCGGGTGGTTTCGGTATCCTCCGCACCGGTCAGTGCCTTGCTGGTTTTTTCCGCTGCGGCACGGGCCAAAAACGGATCTGTTGAATAGAAATAGTAAACCGGGACCCCTTTTGCAAGGGCTGCATCCCGTTTTTGTTCATTGTGAAGCATAACTTCCTCCATAGAGCAGTGCCGCATTTTCCGGCCGAATGACTGCATGAAAGCCGTCCTGTGCCATATAGATCCGGCCGGACGTGATTTCAGCTTCATCGCCGCCGGCCACAGCTGTGATCTCGGCCTTGATGCCCTTTGGCATCTGGCTGCCTGCCAGCAATAGGTCCACCTGGATGGGCTGTGCCAGCCGGCACTCGCCTTCGGTAACGGCCACCTTGTATCCTTTTATATCCAGCAGCACCATCTGCCCTGTTTTCATTCGGCAGCTTGTGGTCATTATATCACAAATTTTCCAGCTGCGGGTGGAATTCGGCTCAAAATCTGCCACTGTCATCTGCCATTTCCCTTTGATCTCAGTGGGAAGCGGCTTTTGCCGCAGGTCGATCAGTAAGTCCGGCTTCTCGATGCCCAGCTGTTCCAGGTGGTATTTCAGCATCCGCTGACCGTATTCGTCTCCCCGCAGCACCACAAGCGAACGTCCGCTTTGGCACACCACAAGGCTCGGGTCCTTGCTGTCACCTGCCGAATGCAGCCGCACAGTGCCGCTGGCCAAAATCAGGTGCAGCAATATTCCCGGAATGACCGCCAAGGCAAGGCAGGGCCACCAACTTTTGCGGCAGCGGGCTTTCTTCATAAGAAGGATCGACCCCGCCAAAATGACCCAAAGTGAAACGGAAAACGCCGCCGGGAGCCGCAGCCTCGCAAACGGCAGTTCTGCACAGTGGAAAACGATGTGGTTCATCAGGCGGACCAGCATTCCTGCCGCCAGTGCAAAGGTCTTGGAGGCAAAGTCCAAAGCCGGTATAAGGCCGGTGATCTCCACCAAAAAGCCCAGCGCCAGTATGGGCCCCGCCAGCATCGTGACCAGCAGATTGGTCATGACAGAAACGCCGCTTACCCCAAGCCCATAAGCCAGCTGGACCGGCA
Organism: Allofournierella sp.; assembly: GCA_020025635.1. Taxonomy (GTDB): domain Bacteria; phylum Bacillota; class Clostridia; order Oscillospirales; family Ruminococcaceae; genus JAHHRU01. The sequence goes on from JAHHRU010000009.1 coordinate 72,742, forward strand.
GGGTGAAAAGGGCCGCCATAAAGGGGCAGGCCGCCCCTTCTGCCGCACGGGCCAGCAGGCATCTGACTGTGCTTTCATCCTGCTTTGCCTTATCCTTCAGCGGCTTTACCCAGCGGGCGCCTAAAATAATTCCAAGTGTCGCCGCAAAGGAAAGCTCCAGCCCCAGATCACAGAGCGCATAAGGCCCCGCAAGGCTTGCAAGAAAAGCCGCCACAGCAAGCGAAGTGAATGGGTCGGCCGCACGAAGCAGCAGCACTCCCCCGTATGAAAGGACCGCCGCGGTGCCTGCTCTGCGGATGGATGCACTTTGGCCGGTGAGCATCACAAGAAAAAGCACCATGCCGATGGCAAGGCTCGCGCGAAGCTTTGGGCGTTTTCTGCCAGCCGCCCCGCCGCCCAAAAACGCTGCACACAAAAGCGACAGATGCAGCCCTGAAACCACCAGCAGATGGGAAACACCGGCCTTTCGGTAGGCCTCCTGAATGCGGGGAGTGACCCCCGTTTTATCACCCAGGGTCATGGCGGCAAGAATGCTGCCCTCTTCCCTTGGCAGATGCCGGCGCACCGACTGGGCCATTTGCCGGTTGAGCTTCCAGAACCAGGATTTCAGCACATGGGAACGGCCCAGCTTTTCAAGCGGACCCGCATCCGCCTCAAGATAAAGGCCATGTGCAAAAAGGCTGCGCCGGTGCCGGCCTTTTTGCGGGATTTTCAGATGAAAAGTGCCTTTCAAAATTTCACCCGGCTGTGCCGGCGGGAAGGCTGCACACCGGATGCCAAAGCGCCGGCCCGGCCCAAGGGCCTTTCCATCCAGTTCCAGCACCGTCAAATCGGCCTGCACGGCATCCTCCCGGTAGCCCGGCACCGTCTTTTCCACCCGAACGGTGAGCACTGGGCTGCTTTTGGCCAGATCAAGAACCGGTGCAAGGCGCAAAAGCCCGACCCACTGAACGGCCAGCCCGGCAAGGCACACGACCGGGATCAAAACGTAATATCCCCTTTTGCGGCGCATCAGCCCCACCAAAAGCACCAATACGAAAACTGCCGCAAGCGGCCCGAAAGCCGTCTGCGGCAGGAAGGCAGCGGCCGTCCGTATCAGCGCGAAGGTGAAACAGGCCGCTGCCAAAGGTCTTTTCATTGCAGGCTTAGTGGAAGAAAAGCGGCAGCTTTTCCAGGAACACAATGTCCTTGCGGTCTGCTGCATCGCCCTCTGCCAGAACAGCAGCACGGGCCACGACGGTGCCAGTGCTCTGCTCTACCAGCTTTTCCAGTGCGTGCAGAGAACCGCCGGTGCTGATCACATCGTCCACGATCAGCACACGCTTGCCGTTCAGGTAGTCCAGGTCCACCTTGTCAATGACCAGGGTCTGCTTGCCGCTGGTGGTGATGGATTCATCCTCGACCACAACAGGCTGCTGCATATAAAGCTTTACGCCTTTGCGGGCGGGGATGTATTTTTTGCCGCTCTGACGGCTCATTTCATAAGCCAGAGGGATGCCCTTGGCCTCAGCAGTAACGATCACATCGAACTCCGGGCATTTTTCCAGCAGGGCCTTTGCGCAGGCAACGGTCAATTCCACATCGCTGAACATTACAAAAGCTGCAATATCCATGTTATCATTTACCTTGCAGATGGGCAGTTCCCGAACAAGCCCTGCAACATTCAAAGTATAAGTTTTGCTCATGGTAGTAGGTTTCCCCTTTCTCGTTTTGCCTTATAGAACACGGCCGTGCGATCAGCCCGGAGGCCAGGCCAGGCTGCGCTTTGCAAGCACATGGAAATGCAGGTGCTTCACGCTCTGCCCGCCGTCTTCTCCCACATTGGTCACGACCCGGTAACCCTTTTCGCAGCCCAGCTCATCGCAGAGCTTTGCGATCACCGCATAGATGTGTGCCAAAAGCGCACCATCCTGCTCGGTGAGCTGTGCAGCCGAATCGATGTGCTTTTTGGGAATTACCAAAAAGTGCACCGGGGCCTGGGGATCGATGTCATGGAAGGCTAGAATGTCATCATCTTCATAAAGCTTGTTTGAGGGGATCTCTCCCGCTCCGATCTTGCAGAATAAGCAATCCATTCCCGTATCCTCCTTTCAGTATCCGGTTATCACCGGGGCGCAAAGCGATCACGCCCCGGTGTGTTCCGATTTATAAACTCAGTTCAGCTGGTTTGCAACAATGCCGGCCACAGCGTTCAAAGCTTCGTCGATCTTGGTCTTGTCCTTGAGGCCTGCCATTGCAAAGTCAGGCTTGCCGCCGCCGTTGCCGCCAGCGATCACAGCGATCTGCTTTACCAGCACACCGGCCTTGAGGCCCATATCCAGGGCACCCTTGCCGCAGGAAACAGCCAGGGTCAGCTTGCCGTTGTCGCTGCCAACCAGAGCGCTCACCACGTTGGAAGTCTTTTCACGCACCTTTTCGGACATACCGCGCAGAGCTTCGGGCGCAGTGCCGGAGAAGTATGCGGTCAGGATCTTGATGCCGTTCACATCCACAGCATTTTCAAACAGACCGTCGATCTTGCCTGCTGCTGCGGCTGCCTTTTCGGCCTCCAGCTCCTTTGCCAGGCTCTTGTTTTCGGCAACCAGAGAAACTGCGCGCAGGGGCAGGTCCTTCAGGTTGTTCACCTTGAGAGTGCCGGAAATCTGCTCCAGCATTGCGGTGCGCTCGTCCAGCAGGCGCAGCACGCCGAAGCCGGTGGTGGCCTCGATGCGGCGGATGCCGGCAGCCACGCTGGACTCAGACAGGATCTTAAAGCAGCCCAGCTGTGCGGTGTTCTTCACATGGGTGCCGCCGCAGAACTCGGTGGACCAGCCGGACACATCCACGACCCGGACAACTTCGCCGTACTTTTCGCCGAACAGGGCCATGGCGCCCATCTTTTTGGCCTCTGCCAGGGGCAGGTTCTGGATGGTAACATCCAGGGCCTCAAAGATCTTCTCGTTTACGATCTGCTCCACCAGAGCCAGCTCTTCGGGAGTGACCGCGCTGAAATGGGTAAAGTCAAAGCGCATGCGCTCATCGTCCTCATAGGAACCGGCCTGATGCACATGGCTGCCCAGCACCTCGCGCAGAGCCTTCTGCAGCAGGTGGGCGCTGGTGTGGTTGCGGGCAATGGCGCTGCGGCGGCCCTTGGACACGCTTGCGATCACGCTGTCGCCTGCCTTGGCAGTGCCTTCCAGCAGGGTGCAGGTGTGAACAAAGTATCCCTTCGGGGTCTTCTTCACATCCTTCACTTCCAGGCGGGCGCCGTCAGCGGTCACGATGCTGCCGGTATCGGCAACCTGTCCGCCGCTTTCTGCGTAGAAGGGAGTCTTATCCAGAACCACCAGAACGCCGTCCTTTGCGCCTTCATCAGTGGAAACGGCTTCCTGCAGCTCCTCGCCGTCGGAAATGGCCAGCAGGGTGGCCTTGTCTTCCAGCTTATCATAGCCGGTAAATACGGTGGCGGCAGCATCCAGGTCTGCAAACAGGTCCTCGGCCCAGCCGGAAATATCCCGGGACAAACGGTCCTTGCGAGCCTTTTCCTTCTGCTTTTTCATTTCCGCCTTGAAGTTTTCCTCATCCACCAGGATGCCTTCTTCAGCGGCGATCTCCTTGGTCAGGTCCAGGGGGAAGCCGAAGGTGTCGTTCAGCTTGAATGCATCAATGCCGGACAGGATGGCTTCCTTGCCGGCCTCGGCAGCCTTCTTCACATTTTCGATCAGGCCGGACAGGATGTTCATGCCCTGGTCGATGGTCTTGTAGAAGCGCTCTTCCTCGGTGGCAATGACCTTCTTGATGTAATCGGCATGCTCTTCCAGCTCGGGATAGCCTGCCTTGTTTTCACGGATAACGGTTTCAACCAGCTCGGTCAGGAAGGGGCGGTTGATGCCCAGCATCCGGCCGTGACGGGCAGCCCGGCGCAGCAGGCGGCGCAGCACATAGCCGCGGCCTTCGTTGGAGGGCAGGATGCCATCGCTGACCATGAACACGGTGGAACGGATGTGGTCGGTGATCACACGGATGGAAATGTCGGTCTTGTCGTCCTTGCCATAGGTCTTGCCGGAGATCTTTTCCACATGGTTCAGGATGGCGCGCACGGTGTCCACCTCGAACAGGTTGCCCACGCCCTGCAATACGCAGGCCAGGCGCTCAAGGCCCATGCCGGTGTCGATGTTGGGGCGGGCCAGGCGCTCATAGTGGCCCTTGCCGTCGGAATCGAACTGGCTGAACACCAGGTTCCAAACCTCCATGTAACGGTCGCAGTCACAGCCCACCTTGCAGCCAGGCTTGCCGCAGCCATGCTCGGGGCCGCGGTCAAAATAGATCTCGCTGCAGGGGCCGCAGGGGCCGGAGCCGTGCTCCCAGAAGTTGTCTTCCTTGCCGAAGCGGACCATGTGATCCTCGGGGATGCCGATCTTTTTGGTCCAGATGTCCCAGGCCTCGTCATCCTCTTCGTAAACGGAAATATACAGCAGGTCTGCGGGGATCTCCAGCACCTGGGTCAGGAACTCCCATGCCCAGGGAATGACCTCTTCCTTGAAATAATCCTGGAAGCTGAAGTTGCCCAGCATCTCAAAGAAGGTGCCGTGGCGGGCGGTGATGCCCACACGCTCAATGTCAGGGGTGCGGATGCACTTCTGGCAGGTGGTAACACGGTGGCAGGGGGGCTCTTCCTGGCCCAGGAACCACTTCTTCATGGGGGCCATGCCGCTGTTGATGAGCAGCAGGCTGTTGTCGTTTTTGGGCACCAGCGGGAAGCTGCCCAGGCGCAGATGGCCCTTGCTCTCGAAGAAGCTCAGGTACTTTTCGCGCAGTTCATTCAGTCCGGTCCATTGCATATCGATCGTTTCTCCTCTATCCTGTTTTGCTTGTTTCAAACGGCTGGATGCGGTGCATCCCGAAAAAAAGCAGCCTTCGCCCCCTATGACCAAGGGACGAAGGCTGCGTGAGCTTCCGTGGTACCACCCAAGTTGCGGCCCGAAGACCGCCGCTTTTCATCCGCATTAACGCTGCGAAACGCCCGGCTCTTCGCCGGGGGCTCAAGGGTGGCATCTGGCGGCATTGGAACAGGAACTTGCACCGTGTGTTCCCCTCTCTGTGGGTTCTTCGCCCGCCATTGGCCCTATCTCAGCCATTTTGATATTACTGTTTGATTATACCCCGCCCCACACGCCTTGTCAACTGTTTTCCTCTGGGGCCTCAAGCCAGTAAAGGGCATCGCAGACCTGGGCAAACAGCCGCCCGGAGCTTACCTTGGGCTCCAATATGCCGTCCTGCATCACCAGCACGGTATACCGGGGTTTTTCGGCGGGGTAAAAACCCGCAAACCAGTAATTCATCTTTTCCCTTTTTTCTTCGGTAAAGCTGCCGGTTTGAGCCGTGCCGGTTTTTCCGCCAGCGCCGCCGGCATTCGGTTTTGCATCCTTTCCAAGGCCGTTTTCCACTACCCCCACCAGCATTTCCCGCAGTGCTTTGGCCGTTTCAGGGCGCACCGCCTGCCTTTTCCCGGGTTCATAAAGCTGCTCCACGCTTTCCCCGTTGGTTTCATTGATGACCCGGTCCAGAAAGGCCGGGGCCCGGTAGCACCCGTCGGATGCGATCACGTTCATGGCCGCCGCCACCTGCAGCGGGGTCGCCGTAAGCATCCCCTGGCCAAAGCTCAAATTGGCAAGCTGGCCTTTATCCTTTAAAGTGCTCGCCTTGGGAAGGCTGCCACAGGCGCTTTTCATGCCGCCTGCAAGATACACCGGCTTTCCGAACCCGAATTTTTCCGCCATGATTTCCACAGTCTGCCCGCCCAGCTGCTGCCCAAGGCCGATGAAATAGCAGTTGCAGCTTTTTTCAAGGGCCCTTGCCAGGTCGATCTCTCCGTGGGCACGGCCGGCAGCGCAGTGATAGACCTGGTCGTTCACATCCACCTCGCCTTCGCATTCAAACGAGTACCAGCCCGCCCCCTTTTCCAAAGCCGCCGCGGCCAGAATGGGCTTGAACACCGACCCCACATTGTAAGCACAGAGCGGCCGGTTCAGCAGCGAGGTATCCCCCGCCTGAATGCTTTTTTCCACATGCCGGGGGTCAAAATGGGGAATGCTCACGCTGGCCAGCACCCGGGCCGTGGCGGTATCCAAAACCAGGATGCAGCCGCTCTCCATCTGCTGGGCCACCGCTTCGCAGGCCCGCTGAATGCCTTTGTCCAGCGTGAGCACCAGCCCGCCTTTTTTCCGGCTGCCCAGTTCCAGCTTTGGCTGGGTCCCAGCAAGCAGATTTCCCTGTGCTGTGGTGATGCACTCGAGATAGGCCTCTTTTGCCCCCGCGCCCAGCACCTCTTCAAAGGCAGACTCCAGGCCTGCCGCACCCATGCCCTGCCCGTCCACATAGCCGATCAGATGCTCCGCCAGGGGATTTTCCGGGTAGCGCCGGGGCACTGTGCAGGTGTAAATTCCCTGATCGTTGAGATCCCGGTCCACCTCGATCAGAAACGGGGTCAGCGCATTCCTTTTTTCGTAAAGCAGCCCCTGTTTTTGATACGGGACATATTGAAACAGCCTGGAATAGCTGCTCTCGCCCGGAACCGATAAGGCAAAATACCGCAGCTCGCCGCCGGTAACGCTTCGGCCCATGCGGTCATAGATGTTTCCCCGGCTGGGTTCCAGCGGAATTCGGGTCACCATTTGCCGCTGTGCCGTTTCGGCATACTGGTGGTTCGAGGCCAGCAAAAACAGCCTTCCCGTTACAACGCCAAACAGAAGCAAAAAGCCGCCGAACAGCCATATCAGCCTTTTTTCTTTCATCCCATCGTCTCCCCTTCCCGTTATCAGGAAAAGTATCGGCAGCATCCACGGTTTTAAACACAAAAAACGGATGGGGCCTTCTTTTAAAAAAGCTCCATCCGTTTTTAATTCAGTCGTGCCAGGCAACCAGCACATCCTCCGGGATCTTGGAAGCATCGAAACGGTAATGTGCCGCCACTGCCGCTTCCTCCTTGCTGCCCAGGTAGTCTTCCTCCCGGTCCGGCTGGCCGCCGTTGTGCAGCATATAAGTACGTCCCTGTTCATTTCTGCGGTCCGACACCACCCCGATGTGGCGGTTTTCGCCAAAGATCACGATATCGCCGGGCTGCCACTCTTCGATCGCGTCAATGTCGGTGGTGAGTACCTGGGCGTATTCATCAAAAAATACCCGCAGATTTTTCACCCGTCGAAAATCAATGTTCCAGTCCTGCCCCTGCACCTCGGGATAGGCCCAGGGGCGGCGGGTGATGTCGTTGTCCACCATTTCCCGCAGACAATAGCCGGCATTTTTCAATGCACGCCACACCACGTCACTGCAAACGCCGATGTGATCCGGCGGGTATGCATCGTCCTGATAGGTCCCGTCGTATTCCGGGTGGTTGGCCGCATCCTTTTTGGCCCCGTTCAAAATATCGGTGTAATCATCCACACCGTTTCTGTTGTAATCCACCGGGCTTTGAACGGTGCTGATGTTAAAATCTTTGCCGGTAAGCCGGTCTTCACCTTTTGCAATCAGATTTTGAGCTTCCGGGATGGCCGTATCCACTGCTGCTTCGATTTCTTTAAAAAAGGATGCGCCAACCAGGATGATCAATCCGGCCGCCACCGTCAGCACGAACAGCTTTGCCACGGCCTGCCGGCGTTTCGCGCGCCGTGCGGCCTTTTTTGCCTGCCGGCGCATTTTTTGACCTGCCGGCCGGTTTGCCGTCGGGCAGCCGTTCACCGCCCGGCTGGTCGAGACCCTTCTTGCGGCGGGCCGCTGCACTGCTGTGGTTGTGTCCATGCGTGATCCTTCCTTTTTTGTTTTCTTTATATATAAGACGAATGGATTTTGCAAAAGTTCACATTCAATATAAGTTTTTTTGATTTTTCATCCGCTCCCTTTTTCGTTCACAAGCTGCGGACGAAAAACTTTGCCACATGCTGCAATCACGCAAGCTGCATGAATCCGCAAAAATATCATGGACAGAACCAACAAAATATTTCCAACAGCAATTTTTTTATGATATAATAAAGCATAAAACCATCTCAGCAAGGGGGGTGCCGCCATGGGCACAGCCTCCGGGCTGCCGCCAGCGGCCCTCAAAAACAAAAAAATGATCATGTTCATGGAAGCAACCACATCTGCCAACAGATGCGGCTGTTTTCTTTGCGCCCATTTTCCACCCTGCATCCGTCTGCCTTTGCGGCAGCACGATGCAGGATTTTTTTCTGAAAGGAAACCGCTATGATGAGTTTGAAATACACCTGCCCCGGCTGCGGGACCCCTTTGGGCTATGAAGGACTGTGCTGGAAATGCAAGTGTGAGCAACAGCGGAAGGCGGCACTTGCCTGGACCCCGGAACAAATCGCCGAAAAGCAGAAAAACCTGATCGAGAATATCCGGCGGCTGGCGGATATGGAGGACCCGGAGCTCACCGATTTCTGGCAGCTGCTTGGCTACCGGGATGCCATTATCCCGGAGATCCAGCGGGCGGCGCTGGATGCAAAGGTGTTCTATCCCTCTGAACTTTATTACCGTGCCCCGGAAGATGTGCGTGATGGCTTGATTCATGCTCTGCTGTCCACAGAGGATTCCGGGGAAGCCTCCAATCTCATGTGCTGTCTTGCCATGCAGGGGGATGACAAGGCCATGGAGACTCTGCTGGAGCTGGAGCGGAACCCACGGCCCTGGCGCAAGGGCCTCTATGTGGACCCATCCATCTATGCCCAGTGCGGCGGCTGGACCTTTGACAAGGAGGGCCAGCGCACCCAGCTGGGCTTCGACACCTGCTATCCCCTCGTCAAGGGTGAACCCGGCGAAGTATCCCCTGTCCGCATCGGGCGGGCACGAGAGGACACCTGCCCCCCACTGCGGCGGGCGCATGGTGGATATGCTGGTTCTGGACGGACGGGATGAGCGGCTGACATTCTTAGGGCTGGACGGCATCCTCACTGCCACCTGCTGCCCCAACTGCGCAGGGTTTCTGGATGGCCCTGCCTTCAACCGCTTTACTCTGGACGGCGGTGTTAAGGTGTTCCCTTCCAAAACCTTTGACGGGTCGGAAAAGATGGACTGCTATGTCCGGCCAGAGGACTACAAGGCCCTCACTGAAAACCCCTTCGTGCTGGGCAAAGTACCTGTGCCCCTGTTCTACGGTGCCCCTTGCGAGGATGTGAACACCATCGGCGGCTTTGCCAACTGGGTGCAGGATTGGGAATATACGGTTTGCCCGCACTGCGGCAAGCCCATGAAGTATCTGGCACAGATTCAGTGGGATACTGTGATGGACGGCACGGAAGGGACCCTCTATGTGGAGTTCTGCCCGGACTGCCAGATTGTATCCATGCAGCACCAGCAGACCTGAGAGGAGAACGAATGATGAGTCTACCAAAGCGTGACGGGGTGAATGACCGTTATTATCTGATCCACAAACCAGATACCGACCCTAAGGTGCTGGCGGAGGCGGATCTCTGCATTCAGGATGTGCTGAACGGCACCGCCCGTGAAAATCACTCCGCCTACCCGACCGTGGTGCGAAACCACAACGGGACACCGTTTCTCCCCAATCAGCTGCTGGAGCGGTATCTGTCCAAACTGCCTTTGAAGGGATTCCCCTACGAGGAGGCGGTTTCCCTCTGCGATGCCATGCGGCGGCTGGTGGGCTGGGAAGAGATTCGCTTTGAGTTGGAGAAGTACATAGAACAGCAGGTGCAGGAACGGTACTTCGTTGTTGGAGAGCGAGAAGATGGTTTTACCGTCTTTCCGCCCTGCACAGTGTGGCCGGAATTGCGCCCGGAGGATGTGGACGATGGCCTGCTGCGCTTTGCCTGCTATGTGGCGATCTGCTGCACAGTGTACGGACAGAGTTTTGAATCTCTCAAAACCGAGCACATTCTCGGCCTGGTTTCCCAGCTTCGCCCGGATATGGTGAAGCAGCTGAAAACAGCCGGCAGCGGCAAATTGCCAAAGGACATCCAGCGCCGTAAGACGGAGCATTTCACCGCATCGGCCAATGATGCTTTTGCCACCATCCGCATCACCGCCAAGAACTCCACCGAGGAGTGCTATGCTGAAATCCTGGACTACCTGTGTGCGGTGTTGGAGCAGGAGGGATTTCCCCGTAGTTACTCGTTGGAGTTCCGTGGGAAGGAAAAACTCTATCTGCCCATTCCCGGCCTGCCTAAAAAGGGAGTCAATCAGCTCTTTGCCTGCGCCGTGCAACACCCCAATCTGCACCCTGCTATGGAGCGATATGCTCGCCTTGCTATGCGGGAGTATGAGTGGTACAACAACCTCTCCGATGAATCCTGCGCCATGCCCGGCACCTTTGCCGTGTTTGCTCTGGGGCTGGAGGGAGAACAGTGGGCACCGCTGGTGGCGGAGTATCTGGATCTCTGCGACGACGAGCATTCTTCCCTGCAAGAGAAATTCCTCCATGCCTTAATCCGGAAGTTTGGGTTTCAACCATGGACGCTGGGGGTATTGGTGCGGGGCGCATTGTCTATGCAATGGCTGAATCCCGCCAAGGAATTCCGCCGCCTGATTGCCAATGCGGAAAGCCTGGATGCGCTGCTGGCAGTCAAGCGCCGTTTTTCCGATTATCTTCTGCCGGAAGAAAACAAAGACCCGAAATTCCGGGCTATCGCTTGGCAGGGCCTGCTTTGGGCCATCTGGGGGAAGGATTCTCAGAACGGCGGCAGCAAGGTCATCAAGGCGACCCCAAAAGAACTGAAAGAGAAATACCAGCAAGTATTTGCGCAAGGAGGCATTCCGTATGTGTGAGCACTGCCAAAACATTCAAACATGGAGAAAGTTTGATGCCCCCAAAGACTACCTGGCCTGTATTGCTTATATTCAGCAATTGGTGGAACAAGGTGAATTTGAACTGATGGCAGAGGAATCCACCTGTCCGCTGGAAAAGGTAAAGACAGAGGATGGATGGGCAGACGAGATCATGGCTCACACGGTCCGGTGCAAGCACTGTGGGCAGATCTTCACCTGTGTGGTCAACACCTGGCGAGGCAGTGGACACTTCAAAAAAGGCAAAGGATGACTGGAAGGAGGAAATCTGAATGAACAGCGAGCAGATCACGGCTTTTTTACAGGAGCATTGGAACTGGGTGACCCTGATCATCGGCGCTGTCCTGTTGATCGGGGCAATCATGAACCGGAACTGGCTCTGCGACCCCGCCGGAGCACCAGATTCTCACCGCTATGGCCGTGGCTCCCGGCGGGTGATCTTCTTCCTGCTGGGGATTGTGCTAATCGTGGTCAGCATTCGGAGCCTTGTAATGGCACTGAATTAGGAGGCTGTGTCCCATGACCCAAGAAGAACAGATCCGTCTCTACCGGCTCATGGAAAAGCTCAACTGGTTTTTCCACCAAGAGATGCACTACCTGGACCGGGAGACGGCGGAAAAGACCGCACGGGAGTGCTACCCGGAGATCCGGGATTTTACATACGATATTTTGTGGAACGACCTGCCCAAAGAGGTGCAGGAACAACTTGAAGCAGATTAACCCCAATGACTTTGCACTGGCTCAGGAGGTGGAACTGCAATGTCCATAACTGCCTATAAAGTGGAAGCCGTCGGGCATGACCGGACCGGCGAGGACTTCGGCTATGTGAATATCATGTACCGCTATGGCAGCAAGCAGCCCTGCCCCCGGCCGGATCAGTGCGAAAAGATGGAGGTCATGTGGGCGGATGAGAGCGTCTATGGGCCGCCTGCTCCCGGCAGCAAGGTGGGTGACTTTATACAGACATGGCTGATGGGCTCCTGGAACTGCGGGGTGTTTACCCACCGGGAGATCGCCCAGCGGCTCATGGATACCTTCACCGGCCTGAAACTCAAGGAACTGGAGTGGTTCGAGAACCCCAGAGAAAAGGCACTGAAAAACGGCAAGCCCCGTGCGCGCCGGGCCAAGTGGCTGCCGGAGCGGGAGGTGGATCTGGTGTACCTCTACGCCGACCACTATATTGACGCAAGAAATCCGACTCCCGCTGAAACTGACTTCTTCACGGTCACAAGGATGGACGCCTGGGGCGTGAGCACCTGGTTCATGTGTACCCCACAGGCCGCCGAGAAGCTGACCGCCATGGATCTCGAGAATTTGACCGTTCAGGAAACCACCATTGTGGGATAGATGAAAAAGGAGTAAGCCAATGATGACTTTGGAACAACTGCCCCCTAAGGGCGTAAAGAGAGAAAAGACTATTTTGGAGCTTGGCAAGGATGAAGCCAACGGCGAACTGCTTCTCCAGCTTGTGAATACAGAAAAGGGCAAGTGCAAAACGGCTGCACAAAAAGCCCTGGCGCAGCTGGAGTATGCTCCTGCCGCCCCGCTGTGGGCCAAGCTGGTCAAGGGCAAATGGATGGGCAGCCATATCATGTCGGACGCCTGCTCTGACTGTGTGTCGGAGCAGATCGCCCCGGTCATTCTGAAGACCCTTTCCCAGCTGCTGGACGAGGGGGACTCAAAGCCGTTGGAAGAAGAACAGGTGGAACAGATGAATTTCTGTTTCCATTTGATGTTGGGGAAAGCCTCGCCCAAAATGCTGGAGCTGTACCGTTTTCTGGCAGAAAATGCAGAGCGGATCGGCCATCTGAAGCACACACCCTTTTATGACGGTGACAAATGTACCACATGGCACCTCTCCCAAGGACTGGGGCTTTATACGGCAAAGCCGAAGGAGATGGAGAAGATCCCGGCTGTGGTGCTGACCGCCTCCCTAATCCGAGAGCCGGATGAGCGGCTGCAGGCATTGGCTGATGAACTGAATGAACGCTATGGCGGCAGTTGGCTGATCCCGGTCTTTATGAAGGCGATCATCACCCAGCCCAAGGAGCAGGTGTATGAGACCTATTCGCCCCTGCTGGGCACTCCCAAGGCGATCTACCTGTTCAATGCGCTGGGGATGTTGGATCACCGCTGCTATCCGGAGGACTGGACCTATGAACGCCTGGGGCCTGACGGAATGACTGCACTCATCTTTTGGGGCAACTACCGCTATGGGTCCTATGACACGACCTTTGTGTTTGAACGCTATGTGGAGCTGGATGAGCGGTGGCTTTTTGATCTGGCAAAAGACCCGGAGGGTCGCAAGCCCATGGTGACTTGGCAAAGTTACAACCGGGGCGGTGTTCTCTATGAAAGCTACGACGAAATGTTCATCAGCCTGCTGCCCCGCAAGGTGGAAAACCCGGAAGTAAAGTGCGTTCTGCGGGACTACTTCCACATCCGCAGTCAGAAAAAGAAAGTGGCAAAGAGCATCACCGTTTACCGGGATGCTGCGGAGCGATTCGGAGAGTAAGCTGGAATGGAGGGACTGGCATGATCGGGACAGATGAGAACCGGGCGGTACTCCATGTGGAGGTCATCTTCTG